>JAFGWM010000016.1 GCA_016937155.1 Deltaproteobacteria bacterium
AAGTGTTATTTTCAGTTGAACTGTCATCACAACTGAAAAAACTGCCAAGAATAATCAAGGATATTATAAGTTTCATGTCAGTTCCTTTCTATTCAGGATTTATATCATCGTTAGGTCCGATACCACCTGAAAGATAATCATCCCTTGCACTGTCCTCAAAAAAGAATGAAATATTTACCATCATGGAATCATTGCCACATCCGGCATTGGATGATGTGACATCTGCTCCAGTCACCGCAAGACGGAACATTCTGCCTTCAAGATTTCCTGAAAGAAATACCCTTTCCTTTTCCTCACCTGGATCAACTTCTCTGGTGCCACCAACTGTAACCCAGCGGTATATACCCCCCAGATTGATTTTTTCCTGAAGCTTCATGTTGATGTTATCAATTGCAGTTCCATTTTCATGTCTGTAATCGTAATAAAACATCACAGCCTTGAAAACATCCACTCCAGCAGGGAGAGGGTATCCGTTATAAATATAAATATAAGCTGTTTCAGCATCATCAATGCAAGTACTCATAATATTTTTTGCCCAGAAAGTATCGCCGCCATATGTGTCCAGTCTCCGCATCTTGAAGCGACCTGCTCCAAAGACAGGATCAAAGTCAGAATCGGGCTGATTTTCGGGAAATGGTTCCTGCGCCCTGTCACCCATAAG
Organism: Deltaproteobacteria bacterium; assembly: GCA_016937155.1. GTDB lineage: Bacteria > Myxococcota_A > Polyangia > HGW-17 > HGW-17 > JAHJMN01. Next base: position 662 of record JAFGWM010000016.1, read on the forward strand.
TAAAAGAAAAGAATAAAGTCTACCGGGGTTGACGAGTAAACTGGACCAGTAAAAACTGTACCAGTCCAGAATCATTGCAGCACCTGCAGCAACAGTTGGTGTGGCAAAACTTGTTCCACACTGATAATGCTCAGGATCATAGTAATAATTATCATTGATATCCATGTGATAGTCCCTGCAGCCGCTTGCAGTTATATCAATTATTGTCCTACCCTTTCCTTCGGTGGTTGTACCTCCTCTTGATGAATATTCTGCTATATCACCTATTCTCACCCCTTCTTCACCTTTAAGATATTCTCCGTGAGCGCCAACGGTGAATACTCCCATGGCAGAAGCAGGTGAGTCCACCACACAGTCATGGGTGTCAGTATAATAAAAATTTTCATTGCATTGACCGACGTAATGACAATCATTCCCAGCTGCAGCAAAAACAGGAATTCCAAGTTCATAAAGATCGTTAGCATCCCTTGAAAGGGAATCCTCTCCTTTACAAAGGGGATCAAGTCCGGCGTATTCTATGGACATACTGAGTATATCAGGCTGAAAATATGCAACATCATCTAAGTTCAATTCTGCTGTTTCCACTTCCATCTTCAAAGCCGGGGTGTTCATCACGGAAACTTACATGTTCTATTATTCCAATTTTGATTCTGTCAGGGTAGCCCCTGTTTCCCAGAAACCCGGCTGTTGTTTCGTTATCTGAAAACTGCACAAAAGATGTCCCGGGTGTTTCAGTCTCCATTTGTGTTCCACGGGCAATGGTAATTGCATCAAGTGTGTTTTCCATGATTTTTCCCGGCTGGTTTATACGTGATACTTCATTCAGGGTTGCAAGTTCATGACACTGTTCAGGCGTCAGTACAGCATCAAGACAGAACAGGTTTTTGCATGTATCCGCAATCAGACCTCCTGAATTGATAATGAAATTCTGAATCGGAATGCTTACCTGTGCAACCTCTTCCCTCTGAATCTCAAGGAAATATTTTTTCATATCAGTGTAATCCATCATGGTGGAAATTTCACCCAGAGCCATGGATTCTTCAAGTTTTATGGTCATTGGCTTATAAGATGGAGGAGGATCGAAATTCACATGAACAAGATATGTGGCATCATTTGGATTCTTCAAGAATGCGCTTTGAAGTTCATCAGAAATAACCGGTGCAGATTTATACTTTCTTGAGTATCCTCTCTGGCCTTTAGTGATGAGAAGAGTTAAATCCTCATCAGTGAGTGGTTCATGTTCAATTGTAGTGATACCTGAAAACGATTCAACATCATCAAAGTTACCGGAGTTTGAATATTCAGTGATAGCATATCGTCGACCGATGGGGTCGTCTTTTACATCCTGAAATACAACGCCATGCTGAGTTAAACCGTAGATCATTGGGTGTATAAAAGGCTTTTTATCAGATGAATCAGCGGGCTCAGACATAAGTGTAGAGTAGAAACTCACAGTATTTTTATCTGAATTTTCGCAAGCCATAAGTGAAATACAGAAAGTGGCATAAATTATGTAATGGATGGATGGATGGATGGATCATTATCAGTAAGCCTTTCTGTCTGAAATTAAGTACATAATAGTTATTAGCAGTGAAATTATATAATGCAAGTGGAAAAATAAGCGTAATAGAAAAAATATAAACAGGTAAAAACAGGTGGTGGTTGAACCGGCATTACCGTAGGGGCGAAGCCGGGGAGGTGCCCGCAAAGGTGCGAGAAACAGGGAAACAGGAGCAGGGGAGCAGGGGAGCAGGGAAACAGGAGCTGGGAAGAAAATTTTATGGTTTTCTATTTTATGTGCTTTAGGGCAATTTGGGCTGCGTTGATGAGATGACTGATTCCAAGAGGTTTTCCGGCTGCATTTTTCATCCATAAATCCGGTACAATTTTTCCTTTACTGCATATTCTTGTCATTTCACTTCCCAGATTCTTCCCACTGATTTGCTGCTCAATTTGAAACTCTGCTATATGCCCTATGGGATATGCTGGAAGGTATAGGGGATAGTCAATCATATGGGAGTAAACAGCCAGCAGTTCAACATCCTTTTGTGGGAATATACCATGGAAATATTTATTCCATACCTGGCGTGCAATTCTGACAACTGCATTTTTAAGTGTGGTTTTATCAGCATTCGGATGTTTATACAGCCAGTTCCAGACTTTCATGTCAACAAGTGATACTCCCATTATCTCAAATGCTGACCACAGAGTATTAAGTGCTGATAGATGCTCCTTTTGGGGGTTTGAGTCTTTCATCTCAAGTAATTCAAGATCTCTTTTCTGAAAGATGAAAGCCCAGGCTTCAGTGAATGCAGTATTGGGAACCCCGCGCAATATATAGTAGTCAACATCCTGAAGGCTTATGGTCTGTTCAACATTATGACCCAGTTCGTGGATGGCTATATTATAACCCTTGTAATCCATTCCTTTTGGTGTAAGCCTCGTGCGTAAGTGGCTTTTATCTGTCCTCATCTGGGCTCCCCATGCATGTCCTGCTCCCCTTGAAGGATCCACCTGAATTTTTGATGAAATTGCAGCTGCCTTATCGGTTGAAAAGCCCAGAGTGGTAAGGATACTATTTATCCCGCTGTGGAATGCTGCTGCAGATGAATATTTTTTTCCTGTTTTTGCCGTAAGATCCTTTTCAGGAATTGTGCTTCTTGCTTTAAATCCGTCATACCAGATATCGTAGGGTTCCAGTTTTCTTCCCAGCCGTTTTTCAATAAGTTTTCCGGGTTTTTTCACCTGATCAGATGAAATCAGTGAAATGAACATTTCCTCAATCTGTTTTTCGGTATATTCAAGATCACGTTCAAAAACTCTCTAAATATAGGTGGGAAATCTTGGGGCCCATCTGTCCTCTTTTTTTACAGCATTGAAAATCCGAAGCAGATATTCATATCTTGTGTCAGGTTCCCGGGGTGAGCTTATTTCTTTTCCATCCTGAAAGACTTTGTTTGTCACAGGATTCCATACAACCTTACCGTTATTGATTACAGCTTTTGGGATTGTCTGATTTATGATGTGTTTCATTATTTTAAGTATAGTTTGCTGCTTTGCAAAACCGTTCTTTTTATCACCGTATGATGTTTTTAATTCATCTCTCAGATTCCAGTGTGAAATAAGTTTCATATCCTTCGGGAAAAGACTTTTCTTTGAGGTGTCAACAACCATTCCCATATATATATTGTAACCGGAGATATAATCATCTGCGATAGTCATTTCCTTTTCTATATTTTTGCGTATTTCCTGAGGAACCCGGGAAGTGAATACATCCCCCATTCTTACATGAGCCCATTTCTTCCGGTTCCACTTTTCACCGAGAGTATTTTTTTCATCGAGAGTATAAAAGGGAAAATTCAGTATGGTTATGAAGGCAACTTTATTTTCAAACATGTCCTGAAGAAAATGTGCAGATCCGTTGTATGCAGCGAATATCTTGTCAATTTTCAGAAGTTTTCCAGTATTAACATGAACAGGGAAGCTTAAATCCAGTTTAACCCGTTCGTTATGTCCCCAGATTGTCTCAAAATTCTTTTCGAGTCTGGTGAACAGGGAATCGAGCTTTTTGCCTTCCGGGGTAAAATTTTCCATGCAGAATTTTTTGAACACTTTTTCGTCACCATCTGTAACAATATTCCAGAGGGAGGCCGTCTGTTCAACACTTTTGGTTATTCTGACAGTTTCGTGAGTTCCATGTTTTTTTATCAGTTCACTTCGTACAAAAGAAATGGTGCTATCCGGAAGTTTCATTGTTTTTAGATCCCTGTGAATTTTTTTTACAGTTTTTCCGGAGTCAGGAGATTTTTTTCCTGATGTTAAATTAACTTTTTCAGTTCCCTTATCTGACACAGAAGATTTTCCGGAGGAACTGTTCTTGCAACCTGATATTAAAAAAATCGGAATAACAAAAAAAGTTGAAAATACGGTTTTCATAGCAGACTCCATTAAAAGTTGTTTTCCATGATGTCACAGGTTTTGTCAAATCATGAGAAAAAAATAAAATTAAAATAGCTCAGTGAAGGTAAATTGAAACTTGCGAAGTTTTTCTATGAAGGTAGTATTTCCATATAACAGTTGCTTATTGGAAAGGGAATTTTCATGGGAAAAACTTTAGTTAAATTATTTATAATAAGTCTAATTTCTCTGTCAGGATGTGATGATTCATCTAATATCAAAAACTGTGGAAATGGTGTTGTTGATATAGGGGAGGAATGTGATCAGGACGATTTTGGTGGAAAAAGCTGTGAATCTCTTGGGTATTACGGAGGAAATCCTGTTTGTAATGCTGATTGTACAATAGACCTTCAGGATTGTATGGATGAGGGATGGTGTGGAAATGGGGAAATTGATGGTGAGGAAGAGTGTGATGGAAATACTCAGGGGAAAACATGCAGCGATTTCGGGCAACTAGGTGGTGCAGTGCTGTGTAGTGATGAATGTATGTATGATCTCTCGATGTGTTCAGTTCCGCCCAGCTGTGGAGATGGTGAGCGTACTGATCCCGAACAGTGTGATAAAACTGATTTCGGTGGTGAAACATGCCTTGATTATGGATATAACGGCGAAAATCTTATTTGCACAACCTCCTGTATGATTGATTACAGCCAGTGTGTGGATAACGGATATTGCGGAGATGGAGAAACCAATGAACCGTGGGAAGAGTGTGATGGCGACGATTTGAATGGTGAAAGTTGTGAAAGTCTTGGATACTATGGGAATGGAACAATAGGCTGTAAAAGTGACTGCACAATAGATTTTCTTAACTGCGAAAGATGTGGTGATGGTACGATTCAGGAGGGTTTTGAAGCCTGCGAGGAAACCACCGACAGGATCTGCCGGAACGCAGGATTTCTTTCAGGGGAAGTGCGGTGTGTGAATTGTCAGGATAATTTTGATAACTGTACCAATTCTCTTGAGTGGGGAGGAGCAGATGATGATTACGTAACAGATTTTATAAGAGAAGTTGAGATGGTTGAGAGTGAGGGTGTTGATGTTTTTTATGTCCTCGGGCATACAAATGAGCGATGGGATGGTGGTAGTTCATCCTATGCGAGTACATTTTTAAGCAAAATAGGTAAAGATGGTAATGTTGAATGGACGTCTTTTTTGGATAATTCTCTGGCTCACACAATATCATCAGGTCTTACATTTGTTAATGATGATATGATAATGGTTACAGGTTTACTCTATTCTGACCAGGGAAGTATGGTTGCATCATTCAAAGTCTATTTTGATAAATCCACTGGTGACATAGTTAGTGAAAATATTGCAATGGATCAGCGGGTTTATTCGACAAGACCGGTTTATCTAGAAGCGGAAGGTATAGTTTATATTGGAGGTAATTCCTCAGATGGGACACCGAAGATATGGAAAATAGCAGAAGATGATACTGAAACAGAAATAAATCTTTCAATTCCATCGGATGCTTTTTATCCTGCTGATATTGCAATTCAGGAAAATTCATATCCCGATTACAGCATTATTTTGACAGGTGCTGCTCTATCATCAATATCAGTAAATGGTGATGTATATCAACATCCTGATGAATCTGGATGTTCTGGAGCGTGTAATGCTGTCTTTACTGTTGTGGTTGATCCTGATTCACAAAGTATAGAAGCAGCAGCTATGCTCGGTCAGGGGCAGAGTGATTATTTGGAAACAAACAATTTCCCGGCAAGATTACTGGTGGATGGTGAGTATATCTATATCTCCGGAACCAGAACTGATTATAGTACCGAAGTGGACAGCGGGTTTATAGTTTCATACTCAAGCACTCCGGGAACTATGGTTTATATTGATAGAAGCAATGCCCCAAACAATACAATCCTTGGTGGTATTACCGGGTCTTCAATAACCGTTTCATCATCTGGTAACTGTCTGGATACAAATCAAATTCTGAGACCATGTGTTTTTAAAGCAGCAATGGCAAATGGCTTGTTTACAAGTTCTCAACTTGATATCAGCAGTCAGGTTGAATCCAATTATGGTTCAACAGCAATTCTGACAATGCTAACTGGGTATAATGTTGTGCTTACAAAAACTTCCGATGATGTACCTCCATATTCAAATGCAGGAGGTACAGATCTCCTGATGCTTCAGGGGCCGTTTTTTAAATGAGGTATGTTTTTCCTCTGGGGATGGTTAATTTTTTCTCGATTCATTGAAAACTGGAAAAAAGTGGCGGGTTAAATTATTCAATATCAGTGAGTTACATGTATATAGATAATGGATTTGACAAGGAATCATGAAAATATACTATGCAGACCGTGCGCGCTGCGCAGGAAGGAGTCATCTATGCTCGAATTCAGATTTCATGGTCGAGGAGGCCAGGGCAGCGTTACTTCAGCGGAATTACTCGCGATTACCGCTGTTGCAGACAATAAGTATGCCCAGGCTTTTCCAAGTTTCGGCCCCGAACGAAGGGGTGCACCGGTTCAAGCTTTTGCTAGAATAAGTGAGGAGAAAATTCTCAACAGAAGCAAAGTTTATAATCCTGATGTTGTGCTGGTTCTCGATTATTCATTAACACAGATGGTTAATGTCACCGAGGGTCTCAAACCTGATGGCCTTTTAGTGGTTTCCACAGGTAATACTGCTGAGCAGGTCAGAACAGAAACAGGCTGGAAGGGAAGGCTTGCTATTGTTGATGGTGTCAACATAGCTATGACCCATATCAAAAGACCAATCAACAACACTGTCATGCTCGGTGCTCTCATCAAGGCCTCCGGCTGTGTAAGTATTGAAAATATGAAAGTTGCTGTTAATGAACGGTTTGGCAGAATTGCCGCTGTGAATATGGCTGCTCTCAACGAAGCACATGAAAATGTGCTTGTTTCCGAGGGAGAATAATAACATGGCAAAACATCCTTTTGAACTCACATGGAAAGAAATTCCCATCGGGTTTGTACAGACAGATTACATGAGTGCAAAAAAGAATCATACAGGCTCATGGCGCTCTGAAAGGCCAATCTGGGACGAAACACACTGCATCAAGTGTGGCGTTTGTGCGCTTTTCTGTCCCGAGGCCTGTATAAAAACCGATGAAAATGGTTATTATCACGCTGATCTTGATTACTGCAAGGGATGCGGAGTCTGTGTAAAAGAATGCTGGACAGGCTGTATATCACTTAAACCTGAGGAGGCATAAATGGCCAGGAGAAAAGGTGTTGAAAGTTCAATAGCACTAGCTGATGCCGTTGCAATGTGTAAAGTTGATGCTATTTCTGCATATCCTATAACCCCGCAGACTCACATAGTTGAACATCTTTCAGAATGGGTTAACGACGGTGAGCTGGATGCTGAATTCATTCCTGTGGAGTCAGAGCACAGTGCAATGAGTGCCGCCCTTGGTACAAGTGCTGTTGGTGCCCGTACGTTCACAGCGACAAGTTCTCAGGGGCTTGCGCTCATGCATGAGATTCTTTTTATTGCTCCTGCGATGAGGCTTCCTGTTGTAATGGCTGTGGCAAACCGTTCACTCAGCGGTCCTATCAGTATCTGGAATGACCACAGTGATATTATGGCTGAAAGAGATATCGGCTGGATTCAGATCTTTGCCGAGAATGGACAGGAATGTTTCGATCTTACACCTGCATGTTTCAAAATTGCAGAGGACAAGAGAGTAATTCTTCCTACAATTCTCAATTTTGATGGATTCATCGTGAGTCACATGATTGAGCCTATTGAATATTGGGAACAGGAAACATTTGATAAATTCCTTCCTGAATTTGAGCCTCAGATAAGGCTTGATGTTAAAAATCCCTCCACTATGGGTGCTGTTGGCGTTCCGGAGATTTATTATGAAGCCAGAATGGCTCAGCATATGGCACTTGTTAATTCAAAACCTGTTATTAAAGAAGTTTTTGCTGAAGTTTCTCAGATAACCGGTCGTGAGTATAAAGTGGTTGAGTCCTACAATATGGAAAAAGCTGAGGTTGCTCTTGTTATGATGGGTTCACTTACTGAAACAGCAATGACTGCAGTAAATAACCTGAAGGCAAAGGGAATTGAAGTTGGTATTGTCAGGCCAAGACTCTGGAGACCATTCCCCACAGAGGAATTCCTTGAAGTTCTCGGGGATATCAGTGTTATTGGCTGTGTTGACAGGGCTTATACATTTGGCGCTGCATCTCATCCCGTTGCCAGTGAAGTGAAGAGTGTTCTTTACACTTCAGACAAGAGACCTCAGGTTAGAGAATATGTTATGGGTATCGGTGGCAGAGATGTCCGTATTGAAGAGATCGAGGACATGTTCATGCAGCTCATAGAAGTGAAAAACACAGGGAAGGACTTCCCCATTCAATACATAGGAGTGAGAGAGTAATGGAACATTTAAATGTATTTGCGTCAAAGCTTGTTCCAGGCCGTGAACTCTTTTCACCAGGCCATAAGGCCTGTCAGGGTTGTGCCCCGGCACTGGCTTTGCGTTATCTGTTGAAAGCCGCAGGACCAAACACAGTAGTAGCAAACGCCACAGGCTGTATGGAGATTATTTCCAGTGCATATCCGGATATAGCATGGGGAGTTCCATGGATTCATGTTGCTTTTGAAAATGCCGCTGCGGTTGCAAGTGGTGTTGAATCCGGAATTAAGGTTTTACAGAGAAAAGGTAAATTAGCTCCTGGTAAAGTGAATGTTGTTGCCATCGGTGGTGATGGTGGAACCTTTGATATTGGACTTCAGGCATTGAGTGGAATGCTCGAGAGAGGCCATGATGTTTTATATCTGTGCTACGACAATGAGGCCTACATGAATACCGGTATTCAGAGATCCTCAGGTACACCGATGTTTGCATCCACTACGACTTCTCCTGCGGGAGAGAAAGTTCCTGGACAATCCACTGGCAAAAAAGATCTTGCAGCTATTGCAGCCGCACATAATGTATCATATGTGGCAACTGCTAATACCAGTTATCCTTTTGATTTCATGGCCAAGGTGGATAAGGCTTTTTCAACTTCCGGTTCCAAACTGATTCATATTTTTGCTCCATGTCCAACAGGCTGGAGATGTCAGCCCAGCGATATTATCAAGCTCGGAAGACTTGCATCCCAGACGGGGCTTTTCCCGCTTTATGAATATCAGGATGGAAAATACACAATGAGTGAGGATCTTCCTTTCCTGAAACCGATTGAAAAATATCTTAAACTTCAGGGCAGATATCGTCATCTGAGTAAGGAACAGATAGAAATTATTCAGGAAAATATCAACCAGCGGTATGAGTGGTTGCAGAAACTCAGCCGTGTTTCCCAGGAGGACTGACATGGATGTTGCAAAATTAGATTCCATTATTGATTCATACGGAGGCGATGAAACAGCAATTCTGGCGGTTCTTCAGGATATTCAGGCTGAATTTAATTATCTCCCGAAGGAAGCAATGAAAAGAGTAGCTGAAAAAATTGGTGTGCCATTCTCAAGAGTGAGTGCTCTGGCAACATTCTTTGCTTCATTCAGTCTTGAACCCCGGGGAAAACATATTGTGACTGTTTGTATGGGAACAGCATGTCATGTACGTGGAGCCCCAAGAGTTCTGGAAGAAATAGAGCGGGAACTTAAAATTAAAAATGGTGAAAACACCCCTGATATGGCCTTCACAATTGAGACAGTTAACTGTGTAGGAGCATGTGCACTAGGTCCACTCGTAATTGTTGATGGGAACTACCACGGTAATCTCACAACTTCCGAGGTTACATCAATGATTGATCAGTATCGTGAGGCCTGATAAGGCAGGAAGGAATTAAATAAAATGGCTGGAGTAAATTCCGTTGAAGCTCTTGAGCAGCTTATAAAGGAAAAGTCATCTACCCGCAGTGCCGACCGCAAATATATCAGTGTATGCGGTGGTACCGGCTGTCTTGCCGGTGGTGGGAATGCAGTTATAGAAGCACTCACTGAGGAACTCAAAGGCAGAGATATTGATATTGATATCGTAAGAACCGGTTGTCACGGATTCTGTGAAAGAGGTCCACTGGTGGTTGTTCATCCGGAAGGTGTTTTTTACAATAGAGTAAAACCCAAGGATGTTCCTGATATTCTGGATAAAACAGTTAAAGAAGGCGAAATTCTTAAAAGGCTGCTTTATCGTGATGAAGCAAAAAGTGAATTTGAAAAAGAAAAGGATGTTCCTTTCTATAAACACCAGACAAGGGTTGTTTTTGAAATGAACGGCCATATTGATCCCGAAAAGATCGAAGATTACATATCCATGGGCGGATACAAGGCTCTTGCAAAAGTATTTAAGGGCATTTCCCCTGATGAAGTTGTGGATATGATAATAAAATCAGGTCTTAGAGGTCGCGGTGGCGGTGGTTTTCCCACAGGCGTGAAATGGAAATCCACAAGAAAAGCTACAGGAAGTCCAAAATATGTTCTCTGTAATGCTGATGAGGGCGATCCCGGTGCTTTCATGGATAGAAGTATTATGGAAGGAAATCCCCACAGTGTTATTGAAGGGATGATTATCGGTGCATGGGCAATCGGATCCTCAGAAGGGTATATCTACATAAGAAACGAATATCCTCTTGCAGTTCAGAGAATCAAGAAGGCTCTTGAACAGGCCAGAGAACTGGGTATTTTAGGTAAAAATATTTTTGGAACCGGATTTGACTTTGATATTAAAATAAATCGTGGTGGTGGTGCTTTCATATGTGGTGAATCCACTGCACTTATGATGAGTATTGAAGGTAAAGTTGGCCGACCAAGACCAAAATATATCCACACAGCTGAATCAGGATTATGGGATAAACCAACCAATCTCAATAATGTTGAGACCTGGGCAAACATTCCTCATATCATCGCAAAGGGTGTTGAATGGTTTACTTCCATTGGAACAGGCGATGTCAGCGAAAATCCATGGGGCGGTTCAAAGGGTACCAAGATTTTCTCCCTTGTGGGTAAAGTTAATAACACCGGTCTGGTGGAAGTTCCTATGGGAATCACACTCAGAGATATTATCTATAAAATCGGTGGCGGTATCAAAAACAGCAAAAAGGGTCGTACTTTTAAGGCTATTCAGACCGGTGGTCCCAGTGGTGGTTGTATTCCTGAAAAATTCCTTGATGAAGGAGTTGACTTCGATGGCTTGACCAAACTTGGTTCCATGATGGGTTCCGGTGGAATGATTGTCATGGATGACATGACATGTATGGTAGAGGTTGCAAGATACTTTGTTGATTTCCTCAAGGATGAAAGCTGTGGAAAATGTACACCATGCCGTGAAGGCCTTCGTCAGATGAGCGAAATTCTTAACAGAATCGTAAAAGGCAAGGGCAAAGAAGGTGATGTGGACACACTCTACGAGCTTGGTAGAGTTATGGAAGACAGTGCACTTTGTGCTCTCGGTCAGACTGCTGCCTATCCTGTGCTTTCAACTGTGAAATATTTCCGTGAGGAATATGATCAGCATATTCGCGAAGGATACTGCGCCGGCAAACAGTGTACTGAACTGATCAGGTATGCCATTGATCCTGAAAAATGCACCGGATGCAGCATATGTGCAAAGAAATGCCCCACCAAGGCAATTTCCGGTGAACTCAAAAAGACTTACACCATTGATCAGGACACATGTGTCAGATGCGGCGTTTGCTTTGATGTATGTAACTTCAACGCTGTTATGATACCTTCAGGCTCTGAGATCAAAGAGAAATTGGGGGAATAACATGGTAGAATTTAAAATTAACGGAAAAACCGTAAAAGCTGAGGAAGGCGAAACTGTTCTGGAAGTAGCCACAAGAGAAGGTATTTATATTCCATCCCTTTGTCATCATGAAGCAGTGGCTCCCACCGGTGCCTGCAGAATGTGTGTTGTCGAAGCAGGAAAACCCGGCAGGAAAAAGAAAATAGTTACATCATGCACTTTCCCGGTCAGTGATGGACTTGAAGTGGAAACCGATAATGAGAGGGTAAAACTCAATCAGAAACTCGTACTGGAACTTCTCAAAAGCAGAGCTCCAAAAGCAGAGGTTCTGGATAAAATTGCCTGCAAACTCGATATAGAAGTTCCAGTCAGGTTTGAAGTAGCTGATGCTGATGAATGCATTCTTTGCGGTCTGTGCGTAAGAGTATGCGACGAGGTTGTTGGTGCAAATGCTATTACTTTCAACTCCCGTGGTGCAGATACTAAAGTTGGTGGACCTCTTATGGAAAGTCCTGAAGACTGTATCGGCTGTGGTGCATGTGTTTATGTATGTCCCACTGATTGCATCAAAATGACTGAGACTGCAGAGGAAAGAAGAATTGAAAAATGGGATCGCACTCTTCCAATGAAGAAATGTGTTGAGTGTGGATGGCCATTTATGCCTAACTATCAGGCTCTTACTTTTAGAAAATGGGCTGATGTACCTAAGGAATTCTTCACCACCTGCCCCGATTGCCGTAAATAACTGCTTAAATTAATTAATAACACAGGGGTTATAATAAACGTGAGAGTAGCGGTTTACTCACTCAGTGTTTCTTCAACTGTTTGTCTGATAATTTCTGAGGCTTTGATTATCATTTGTTTGGAAATATCAAGATATGTGACCATTCGGACTTCTTGTCTTCCAATGGTTGAACATTTCAGTCCATTTTTAAGGAGTTTTTTCCCGAAGGCATCGGCTGTAGTGCCCAAAGCGGTGGGATCAAAATAGACCATGTTGGTTTCAACAGGCCAGATATCAAGTCCGGGAATATCACTGATAAGATTGGCCAGCATTGTAGCATTTTCGTGATCGATAGCCAGACGATCAATATGGTGCTCAAGTGCATACAATGCTCCTGCAGCTATTATTCCAGCCTGCCTCATTGCTCCACCCAGCATATGTTTGTACCTCCATGCCTTTTCAATGAATTCTCTGCTCCCGGCGAGAGCGGCACCCACAGGAGCACCAAGACCCTTGGAAAAATCTATCCAGACTGAGTCAAAATATCTGCTGTAAAGTTTTGCATCCACACCGGAAGCAACAACAGCATTCATAAGACGGGCACCGTCCATATGGCATTTTAAACCGTAATCCCTTGCGGTTGAAGTTACTTCAGATATCTGTTCAAGACTCCAGATTTTTCCTGCCCCCAGATTTGTAGTCTGTTCCACCACCATAAGAGATGATATACCCATGTGGTTATCATTTGCCCTGACGGCTTCCTTCAACTGATCTCCTGAATAAACACCTCTGTCACCGCTCAGTGTATTTAATCCAACACCGCTGACCACAGCATAACTGTTGGTTTCGAAATGCCTGACATGTGCTGTTTTATCAAGTATAATTTCCTCCCCGGGATTTGTATGTGTTTTTATCGCAACATGATTACACATTGCCCCTGATGGAAGAAATACTGCAGCTTCTTTTCCCAAAAGTGCGGCGGTTTTTTCACAAAGTTCATTTACAGTTGGATCAAGTCTTTGCTGCTCATCACCAACACTGGCTCTGGCCATGAATTCACGCATCTGTGAAGTTGGCTGACTCTGTGTGTCACTGTAAAGATCAATTAATTCCCTTGACATGATTTTTTATCTCTCCTAAGTAGTGATTGCATGAATCTCTGATTCCTCTTTGCTGCTGTCTTCCCGATTTTAATGACATGCGTAACAGCAGGTACAAAAACCTATAAGTTATTATTAATTTTGTACAGGAATTTGAGATTATTTTAATTGACCCTTTAAAATTTGGTAGTGGATATGGATCAGACAAAAAAAACAGGCAATTCCTCAGCTATAGTTCGTAAAAAAGTAAAAATTACTATCCCTGACATGAGTGCAAAGGCGATTCAGAGCGGACATCCATGGATTTTCAGAAATGTGGTTGCCCCTGAAGAACAGGCTTTCTCCACAGGGGATATGGTGGATGTGCAGGATCGTGACGGAAGATTTATTGCCCGTGGAATCTGGGATAATGAAGGAAGTGTGGCAATAAGGGTATTCACAAGAGATTCCAATGCACCTACCGGAAGTGATTTCTTTAATATGGCAGTTGAAAGAGCTGTTTCCAGAAGAGCTGCTTTTACCCATGGTGCCACAAACGCCTACCGTCTGGTGAATGGTGAGTCAGACAGACTTCCTGGTATTTCCATCACCAGATATGACAAATGGCTGCATTGTATTTTGTATACTGAATCTGCAGAAAAAATCCTTGATGCCACTAAGGATCAATTGATGTCAATTGAAGGTATTGCCGGAATTTATGTTCAGAACCGGTTCAGACCTTCCGGTGAGAAGGGTAATATGCCTGAGCCCTCCAGACTTTACACTGGTGAAAGGGCACCCTTGGAATTTGAAATTGAAGAGCACGGTCTTCGGTTTATGGTGGATATTACAGCTCCCATGAGTACGGGTTTTTTCCCGGATTACAGACCCGGAAGACTTGAAATAGGGGAACTGAGTAATTCTAAAAGAGTGCTGAATCTTTTTTCATATACCGGGGCATTTTCTGTTTATGCTTACTCCAGTGGTGCAAGTGAGGTTGTAAGTGTTGATATCAACCAGAAAGTCAATAACAAGGCTATGCAAAACTGTGAACTCAACAAAGTTAGGTTCAACAGAAGAGATTTTCTGACTGAGGATGCCATCAAGGCAGTCAGTCAGATGGCTGCGAAAGGCCGGAAGTTTGATCTGGCTATTATCGATCCTCCAACTTTTGCCACAGGTCCTCGGGGAAACTGGTCAGTTCATAAGAACTACAGACAGCTTCTAAGGGAGATGTGTCTGGTGATGGACTTTGACTCAAAAGTTCTCTGTACATCCAATACTCAAAAAATGACCGGGGATGAGTTTGAGAGAATTCTGGCAAGTGGATGGGGTATCAGGCCGGCTACAATTCTGAAACGCATAGCTCTTCCTGAAGACTATCCGGAGCTTCCAGGATTTTCTGAAGGCAATTATCTGAAATCAATGCTTCTGGGGCTGGATTGATGCCCCATCCGCTCCTGAAAACAGAGGTCGGAGCAGTTTTTACCCAGTCACAGGGTATGTTTCTTCTGGCATTTCCATCTCCCTATTCCATGGCAATGTCCTCTCTTGGTTTTTTAACCGTTCACAGAAAAATAAATGAAAATCCTTTCTGGTGCTGTGAAAGAATCACATCAGACACTGGTGATCTCTCAATTGAGACACTGAGGAATCCACTTGATTTTCATATAATAGGATTTTCTGTGAGTTATGAACTGGAAGTGCTGGAAGTAATCAGGATGCTACAGCGATGGAGAATTCCAGTTGAAAAGGATCTCAGAAATGAATCCCATCCTCTTCTGGTAGCAGGGGGAGCGTTATCCACTATTAATCAGGATCTTCTTCTGGAGATTTTTGATGTTGTTTTTGTAGGGGATGCGGAGGAAAGTCTTGATTTCTTTCTTAAAAAATCTGAGCTTCTCGAAAGAGATGAATTATTGTGTGATATATCCACTTTCAGTGGAATCAGAACACACTATACTCCAGAGAAAATCAAATCTTCTGTTTGCGCAATTGGTAACACACCCGCATGGAGTCATATACTGACAAAGAAAAGTCAGTTCGGGGAGAGGATGCTTGTGGAGACATCCAGAGGGTGTCCCCGGGGATGCACTTTCTGTACTATTGGTAGAAACGGGACAGCATCACCTTTCAGAATTGTTCCGGAGGAAATAATTTTTGAAAAAGCTCCACCTGATGGAACCGCTGTGGGATTGGTGGGAGCAGCGGTGAGCGATCACCCCCAACTTAAATCTATTGTCAGAGCCTATGCTGAGAGTAACGGTCATGTGAGTCTTTCCAGCCTCAGAGCGGATCGGCTTGATGGTGATCTTCTGAGTTATCTGGCAAAGGGTGGCATGAATGTGCTCACTGTAGCCAGCGACGGGGCTTCGGAGCGGATCCGAAAAAAAATAAAAAAGGGAATAACTGCAGAACATATCATTGGAAGCGCTCAGATTGCCAAGGAGCTCGGAATCTGGAAATTAAAGATTTATGAAATTATAGGATTTCCATGGGAGACCGATGAGGATATCCTGGAAATGGCTGAACTGGCAAATGAATTGGGCAGTATAATTCCAACTTCAATCACCACGAGTATATTTGTTCCAAAACCAACAACAGTTCTTTCAGATGAACCATTTCCTGATGCGAGGACTGTAAAAAATACGGTCAGAAAGTTTTCAAACCTTACGAGGGGTAGTGTCAGACTGAAAACTGTAAGTTATCATGAAGCCAGATGTGAATATCTTATTGGTATTTTAAAACCGGGAAACCTCAGTGTTCTTATTAATCATGTAAACAGTGAAGCCGGTCTCAGTTCTCTGTCACGGAGTCTTTTTGAAGTTTTTCAGTCTCAGAGATAAATCCGGAAGGATTTTTTCTGTATATTTTCATGTACTCTTCAGAGTAATAATTAACTGCATCCGGGTAAGAATTTTCCAGAAAACTGAAGAACTCTCCAAAAAGTTTCTCACCTGGAATTAAATAACATGATTTTCCCTTGTTATCGTGAATGATAAGTATTTTCAGCGGATTCTGATTTTCGCTATGGGTGGATTGGGAGGGATAAAACCAGACCGGATTATTTTTTCCCGAAAACAGTTTCATCGGTTTTTTGAAGATTATAATTCCTCCCAGTCTGTATAGTGATAAAAATCCCGCAAAAGAGAACACCCCTCCAGTAATCAGAAATAGAATGCTATGTAAAAATCCATTCATTTTAAGAGCAGTGAATAGAGTGAATACTCCTGTAATACAGAAGACTGCTGCTGTGAGAAGAAGAATTTTTGACGTTCTGAAAATTACTTTTTTAACAATACCAGGGAGTATTTTCATAGTGAGTTCTCTAAGTGGGTCTATAGAATAATTGCACTGCTATGTAAAGACTAACAGGCATTTATACAGGATATTTCAATTCCGGTATTCTTCAATAATTGGCAAATGAATGGACTTTTTTCAATTATTGGTTATCTTACCGTGGATTTAATGGGAGAATTTCCATTGAAGACCTATTTCTTTAATTGAGGAAAATAATATGAGCCTTAAGGAATTATTTGGTACATCCCACGAACGAAAAATGTCCTCTTTGCAGCCCAGAGTGGATTCAATCAATTTGCTTGAACCTTCTTTCCGTAAGCTTTCCGACAGGGAACTTCAAAATAAAACACTTGAATTTAAAGAAAGACTGAGAAAGGGAGAAACCCTTGATCAGATTCTTCCCGAAGCGTTTGCCACGGTAAGAGAGGCTGGTGTCAGAACTCTCGGCATGAGACATTTTGATGTGCAGTTGATTGGCGGGATAGTACTTCATGAAGGCTCAATAGCTGAGATGAAGACCGGTGAAGGTAAGACTCTTGTTGCCAGTCTTCCCTTGTATCTGAATGCTCTGGTGGGAAAGGGTGCACACCTGGTTACAGTCAACGATTATCTTGCCAGTCGTGATGCGGACTGGATGGGTAAAATCTATAATTTTTTGGGACTCACTGTTGGAAAAATCATACATGGCCAGAGTGATTCTGAAAAACAGCAGTCCTACCGCTGTGATATCTGTTACGGAACCAACTCTGAATTCGGTTTTGACTATCTCCGTGACAACATGAAGGAGAGCATTGAAAGATATGTTCAGAGGGAACTTCATTTTGCAATTGTGGATGAGGTGGACTCAATTCTTATTGATGAAAGCAGAACTCCTCTTATCATCAGTGGTCCTGCAGAAGGTGTTGTCAACCTCTATGTTCAGGTGAATGATGTAATTCCTTTTTTGAAAAGAGACATTGACTTCACCGTTGATGAAAAAGCCCACAACGCAATGCTCACCGATAGAGGTACCGGGGTTGTGGAGGAAAAACTCGGTATTGAAAACCTGTATGACCCTAAAAACATTGAATGGCTCCACCATGTGAATACAGCACTGAAGGCATATACCCTTTACAAGCGTGATGTTAATTACCTTATTGAAAAGGGAAAAATTGTAATCATCGATGAATTCACCGGTCGAAAGATGGAGGGAAGAAGATGGTCAGACGGTTTACATCAGGCAATTGAAACCAAAGAAAATGTTGAAATAGAAGAAGAAAATCAGACTCTTGCTACAATTACATACCAGAATTTCTTTAGGATGTATACCAAACTTGCAGGTATGACCGGTACAGCTGAAACTGAAGCAACTGAATTTCATAAAATTTATAAACTTGGAGTTCATGTAATTCCCACAAACAAGCCTGTTATCCGAAAGGATTACGAGGATCTGATCTATAAAAATGAGATTGCAAAATTCAAGGCGGTGGCAGCTGATATCAAGGATTGTCATGAAAGAGGACAACCGGTACTGGTGGGTACAATCAGTGTTGAGAAAACAGAAGTTCTGGCGAGAATTCTCAAAAAATACGGGGTTCCTCATGAAGTTCTGAATGCGAAAAATCACTGGAGAGAGGCTGATATTGTCGCTCAGGCCGGACATCGTGGCGCAGTTACCATTTCCACCAACATGGCTGGCCGTGGAACTGATATTCACCTTGGCGGAAATCCTGACTTTCTTGCAAGACAGGAAACTGATCCTTCAGACAAGGAAGCATTCAATGCTGCTCTGGAAAAATACAGGATCCACTGTGCAAAAGAGAAAGAGCATGTTCTCAGTGCCGGTGGACTTTATATCCTGGGTACCGAGAGACATGAGAGTCGTCGTATCGACAATCAGTTGAGAGGTAGAGCCGGACGTCAGGGTGATCCTGGAACAAGCCGTTTCTATATCAGTCTTGAAGATGATCTCATGAGGATATTTGGTGGAGACAGGCTTCAGAGAATGATGGAATGGCTTAAGATGCCTGATGATGAGCCTATCCAGCATCGTTTTGTTTCCCGCTCAATTGAGGATTCCCAGAGGAGAGTTGAGGCACAGAACTTTGATATTCGTAAGAATCTTCTTGAATATGACGATGTTATGAATAATCAGCGCCAGGCCATATACAAGCTCAGGCGACATGTTCTTGAGGGATTTTATGCCTGGGATGATTATACTGAAGAAGAACTTAAACAGGGAAAGAAGCCTAAAGTTCCTGAAGTAAGCGGTCCCTGGACTATAGAAAAACTTGGAAAACGTATCAGACCCTGGGTTGAAAGAATAATTGATTTCTTTATTGATCTGCAGAAAAAGGAAATAGCCACTGAAAAGGGAATAGACTGGGAAAATGATGAAAGTCTGATTCCTGATGTGGAATTCGAAAAACTGGGAATGGAGCCCACAAGAATTACTCATGAACTCTACAGACACTTTGGTGCAGTGGTTCCCCTTGAGGAAGAACTTGTTGGTTCATCAAGGGAAACTGTAATTGAAAAATGTATCAGTGTAATTAGTGCTTCATTGATCCAGCAGAGGGAGAGAATACTTGATCTGGTTGATGAACTTTTAGGAAACATACTTAGTGTTCACTGTCCTGAAGATGTTCATCCGGAAGACTGGAAAATGGAGGAGATGCTGAAGGATCTCAGCAAGATTTTCAATACGGATCTTGATATTCCAGATGGTACAACAGCTGACCCCAATGTTTATGCCAAGATTTTATTTGCTACTCTGGAGAAGGAAATTATTCGTAAGGAAGATTCAATGGGAACAATACAGTTACTATTCTTCTCCCGCCATTATTATCTGGATGAAATTGATTCCCAGTGGATTGAACACCTCAGGCGTATGGATCACCTCAGGGAAGGTATCGGACTTCGGGGATACGCTCAAAAAGATCCGAAACTGGAATATAAAAAAGAAGGTTTTAATTTATTTAATGAGATGATGACCGATATAAAGAGAAGAGTTACCAACCGAATCTTTGAGATTGAAATCGAAGAGGAAGTTGAAGAACTTCCGGAATATGAGCACAAAAAAAGAGATGAAGGTGTTCGTATGAACAGTTCCGGTGGAGATGGTTTCTCAACGGGGGCCGATGGAGAAAAACCGGGAAAATCCGAAATCCGAAAACTGCTGAAACGGGTTCCGAGAAATGGTCCCTGTCCATGTGGCAGCGGCAAGAAATATAAGATATGTCACATGAACAAGGATGAAGCAGCAGCAAGAAAAGGTGAGCCCCCGGAATGGCTTGAGGAAGCGTAAACTGATCTGAACAAAATTTGACTGTGTCCTGAGAGTGATTATCTTTTGTGCTGTGGAGGCTTTGGTTATGCATCTTTTAAAATTATTTTTCATTATATCAGTATTCAGTGTTTTTTCGGGTTGCAGTGGTAGCTCTGGTAAAACTACAATGCCATCTCATAAGAATCCTCCGGTTCGAATGATGGAAATACTAAAAACCGTTGTCACCTCCGGAACCATGACTCCCGGTATGGAAAGAGACTGTAAAAGTGTTGTCAACAGTGAGAAGACTGCACTGAATGCGGTTTCAAAACTTTTCCCCGAGGAGTCAGGGAAGCTTGAATGCTGGACAAAAATTCAGGACTATTATGTTTTTTCCGTAAAAACAAAAGATGACAAGATGCCTCCATGCAGTTATGTACAGATTTTATATATCAGGTCGGGAACCTCAAAAGTATATAATTACTGGCCATGATACAGCGAACCCATGAAAAAAATTCCTTTTAAATTCCTGAATGAAAAATTAATTCCTGCAGCAGCCCAGCGAGTGGCGGGAATCATTATGCCCTCCTTCAGAGTGGGTACAACAATCATGCTTTTCGATTCTCGTGGATTTATATATCTCCAGAAACATCGATTCTGGAAAGATCAGATGTGGGGACTTCCAGGAGGATTTCTCCAGAGGAATGAAACTCCTCTGAGTGGTGCGAAAAGAGAGGTTTTTGAAGAAACAAATCTGCTTCCTCAACAACTGAAACTACTTGATGTGATACAGAGTTCATCCTCAACTGTAAATATAGTGTTTACGGGAAATGTTACCGATACTGAGTTTAGAATTCAGAAGTTTGAAGTTATTGAAGGTGGTTTTTTTGATCCCGATAATCTTCCCGAGCCACTTTTAAAATGGCAAAAGGAAGCAATAGGGTTATTCATATCCGGAGGAAATCTGAATTCTGAAAGTTGATATTATCAGAATCCCATGAAATATATTAGAGCTGTACAGATAACCGGAATAATACTTCTGATTCTTATTGTGGGAGTAAAGGCAGCTGTTTATCTCATTCCACTCAATTCAAAATACAACCTGGGAAAAGTATCAGGAAAATATTCGAGCTCGAGATATCTTGACAGAAATGGTGTAGTGCTTCGTGAATTTGCCGGTTCAAAAAGCAGGTTTTATACCTGGACTCCGCTTCAAAAAATAAGCCCTCACCTTATTAATGCAGCCTTATCCG
Source organism: Deltaproteobacteria bacterium (assembly GCA_016937155.1). Taxonomy (GTDB): domain Bacteria; phylum Myxococcota_A; class Polyangia; order HGW-17; family HGW-17; genus JAHJMN01. The sequence goes on from JAFGWM010000016.1 coordinate 21,900, forward strand.
GGGAAGACAGAAATTTCATGAATCACAGAGGTGTGTATTATCCCTCAATTTTGAGAGCTTTTTTTCAGAATGCAGTGGGGGGAAAAACCATCAGTGGTGGTTCCACCATAACAATGCAGCTTTCAAAAATTCTCAATCCATCATCCAGAACTCTGCTAAATAAATTAAAGGAGTTTTTCATATCACAGCAGATCGAGGCTTCTTTTGATAAAGTTACCATTCTTGAAAACTATCTGAATCTATTGCCTTTTGGAAATGGTGCTCAGGGGGTTCAGGCTGCTTCCCACGTATATTTTCAGAAGGATGTTTCCAGACTGACATCAGCTGAAAGCGCACTGCTCATGATCATTCCAAGGGCGGTATCCTTTTACAATCCCTTCAGGCATCTCAAAAGAGTCAGGAAACAGCAGAAACGACTTCTTGAAGCAATGTATGAAAATGGTTATCTGGACAAATCACAGTTGAAATGGAGTCTGATGGAGGAAGTTGTACCTAAAAGGCAGACTCCCCCATTTACTGCTCCTCATTTTACTGAATATATCCGAAAAAAACTGTTGAAAAAATTTCCGGATAGACATGTGGAGGAAGTTACTACAACTTTAGATGCTGAAATTCAAAAGTATATAAATGGTGTTTTGCGACAGCAGCTTTCAAAATTTAATAATCTTGGCATGAATAACATTAGCTGTATTGTGATCAGAAATGACACATCAGAAGTTGTGGGATGGGTTGGAAATCCCTACTTTAATACCGAAAATTCATCACAGATTGATGGTGTTCTTGCACTCAGACAACCTGGAAGTACTCTGAAACCATTTACATATCTTCTGGAACTCATTAATGGTGCCACTGCGGCAACTATATATCCCGATGTGGAGACAAGGTTCGAACTCGGTGGAAATTCAGCATATATTCCATCAAACTACAGTGGTAAATACCTTGGTCCAGTGACAATGAGGAAAGCACTTGCCTCATCTCTAAATATTCCTGCACTTTATGCACTCAGACATGGAGGTGTTTTGAATCTGATAGAGGTTCTGAAAAAGGCGGGCATTGAGGATATATCGGATAAACCGGAAGTTTATGGCCTTGGACTGACTCTCGGTAATGCACATGTGTCCCTATTGAGTTTGGCCACAGCATATTCAACTCTTGCCAGAAGAGGGGTTCTGAAAAAGGCAGTTTTCGTAAAGAAAATTAAATTCACCGACGGGAAACTGATACATCTTGAATCCACTTCTGAGAAGATGGTCTTTCCGTCCCCTCATGTTGATATAATATCTGATATTCTGTCAGATAATATTGCAAGGATAGAGGGATTCGGGGCAAATAATCCCTTCAGTTTTCCTGTGAAAGTCAGTGTTAAAACAGGAACCAGCAATGATTACAGGGATAATTTCACTGTTGGATACACATCAGAGTATACTGTGGGAGTCTGGGCAGGGAATTTTGATAATTCACCAATGAACTCTGTATCGGGGGCAAGAGGTGCAGGAGAAGCTTTCGTTGCCATAATGAAATGGATGATTCAGCGCAGTAAAAATGTTTCAGATGTTAAAAATCGATTGGTGTCCAGAAAAATTTGTCCATTGAGTGGAATGCTGGCTACACCACTTTGCCCTGAAAAGATTTCTGAAATTTTTGTTCCCGGTACGGAACCGGTACAGTATTGTGATGGACATGTGTCAGTTTTTGTTGATGAAAGCTCCGGACTGAGAGTGCTTCCACAATGCTCAAAAAATGCAGCTAGGGGTGTCTTTTTCCGTTATCCCCCGGTATATTCCGAATGGTTAAAAGAGTATAACGTAAAAACTGTTCCAATCTGGCACAGTGTATGTACTGAAAAAAAACAAAATGAAGAACTTCCTGAAATTGCTTTTCCCATAAGAAATCAGATTTTTGTTATTGATCCATCTTTGCCCCTTGAAAATCAGGGACTGAATCTGCGTGTGAAAGGTCATATGGATCACGCAGTTGAATGGTGGGTAAATTCAGGACTGCTGAAAAGAGTCAGCCCCGGAGAAGAGGTCTTTTGGAATCTTAAAAAGGGGAAATTTCTGTTCAGAGTCAGGTCAAATGGCCGTTTTTCTCAAGGCGTGGAAATAACAGTAAAATAATAAATAAATGGGTGGAAATGAAATGGAGTTTAGGGTTACACTGAGTCAACTAGGAGTGTAATATGTCAGAGGAGCAGATTATTATTATGGTGTTATCAACAGGTGGAGCAATTCTCAGTCTGCCCAGATTTTTCAGGGTGGTTTTTATACTGAGTATTAACACCAGAGTTTTTCACAGTGTTATTATGAAACTTATAAAAAGCGACAACGCTGATCGTGCGTTGAAACTTTGCAGTGTTGCTCCAAATTCCCTCTATCCTATGGGTGTTTCAGCTGCATTAAAGGGTGTTTTACGGGGTGAAAATCAACCGGAAGAGATCAGAAGAAATTTCAATTCAGTTTTTACCGGCTCAGATTATATCAATGATATTTATAAATACCGCATGGTGGGAGTTGCCGGCTTTTTCCTGGTTGTTGGAGCGCTTTATTATTCCTTCAGTATACTAAAACTCCCTGTGGATAAGCACCTTATTCCGGCTGGAATCTACCTTGGAATTCATCTGATAAATGCTTTTAAATCCACTAAACTGAGAATTGAGATGAACTCTTATCTGGAGATTCTGGTGAAAGAATTATCAGACGAGAAGTTGAGTATAAATAAACAAACCAGGAAAAAATCAGGAAAAGAATCCAGTGAGAAGGCAGTTGAGAGGATTTTTGAAGATCGTCAGGATGAGATACCAAATGGAACAGAGAACAATGTTGACGGTTCTGTTATAACTGATTCAGAAGCTGCAGTCACTGCACATGAGATTTCATCCGGAAAGGGAATATACTGTAAAAATTGCTCAAGGCGGCTTGAAGTTTCCGATGAGCTTTTATCTGAAATTAATTCCGATTATGATGTTTTTTCCAAAATAGATGCAAGCTGTGCCCACTGCAATGGTTCATTATTTGAACTGAAAAAATAAAATCATTTTCTTTTCCAGCTCAGTGTGACGCCCATACCTATGGGGAGAATAACCGAAACCAGTCGTTTATCATTAAATACCATCATATTGTACTGATGCATGTAATCACTGAGACTGTCTCTGATAGTGTCGATGGGCTTAAACAGTGTATCGTCAGCTATTAGTATTCCCCCTGGTGCCAGTAGAGAAATCAGTTTTTCCAACAGCTCTCGATACAGATACTTACCGCAATCCTGAAATATCAAATCAAATTGAGTATCCAGTGAATTTACATAATCGGCAGCATCGGCGTAAACAAGCTCGATATACTCATTGAGCCCTGCATCCTCCACATTTTTTATTGCTTCCAGATGAAGCCGGTGTTTACTGTCGATGGAGAGTATTTGGCCGTTATTTTCTTTTACTGCCTCTCCCATTGATATGGTGGAAAACCCGTTGGATGTTCCAAGCTCCAGAATATTAACCGCCCCTGTGGAAAGAATCAGGAAATTAAGGAGTCCGGCCAGTTCTGCACAAATGTGTGGTTGAACATCATTTCTGCTCTCATTATCGATTTTCAATTTTCGGAGAAGGGGGGACTGGATTTGGTTAAACAGTTGCAGGTAGTTTTTAATTGAATCGTTAAACATGATTTGCGGATTCTACACATATTTAATAATTGTGAAGAGAATTTATAAATATTTTTATTCTCATAATAAAATATACAATATTTTTTATATGTTATATTGGATGCCCACTGTGGTGGTGACAAATTTTATTTCACAGGATAAAATGTCTTTTTGACCAGTTCGGTTTGAATTTCCGGACAGAAAGGGTGATTATGAAAAAAATTTTTTCCATTTCAACTTTAATGTTTGCAGTCCTTATTTTACCGGCTGTTTCTTTTGCTCAGAAGGGTTCTATTTTTACTAAAGGAACAAAATTTATAGGCGGTGAAATAAGTTTTCAGGACAGATCAGTTACCTATGACTACAATGATCATGAGACTGATGAGTCAGTTACAACAGTTACTCTGGCTCCTGTGATGGGATATTTTCTTACTCCAAATGTAGCTCTTTGGGGTCAACTCAATTATACAGATATTGAGGATGACCATACAGAATTTGGTCTGACTGTGGGAGCCAGTTATTATCATCCACTTACTGATGCATTTTATTTTTATGGAGGAGCTGGTATTGGATTTTTAAACTGGGATGTTAATGATAACAATAATTCCACGGTTCTCGGTATCGAACTTCAGGGAGGAGCACTTTATATGCTTGCCACGAATCTTGGTGTAAATGCTGCTCTTAAAATAAGACTTTTCATGGGAAGTGGAGAAATCGCTGGATTTGATGTGGATATTACAGGAAGAGAGCTGGGTATAGGCTATTTCGGAGTTATCGGCTTCTTCTAGTATTTTTACTTCTGTTTTATTTTATTTATCAGGGAATCAGGGAATCAGGGGAACAGGGAACAGGGAACAGGGGTGAATTTGAGGGATTTTGTTCTTTTTCGGGGGCATTTTCGTTGCCTCCTTTTACGATGGCAGGATGCGGTCAAATGAACCTGTTTGTTCAGATAACGATGGCAGGACGTGGTCAAATGACCCCGTTTGTTCATGTTTTGACAGCAGGATGCGGTCAAATGAATCTGTTTATTTAGGTTTTGATAGCAAGATGCGGTCAAATGAACCTGTTTGTTCATGTTTTGATAGCAGAATGCGAATAAATGAACCTGTTTGTTCAGATAACGATGGCAGGATGCGGTCAAATGACCCCGTTTATTCATGTTTTGACAGCAGGATGCGGTCAAATGAATCTGTTTATTCAGGTTTTGATAGCAGGATGCGGTTAAATGAACCCGTTTGTTCATGTTTTGATAGCAGGATTCGGTCAAATGAACCCGTTTGTTCAAATATCGATAGCAGGATGCGGTCAAATGACCCTGTTTGTTCATGTTTTGATAGCAGGATGCGAATAAATGAATCTGTTTGTTCAGATAACGATGGCAGGATACGGTCAAATGAATCTGTTTGTTCAGATAACGATGGCAGGACGTGGTCAAATGACCCCGTTTATTCAGATTTTGATAGCAGGATGCGGTCAATTGAACCCGTTTATTCAGGTTTTGATAGCAGGATTCGAATAAGTGAATCTGTTTATTCAGATATCGATGGCAGGATGCAGGGAAAATAAAGAACCCGGGTTAGTTTTTCCTCCTGACTTCTTTGCTGCTCGACCTCTGGTATTTTTTGCCCTCCCTCTTGCTTTTTATCCTCTATTTTTATGTTTCTGGTGTTGAATTTATGTGTTTCCTACCAGGATTTGTGGTTTCTGACTGACTTTTGGTGACTGGAGATCGCAGCTGTGCCATCGATTTTACCCACTGAGACCTTCTTTTCAGTACTTTACCGCCTCAGGTTTCCATCTTTAGTCGCTCTATGGCCAACTGGCTTATTCGTACACCGTGTGTCTCATA
>JAFGWM010000017.1 GCA_016937155.1 Deltaproteobacteria bacterium
CTTAAAATTTCGGTAAGTTAGCGAATTAACACCTTGACTTTGTCCGAATGTCAATCTATATAAAATCATGAAAGATATGCAGAACCAGACAATATATTGTTAGGTGCAGGTATCATACGGGCCATCTTGGAGATGAAGAATGCCTAAAACAGAACCATTTGATAAATACAGCGAAGAGTATGATGAGTGGTTTAAAAAGAACGTTGAACTTTATGAGGCGGAACTGGAAGCCATCCGACAACTTATTCCTTCTCGTAGATCGAAAGGAATGGAAGTAGGTATTGGCTCAGGAAAATTCGCTGTACCACTCGGGATTAAAATAGGAGTTGAGCCATCAGAAAATATGGCAACGAAAGCAAGAATGCAGGGGATCGAAGTTTATTCCGGCATAGCGGAAAAATTGCCATTCTCTGACGGCAAATTTGATTATGTACTGATGGTAACAACCATCTGTTTTGTTGACGATGTTGCCAAATCTTTAAAAGAGGCTTTTCGGGTATTGAAGACTGGCGGATATATTATTGTTGGATTTGTAGATAGAGAGAGTGAGCTTGGAAAACAGTATTCTGAAAAGAAAGAAAACAGTAGGTTTTATAAAGATGCCACCTTTTTCTCAGCGCAAGAGGTGCTAAGATACTTAAAAGGATCGGGTTTTGTAATTTCGAATGTTTTACAAGCCCTTATTACTGGAGAATCACCCAATACCGTTTTAGAAAGTTTCGGAAGAGGCTCTTTTGTCGCAATAAAGGGGATAAAATCGGTTAACAAGGCTAATGCAGCCGACGCAAAAAGCAGCGCGGCTGATTAGCGAAGTTAGCCGGCAAGGAAACAGCGGAAGTACACATGACCTCTACAGTTAATTTCTTCGAGACCGATTTTCCTGCCACGCTGTTCCCACTGAAGACCAATTTGCTTTTGGTAAAGGAACACTCTGCCGAGCTTTCGGATTACATCTATCAGCGCGTGCTCAACCCTGGTTGCGAGGCGGACAAGTTCTTGCCACAGCATCGTGTTTACGCCACTAAGCCACGGGGGCATCTGCGTCGCACGGTCAAGCTAGATCCAGTTGCAGAGTTCTTTATCTACGATATTTGCTATCGAAACAAAGCAATTTTTCGTCCTGAAGTCAGTGCGTCTCGGAGAAGTTTCGGTTACAGGTTCAAGAGCGGCGCACGAATTCCAGTCCACGTGGCATATGGCGAATACAAAGAGCACCTTCGAAGTAGTGCAACAAAGTACAAGCACAACATTCAGTTTGATATCGCTTCATATTTCAACAGCTTGTATCACCACGACGTCTGTCACTGGTTCGAGTCAAAAGACAATGTGACGGAAACCGATGCTAAAGGCCTGAATCAATATTTCAGGGAAATTAATGCAGGCCGTAGCGTTGATTTCATGCCGCATGGCATCTATCCGACCAAGATGCTTGGTAACGAATTCTTGAAGGTGGTCGATCTTAATGGTCAACTTAAATCAGCAGAGGTTGTCTGATTTATGGACGACATCACTCTGTTTGATGACAACCCAACAAAGGTTCGTGCCGACTTTTCTCGTATTCAGCAATTACTTGGTCAATTTGCGCTGAACATAAATCCATCTAAGACCGCTTTCGACAACTCGGTCGGTGGTGTGAATGATACCCTCAGTCAGATTCGGCAATCTCTTAAGGAAATTGTCACAGAATATGAGGAGGTTCCGACCGCTTCAGGGGTAGAGCTTATTGAAACTGATGTAATTGTCGATAAAGACCTCGATTCCGGGCAAGTCGACGCGCTCTTGGGGCTGCTTAAGGACGAGGAGTTGGAAGAGTCGGATGCTGACTTAATCCTGGGCTTCCTTCGATCTCACAGCGATAGCTTGCTCGATCATCTACCGACCTTGCTCAGTCGGTTTCCAAATCTAATCAAGCATGTACACACGATTTGTTCAGGCATCACAGAGAAGCCGGGTCTAGTCGATGTACTTCTTCAGTTTTCGAACGACCACGACGATTTGCTGGAGTATCAATTGTTTTGGATGGGCTCGATTGTAGAAGACTACTTGCTTGGGGCAGAGAATTATGGGGCATTGCTGACACGCCTTTTAGAGCTGTCTGCAGACCATAAGATTGCGAGAGCCAAGATTTTGGAGATTCCAGAGCAAGGTTTCGGATTGAAGGAATTTCGAAGCTGTTATCTCAAGACGGGACAGTCTGATTGGTTGTCCTGGTCATCGGCGGCTGGCACTAGAACCCTCAAGGCCGGAGAGCGGAATTACGTTCTGAAGTATTTTTCAAACGCTTCCCAGATGAACTTTTTGGTTGCCAGTTGCATGAGTAAGTTCGCATAAACGCCGCTGCTCATGCGGAACATTAAAATTATCAATTTTGAGTAATTAACGACCGCGGACTATAGCTATAATTCTGACCCCATAGCCTTTTCAAAAATTGCGGTGACTTCTTTCGTTATTGGTGGGGCAAGCGCCAACCTGTAAAATTTCATATTCACAGACAATGCCCCAGCCTCCCGACCTAAAATTTCAGGCCGGAGGCTAAAGGCAACCTCCTCCTAAACCAACCAGGTGATGTCCTATATTACCTGTAAAAAGGAGGCGATGTGCAGCGCATCCAATGATAGAAATTGAATTGGAATAAAAACTAAAAAAGGAGAGCCACACGTCATGAAAAAAGATCCACCAAGTATGAAAAAACACAAGAATTAAACTAATTACTTCTGGGAAAAAATCAGCAGAAAACGATCAGGAAATGGTTTCGTTACTAATCAAATTTGGGAAAAGAGTAACTTCTACAGAAAGTAATGGAGACAGAGCAGGAGGAAACACTTGGCAGAACTAGATATGAACGCTCAGATGAAGAAGCAAAGGGCTATAGAAATGGATATGAAGACCGGAAAGTAAAGACAGCAGAAGGAATAATAGATGTATCTGTTCCGCAGATAAGGGTACTTGAAAGCCCGTGGTTACCGGCAATATGGAAAAATATAGCCCAGCGCAGTAAGGCATTGGAAGATATTATATGTGAAATGTGGGTGAGAGGCATACGTGTCAGGGATGTTGAGTTTGAGGGAAAAGGGTCAGGGAATCAGGAAAACAGGGAAAAGGGAAAAGGGAACAGGGAATCAGGGAACAGGGAAAAGGGAACAGGGAACAGGGAACAGGGAATCAGGAAAACAGGAAACAGGGTCAGGGGCAGGAAAACAGGGAGCAGGGTCAGGGAATCAGGGAACAGGGAATCAGGAAAACAGGAAACAGGGTCAGGGGCAGGAAAACAGGGAACAGGGTCAGGGGCAGGAAAACAGGGAGACAGGGGGGGGCGCGATTTAGTTCTGAGGGGGAGCGCAGAGATTATCAGGATTGCATTCTAGGGTGATTCCCTGTGGGCCTGGAGGACAGTCGTCAGTTGTTTCACATGATGGGATACAAACTGAACCATCAATGGTTTCAACACACTGGCAGCCCATGGCTGCTTCATCAGGGCAGTTTTCAGGAAGTTCACAATCACTTTGCTCGGAACACTCTGCCGGGCCCTGAAGACAATCTTCAGGACATGACTGTTCATTCTCCGCTCCAGAGCATATTCCGTCACCGCATTCTTCATCAGTGGATACACAGTCCTGAGGGCAAATTTGTGTGGTTTCATTTTCGTCACAGGAACCGTTTCCACAGCTTTCAGGTGCAAGAACTGAGGTATCCCACTGTGCACCCAGTCGGACAAGACGGACATAGTTGTAGATTCTTATGGCATCTCCCTGGGGACCAAATCCTGTAGGATAATCAGCTGGATCACCGGTTTTAGGATCACTGCGCTGTGCACCTGCTCCGTGAACATCCACCCATTCATCGTTCATATATCCCAGAGCACGGCCGAAGGAAATATAGGTTCCAGCTGAGGCAGTTCCATTTGATGCCAGATGAGTTGTTGAAGACCAGTAGTATCCCCAGTCTTCCTCAAGGCGTTCATTGATAAACGATGTGGAGTTGAATAAATCACTTATGGCTGGACTGGAAGTGGTATCAGGACTTTTTGTGTAATCAACTATGGATTGCAGTTCTTTTATGGAAGGAATTCGCCAGTCATTATAGCCAAGGTAATTCTGAGAGTTCATCTCAGATGCATATTCGAAGGCATCAGACCATAGCATTGGTTCAGCACTGTCATTTTGAGCCCACATGAGAGAAGTTGATTCATCACTTACTGTACCATCACCATTATCTGTGAGAACATTTTCTCCATAGGATGGATTCTGGCGCACACAGAGCAGGAGGAATGTTTTTTCACTACCATCCCCCATAGTTGTACCATAACCCTTGATTCGTCCGTCCGCGAAGTTGACCCCAAACAGTAGTTGGCCAAATCTGGTGGAAACGTACAAGGTGCTGCTGGCATACTGGGAATCAATGGTGCGTTCATTTGCATCAGTATCGCCATAATCAAACCCGAAATAATCAGTATCGATGAAAGGAATGAGATTTGATTCATCACCGTTTGATGGATCAGTTCCGTTGAAGTTTATAAGTGAATATAGTTCCTTGATTGAAGGAATTCGCCAGTCACTGTAGTTTGCATAACTTATTTCATTGAGATTTTCCACATATGATGGGATTTCAGACCATGTAAGTTTGTCTTCAATGTTAATAACCCCATCATTGTTGATATCGGGAGTTTTTATCCACATCAGTCCTGTAACGTTATCTGTCACTGTACCATCACCATTATCGGTATATGATGGCAAATTTCCTTTGTACTGTGCATCCTGCCCGCTGTAGGGATATCCTGAAGGCATACAGCCGTAGGAATTTATGTCGGAGTAACAGCCAAGTTGAGCGGTGTCGACAATAGCATAGTCAGGTGAACTTATGTTATTGCTGGAATTGTTTGATGTCAGATTGTTTGTATTACTGGAATTCAAATTGGATGAGGAGTTGTCATCACATGCGAAATTTATCAGTGCAATGCATCCTAGTAATAATAAAAAATAATTATTAATGGTATTCATGGTGAAGCCTTTCCGGAAAACTTTGTATCCTGCTTTATCCTGAGTGTTCCACCTGGTATTTCGTTAGAAAAAAAACATTTTGTTGAAAAAGAGAAAAGGAAGTGTGTTTGAAGTATTTTTTATCAGAATCATCCTTGAAAAATATTTTCTTATTAAATATCAATATCAAATGTAATTCCACTTGTAAGACAGTGTTTATCAAAATATAATCCCCGCACCCCTGAACCGATGTAGTCAGTAATTTCAGGGTTTTAAATCTAGGGAGTATAAATATGGACGAAATAAGACTCAAAACAATCAGACAGATCAGGATGCTCTGTGGTGAAATAATACAGAAGGCTTCAAGTGGTCATCCAGGTTTACCCCTGGGTGCTGCTCCTATGGCGTTTTCACTTTTCAACGATCTTATGAAATATGATCCATCACAACCACACTGGGTTGACAGAGACAGGTTTGTTCTGAGTGCAGGTCACGGAAGTTCTCTTATTTATACGATGCTTTATCTTTATGGATATGATGTAAGTCTTGAGGATCTTAAATCATTCAGACAGCTGGGAAGTAAGACTCCGGGACATCCTGAATACTGGTGTCTGCCTGGAGTGGAAACTGCCACGGGACCTCTGGGTGCGGGATTTTCAAATGCAGTGGGAATGGCTTTAGCTGAAAAAAGACTTAATGCAAAATTTGGTAGTGATGTTTTCAACCATCGCACCTGGGTTTTAGCCAGTGATGGTGATATGGAGGAAGGCATTTCAAATGAGAGTGCTCAATTTGCAGGTGCCATGAAACTTGGAAAACTTTGTGTACTTTATGATTCAAACGATATCAGCATTGAGGGTGATACCAGAGTTACATTTAATGAAGATACTGCTGCCAGATTCAGGGCAATGGGATGGTATGCCGAAGTGATCGACGGTGAAAATCCTGATAATGTGACAAGTGCTGTTGAAAAGGCGTTTTCTGAGAATCCGGATGTTCCGAAACTTATAGTCTGCAGGACTGTTATTGCCAGAGATGCCATTGGAAAGGAAGGGAGCGCCTCAAGTCATGGAAGTCCCCTTGGTGAGGATGTGCTCAGTGCAATGAGGAAAAACTACGGATATGAAGGTTCATTCCATCTGGATAAGGATGTTTTAGAGTTTACATCTCTGGCAGGGAAACGGGGTCAGAAAAATAATTCTGAATGGAGTGAGAAATTCGATATCTGGAAAAAGCAGAATCCTGAGGAGTACAGAATTTTTAAGAAAATGCAAAACAGGGAATACGATGATATTTCATGGCCTGAATGGGAGGTCGGCTCAAAAGAAGCCACCAGAAAATCAGGTGGAATAGTTTTAAACACTTTAGTTGATTATTATCCTGCTCTGTGTGGTGGAAGTGCTGATCTCGCACCATCAAACAACACCTGGATAAAGAAATTTGAAGCAATGACCGCAGATAATCCATCAGGGGGAAATATTCATTTTGGAATCAGGGAACACGCAATGGGTGGTATTGTCAACGGGATGGCACTCCATGGTTTTCATCATTCATTCGGTGCCACATTTTTGGTTTTCTCAGATTATATGAGAGGTGCAATAAGGTTGAGTGCCATTATGAATCTGAAAGTGACCTGGATTTTTACCCATGACAGTTTTTACGTAGGAGAGGACGGACCCACCCATCAGCCGGTTGAGCATATTGATGCTCTCAGGCTTATTCCAGGCTTAAAGGTGATTCGTCCTGCAGATGGAAATGAGATTGTAGCTGCATGGAAGTTTATTCTTGATTATCAGGGCCCGGTTTGTCTAATTTTATCAAGACAGAACCTTGAGGCACTAAAAGACTCCAGTCGCGAAGTTGATGATCTCAGGGGTTACAGTGTTAAATCTGTGAATGAACCGGCAATTCAGATATTCAGTTCCGGAAGTGAAGTGTCTCTGGCACTTCAAACGGCGGATATTCTGGAGAAAGATGGTTTATCCACTGAAGTCATCAGTGTTCCCATGCTGGATCTTGATGATACAAAAGCCATGGAAGACCTTGCAGGAAAATGTAGTGGACTTAAAGTTGCGGTGGAAACTGCAACCACAAGATTATTCGCAGGATTTGGAATAAAACACCGGATAGGTATGACTACTTTCGGCGAAAGTGGAAAAGCCTCTGAAATAGCTCAGCACTTTGGTTTTACACCGGAGAAAGTAGCAGAAAAAATCAAATCATTAATCTCCTTAAATTGAAGGAAAGGAAAAATTATGGAAAGAGCAGTAATAAGTACAAAATTCGGAAAAATCACGGTATCTTTTTTCCCGGATAAGGCACCGGGCCACGTTAATAACTTTATGACTCTTGCAAAATCCGGTTTTTATGATCAGACTATTTTTCACAGAGTGATTTCCGGTTTTATGATTCAGGGGGGATGCCCCAATTCAAAACCAAATGCAAAGGGAACTCCTGGAACAGGTGGTCCAGGCTACAATATCGATGCTGAATTTAATGATGAAAGTCATGTGAGAGGTATTGTTTCCATGGCCAGATCAAGTGATCCCAACAGTGCAGGCAGTCAGTTCTTTATTGTTCATCAGGACAGTAAGTTTCTTGATAAAAACTATACAGTTTTCGGTAAAGTAACTGAAGGAATGGATGTTGTGGATCAGATAGCTGAATTACCCACAAATTCCAAGGATGCTCCACGTGACCGCATTGAAATGACCGTTGAAATTCTTGAAGACTGATTAAAATATGACCTCAACAATTACTGTATATACTGATGGCGCATGCAGTGGCAATCCCGGTCCTGCAGGTCTGGGTGTTGTTTTATCAAATGGCAGTATAAAGAGGGTTATAAGTGAATATCTTGGCTCTTCCACAAACAATATAGCTGAACTTACAGCTATACTCAGAGCACTTCAGGCTGTTAAAAATAAAAAAGCTGAAGTTCTTATACACACAGACAGTTCATACAGCATAGGTGTACTGTCCAAAGGATGGAAAGCAAAAGCCAATGTGGAACTTATAACTGAAATCAGGCTGCTTATGACATCATTTCCCAGACTGAGACTCATAAAAGTTGAAGGTCACAGCGGTGTGGAAGGGAATGAGGAAGCTGATTCTCTTGCAAGAGAGGCTGTGGAAAACCGTAAAAACCGTGATGAGTATATTTCATTGAATTCCACCAGTTAATACAGAGATAATTAAAAAGATTTAATCCATTCAAACTATTGCTGCACAAAGATTAAAAAAAAATTAGGGTAAAAAGTTCAGAAAGAAGATTTGTTTTTTATCATGGTTCTGTTTAAAATCCCCCTATGAAAGAATATTTAAACGAATTAATCAATCTCAGACATGTTCTACACAGAAATCCTGAAGTGTCATGTGAGGAAAAATATACTGCACAAAGGATATCCGAGTTTCTGACAGAGAATACTTCAGTTGAAATACATTCTGGAATTGGTGGAAATGGTCTGGCAGCGATATTCAAGGGAAAGAATCCCGGTAAGACTGTTCTGGCAAGATGTGAGCTTGATGCTCTGCCAATTAAAGAAAACAGTAAAACGGAATATTCTTCAATTGTGGAAAATGTATCACATCTTTGTGGTCATGACGGTCATATGGCAATACTTATTGGAGTAGCTCTTAAAATTCAACAGAATCCCCCCGAAAAAGGAACAGTTATTCTCTTTTATCAGGGTGCAGAAGAAACAGGCCAGGGTGCAGAAGCAGCCCTGAAACACTCCTTTTTTGATCACTTCATTCCTGATACTGTGATTGCACTGCATAATATTCCTGGATTTAAAAAGGGAACTGTTATTACCAGTGATTCATTTTTTGCCAGTTCTTCCACTGGAATTTGTGTGGATTTCAAAGGAAAAACTTCTCATGCAGCTGAACCTGAAAAGGGAATCAACCCCGCAAAGGCTCTTTCTGAAGTTATTTCAGGTTTTATTGATATTCCAAAAAAAATCACAAATTTTAGTTTGGTTACTGCAGTTGGAGCAACTTTGGGAAATGGAGCCTATGGAACCAGTGCAGGGGATGCTCAGTTTAAGGCCACATTAAGGTCATATTCAGGACAGGATATGGAAAAAATCAAGCATTACGGGGAAAAACTGGTTTCAGAACTGGCACAAAAGCATGGGTTGGAGTTTGAAGTTTCATATCACGAATTTTTTCCTGCAACAGTCAATGACCCGGCTGTTAACTCCCTTATTAGGGAAAGTGCAATTGAGAACAGTCTTGAAATTAAAAAACTTGATGCACCCTTCAGATGGTCAGAGGATTTCGGCTACTTTACATCCAGATTCAGTGGTGGAATGTTTGGTTTGGGAAGTGGTGAAGATCAGCCTCCTCTCCATCATGAGGACTATGACTTCCCAGATGAAATTATTGAATCAGGGGTAAATATGTTTGTTTCAATAATCAGGAAGGTACTTGATTAATATGTTCTGCACCAGCGTTATTGAGATAAGTAAAAGTGCTCTTCAGCAGAATTTCAGTTTTATAAGGGAAATGCTGGGAACCGAAACGGTTTTTTCCTCAGTTGTGAAAGGAAATGCATACGGTCACGGAATTGAGGAGTTTGTACCCCTTGCCCTGGAATGCGGGCAGCGGCATTTTTGTGTTTTCAGCTCAGAGGAAGCGCGAAGAGTCAGGGAGATTACCGGTGATGAAGCAACAACCGTAATTATGGGTATGATATCACCTGATGAACTGGAATGGGCAGTTCAAAACAATGTGGAGTTTTACGTTTTTGACATGGCTCGTCTTGAAGGCGCTGTCAGGGCATCAGGTAAGACAGGCCAGAAAGCTGTAATCCATATTGAGATGGAGACCGGAATGAACCGCACCGGATTCAGTGAAAAAGATCTTCCACAGGTAATTGAATTTCTTAAAAAGCATAATGAAAAGCTAACATTCAGAGGTCTTTGCACCCATTATGCCGGGGCGGAAAGTATTGCCAATTATTTTCGGGTTACTCATCAGATAAAAACATTCCGAAAATTGAAAAACAGATTCAGGAAAAAGCAGTTGGAACCGGAGATTTGTCATACTGCCTGCAGTGCAGCTGCCATCAGATTCCCTTCAACAAGAATGGATCTGGCAAGAATTGGTATCATGCAGTATGGATACTGGCCCAATACTGAAACATATATCAGTCACCTTACTAGGGGTATGAAGGATAATCCTCTGAAGAGAATAATTACCTGGAAAAGCAGAATAATGAGTATCAAGGAAGTTAAAACCGGTGAATTCATTGGATATGGTACTGCTTATCTGGCATCTAAAAATATGAGGATCGCCATTGTTCCAGTTGGATATTCCCATGGGTTTTCGAGATCACTGAGTAATCAGGGACGTGTTCTGTGTCACGGAGAAAGAACAAGTGTTTTAGGAAGTGTGAGTATGAATTCATTTACCATGGATATAACTGATATTCCAGCTGCCAGAGTGGGTGATGAAGTTGTAATTATTGGAAATCAGGGGGATTTGTCACTGAGTGTGGCTAGTTTCAGTGAAATGTCCAATCAATTGAATTATGAACTTCTTACGAGACTTCCCGAAAATATCCCAAGAAAAATTATTGAATGAAAAAAATTCATGTCTTGTGCGAAAACTATGTTACACTGATTTCGTATTTAGAATAACTTTAATACTGGAGGTTGAAATGAAACCTGGTGATATCCTCAGAAAGGCCGCAATTGGTATTCTAAGTGCCGGCTCAACTATATTAATTGCTGCATGCTATGGTGTATATGATTACAGACAGGTAGCTGAAGGAAATATTGTAAACTCCGATGGTGAGCCTGTGAGTGGGTTGAAAGTTTGTGTTGAAAATGATGGAGCACCCGTAGCATGTACCTATACTGATGATTACAGCAAGGAAGCTTATTACATTGAGGATACCGACAGCAGTGCAGACTACTGTTCCGAAAATGGTTTCTCAGTATGTGTAAGAGACGTTGATGGTGCAGAAAACGGTCTGTATCAGGATGAATGCCAGGAATTTCCTCCGGGGACAGAGCTTCCGGTTACAGCTGATTTCACCATTTACCCTGTGGAAGAATAAACTTCTGTTTCTTTCCCCTATTTCTTTCCCCTGAAATTCTTTCCGGTGCTTCCTTTTTCATGACGTCTGCCGGTGACTCTTGCTTTTCTGTTACCTTTTGAAATTCCCCTCTCACCTGAATGTTTTTTACTTCTGAAGGATGATTTCTCAGGGAGACTGTCTTTCTCTTTTGCTATTGCAGGCTTTATCGCAACACCGCGGATTCTTGATTTTTTCATAGTTTCAAAGAGTGTCGGCAGTGAATCCTCATGAACATCAATTACAGACCAGTCAGAGAAAATTGAAATACGTCCTATTGATGATTTTCGAACGCCGCCTTCATTTATAAAAGCTCCAACTATGTCTCTGACTTCAACACCATGATTTTTTCCGGCTGAAATTTTCACTCCCACCATCATAGTGTCATCATTTCTTTTTCGGACATCATCACCGGATGACTCATTTAACTCATTTCTGATATTGGAATCAATTTTATTGTTGTCATCAGATTTTTCTGAAAAGTGGTTCTTTCTTTTATCTCTACGGTCGGATCTGCTGTTTCCTCTATCGGTAATTCTGAGTTCCTCAGGGGATGCCAGAATTTTCCGGTGATGGACAGGAAATGTCTTCTGAGCCATATATGCCAGCCCGGCTGCTATATCATCAATGGAAATATCACTTTCTTCCTTAATTTCCTCCACTATCTTATGAAAGAAATCAATTTCAGATTTCTCCAGAGAATTTAATATTTCCTTTTTAAAAAGAGCAATTCTACGCTGGGTAATTTCATAAGCAGTGGGAAGAGTAATTTCAGTGATATCCTGTCCCGTATGCTTTCGCAGAAGATATAAAAGCCGGTTCTGGGAAGGAAGAAGGAAAATAATACTTTTACCTATTCTTCCATATCTTCCGGTGCGTCCAATTCTGTGAATATAAGTATCAATTTCATCAGGAACATCGAAATTGATGACATGGGTGATTCTGGGCACATCCAGTCCACGGGCGGCAATATCTGTGGCCACAAGAATATTGGTGCGACCATCCTTGAATCTTGAAACAACTCTTTCTCTCATAAGCTGGGTCATATCACCATTGAGTGCATCAACGCTGAATCCCCCGGCTCCAAGTTTTTCTGCAAGTTCAAGTGTCATGCTTCGGGTTCTCACAAAGATTATGACTCCGTCGATATTTTCTTCAGTTTCAACAAATCTTGCAACTGCTTCAATTCTTCCAGTTCTGGAGACCTTCCAGAAATGCTGTACAATGTTATCTGATACATTTTCTTCCACTGACAGATTGACTTCAACGGGATCTGAAAGGAACTTTTCTGAAATCCGACGGATTCTTTCCGGCATTGTTGCACTGAAAAGCATTGTCTGATCAACCCCGGGTATCTGATCCATTATCCACTCAATATCCTCGATGAATCCCATTCGGAGCATTTCATCAGCTTCATCCAGAACCAGAGTTCTTATATTGGCGGTTTCAAGGGTTTTCCGCCGCATGTGATCCATTACTCTGCCAGGAGTTCCGACAATTACATGTACACCGTCACTGAGATGCCTTAATTGAACATCATAGCTTTGCCCACCGTAAACACTTAAAACTCTCAGAGGATAACTTCCTGAATATGTTTTAAACGATTTGGTTATCTGCATGGCCAGTTCTCTTGTAGGTGCAATAACCAGTGCTTGGGGTTTTTTCAGGCCGAATTCAATTTTTTCAATTATTGGAAGAGCATATGCTGCTGTCTTACCGGTTCCTGTCTGAGCCAGTCCAATAAGATTACGGTTTTCCATCAGTGAGGGAATTACAGATTCCTGAATTGGAGAAGGATAGTCATATCCTATGTTTTTAAGATTATGAAGAATTTTATCACTGAGTCCCAGTTGGGCGAAAGTTTTACGGTCTGTCATGAATGATTCCTTCCGGGTCATCTTGGTTTAATAAGTGGTATGGGCCACAGGCTCTAAGACAGCCTGTGGACCTTTAGCGGGTAATCAGGAGAAAGGAAGGATTCTCTTATCCAATCAAAAACCTGAAAGCTGAAGTCTGATAGCCTGAAAAAATAATCAATGCAAGCTGAATAATTGAAAACCATTAAAAAGTAAAAATAATCATTCAACTACATTGACGAATCATTTATTTATGTTAGGTTCTTTTTTAAATATGGGAGATTAAATTAATGGGACACATAAGATTTATTTTTCTGTTTTCTGTAGTTTTAATGGTTTTTTCCGGTTGTGATGATTCTTCAGATACAAACCATTGCGGAAATGGTGTGATTGACACAGGTGAAGAGTGTGATGGTAATGATACCGATGGTGTTACCTGTCAGTCTCTTGGATACGTCACCGGTAATGTCAGTTGTGCAGATGATTGTACCTTAATAGTCAACTGCACCGGAAGCTGTGGGAATGGAGAGACCGAGGAAGGCGAGGACTGTGACGGAGATGATATTCCTGTACCTGAGTGTGCGGATCTCCCCAACAGACACTATGTTGGTGGTAGTGTAGGCTGTAATAATGACTGTACTCTTGATCTGAGTCAGTGTGAAAGCTGTGGAAACAGTATAGTTGACGAGGGTGAAGACTGTGATGGTGCGGTTATGCCAGAGACAATGTGCAGCGAACTCGCCGGAACAGGTTATTATGAAGGCAGTCTAAGTTGTGGAAGTAATTGTCTTTATGATGTCTCCGAATGTAATTCCTGTGGAAATGGCGTCAAGGATGACGGGGAAGAGTGTGATGGTGATGATTTTGGTGAATTATCCTGCGCAGACTACAATCTGAGAGGTGGAAGCCTTTCGTGTAACTCCTGCAGTGTTGATACAAGCGGATGTTTTCAGTCATTTGCCGATATGAGTGTTGGTGCCTGGCATGGCTGTGGTATTGATAACTATGGTGATATCTGGTGCTGGGGTTTAAATGAAGCTGACCAGACAGGGACTGGGATAATTGAATCTGAGATTGTAGTTCCTTCAAAAGTTTTATCAACCGAAGTCACATCTTTTGCAAAAGTCAGTGCCGGGGCCTATCATTCATGTGCTGTTGACATTCAGGGAAAAATCTGGTGCTGGGGTGCTGATCCTGAAGTTGCTACAGTGAGTATTGCTGTTCGGGTTAATACTCCTGATGAGGTTATTTTTACAGACGTTGGAAGTGGTGCTGTTTTCACATGTGCTCTCGACACTCTTGGAGGAATTTGGTGCTGGGGACAAAACGGCTGGGGGCAATTGGGTGTGCCACTTTCCACTACTACACTTAATGAACCCACAAAAATTGAAACCGGTATTTTATTCAGTTCAATTTCTGTTGGAGCTTATCACGTCTGTGCCACTGATACAGCTGGAAATGCATGGTGCTGGGGACGTAATGATCAGGGTCAGTCGGGAAGTGGATCATCCGAAACCAGGCTGATAAATCCAACTGAAGTAGATATGCCCCCTGCCACGGATTTTGTGACAATACAGGTGGGAGGTTACCATTCCTGTGCCCTGAATTCATCCGGAAGTGCATGGTGCTGGGGAAGAAATACCTACGGTCAGGTGGGCAACGGAGAATTCGGTAGTGATATTGATAATCCTGAATCAGTGGATAATGGAATAGCTTACTCATGGATAAAGGGTGGTGGTGAATTACACACCTGTGGTGTTGATACAGCCGGCAAGCTTTGGTGCTGGGGTGGTAATACGTATGGTAATCTTGGTGATGGAACCACTACTCCTGCATATTCCCCAACTGAAGTTGATATAGAGAATGTTCTCTTCACCAGAGTTTACCCCGGGAATAATTACACATGTGCCCTTGACGATACTGGAGCCGCATGGTGCTGGGGCAATAATGGATACGGCCAGCTTGGCAATTCAACTCTGGAAAATTCATATTATCCTGTTCCAGTAAATATGCCCGTTGAATAATATTCTTTACCATCATTTTCTTAAAACAGCTTTCAATCGGTGCTAACCATAAGTTTTTTTTACAAAAATTCAAAGTTTGATAATTACAGAAAAGCGCAAGATAGTAGATCTAACGGAAAAGCAAAAAAGGGGATCGACCAGGAAAAAATAAAATGATCCAGTGGGAAAGAAAGAGAGAAAGATGCCTGGATCATTGCCATTAGAACTGAGAGAATTTTTTGCTGACCCCCTGACTACCTAAAATATATTTTGTTTATATAACAATACTTTGGCTCAACTGACGTGGGCACCGCTGTAGACTCGGTAGCTCAGGTTTTTATTAAAATAATCTTTGAGACCAGTTGTAAAAACTGCTGGAACTCAAAAAGGAATTGACCCAAGGATTAATCCTGATGTTGTTAATAATTCAGATGATCGGGTATTTGATATAGAAGAAGTAATTTTTGAAGTGAAGTTATTATTTACTGCAGTTTATAACCATAAACAAATGTTGCCTTTGAATATTTGAGGATTCTTTCTTTGATAATATCCATTGGTACAACCTTGCCATCCACATATTTTGCGATCAGTTCCTCAGCTTTTTTGCGATCACCTGAAGCTTTTATATGACCGACAATTTTCATCAGTTTATCAACAGCGGCGGGGAATTTGTCAAGATGGAATACAAAAACACCCTTGTCTTTGCCGTTGGCAGCAGTTTTTTCAGGGAGGAATTCAATCGCTTTTTCATCCATCAGGAAACCAACATGGATTGCAGCAAGCTGACTGTATGGTTTTGGCTTTTTACCATCACTGTACATTCCGCGGCTGATATGATTGATTGCCCAGAAAATGGAATCCACATATGTTTCTTCTGCGAATTTTTTAGTGATGATTTTCTTTTTCAGAAGAAAGTCAACATACCAGAGAGCTCCGGTCTGTGCCTTGAGTTCTTCTAAGGTTGTTGAAAGTGCACCACCAAACCACTGTGCATCCTTTTTGCCCTTGTATACGTACTCATGAACGGGGCCGAGATTATGTGTCACTTCATGAAGTATGATTGACAAAAGTCCGGGATCAGCTGTTTCGGGATAGTTTTTCATAATTTCTGTATCAAAAAGGCTGATGGCTTTCTGTTTTCTTATCTCCATTGAATCCTTGTCAGTGTAGAGATTGCTCATTACCACTGTACGGCCACCACTTTTAGCAACGGCTCCCCAGTTGGGAAGGCTCTGACCTATGGTTCCACCGAATGGGCTTCTGTCATTTCCAGCATTGGTTATGATATCAATAAAATCAGGAAGGTGAACTTTAACTTTTCTAGCCTTGTAGGGTTTTCCTATGTGTTTTGCCAGAACTTTCTCCATATCATTTTTAATTGGGAGAAGTTTTTTCTGCCAGTTCAGTGACTGTGGATTAATAAGTGAAAATGTCACATGGAAACCTGCTTTTGAATTACATGGATCCCAGTAAACTTCATCAGGTGCAATTCGCACATAATATCTGGAATTGGTTGCATTCATAGCAGCCCAGGCTTTATCGGCGTTTTCCCATTTGTTTGTTTCAAAGCCCTTTGCAGCTTCAAGAAGATATTTTTTAAGGGCTTTTTCCTTGGGGTTTTTGATAATTCCAGAAATAGCCTTAAGTTCTTTGGCAATGGGTTTCATCAGTTTCTCAAAGTGTTTGTGATAAGGTACTGCAACCAGTTTTCCTTTTTTCTCTTCAACTACATTGAACTGATAAAGAAGTTTGGACTCCTTGCGGCGAATTTTTTTATCAGCAGCTTCCAGTTTTTTACAGAAATCCTTTTCTTTCTGAAGGGATGCTGGATAAATACCGTATATCTGTTTTCCAGAATTCTTCAATGCACTGCACTTTGGATTATTTTCCTGTCTGGGTGATTTACATGAAGGCCCCCAGTTACGTTCCATCATTCTTTTTGATGGCGCATCTGAAGGTTTAAGTTCACTGATTCCCAGTTGAGCTTTGTAAAGATTATCCATCATCACGCTGACTTTATGTATTCCCCGGATGATGTTTTTATCCTCTTCTGAAAGTTTTGAGAGATCATTGAAAACCACAGTGGGCCTACCCTGAGCGAGATCTTCCAGAACGAGTTTGATTCTTTCCATTTCAGATTTATCGGAACCCTTGTAACCATTGATCACCAGTTCTCTGATGGATTTACTTATTTTTTCAAATTCAGGAGTGAAAGCACCATCCTTTACCCATACAGGAATTGAATCATAAAAGAGAAGAGATGTGATTTCAGAAGGATCAGGTTTCTGATTGTTATTGGTATCATCAATCCAGTATAAGGGTGCATTTAACTGAAGAGCAGCCAGATTGAATTCTCCTCTGGTTATTACTCTGGGTTTTACAACAGTTTTAGCCGGGGTTTTATCAGTGTTTACAGGCTGTTTCACTGTTGAAGTTGTATCTGACGAGGTTGCTTTTTCTTTTTTTGAAGTGGTTTCCTTTTCGCTGGAATTTCCACATCCTGCAGCAAATATTGAGAATGCGCTTATTATTGCAATAGATCTGAATTTCATTTCAGTCCTCCTTTTGACCGGGAATCCTATGGGTTTGAGACAAAAGTTTCAACTTATTTATTGAACAAGTTTAAATGTTGTTGGGATAATCATTGACGCAAATCACTTCACAAATTAGGATTGCCATCCGGAGGAATGATATGAAACTGCCTTATGCCGAACCGTACCGAATCAAGGTTGTGGAACCACTCAAAAAAACAACTGCTGAAGAAAGAAAGAAGGCCATTGAAAGAGCTGATTTCAATCTCTTCAATATCAGAAGTGAAGAGGTATTCATAGATCTGCTTACTGATAGTGGTACCGGTGCCATGAGTCAGTATCAGTGGTCTGAGATAATGCTCGGTGATGAAAGTTATGCAGGAGCCACCAGTTTCTTCAAACTGAAAGATACAATAAACGAAGTACTTGGAATGCCGTATTTTCTCCCAACACATCAGGGAAGAGCAGCCGAAAATGTGCTGTTTCAAACACTTATGGGACACAGTGCTCCAGAGATGGTTGTTCCTGGAAACAGCCATTTCGATACCACTAAGGGTCATATAGAATTTCGTGGAGCAAGAGCTATTGACTGCACAATTGATGAAGCATTTGATACCACCTGTAAGCATCCTTTCAAAGGCAATGTTGATCTTGCAAAACTGGAAGCTGTACTTAAGGAATATTCTCCCGATAGAATCCCTCTTGTACTGATCACAGTTACATGTAATTCCAGTGGTGGACAGCCAGTCAGTATGGAAAATATCAGAGAAGTGAGTTCTTTATGTAAAAAACATGGAGTGACTGTATTTTTTGATGCTGCAAGGTTTGCTGAAAATGCATATTTCATCAAAACACGTGAAAAGGGATACTCAGAGAAATCCATTAAGGAAATTGTTCTCGAAATGTTCAGTTATGTGGATGGCTGTACTATGAGTGCGAAAAAAGATGGAATTGTGAATATAGGCGGATTCATCGCATTTCGTAATGAGGAACTTTACAACAAGGCGAGCACTTTCAATATAATTTATGAAGGCTATCTTACATATGGTGGGATGGCTGGAAGGGATCTTGGGGCTTTGAGTGTCGGTTTGAAAGAATCCACTGAATTTTCATATCTCGAATCCAGAATAGGTCAGGTGGCATATCTTGGAGAAAAATGTGTGGAATACGGTGTGGATGTACAGCAGCCTTTTGGCGGCCATGCAATATTTGTGGATGCGCTGAAGTTTTTCCCTCATGTTCCGAGAGATCAGTTTCCAGCTCAGCTTTTGGGTGTGGAACTGTATATTGAAGCCGGGGTAAGAGGTGTAGAAATAGGTACTCTCCTTGCTGACAGGGATCCAGTGAGTCGTGAGAACAGATATCCCCGTCTTGAGCTTCTTCGTCTGGCTATACCGAGAAGAGTTTATACCCGATCCCATATGGATTATATCGCCGCCGGTCTGGCAAATCTCAAGGAAAGATCAGAAAAGATAAAATCCGGGTTTGAAATTGTTAGTGAAGCTCCCATTATGAGACATTTCACCATTAAGCTAAAACGGATATAAAAATCGGACTGTTCAGTGGGTCATTTTGAAGCGATTATATCCATAAATCTTCCAATATTACTGGGATATTTAATCAGGAAAACAGACCTGTTCTCCATGGATGAAGTGGGGACTTTGCGTAAGTTTGTTATTCAGGTGACTGTTCCTTTCATAATTTTTAAGAATCTATATAAAGCAGATATATCAAGTATCAGCCAGATTGCCCCCAGTGCCACTGCACTCCTTGTTATGTGTATATTATTTGTTAGTGTATCCATTGGTGTTTCCAGAGTTTTTAAATCACCAGTTCAGCGAAACTCTTTTGTTATAGGAACAATGTTTGGCAATTATGGATATCTCGGGTGGGGCGTTATGTATGGTTTTTACGGGGATAATGGTTTTTCCCGTGCGGTTTTTTTTACTATACTGTCCTGGCCAGTATTTTTAGTAACGGGATTCGCTGCCATCTGGATTTTATCCAGGAAAAATAAAACAGATGGTCAGGGAAGTGGTTTCTTTGTCAGACTGCTTTTGAAAAACTCACTGGCACCGGTTTTGAGTGCTACTGCTGCGATGAGTATGAACTATTTCTCTGTGGGTTTGCCCAGACCATTCTGGAATACGGTTTCTTCTTTTGGTAATATCACTATTCCCCTTATTCTTTTCACAATAGGACTTTCCTTCAGATTCAGAGCCGGTTCCTCACGATTTGGGGTTATACTCACCGGAAGTATTTTCAGAGTTATCCCTGGTATCCTTACCGGATTAATCACAATATTTATAGTCAGTTTGATTTTTAAAATGGATTTAATCACAAGAAAAATGATACTCATCCAGAGCGTTATGCCAACGGCTACTGTCAGCGCTTTTTTTGCAGAATTCATAGAATCCGATGAAGAGGTGATTGCAGCAATACTGACCTGGTCAACTCTGGGTGCGCTTCTGACGATACCCCTGTGGTACACTGCTATTGAAAAAACACCGCAGTTGCTTTTTTTCAGTTTATAAAAATGAATCAGAAAGGCAGAAAATCACCAGGAGAATACACCCATAGGCAGTTTTTTAGGGAGTGCCATGGGATTAATTTTCTTTTTGTAGTATTCATCATCGGAACCGTCATCTTCCAGAATAATCAGAAGAATAAGCAGTCCGACACCTAAAATAGCTGCACCGGTATAAATAAAAATGTTTGCAATATCTTCAGCAGGAGTGGAATTTTGAGGTGGGGGAGGACTGTCATTATAGTGCCCTTCATCTTCCTGGTAACCCTTGATTTTAACAAGAGATGTGATGGATACTTTTTCACTGGTCTGAATTTTAAGATCAGTGTTCAGAGTGGATTTACCATTGAATTTCATTTCAGGGAATATTGAATTTCCTGTTGAGAAAAACTTAAAGGTTTCAGCACTGGAAACACTCGTTGGTAGCACTATAAAAATTCCAAGTGTGACAATAATTTTTGAAAGTTTCATTTTAATCCTCTTTAGGTTAGTACAAACAGAATCCCAGATTTTGGATTTATTTCAAAACTGCATATTTTCAAGCTGAAAAAAATAAAAAACACAGGTTTTTAATAATATTTGTGAAAAAACATTTCTGTTTTACTCTTCATACTGAATAATCAGTTGCGCACCACCTGAATTACCGGAAATATATGGCATGATCCGCAGGAAATATGGACCACCGGCAGTCAGTTCATGGGAAGTTGTAACCGTCGAACCTATTCCGGGTGCAGACTGTGTGATACACATGTATGGAGAAATCATACAGTCAGTTCCACCTGCACCGAATCCCAGTTCCATTGCCCCCTCAGAAAAATTTTCAGGAAGCAGTTTTAATCTTATTCTTCCGCTCTGGGATAGATTGAAGGTGAAAGTTCTGCCTGTGTTTGACATGTTGAGTGGAGTACACGGAGTTTCGAAATCTTCTTCAAACTGATTAAAATCAACGGTGTAACCAATTGGAGAAAGATGGGTGAGTTCCCCTAAAAAGGTTGTTTCAGTGCAGCCACTGGTTATACATGCATCGGTCAGATTGCAGTCCGGATCACTGCAGTCTGTATATCCGTCAAGATCATTATCAATGTCATCATGGCAATATGATTCTCCTGCACAGAATTGACTTTCAGCACAATCAGGATCATCACAGTCCGCAAGTCCGTCTCCATCATCATCTTCGTTGTTGGCGCAAAGCTCATCCAAGGGAGAGGTTATTTTAACAGTGAAACTGCCAGTGCCGCTTCCCTGATCAGTGAGAGCATCTGCAATAATATAGTATTTCCCAGGGGGAATATTATGTTCTGTAAGGGTCAGTGGCATGTTAATGCCCTGTGGTTCAACGCAGTGGAAAACACCCTTATCACAGTTTCCCGGACTGCGCTGTGCCAGACTGAGTGCGTGATAACCGGTCTGTGCCATTGTTATCTGAATATTAATATACTCTGAAGTCTCAAATGCCACCACATAGTCGCTTCCGGTTCCTCCACATGAAGTACTGAACCTGTTGGTCGTGGATTCAGTTGAAAAAGTATGAACTACTTCACTTCCTCTTCCGAGAACACCTAAAAACGCGTAATATATACATTCACCTTCAGTGCAATAGGAATCTCCCAGACAATCGGGGTCTTCACAGTCGATGTATCCATCAAGATCTTCATCGGTGGATGTTCCACAAATTTCAGGCGGAGCGCACTGCGTCAGGCAGTCAGGATCTTCACAATCCACAAGGGAATCTCCATCATCATCGATTGAATTATCACAGATTTCATCTGAACATACGGCAAGTGTTTCACAATCCGGGTCTTCACAGTCTACAAGTAAATCCCCATCATCATCCCAGTTATTATTACAAATTTCCAGCATTGGTTCAGTTGCTTTTAGGGTAATATGCAGTTGGGTGTCAGAAGATATAGCCAGACGATAATAACCAGGGGGAAGAGGATTTTTTACAAAGAGCACTGTAGAATCCTGTGTGACCTTCATACAGTCCAGATAATCCCACATACAACTTACATCATGTTCTTCTTCTCTAAGTAGCTGGACAGCAACATCAGAAACTTCTTCATCAGAGATTATCTCGATTGATATGGCCTCTGAAGCGTGGAAAGCCAGAGTGGAAAATGAACCTGAAGAAATATCACAGTTGTTCAGTATACTTTGTGTTCCTGCTTCAATAGTTACTGAAGTTGAAAATCCCGGTGCTATTTCATCTGTAATACGCAATGAAGGATCACATCCCCCACAGATGGGATGATTCTGACATAGAACATCATCACAGTCTGTGTTTCCATCAAGGTCATTATCCTTTCCATCAGTGCAGTCTTCTGGCTCAACACACCAGGGAGATAGTGCACATTGTGGATCATTGCAGTCAGTCAGGCCGTTTTCGTCATCATCATAGCCATTTGAGCATATCTCACCTTGACAGTATTCACTTTCAGCGCATTGTGGATCAAGACAGTCAATAAACCCGTTCAGATCGTCGTCCTGATTGTTATTACATATTTCAGTGTATTCAATATTACAGTTGACATCACATCCGTCACCGGAAACGAGATTACCATCATCACACTGTTCAAGACCCTGAATTTTACCGTCTCCACATACAGTTGAAACCTTCACTTCATCCGGTGTACATGAAGTAACTGCAGTAAATATCAAAGTTGCTGTGAATATCAGAAATAATCTCATAAAGGCAGTATTATACAAAATGTCATATTGTCAATTGAATGAATCACTTCTGAAATTTGCATAAAGTTCCGGCAGGTGGAATTATTTTTCGAGTTTAAGAAGGCAAAGTGCGAAATCTGAACATTTCTCATTCTCAATGCACTTTTCGATACCATTTTCGTCGTAGGCACCGCGATCCTTTTTGCATTCCCTGTAAAAGGAATTATCAAATTTCTTCTTTTCAATATCCATAAATGCCTGAGTGGGTTTGAAATCCGGATTCCTCACAGTGAGAATTTCCTTTATACACTTGTGATACTTCTCTCTGAGTTTATCACAGTTGATATACGGTCTGCATTTGTGAGAAACACACCTCAGACTTTTTTTGCACTGGGAGTCAGTGTTGCAGGATTCATTGCGGTTTTTTTTACAGCCCCCCGAAAGAACCAATGAGACAAATAGTGACAACCAGATGAATTTCATAGTTAATCCAGTAATATTCCCCACAGATTGTCGAGGTTTTGTGAGCTGGTTTGCATTCTGACAAGACGATCAATGTGCAGTCTGGCCTCCGGTTGAAGGTATTCAAAGAGAATTCCGAAACCCGCTTCAAGGGGTTTGTCTTCAACCACGACATCTTCGGTTCTGCGCCATAAAACCCATCCGATTGCTTCCACTTTGGAATAACCGGGGATTCCGAAAACCAGCCCAATACGTGCCAGAAGGGGAGGAGGAGTTCCAGTAATAAAAGCTCCTGTACTGCTGAGATCTCTGAGCCTGCCATCAATTTTTTTGCCGGCTCCTTCCTCTGCAGGGTGGACTCTTTGAAAAACTCTGGAAAGTTCATCAGGCATGTTAATGGTCTGTGCCGGGAGAACTTCCCATGTGATTGGAATATCAAAATAAAGACGTGGGTTCATTCGTCGGTTTGTCATAAACTCTATGTTAGGTTATGCCAGCATCAAAATCCAGCTGAAAAACAGTCTTTTCCTTGCAAATTTACCTGCACTGGGGTAAAGAGCTGAGTATGATCAGGACTAAAAATTTATCAGACAGTATTATTAATGCAAAACCCCCTACTTCCAGAAAGGGAACAAAATCTTCCGGAACGGGAAAATCCAAAAACCAAGGGAAAGAACCTGAACCATTTGATTTTGGTGATATTTTCTTTATGAATGATGAGAGCGATATTGCATCACCTGGTGAGGATCCTGATTCTCTTTTTCTGAAAAAGATTGTGGATGAAATTCCTCTTGTTCCTCCCTCTGAACTCTTTAATATGATAGGAGACATGGGATACAAAGGTCAGAATGAGGCAAGAAAAAGTGTTTCACTTATGGCCTACAGGCATGTGAGAAGACTGAAAAGAATTTATGTTGATGGTGAATCCAGAGAGAATGTTGGTAAAAAAAATAATCTTCTTCTTATGGGACCCACAGGGTGTGGCAAAACATTTCTCATTGAAACTCTTTTTAGTGGAATACTGCAGCTTCCCACTGTTATTGTTGATATAACACCGTTTAGTGAAACAGGATATGTGGGTCAGGATCCCAATAACATACTTACCAGAATGTATCATACAGCCAATAGGGATGAACGTCTTGCCAGAATAGGTATTATTGCTCTGGATGAATTTGATAAACTGGCATCAAGTCAGAATAATGCAGTATTTGCAGGTGCAGGAACAACCAAGGATATTACAGGTCTGGGTGTTCAGCGTGAACTTCTCAAGATGCTTGAATCCAGTGAAGTTAATGTTCCTGTGGAGCTTACCCATTCCTCATATGTGGAGACGGTGAATCTTCAGACGGCGGATATTGCATTTGTTGCAGTTGGTGCTTTTTCAGGGTTTAATGCTATTTTAAATCGTTATCACAAAGGCAGTATAAGTGGGTTCAACCGGGATATTGAATCCCGTAAAAAGTTATACGATGATCATTCCATAGCTATATCTTGGACTCCTGAGGATGTTGAAAATGTAGCATATTTTCAGAGTTACGGATTTCTCCCTGAACTTGTGGCAAGATTCGGGCGAATTATTCCCTTTGCTGCCCTTGACAGGGAAACCATGTATCAGATACTTGAGGATAATATTCTCAGCATTATCCGAAAAGAATTTGCAGTTGAAGGTATTAAACTGGAAGTAGGGGAGGATGTCATCGAACATATAGTAAAACTGGCGCTGAAGCGGGAAACCGGAGCAAGAGGATTGAACAGTCTGATTTTCAGGTATCTTGAAGACAAGGCTTTTGACCTCTTTGGTGTTGCTCAGACAGCCAAACTCACTGCTTTCATGGATGGTGAAAAAATTTCTTCAAAAGTTGAGTAGTCATGGATAAAATAGTTGTTAACGGCCCCTCCAGATTATCAGGAAATGTCAGTATCAGCGGGGCTAAGAACAGTGCCCTTCCTTTGATTTGTGCGAGTCTTCTGTCCCCCGGGCTGAATATCATTCATAATGTACCCAGACTCGGAGATGTAAGGACAATATTAAAACTTCTTGCAATTATGGGCGCTGAAGTTGATCTTAAATGGCCCACAGTGGAAATTAATACCGCTGATATAGATAATCTTCATGCTCCGTATGAACTGGTCAAAACAATGAGAGCGGCCATTTTGGTTTTAGGGCCCCTTGTTGCAAGGTACGGAAGAGCAAGAGTAAGTCTTCCAGGTGG
This sequence comes from Deltaproteobacteria bacterium, assembly GCA_016937155.1. GTDB lineage: Bacteria > Myxococcota_A > Polyangia > HGW-17 > HGW-17 > JAHJMN01. The sequence goes on from JAFGWM010000017.1 coordinate 25,321, forward strand.
ATGTGCAATTGGCGCACGTCCTGTCAATCTTCATCTTACTGCACTTGAAGCAATGGGTGCGGATATAAAAATAGTCAACGGATATGTTGAGGTCAAATCTTCCCGGCTGAAGGGTGCGGTTATAAAGTTTCCTCAGGTCACGGTTGGGGGTACTGAAAATATCATGATGGCTGCAACCCTAGCAGAAGGTACCACAGTAATTGAAAATGCTGCAAGGGAACCTGAAATAGAGGATCTCGCTATTTTTCTTAACAAAATGGGTGCCAGAGTTCATGGGGCCGGTACCGGTGTTATAACAATTGAAGGTGTGAATTCATTAAAGGAGGCAACTCACAGTGTAATTCCGGACAGGATTGAAACAGGCACCTTTATGGTGGCTGCAGCAATAACCGGGGGAGATGTCCTGCTTGAGAATGTTGAGCCACTTCATGTGACGGATATTATCAATAAAATGGAAAGCTGTGGTGTCGGGATTGAAACTTCAGGAACTACAATTAGAGTCAGGGGCCCTGAGATAATACACCCCGTTGATGTTATTACTCAGCCATATCCGGCTTTTCCCACAGACATGCAGGCCCAGTTTATGGTTCTTGGTCTTAAGGCTTCAGGAACGAGTGTTATCACTGAAAGTATTTTTGAGAACAGGTATATGCACGTTCCGGAATTGATGAGAATGGGGGCTGATATTGTCATAAACGGGCGTACAGCAATGATTCATGGTGGTAAACCAGTGAGCGGTGCGACAGTTATGGCAACTGATCTCAGAGCCAGTGCATCCTTGCTTCTTGCCGGACTTATAGCTGAAGGCGAAACAGAAGTTCTTCGTGTATATCATCTGGATCGTGGATATGAAAGAATTGTTGAAAAACTGAATTCTCTTGGGGCAAACATCCGGAGAGTAAGCAGTAAATTCTATTAATTGTAATTCAAAATCAAGTGATTATATAACGGGGAATATGCAGTTTTTAAAAAAATGATCTGTTTATAGTGACACCACAGCCTTTACAGGAACATCCTGAAAGTTTGTGCTGTTTTTTCCCTGAAAGTGTTATTGTTGCAGTGGTTTTTTTAATGTTTTCTTTATTCAGAAGGATCTGATAACTGCTTACGTTTCTTTTCCCTTTGATTATTGCTGTTCTGGTCTGACCGGAGCTTATATTAAATTCAGCTAGAAAACTGTTGGAGAAATGTTCAGTTACTTCCAGTTGGAGTTTATTATTTAAAAACACTTTTCTTCCTGTTTTCTGGTTTTTATCATTATAACTGAATACCGATTTTGTGGTTGATTTATCCAGTGCGTTCACAAGAGTTATGCGCTCCACCTGAAAATTATTATTTCTCACAATGAACAGATCGGAATACTTATTGTTCCATATGTCTTTTGCCAAGGCAGGCTTATTATCTTTAGTGTGTGCTTTTTCAGAAACAACAAGACCATTTGAATCTCTGGATATATCTATTTCAGTAGTTTTTCCCTCTGAATCCGTGACTGTTCTTTTAACCATGTATCCATCGGTAAATTTTCTTTGCACACTGGATATCATTTTCCCGTTTTTGTACTTTTCAATTGTCAGCAGATTATGAGAATCAAATTTTCTGATTTCTCTGTAAACAATTTTCCCGTTAATTGATGTAGATGCGTCAGCACTCATTTTCCAGCCGGCATCGCTGTATGATGTGACAAGGGATTTAACTTTTTTCTCAAGAGGCCAGGATTGTATGAATGATTTTTGCAGTCCTGATATCGTGTATGTCCAGGAGGATTCATAAATAGGAATACTGTTTTCATTCTGCTCGGAAACCGTCAGGAGTTTTCCCGCTGTGTCATAGGTTCTGAGTATTTTATGGATGGTTCCTGAAGTTGAGGCTGTAGAACAACTGGTGCATCCTTTACTCAGGCGGCTCAATGCCCTTGTCCCATCTGCATGAAACCATTCTTCCTTTATCAGACGTCCTCTTTTATCGTATTGATATTTAACAATGCTGCCATCTGGCCATTTGGATTTCAGAGGTGGGGTTCCTGTTCCATCCAGGAGCTCTTTTTTGACAAGAAGGTTTTTAGGACTCCATGTGTACTTGATCATTTCAGTTACATATTTACCTTTTATGATTTTTTCCAGGGTGGTGTTTCCTCTTGAATCATACTCGTATTCAACTCTGGAAGGATCAGGGGAGTTCTTCAAAATGAGTTCCTTTGAAGCAATCTGACCTTTAGATGTATATGAAATTTTCTCTGTATCCAGCAGCTCTTCCATGTAATATCTTTTAATTGAAACTACACGTGAAAGGCTGTCATAAGTGACTTTGGACTTTTCGAGAGCAGGTAGTTTTGTTTTAACCAGAGCAGTTTTTAACTCTTGGTCTGAGCGAATTTCATCATCTGTTGCAGTGCACTCAAGTTCATGAAGATTTCCCCGGTACAGTTCTATAAAATCCAGTATACCCTTTTGATTGTAGGATCTTTTTTCCCTGTATATCAGAGCTCCATTATCATTCTGACGTTCTCTGTATACAAGTTTCCCACTTTCATCGTAACGACTGCGTTCAGTTTCAATGGTTCGATTTCCCGATTTCCTTACCTCTTTCAGTCGATGTCCCATTTTATCAACAGTGGACTCAAAGGATATTTTATTTCCTTCTTTTGTGATGGATGTGCCGTTTACTTTCCATGGTGTCAGCCATTTGAAAGTTGTTGAAGTTGAAAGGCTTCCATCTGCCCAGAATTCAGATTGCGAGACAATCTGGCCTTTCTCATTGTAAACTGATTTGCGGTGAAACTCAGGAAAATTATCCGGACTGGTTTTTTTCTCGACCTTATGTATTTTATTTTCGGAAACCTTTAATTCCAGAAATGTCTGGCCGGTATATTCACCAAAACGGTTCCATTCCTGAATTTTAACTGGAATATTATTGTTGTCGACGGTAATGACAGATTTGGCTGTCAGGTTTCCAAAGATATCATTTTCTTCAGCACTATATTTATTTTTTCCGGTGGAAGTTATACAGGTTGTTCCCTCCAGATTCCCTCGGAGATCCCATTTTTCCATACAGACTTTTTTCGGTGTGGTTTTATAAACCGTTCTGGAAGAATGATCTGATTCTTCAAAATGCCTGATGGATTCAGGGATTTTTCCCTTGCCATAAGTAATATCCCAGTGTTCAAAAGGTGTTCCCTGAGTGTCAAGTTTTTCCACCCTGATGACATTATTATCTGCAAAAGTGAATTTGAAGGGTCCCTTTGGGTTTTCAAGGAAACCAAGTGGCCTGTGAAAGATATCTTCTGTTAAAAAAGCATACCTTGTAACTTTGGGTCTGACTGTTTTTGGGGGAATCCTCTGTGATGAATTTCCCTGCTTTGTACCGGATTTTTTTTCCTCTGTTTTAGGGGAACATCCGATTGAAAATAGAACTGATAACATTAGTGCAAAATAAATATTTTTCATCTTTAGACTCCAGCGACGGGTCATTATACTTCCTGCATGGAAAAAACTTACCCTTTTTCCAGTGCAATTAAAATTTTTTCAGTTTGAATAAAGAAGAAGAGGATCAATTGTATGAAACTCCATCAGGAAGTTTCAATTCAACATGCTTTGAAAGGGTTCTGGCAGCTTTCTCGTAGGCTCCACTATCAGGATCAGGAAGTACAACACTCAGGTGAATTATAAAATCTCCGCTGCCGCCGGTATTCTGAACACCATGACCCTTTATTCTGAGAACAGTATTTCCATTGCTTCCTCTGGGAATGGATACAACGATGCTTTTTCCAAGTGGAGTCTGAATGCTGAGTTTAGTGCCAAGCAGGGCTTTTTCTATTGTAATGGGAAGTGTGAAATGAATATCGTTTCCTTCTCTGGTGAAATGATCGTGACTTTTTACCCGAACTGTCAGGAGAAGATCCCCAGGGTTTCCTCCATAGGGTGAAGGAGAACCCTGTCCCCGAACCCTGATTTTTTTCCCGTCCTGCGCCCCTGGTGGAATTCGGACTTTCAGGGTTTTTGGCACCCTGACTATTCCCTGTCCCTCACATGAATGGCAAAATCCCGAATTTCTGGTACGTCCCGCACCGTGGCAGACTCTGCATTTTTCGGTGGAGTTTAACTGAATCTCGATCTGATCACCGTTTACCGCCTGTTTGAAATCAAGTTGGATCTCTGTTGTCAGATCTTCACCCTTTATGGAGTGAGAACGGTTACGCGTTTTTCCGAAAGAACTGAAAATATCGCCAAATATGAAATGGAGGAAATCATCCTGAGATGAAAAGTTTTCGCTTCCATTAAAATTCCACCCTCCCTGTTGCCCCCGGGCACTGGCATACTGCCTTGCCTGCTCAGGATCAAAACCTGGTTTAGTCGCCATATCACCGAATTCATCGTATAGTTTTCGCTTATCAGGATCTCCAAGAATCTCAAAGGCAGCACCAATTTCCTTGAAACGTTCTGTTGCAGACGGGTTATCGGCATTACGGTCGGGATGATATTTTTTTGCCAGTTCCCGGTAGGATTTTTTTATTTCATCCTCAGAGGCTGTTTTTGGAACTCCTAAAATGCTGTATAAATCTTTCATGATGAATCCTGATTGTAAATATGCAAATTGCTTCAAATCATATACATCCGTAATGTAAACACTGAAGAGATATGTTCAAGGTATGGTTTTGAATATTTCAAACTATGCAGAAAAAAAAACTTCAATGAACCTTTTTATGTGCTATCTAACTACAAGTATATAAGTTTCGGGAGGTTTTTTATGCGGTGGTGTCTACTTATAGTAAGTGTTTTAATATTTTCAGGTTCTTCAGGGTGTTATATGGGGCAGCCATATCAGGAAAGAACCGTAACGGTGACAACTCCACCGAATGCAGCTCCGACGGCAAATGGAGTTGAAACAACTCAGGATTATGATTATTCAGGCGAGACATCCTATGTTGACAGTGTTCCTGAGCCACCGGCTCTGAGATATGAATATGTTCCTGATCCCCCTTCCCCGGATTATGTTTGGATACCAGGTTACTGGAGATGGAGTAGCAATGAGTATATCTGGATAAGTGGCAGATATTCAGTACGCAGAGCAGGGCTTTACTGGAGACCGCCCACATACCTCGGTGGCAGATATTATCCTGGAAGATGGCTAAGAGGTGTTATTCCGTCCTGGCATTATTCCAGAAGGATAAGACCAGGGCAGTATTATGGTGGAAGTGGGTACAGAGCTATTAGAAACAGACCTGGAAGATATTATTCACGTCCCCGCCGGAGAACGGGAGATACAGGTTACAACCATCATTCTGGACACAGTCCAAATCATAACAGAGGCGTAAATACGAGAAGACATTATTACTCCACAAGGAATCCCGATGGAAACCATCAAAGAGAAAGAAACAATGGAGTAAGGGGAAGAGAAAGGATAAATTCAAATCATAGTGGTGTAAGAAATCGTCACAACAGAAATTCACCTTCTGGTCATCATAATTCAAGAGTAAGAAGAAATCCTTCAGGAAATCACAATAATAATGGTGCCGCCTACAATCCACGCTCGGGTAATTCCCGGCATAGAGTTGGTAATTCCTCCCGTGTTCGAAGCAGGAGAAAAAAGGATTCCAGTTCTTCGGGGAAAAGGAATTCGGTGAGAAATTCAAGAAGTAATCCATCCGGAAATAACTCTACCAGAAGAGGAACCACGGCCAGATCCCGTTCCAGAAGACGTTAAGATTAAAAAATATATGTGGGAAAAAGTATAAATACAGTGAGTTACATGCTGAATGGCGGGAGACAGTATGTTGCAGTATCCGAGCTCATTGGAATCGTGGAACAGTCGTATTCAGTTCTGCATTCTGAAGCATTCTCACATGGCTTAAGGCAGTAATTGGCCATCATTGCATTAACACATACTCCGCCCTCATCAGCACAGATGTCGGTTGATGCTTCAGGATCGCATTCAGTTGTACAGTAACCTCCAGGAAGAGTGATAAACCCTGAAAGATCTGTCATACATGTTGCTTCTGTGTCACCGATATCATTACACTGCGAGCTATCACCACAACCACTTCCGACACTTCCATCACCTTCGACTGTGCACAGGGAATAGTTGATAGTTAAGCAGTCACTGCTGCATGAGAGTGTACCACCACTGTAACCGGCAGATTCACAAGTGACATCACCAAAGTTAGTACCATCACATACTTCTGATGTATCAACAGTTCCATTTCCACAATCTGGAGTGGTGTTATTTGTTGTGTTATTTGTTGTGTTGTTGGTCGTATTGTTTGTTGTGTTATTTGTTGTGTTGTTGGTCGTATTGTTCGTGGTGTTATTTGTTGTGTTGTTGGTTGTATTGTTTGTTGTGTTATTGCTTGTATTGTTGCTTGATGAAGAACTGTCGTCATCGCAACCCATTGTAAAAACAGAAAAAATGAAAAAAATTATCGCAAAACCTGTTCTCATGATTACCTCCGGAAAGTGAGAAAATTACCGATTCTTTAATCAAACTGACCTGTATATTTATTCCACTAATGAATTATAAGTCAAATACTTTATATGAATTTTTCAATTGTAGTTTCAGGTGTTTTTTATTTTTAACACCGCCATGTCACATCCAGTGTTCTGAATTTTCAATACATCCCTGATAATGCGAGATATTTACATTATCATCTCTATTTTTTACTATGGATACTATGTCCATCCTGATTTCCTGAAATTCAGTAATATCGAGTTGTTCCAGATATAAACTTACAGCTTTTAAAAACTTTTTTTGTTTGAAAAAATCTACGGTTTCCACTGGAAGTCCAAAAACTTCTGCAGCACGTGTTCTCACTTCAATAAACACCAATATGTCATCTTTTTTGGCAATGATATCTATTTCGCCGACATTTTCAAAAGTGATATTTCTTCCTACTATGGAATAGCCCTTTTGAACGATATGTTCCAGAGCATAATCTTCGCCTTCTTTTCCAAGTTCATGTCTTTTATCCATTTTGAAATACTCCCTTATAGTGTTATCACTTGTTTGACGGATTTGTTGCATATTTTTTTACTGTACCTCCAGATATTTCCGTGAAGGCATTTACCATATGGCCCCTTCGGCCATTTATGGAGAATCAGAATGGATAGTGATTTAAAAGCTGTTTTAATTGTTGATGATGAAGCTAATATCAGAAAAATAATAAGTGTTCAGTTAAGCCGCCACGGTTTTGAAACTGTTACAGCTTCAGATGGACTTAAGGCTCTGGATATTCTTAATAAGAGGACTGATATATCAGCAGTGATAAGTGATCTTAAGATGCCCGGAATGGACGGTGTAAACCTTCTCCGGAACATAAAAAAAATTAATTCTAGACTTCCAGTGGTTATTTTGACTGCATTTGGAAGCATCACCGGGGCGGTTGAAGCTGTTAAAGCCGGTGCATTTGATTACATGGAAAAGCCCTTTGATAAGGAGAATCTTCTTCAGATGGTTACCAAGGCAGTCACAGCCTATGAAGAATCACAAAAAGATGCTTCCCCCGTAGAATTAAATTCTGCCACTGACGAAAACTACGGAATGATTGGTGAATCAGCAAGTCTCAAAAAAGTGGTGAATCTTATCAGGAAGGTATCATCATCAAACTCCACAGTTCTTATCACTGGTGAATCCGGGACCGGAAAAGAGCTGGTTGCATCAGCAATTCACGCATCAGGTGAACGTAGTAATCAGACTTTTATGAAAGTAAACTGTGCGGCTATACCTGAGAATTTCATGGAAAGTGAGTTCTTCGGTTATGAAAAAGGTGCTTTTACAGGTGCACAGACAGCCAAACCCGGAAGGTTTGAACTTGCAGATGGCGGTACTTTGCTTTTGGACGAAGTTGGAGAGATTCCTTTTGCTATGCAGGCCAAATTACTCAGGGTTCTTCAGGAAAATGAATTTGAAAGGGTGGGAGGGATTAAAACAAGGAAAGTTGATGTGAGGGTTCTTGCAAGTACAAACAGGAATCTCACTGATGAAATTGCAGCGGGAAATTTCAGAGAGGATTTGTATTATCGTCTTAATGTACTTCCTGTAAATGTTCCCCCTCTCAGAGACAGGTCTGAGGATATTCCAGTTCTTGTGAATTATTTCATGGAAAAATTCAGAACAGGCCCTGAAGCAATTGAGGTTTCATCTGATGCAATGAAAAAACTGAAATTATATCCGTGGCCTGGAAATATCAGAGAACTTGAAAATGTAATAGAGCGAACATTACTCCTTTCAGATGGCCATGTTATTGAAAAGGAGGATCTTCCGCCGGAAATAGCCGGTCTCGATTCCAGAGCGGTACTTCCCGGGGCGGTGTCTGAAAAAATGGAAAATTTTTCTGACAGCGGTTTAAAGGAAGTGGTGAGAAGAGAAACCAGCAGGGTAGAAAAAGAGCTTATTTCCAGAGCTCTTGAATCTACACAGTGGAATGTTACCAGAGCAGCAAATATTCTGAGAATCAGCCGCAAGGGGCTCCAGTTGAAAATGAAGGAACTGGGACTCCGGGAAAATGAAAAATAATTATACCTTGTCATTAGTACCGATTGTTGCTACCATGTCTTCATGTATTCACAAGGAACCAGTGTTTCCCTGAATACTTCTTAAAACTGGCTTAATTCCGGGAGGCTGCATGGTATGAAAATTTGTCCTTCATGTCATGAATCGTTTAATGATGAAATGGAAATTTGTCCAAGAGATGGTAACAGACTTATTGATGTTAAATTGTCGTCCCTAAAGCTTCAGAAAGGCAAAAAAATCAATGAAAAGTTTGTTCTCGACTCAAGGATAGGTACAGGTAGTTATTCCCAGGTATGGAAAGCATTTGACGAAAATGCAAAACAGTTTGTAGCCCTCAAGATTCTGGATTTTTATAGTACATCAACTGATGAAATCATGGACAGTGTTTCACGCTTCTTTCGCGAAGCTTACGCCGCTTCACAGATCGGGCATAATAATATTATTAAAGTTTATGATTTTGGTGATGATGGCTTCGGGCATCTTTTTCTTTCCATGGAATTGGTTGATGGAATATCCTTTTCCCAGCATTTGAGAGAACTGCAGTGGCCGGACGACTTTGGAAAGACTATTGACCTCCTGATCAAAATTACTGAAGGAATAGAGACAGCTCATAAATCGGGAATAGTACATAGAGATCTTAAGAGTGATAATATTCTTATTTATCAGAAAAATGGTGTTGATGAGATTAAAATACTGGATTTCGGAACTGCTAAAATTCTTGATGATCCAAAGTTAGCTGAAATCTCCAAGGATTATATTTATGGGACTCCCTCCTATATGTCCCCTGAGCAGGCTAAAGGGAAATCTGTTGATCACCGAAGTGATATTTATGCTCTTGGAGTAATAATGTTTGAAGTTTTCACCGGGGTTCTCCCTTTCAAGGGATACACATCAAGTGTTTTAATTCAGCATATTCAGAAGCCCCCACCCAATCCTATGAAAATAAATGAGTATATGCCAAAAAAACTAAGCGATGCTGTTATTAAATGTCTGAAAAAGGAACGAAAAAGCAGGTTCCAGACTATGTCAGAACTTCGTGAGGAATTACAGACAATAAGAAAAAAATTCAGGTAGATATTTCTCCAAAATTTTCTCTGTTGCTGATTATATTTTTGTATATAATGCTGCCCATAAGGGAGGTAATTTATGAAAAATATTTTTGTTTTTTTTAGTGCAGTAATCTGGCTGTCTTCGGGCTGTACCAAAACTGATAACTCACATGTTGATACACCGGATAAAAGTGGTGATATGAAAAATACTGATCAAAAGGGAGACAATACGGTAAAACCGCCTCAAAAAATTGACTGGAAAGCTAAAGCTTCAGCATATCTTGATGATTACAATAAAAAGGTTGCCGAGCTTTACAGAGTAAGTGCAATCGATTTCTGGAATGCAGCCATAAGCGGTAAAACAGAAGATTTTGCAAAGGCTGGAGCCAGTGAACTGGCATTCAAAAAATTTCATTCCAGCAAGGCTGAGTATTCACGGGTTGTGGAGCTTTTAAAAAATGCCAAGGAACTGGATGAAATTACAAAAAGAAGTCTTCTGGTGATTGAACTTGCATTCAGGGAAAATCTTCTTCCAACTGAGACACTTAAAAGTCTTGTGGATAAATCAAAAGAAATTGAAAAAGTTTTCAATACCTATAGGGGAACCTTAGGAAAAAACAAAAAGGAATATTCAAATAATCAACTTCTTGGAATGCTGAGAAAAGAAAAAAACAGCAAAAAACGCCAGCAGATCTGGGAGGCACTCAAGGGTGTGGGGGCAGCAGTTGCTCCGAAACTTATTGAACTGGCAAAGATTAGAAACAGTGCAGCCATAAGCCTTGGATATAAAGACTTCTGGCATATGAGGATAATACTTCAGGAACATGATCCGGCAACTCTTGTAACTCTTTTCACTGAACTGGAGAAACTTACAAATGAACCTTTCAGAACCATGAAGGATAAACTCGATAAGGAGTTGGCAAAAAGATTCAGAGTAAAAGCCTCAAAAATGATGCCGTGGCATTATGACAATCCATTTTTCCAGGAAGCTCCTCCCAGCGCCAGGGTTAATCTTGATGAATTTTTCAAAAAAATGAAAAAGGAAGACATCGTAGGAATTGCTAAAAAATTCTATGATGATCTTGATCTTAATGCAGATGATATCATTGCCAGATCTGACTATTATGAGAAAAAAGGAAAGGATCAGCATGCATTCTGTACCACAATAGATCGCCTCGGAGATGTCCGGATGCTTCTCAATATCACACCCAGTGTTTACTGGATGGATACAATGCTTCACGAAGCCGGTCATGCAGTGTATTACAAATACATCGATCGAAAGTTACCCTGGACTCTCAGAGAAGCTGCACACATTTTTACAACTGAAGCAGTTGCAATGTATTTTGGAGCTCTCAGTAAAAATACCTCATGGCTTATTGAATACGCAAAAGCCAAGCCTGCAAGAGTTAAAAAATTGGAAAATGCCATTATTGAACAGAGAATTAGGGAACAGCTTATATTTGCAAGATGGACTCTTGTGATGTTTAACTTTGAAAAAGCTCTTTACAGCAATCCTTCACAGGATCTAAATAAACTCTGGTGGGATATGGTTGAAAAGTATCAGATGCTTACACGCCCTGCCAAAAGAAACAGTCCTGACTGGGCTTCCAAACCACATTTCACAATTGCTCCCGTCTATTATCATAACTATATGATGGGTGAACTTTTTGCTGCTCAATTGAGGGATGCAACCAAAAAACTTCTCAAATCAGATGCTCATCCAAGCCAGATTCCTTTGAATAAGTCAAAAGAACTCGGTAAATTCATGAAGGAAAAAATCTTCGCACCCGGTTATAGCTACAACTGGGTTGAATTTGTAAAACGGGCTACGGGAAGTGAGCTTTCTTCTAAATATTTTGCGGAAGAAGTGAAAATGCCTGTAAGTAAATCTTCTAAAAAATAAATAAAATCAACTGCATAGATACCATATAAACTTCTTTTTTTAAAAAAAATTAAAAAAAACTGAAACAATTTCTGATTTCTGAGGAAAACATAATATATGCAAATTACTGACATATATTAACCCAAAGGAACAGATTCATGAAAATAGCTGATAGTATTGGTAAACTCGCACTTAACTCAATGACAAATGACAGCGCATCATCGAAAAAATTAAATGTTACTACTCCAAAAGATTCAACTTCTGAAAAAGTTTTGGATAAAGCATCTCAGGTTTTAAATCTTGTTACATCAGAGGGAACCGTCGGAACACTACTGGCACCTCTTTCAATACTGAGTGGTTTGTATTCACTCGGAAGAGCACAGAATGTCAAAGGTAGAGAAGCAGGATTTAAAGCGATGGCCAGTGCAGCAGCTGTGGATTATATTGCATATAGTGATGGAAGGGTGCCTGTAGCAAGTGATTTCCCCACTACTGTTGAAGCGGCGAGAGGACAGGGGTGTCTTGGGGAAAATGCACCCCTTTGCAGTGCATTTCATAATTCTGAGGAGAGAAGTACTTTTAATACACAGTACAGAAAGGCAATCACAATTCTGAGAAATATGTCAAAGACGCCTGAAGGGAAAAAAGAACTGAAGAGAATAAGCAGGGAATACCGGCAGTTTATAAAGCGAAATCCTGATATTTCTCCCCATGTGTATTTTATGAAGTAGTTATCTTTTTAAATTTTCGGTTTTATAAATAGAATAAAGTAACTATTTCAGTATGTTATTAAATCACGTAAGCCTCTTCTTTGAAAAAACAACTAAAAAAACCTGAAAAAATCTGATATTGTCCCCGAACATATGAAATAAATTCTTGTTTCCAGCGTCGGAACTCACCTTGAAATTCAGTTTAACTGAAAAAGGAGTTATAGATGATTTCTCGTTTTAAATTTTTATTTGTTTTATTTTTCACTACAGGTCTGTTTGTATCTGGGTGTTATGTTCAACCGGAGCCACGTAATAATCAGACTTCAAATGTGGGTAATACGAATTCAGTGAATTCGGATAATCCTGAGGTTGTTGATATTCCACCACCACCAGACATGGAGAATATAAAACCTCTGGAAACAAATGCTCCATCTGTTGTGGATGTGGAACTTCCCGAACCAGATGATCAGCCTCTTGATGTTGTTGTTGAAACTGATATAGCTCCACCTCAGGGTTATGAGACAACCGGAGATGTTAATCCACCTCAGGATAATGTTATAACTCAGGTGATTATTCCTCCTGAATACATGCCTCCTCAGGTGGATATTACCAGAGTTTTTCCTCCTAATTACAAATACTGCAGTGGTGGTTCATACAAATGGAAGGGAAAATGTTACTGCCCCAGTGGAAAATACTGGAGTAAACGCCGTCACCGCTGTATGTCCAGAAACACAGTTATGACGGAACTGTGTAAACGTGGAAGCAGATGGAATGGAACCAGATGTGTATGTCCTTCCGGAAAATCATGGGATTATAAGGCTAAGTGGTGTTTAACAAAAGTTACAAGGCCTGTCTGCAAGGGAGGAACAGTTTATAATGGTTCCTATTGTACATGTCCCGCTGGAACTTTCTGGAATTACAATAAAAAGAGATGTACTCGTGTTAAACCACTTATATGTAACAGAGGCAGTGTGAAGAGAGGAAATCGCTGTGTCTGCCCCAAACCCACTTACTGGGATCCTTCAGCCAAGTGGTGTGTGAGACCAAGACCTAAATGTCCCCGTGGTACAAGTTTTATAAATGGAGCCTGCAGATGTCCATCTGGCAGTCACTGGATGGGAAGAAAGTGTGTGAGAACTTTCAAATGCCCGGGAGGAATGGTTCTCAGTGGAAACAGATGCAGATGCGCTGCCGGAACCCACTGGAATAATGCCTCAAGACGCTGCGTCAGAAAACCATTTAAATGTAAAGGCGGAGCAATATGGCAAAATGGAAAATGTGTCTGTCCCGCAAATACCCTCTGGAGTTACAGATATAACAAATGCAAAGTCAGAACTTTTTCATGTCCGGGTGGAGCAGTTTGGCTAAATAACAGATGTCAGTGCAGTACAGGGAAAATCTGGAGTGCATCCTCCAAAAGATGTGTAAGTGCTCTCAGATGCCCTGGAAATATGCTTTTACGAAATGGCAGTTGTAAATGTAGACCGGGTACCTATTGGAATGCTTCAAAACGTCTTTGTAAAACTGTACTGAGCTGTCCTGCAGGAATGAAATTTGATTATCGCATGGATAGATGTGTCTCGTCCATGAGATGTCCTGGGGGTAAATTCTACAGTCACTCACTAAGAAAATGTGTTGCAAAAGCCTCCTGTCCCGGAAACATGGTTTATGTGAGGGGTAACTGTCAGTGCCCTTCCAAAACACACTGGAGTGCCGGTTCTAAAAGGTGCGTTAGAGATACTGTTGTCAGGACTGTTACATGTCCCGCCCATAAAAGATATGATGCCCGACTGAAACGGTGTGTTTCGAGTTCAGGTATCGAACATTCAAATACAGTGACACACTGTCCTCGGGGTAA
>JAFGWM010000018.1 GCA_016937155.1 Deltaproteobacteria bacterium
GCTGCTGTGGAGGCTGTGCTGCTGCCGGTGGTGGCGCACTGTATGCCTGCTGCTGTGGTGCCGGTTCCTCAAGACCAAGATCATCATCGAATGAAGGTGGCTGACGTTGTGCCGGAGGTGGTGCGGGTCTGCGCGGGGGAGGTCCTCCTACCGGTCGTCCTGCAGGAGGAACTCTTGTTGCAGTCGGAGGCGCTCCAGCGTCAAGATCCAGACCCAAATCATCTTCGAGCATTGGAGGCTGTGCCGCCGCTGGTGGTGCAGGTCTGCGCGGGGGAGGTCCTCCTGCAGATCTTGGAGGTGTGGCCGCAGGAACATCAAGTCCCAGATCATCATCACTTCCAAACAAATCATCGTCAAAAACATCACCTGAAGGTCTGCGTGGAGGAGGTGCGGGTCTGCGTGGGGGTGGAGAATTAAAACCACCACCATTGTCATCCATTGATGGGAATAAATCATCATCCATATCATTACCACCGCCAACTCTAGGTGGTGGTGGTGGGCCACCGGCACCACGGGGTGGTCTGCCAACGGGCGGTGGAGGAGGTGCTGAAGGCGGCATTCCTATGTCATCCATCATATGTGGGCCACCTGTACCATCCTCAATGTATATCATAAATTCGCCAATGAATATTTTGTTTGCGCCGGTAATCTGCTTTGAGGCTGTAATTCTTCTTCCGTCAACGTATGTACCATTGGTGGAATGGTTGTCAGATACAAAAAATGCACCATTTTGTACACTGATTTTGGCGTGCATCTTAGAGACATTGCCCTTTGGGAGAATAATCTCATTTCCCTGAACACGACCGATTTTCAATTCACCAATGTTATCATCAAAAGTCAATCTTCTTGGCTCTCCGCCTTTTTCTGCAACTACAACAGTAATCATGGAGTATTTTCTCCTGTAAACGTAAGAGGTTTATTATTCGAGGAAAAGATCCCAGTATAAATATTTATTGAAATCAAGGAATTTACTTTCAACCAACTGGATCGATTCCTTCATTTTAAGCTGTTCTGAATGAACAACCGTGGGGGTCAGCATAATAGCCAGAGAAGATTTTTCTTCCTGATAATCTCTGGATTTGAACAATTCACCTAAAATTGGAATATGACCAAGAAGAGGGAATTTTTTAATTGTTTTACTTCTGTTGTTCTTATAGAGGCCACTTATAATAAGGGTGGATCCTTCCTTCATTGTAACGTTCGTCTCAACTTTTCTTGTTCTGAAGCCTGGAACACCACTCACAGCGAGTGACCAATCAACATCAGAAACCTCACTTTTCAGATTGATGGTTATATTTCCACGGGAATTGGCAATTGGTTGCAATTCAAGGATTATACCAAACTGCTTCCACTCAATTGTTGAACTGTTGGCAGTAATCATTGGAATTGGAATCTCACCACCAACCTGAAGTTTTGCCTTTCCACCACTACCGCAAACAAGCTTTGGCTCAGCCAAAATTCTGGCAACACCATTTTTAAATAGCAAATTCAGTTTGAAATTTAAAAGTGCTTCGGGACTCTTCATACTGAACTTCATGGTGTTGGAGCCGGGCCCCATTATGTAGTACTCACCGGTGAACTCTCCACTGAGTACCAATGCATCAGGAAGTTCAAGTCCAAAATTTACCATATTGCTGGAACTGATTTCCATGAATCTGACTTTTACCTGAACCTGAGCGCCCTCACCCATTGTCACAAGATTGTTAACCTTGAGATGCATTGCACTAATAATAGCTTTCAGTTTTTCCATTTCATTTTTGGAACCGACGGCACCTTCAAGGAAAACTGCACCAGCAACAAGATTAGCTTTTACGGTTGTCATACCGGCACCCTGCAGAATCTGATTGATCTGTTCAACTGCACTTGGACGATATTTGGTGTAATTAACCACTGATTTTTTACCAAAAAGCTCTACAGCTTTCATCACTCTGGCATAATCACCTGCTGTGTATGCATTACCGTCAATTACAATTTTTTCTCCAACGGGCTTTGTGTATATCCCTTCGGCGTTACCAATAAAAGTGGATATAGCCCTAACCTGTTTTCCAACTCGCACATCAGAAACATCGATTCTAATTCTCACTCTATCGCGGCCGACAGGAACATAAAGGTCTGTAACACCCTTGGATATTCCCACAACAGTAACTGAAGTATGTGTTGCATTTACAACATCAGCCACTTTGGTATCCAGAATACGGATACTACCTGTGATACGACCGTCAAATTTAATAGTTTCGCTCTGACCAACACTAATGGATATGGTCTGACTTACCTGCTGTGCAGATACCGTCGCCGCCATAGTTAGTATTAATGTCAAAAGCACCGAATTGGCTAAAGTTTTGAATGCTCTCACTTTGATCTCTCCTGTTATTCCGACAACAACTCTGCCAACATGAACGATTTAGGTCAAGGCAGAACTTCTAATGGCCATAAGGTTACAATAAAAATACATTTCTGAAAATAGAATTTTATCCGCCAGCATTCAGTGTGCTTTAAATTTTTCAAATTTTAACAGCAAAAATGATAAATGGTGAATCTCTATATAAAAATTATTTTACAAAAGATCTCCTGAAACATCCATCGACTTTCTTTTTAGATGGGCTAATTTTACACCAATCTCTGCCGATATACTTTGTTGCCGGAGATTTTCAAATGGGCAGAACTACTAAAAACACTATTCTTATTTTTCTTTTTTTCTTTTCCGTGTCATGTGGAAGGACATGGATTGGACTAAGAGGTGAAGAAAAATGCGGGGACAACATCTGTACCGATTCTGAATCCTGTACTTCCTGCCCTGAAGATTGCGGTCAGTGTCCTGAAAAATGTGGAGATGAAATCTGCTCTGGAGAGGAAACATGTCTGAACTGTCAGTTAGACTGTGGTATCTGCAGTTGCGGTAATATGGTTTGTGATCCCGATGAAACATGTGAAAGCTGCAGTCAGGATTGTGGCAACTGCCCCGACAAATGCGGTAATGGTGAATGTGATCCCGATGAAACATGCAGTACATGCCCGGATGATTGCGGTATCTGTGCCGACTGTGGGGATGGTGAATGCGGTTCAGGTGAATCATGTATTTCGTGTCCGGATGATTGCGGGGATTGCCCCGATGAATGCGGTAACGAAATATGCAGTGAAACAGAAGACTGTAATTCCTGTCCTGAAGATTGCGGGGATTGCCCCGATGTCTGTGGAGATGAAATCTGCACAGGAGCAGAAGACTGTTACAGTTGCAGTAGAGACTGCGGTATCTGCCCGGGATGCGGGGATGGTGTCTGTACATCTCAGGAAACCTGTTCTTCCTGTCCTGAAGATTGTGGTAATTGTGCAAATATTTGCGGAGATGGTATATGCTCTTTGACTGAAAACTGTAGTGATTGTCCCGACGACTGTGGCAACTGTCCGGGATACTGTGGAGATTCTGTGTGTCAGCCTGATGAAAACTGTGTCAGTTGTATGACCGATTGCGGAATGTGCGAATCATGTGGGGATGGAATCTGTTCAGGTGGTGAAAACTGCACGCTTTGCGGAGAGGACTGTGGATATTGCCCTGATACCTGTGGTGACGGTATCTGCGGTTCAACTGAAAACTGCAGCGACTGTTCACAGGATTGTGGCGCATGCCCTGCATTTTGTGGAAACAGCAGATGTGAAGTATCTGAAGACTGCAGCAGCTGCCCTTCAGACTGTGGTCAATGTGCAGGCTGCGGTGATGATGTATGCCTCGAGGATGAAAACTGCCTTAACTGCCCTTCAGACTGTGGGAACTGCACCGGTGTATGTGGGGATGGGATCTGTGAACCAATAGAAAGCTGCCTTAGTTGCGTATCAGATTGCGGATACTGTCAGATTGAATGTGGAGATGGTCAGTGTTCCCCACTTGAAAGCTGTCTTAACTGCCCTGAAGATTGCGGAAAATATAGTGATTCCTGTCGTGATGGTGTGTGTGGCACAACCGAAACATGCGCCTCATGTCCTGATGATTGCGGAGTATGCGCCGGATGCGGAAATAATATTTGTGATCCAAATGAAACGTGCAGTTCCTGCCCTGTGGACTGTGGATTTTGCGTTGATGTTTGTGGAGATGGTGTCTGCAATGCTTCTGAAAGTTGCTCCAGTTGCGAATCTGATTGTGGAACATGCAGTTTTACATGCGGAGATGGTATATGCTCCAATCATGAGACATGTCATAGCTGTCCCTGGGACTGTGGGAAATGCCCGGATATCTGCGGTGACTCTGTCTGCGGCTCCACTGAAAGCTGTGCAACCTGCTCACAGGATTGCGGTAGTTGCGGGGATGTATGTGGCGACAGAGTATGCGGAATAACAGAAAACTGCATGAGCTGCCCTGGGGATTGTGGGACATGCACCGGATACTGTGGTGACGGTATCTGCAGCCCGGATACTGTCCCTCCTGAAAACTGTTCCAGTTGCAGTGCTGACTGTGGTTCATGTTCTTCTTGCGGGGATGGAATCTGCTCAGGAGTTGAAACATGCTCAAACTGCAGTGCAGACTGTGGGACTTGCGAAAGCACCTGTGGGAACTTTATCTGTGAGCTGGATGAAGCATGTTTAAGCTGTCCTGAGGATTGCGGAAATTGTGATGTCAACTGTGGAGATGGTATATGTGAAGGGTTTATTGAAACATGTTCAAGCTGCTCAAGGGATTGTGGAACATGCCCTGTGAAATGCGGTAACGATATATGTGAAGCAACAGAAAGCTGCAGTTCATGTCCGGCTGACTGTGGAACATGTCCACCCCAGTGTGGCGACGGAACATGCGAATTTGGGGAAAGCTGTACTTATTGCCCTCAGGATTGTGGTTCCTGCCCCTCGATCTGTGGGAATTTCATCTGTGAGGAAGGTGAGGATTGTCGCAGTTGTGCCATGGACTGTGGTATCTGCCCGGACTGCGGAGATGGCGAATGCCTCTATCCTGAAAACTGTAAAACCTGTCCTGCCGACTGTTATGACGAAAATTGCTCTGATAGTTGTGGAGATGCATTATGCACTGGTTCAGAAACTTGTGAAAACTGTCCTAGAGACTGCGGAAATTGTAAAATTTGTGGTGATGGTGTCTGCAGCTTTGGGGAAAACTGTCTAAGCTGCAGGGAGGATTGCGGATGGTGTCCTTCCAGTTGCGGGGATGGCATTTGCTCCTTCTCTGAGAGCTGTGCAGACTGCATAACTGACTGCGGGGAATGTTCAGATGTATGTGGAGATAATATCTGCGGAACAACTGAAAGCTGCACAAGTTGCTCGGATGACTGCGGATACTGCCCGGATTGTGGTGACGGCATCTGTCAAAGCAGTGAAAACTGCATTTCATGTCCGTGGGACTGCGACTTCTGTGATGATACATGCGGAGATGGAATCTGCGGTAGAAGTGAAAACTGCCAGATATGTGAAGATGACTGCGGATACTGTCCTGATCTTTGCGGAGATAACATTTGTGGAACAACTGAAACATGTTCCAGCTGTGAGGATGATTGTGGACGCTGTCCTGATTTGTGCGGGGATGGCAAATGTGGGCCTTCAGAAGACTGTAGAAGTTGCATGACAGATTGTGGTATTTGTCCGGCAGTCTGCGGGGATGGCGTCTGCACAAGAACTGAGACATGTCTTTCGTGCCCTGGGGATTGCGGTACATGTATTGCATGTGGTGATGGTGTCTGCAAACCACCTGAAAACTGTGTTCTTTGTCCAACCGACTGTGGTTTCTGCGAAGACACCTGTGGAGATGGATATTGTGGCATATCAGAAGATTGCACTAACTGTGCCGACGATTGTGGTGGATGCGGAGATAGATGTTCTGACGAAATCTGTGGCCCTTCTGAAAGCTGTCTAAGTTGCCCTGAAGACTGCGGACTGTGCAGTGATGTCTGCGGGGATGGCATTTGTGGTTTACAGGAAACATCCATACAGTGTGCCAGAGATTGCAGTTAACTGATGTCATGTAACGCATTGTTTTTTAATACTATTACACCAACTCCACTTCAGCTGGTCAGAAAATTATTAATGTGATAGAAATCGGACATGTTTAATTCTCTGCTATTTCTAATTATGCCAGCCATGTCTTCAGGCAGCAGTGTTGCTGATGATGACTTTCCGGTGCCAGCACTGAATACAAGACAGCGAGCCTCGATAATCTCCGAATTGGACAGTCCAAATGCTCTTGTTCGACTCAGAGCAGCATCACGAATTGGTGAAGAAAAACTTAAAAATGCCATTCCTCACCTGATATCTAGGCTGAATGACTCAAATCCTACCGTGAGAGCTGAGGTCATAAAATCCCTCGGAATTCTGAAAGTGAAAACTGTTGCAAATAAGGTTTATAAATACCTTCTGCATGATCCAAGTCCTCTGGTGAGAGCTCGCAGCGCCACTGCTCTGGGAAAAATGAAATTCTATCAGGCTGTCCCGGCAATTATACCACTACTGGACAGACCGGATATCAGAGAACGTCTGGCGGCAATAAACGCTTTAGGAAGATTGGGTGGTCCCAAAGTATTGAAATTAATCACACGAAATCTCGCCAGTTCGAACAGTGAAATAAGGGAGGCTGCTCTCCACGCTCTTGCAGTTCTCAAGGACAAAAGGGCTGTTTTTTATCTTCACAGGTATATTGAGAGCGGAAATATGGATATCAAAAGAGCTGCTATCAGTGCTCTGAGTATCCGGGATCCTGATTTTTTAAAAGGCCGGGTTAAAAACCTTCTGAATATTCAGAATGACGAACTTCAACTTGTCGTGCTTGAAGCTATTTCACTTGTTGGATGCCCGGAATGTGAGAAAAAAATCAATGAACTGATTAAAACCGGGAATGACCGGATAAGCTGCAAAGCGGCGAGTGTTGCTGCATATCTGAATATCACAAGCAGTATTGATGATATCCTTTACAGATTAAGGATGAATCCGACTGTGGCGGCAAAAATGGGATATCTCTGGGCATGTTCACGACTTGGAGCATTGCAGTGTATCAATGATGGTCTTCAGTTTTTGTCCAGTCCCACATCTGAACAGAAACTTCTTGGGCTGAAAGCACTGAGAATCCTGCGGGCAGCAAGAGCGGATTTGAAGTCACATGTACTTCATTTGCTGCACGACCATGATAACTCTGTACTAGCTGAAGCAGTCAACTTTCTTTCAGAATATGGTGATCGCAGATTTGTTGATACATCAGGTATAATAAATTCCAGATCTCCGGAAATCATCTCATCTCTGGCTAGAAGTCTCAGATGGATTACACCTGCAGAGAAGGAAATTTTAAGAAAAGTTACCGGATGGCTCTCAAGTGACGATAATAAAATCAGGGCTGCCGGAGCCCTGGCTGCCGGGATTAGCGGTGATATTAAATACAGTGGAAAACTCCTGTCACTTATCTACAGCCAAGACCTGAAACTTAAAAAAGAAGTCGTAATTTCAACTATTCTATTAAAAACACAATACTCCAGTGGAGCATATAATTATCTCGTTAACAGGGAACAGGATAGTGAGTTGATAGCACTGGCTCTTCTTGGGCTTTCGATGCTTAACTGGAACAAAAATGTGGAAATAAAATTAATAACTCACCTGAACAGAAGTCTGAAAAAAAGAGATGAGATAACAGAATTCATATGTTCTTTTGCGTTACTCAATTCCGAGAAAACAGAGCACATAAATAATTTTAATAAAATATTCAGTAGAATTTTCTTCTCAGGATTCAACAGCTCAAAAAAACTATATTTAATGAACCTTTTAAAAATAGCTGATGTTAAAAAAAGCAGAGAGTGGTTCCAGAAACTGGCAGACAGCCCACTACACAGAGTTAAAATTCACGCTTACCGCTTTTTAGCCCGTTTCAATGAAGAAAACTCAAAAGTGGTTCAAAAAACCAAGCCGGCTGTTAATAAAAACCCAGGTATCAGTTCTGAAAGGACAATGCTTCAACTTCCTTTTAAATCAAAGCAGAATGAAAACGATGGATGTGCATGTCTTGCAGGAAAATCTGCAACTGATTCATCCAAAAAGAGTGCAGGAATCCTGATACTCTTTTTTGCTGTTTCACTTATTTTCATCAGAAAAAAATATGAAAATGTCATCAGAAAATATTGATTCAAGAAAAAATCGCCATCTCAGATATTTTACAACTGATGAAAAACCTCATCGTAATTTTTTTGATGACATTTATCTGTTTAATTCACCACTTGCTCCACTAAACACTGATGCAATCGATACCGGATGTACATTTTCAGGGAGTGGTTTATCCTTTCCGGCAATGATCAGTGCTGTGACCGGCGGGACAGATGAAGGAGCTGAACTTAATCGTCTGATGGCTCAGGCTGCGGCTGTTCATAAAATTGCCTTTCAGTCGGGAAGCATCAGAATTGCCCTTGAAAATCCTGAACTTACACCTCACTTTCAATTAAACAGGCAAAAAGAACTCTCTTTCTATGCTCTAAATATCGGAGCTGTTCAACTGGGAGAATATCCCGTGTCACAGATTTCTGATTTAATGTGTAAAACAAATGCGCATGCATTGTTTATACATCTTAATAAGCTTCAGGAGCTGGCGCAGGACTCAGGAGACAGGGACTTTTCTCAAATAAAAAGAAGTATTACAGAAACTGTTAAAAATCTGGGATTCCCGGTTTTTTTGAAGGAAACCGGCTGTGGATTTGGCCCTGAGCTTCTGGAACACTACATTGCATCCGGTATTGCTGGAGTTGATACAGGGGGATACGGAGGAACTGATTTTCTGGAAATAGAAAATCAGGGAAATTCAAATAGTGAGTTAATGAAACCATTTGAAAACTGGGGAGTTCCAACACCGGTATCTGTAATGTTAAATAAAAGTAAGAATATTGAACTCATCGCTGGTGGTGGAGTCAGGAACGGGCTGGATGCTTTAAAAGCTCTTGCCGTAGGGGCAAATCTGGTAAGTTTTGCTGGTCCGGTTGTAAGGGCTTATTACAAATCCGGATTGAACGGAATTAATAATTTTCTGAAAAATTTCTTTACTCAGTTCAGATACGCCATGCTTCTCACAGGAATTTCATGTATTGATGAAATACCAAAACTAAAATACTCCATCAGTCATCAACTTGAGAGCTACCTCAACATACGGAAATCCTAACAATGTATACTGCGCATGGAAAGGCGATTCTCCTTGGTGAACATAGCGTTCTATATGGTTCCGGTGCTCTTTGTATCCCTTTAAAGACAAGGGTTGAATGCTATTTTGTTCATGAGACAGAATGGAAAATCACAATCAATGATGAATTATTCAGAGATAAAAAAGCCTTCGGGCAACTCATAAAAATTCTTGAAGATTATTCAGACACTGGTCACTTCAGTTTTGAAACTGAAATACCACCTGGGGCAGGACTTGGCTTCAGTGCCGCAATCAGCAACATTTTTTCACAGTTCTGCCTGAGAAACTCCAGCCCGTCTCTAAAGGATATTAATTCACTGTCATATAGATTTGAACAGATATTTCATAAAACGCCTTCGGGGCTTGATAATACTGCAGTAACCTATAACTCTCCTGTTTTTGTGCTTTCTCAGACATCTTCTATAAAAAATATGATAAATCTGAAACATATACATGGTAACTTTTATCTGACAGATATTAATCCGGAAATTATTACAGGGTTTTGTGGAAGTGTCACGCCAACATCTCAGATGGTTGAAACATTCAGGGGTCTTCCTGATGATAAAAAAGCTTTTTTTGCTACAAATATAGATTCGTTGATCAGTTCGTTTGTTAAATCATACACTGATAGTGACATGAAATCATGCGGACAGTATCTGACTGAGTCACACCGGCTATTATGCGAAATGAAAATGTCTTCACCTCAACTTGACGAAATGGTGGAAATTGCCCTTGAAGCCGGGGCGTGGGGAGCAAAAATGACTGGTGGCGGCGGTGGTGGATGTGTAATTTCAATGGCACCCCCAAGTAAAACTGAAATGATAATAAAAAGGTGGGCAGAAAACGGTTACAGAACTATTGGTTAAACTGTAAAGAATTTCTCAGCTGCTTCTCTGTATCTTTGGGGATTTGTGAATTCTTCTTCTTTAACAGGGTTCGGAGCAACTTCGATCCAGTTATTCCCAAGACAAACCGGACAGAAGATAATTCCGGTTCCGTGACACTGTTCACATTCAGGATCCGGTTCATTATTTTCGGTGCTTTCATCACAATCACACTGTATCGCTTCGTCACCATGAAGGGCGCTATTCATTTCGAGAAGTGCACATGGAGCCTCAATCATGGACACTTTCCTGTCCTTATTTAAGGTAATCAGTAGATCTTCTCCAGCCAGCTCAAAAACACCATAGTAATTTCCATCCTCTTCAAGGGTGAATTCTTCCATATATGAGGGTTCATACCATGGGAACAGCATTTCCGGCCATCCGATTGCGTCAGCATCAAAGTATTCTTTGTATATTTCACGTAATTCCAGGAAGTGCTGATAAAATGCCTTATCCATCTTCAGTAGAAATTCCGCCATGAGTGTATTAATTTTCTCATCACCTTCAATGTCAGTCAGCAGAGCATCTTTACTGGTCAGAGGCTCAAAATTTTCATTTTCCTCCTCACCAATAAAAGATGCCATGGAAATAACGCCGGTGCCTTTGCAGTTTGGACATTCACCTGTTCCTTCACACATTGGACATACTTCTTCAGTTCCTTCAATCTCCCCTTCACCTTCACAAATCTGACATTTCCCGGTAAGGTCCTCATCCCATGTGCAATCGCAAGGTGCGAGAATATCGTTAATAAGAAAACTGTCAGTGGTTTTGGCAAGTACAAAACTCTCTCCGGTTGAAAGCTCAACTTTGAACATTCCATCCTTTTCTTCAGTATTAAGAATTTTCGGAGTCTCGGACTCATTAACCTCTTCCATTGTATTTTTTACAGATTCATGAACTTCAGGTGTTGAATAACTCTCTGTTATTCTGGTCCTCTCAGCCATGAATTTTTTTACGGATTTTGAGTGTTTTTCCAGATATTTCTCCATGAAATTTTTTACATCAGACATTTATTGCATTCTCCTTATAAATGCTAAAAATCGGGACTATCCTGCGGAGGGCCCCACTCATCCTGCTCATACTGAGCCTTGTTTTCAAATCTTGTATACTTGTGTTTGAAGATCAATTCAACAGACCCCGTGGGACCATTACGATGTTTGGCCAAAATAAGCTCAGCCTGTCCTTTGAGGGACTCATCATCCCTTTTATAATATTCGGGACGATGCAAAAACAGGATTATATCAGCATCCTGTTCAATTGATCCTGACTCCCTGAGATGACTCAGCCTCGGCTTCTTGTCCTCAGTTTCCTCAACTTTTCTGTTCAACTGAGCCAGCACAAGAATTGGCACACCAATTTCTCTGGCCAGTGCCTTAAGACCTCTGGAGATATCACTGACTTCCTGCTCACGATTTCCACCCTTTGTATTATTTCCGTGCATCAACTGCAGATAGTCGATTACAACAAGCCCGCCACCTTCATAACCAGCCGGAAAATACTTTCTGTTGGACTTCCACTGGCGGCACCGTGCTCTCAGAGTCTGTATAGAAATACCCGGAGTGTCATCCAGAAGCATAGGATACTTATATATTATAGATGCACCTTTTTGCAGCATCCCCATCATAGTATGATCAGACCCCATAATCTTACCTGTTTGAAGAATTGCCCTGAGTCTTTGCATATCAACTTTTGAAACACTTGCCAGAAGCCTTGTGGTTAGCTGTTCTGTATTCATTTCGAGACTGAAGACCAGTGTTGGAATATTCTGCGCAGCCACATTTTCTGCAATATTAAGGGCAAAGCTGGTTTTACCCATAGAAGGCCTTGCTCCAAGAATAATCAAATCACCACTTGAAAAACCACCTGTAAGACTGTCAAGATCGGTAAAACCACTGGGTATTCCGGATCTTCTGTCCGGATTTCTGGTAATTCTGTCCCACTTGGTGAAAAAGTTCGTAACCTCTTCACCTATTTCACTGAACGAAGCAACCCGTTCCTCCTGAGTTGCGGCATAAATTTTCCCACCTGCCCAGTCGAAGTATTGATTCTCTTCAATCTCATCGGGAAGCTCATAACCAGCACTGGTTATCTCCGCACTTGCTTCAATAACCGCTCTCATCCTGGATTTCATTCTCACTATATGAGCATAGTGTTCAGCATTTGCAGTGGTGGGCACCTGTGAAGTCAACTCCACAAGGTATTCCAGACCTCCAATATTTTTGAGCATATCCCCATGTGTAACCAGCTCATTTTCCATGGTTGTAAGATCAATTGGAGTCTGCTTCTGATTACAGCTTTGCATCGCTTCATAGATGGTTCTATGAGCTGGAATATAAAAATCCAGAGGGGAAATAACCGGAGCTATGATATCAAAAATTGCATTATCAAGGAATACTGCTCCTAAAACCGCAGTTTCTGCCTGTCTGCTGTGAGGTTTTACTTTTCCTGCGGTATCACTGGCCATTTACAATTCCTGAGTTTCATTCATCGCGATCGTGTCGCAACTAACGTGCAAAATAATACAACCCGAAGTTTTTAACAATGAGAAACTTTACCTGCTGAAGGTTACGAAAAGAATGTGGAAAACTGAAGAAATTCCAGTCTGTTTTAATTAAAGAAGTGTTGATTACTCGGAAACAACCCAAACTTTGAGGGTTGCTTCAACTTCGGCATCAAGTTTCACTGAAATTGAGTGAACACCAAGAGTTTTGAGAGGCTCATCCATCAAAAGACTTTTTTTATTAAGGGTTACACCCTGACTTCCAAGAGCCTCAATTACTTCTCTTTGAGTCACACTGCCAAAGAGTTTGTCACTTTCACCAACTTTTTTCTGTATAGTGATAGTAAGTTCCTCAAGTCTGGCCTTCATATCCTCTGAAGTCTTGATGAGTTTTGAACGTCGGGCTGTGATAACCTGACGGTCATGCTCGAGTTTCGCTTTGTTCTTTTTGGTGGCAACAATGGCTAAACCTTTAGGCACAAGATAATTTCTGCCGTAACCGTTACGCACCTTTAATATATCTCCACTTTTTCCAAGATTGGAAACATCATCTCTTAAAATAATTTCCATGAAGCCCATGGTTAACTCCTTTCGATATTACCTGATCACAGTGAACGGCATAAGAGCAACCATTCTTGCTCTTTTAATAGCGACAGTCAGTCTTCTCTGATGTCTTGCACATGTACCGCTTATACGTGAAGGAACAATCTTGCCTCTGTCAGTTATATAGTTTCTGAGAAGCTGAGTGTTTTTATAGTCAATAGGCACTGTGATATTCTCACAGAAATAGCAAACTTTCCGTCTGTTGAAACGTCTTTTTTTATCGTACATTGGGCTTCTCCTTAATCCTTGTCTTCTTCGTCATCATCAGCATCGGAATCAGAATCTTCATCATTGGAACCTTCTTCCATTTTTTCCGGTGCAGGTTTAACTTCCGGTTCTTCCTCAACTGCATTCAGATCAGCTACTGCTTTAACCATGTCATCACTGAATTCAGCAGGGCGGGCATTGGGATCCACATCTGCATCAACAAGGATTGTCATGTATCTGATTACCTTTTCAATCATTCTGAGAACTCTCTCAACTTCAGCCATAAGCTCGAAATATCCAAGAATTCTCCAGTAAAGATAGATACCTTTTCTCTCTTTACGGATTTCATAGGCAAGCCTGCGGCGTCCCCAGTTTTCAATACTGGCGATGCGCCCTTCTTTTCTTTCCACAACATCACTTACCCTTTTGATCAGGGTTTTGATGTCATCACTTGAAGTCTCAGGTCTGAGAATAACGATGAGTTCGTATTCTCTGACACTTCCGATTTCATCCTGATAAGATCTGCTTAATGTCATTCAAAATCTCCCTTCGGACCGGCCATAGGCACTGGGCCCCAATCTGGTTATGGAGCAGGAAGCAATTAGAGTATCTGCTCTCAGAGGGGTGAAAAATAGTTGATAGTCTATCTTTGATCAAGATCTTTTTTGACTTTTTTTTGAATTGTTGTAACTAGTTTCATCGTATCCGCTGTGGAATTTGCACAAAATGGCAGATACCGGGCAGATTTATATGACTGTTTTAGTATTGTATCAGTATTTTATATAAACCCAAATGAGGCATTTCAAATGGAATACAATTTCACTTCTATTGAAAAAGACTGGCAGAAAACCTGGGAAACAGCTGAAGTTTTTACTTCAAAAGTAAAAGAGGATATGGAAAAATTCTATGTCCTTGAGATGTTTCCATACCCATCAGGCAAACTCCATATGGGCCATGTCAGAAATTATTCAATTGGTGATGTAACTGCAAGGTGCAAAAGACGAATGGGGAAAAACGTTCTTTACCCAATGGGATGGGATGCGTTTGGTCTTCCAGCTGAGAATGCAGCAATGAAAGCAAATGTTCACCCTGCCAACTGGACTTATTCCAACATAGACCAGATGCGCCAACAATTGAAAGCACTTGGATATTCATATGACTGGAATCGTGAAATAGCCACCTGTCACCCTGATTACTTCAAATGGGAACAGCGAATTTTTCAGCAGATGCTTGATAAAAAACTGGTCTACAGGAAATCTTCATATGTTAACTGGTGTAATGACTGCGCCACAGTACTTGCTAATGAACAGGTTGAAAACGGACAGTGCTGGCGTTGTGGTAGCGAAGTTGAACAAAAGGAACTTATTCAGTGGTTTTTCCGAATTACAGATTACGCTTCGGAGCTTTTGAGGGATCTGGATAAACTAAAGGATGGATGGCCTGAAAAAGTTCTCACAATGCAGAAAAACTGGATAGGCGAAAGCCACGGGGCAATGGTAACATTCAGACTTGAGGAAAGCTGTAATAACACTGACTCCATTGATGTTTTCACAACAAGAGCTGATACACTTTTTGGTGTTACTTTTATGAGTATCGCTGCGGAGCATCCCCTTGCTCTTGAACTGGCAAAGGGAACATCCGCAGAAAATGAAGTCTGCGATTTTGTACTGAAAGTAAGAAATGAAGACAAAATAAAAAGAACAAGTGAGGATTATGAAAAAGAGGGTATTTTCACAGGAAAATATGCGATTAATCCACTGACTGGTGATCGAATTCCTGTTTATGTGGCAAATTTTGTGCTCATGGATTATGGAACCGGTGCTGTTATGGCTGTTCCCGCGCATGATCAGAGAGATTTCGATTTTGCACGCAAGTATAAAATTCCTCTCAAAATTGTTATCAGAGATCAGAACACTCCTGAACATCCTGAAATGATGACTGAAGCTTTCGTTGAAGATGGTATTATGTGCAACTCTCAGGAATTTGACGGTACTCCCAACAGAGAGGGAATTGGAGCTGTAGTGAACCGTCTGTCAAATGAAGGTCTCGGCAAAATGACTGTAAATTACAGACTGAGGGATTGGGGAATATCCAGACAGCGTTACTGGGGAACGCCAATCCCCATGATCCACTGTGATAAGTGCGGCCTTGTAAAAGTTCCGGACAATGAACTGCCGGTTACATTACCCGATGATATTAACTGGCAGGATCATAAAAGTGGTTCACCCCTTGCCGCTCACCCCACATGGAAGCATGTCAAATGTCCTGAATGTGGTAGTGATGCACTCCGTGACTGTGACACAATGGATACCTTTGTAGAATCATCATGGTACTTTCTGAGATATACATCCCCAAGATTTGATCATGCCCCGTTCCAGAAAAATGAAGCAAATTACTGGATGGGAGTTGATCAGTATATCGGTGGCGTAGAGCACGCCGTAATGCATCTGCTTTACGCAAGATTCTTCACAAAAGTACTCCGGGATCTCGGATATGTGGATATTGATGAACCATTTAAACGACTTCTTACTCAGGGAATGGTCACAATGGTTACATCAAAATGCGAAAATCATGACTGGCTTCTTCCTTCAGAAGTGGAAAACGGAAAGTGCATCCACTGCGGTAATGATGTTGTTTCCGGCAGAGTGGAAAAAATGAGTAAAAGCAAAAAGAACGTTGTTGATCCGCTTCAGTACATTGAGAAATACGGGGCTGATACTGTTCGGTTTTTTATGCTTAGTGATTCTCCTCCTGAAAGGGATCTGGAATGGAGTGATAATGCAGTGGAAGGAAGTCACAAGTTCATACAGAAAGTCTGGAAGCTTTTTGTGAAAGCCCATTCCAGAGGTTACTTTGACCTCGATTGTACCCCATCTCCTGTTTCCGTCCTGAAGACGGCTCACAAAGCCCTGAAAAAAGTGACTTCAGATATGGACAGATTTCATTTCAACACAGTCATAGCTGAAATCAGAGTTCTTTTTAATGAAATATCCGCAATGGAACCTGAAACTGATGGTGAAAAAGCAGCATATGCAAGTGCACTTATAACAGGAATTCATATGCTGAATCCTTTCGCTCCGCATATGACTGAAGAATTATGGAAAATAGCAGGTAATTCCTCAATGCTTGTAAACACCCCATGGCCTCAGTGGGATGAAGAGTTAATAAAAGAAAACACGTTTCTTCTGATAGTGCAGGTGAATGGAAAACTCAGAGACAGAATTGAGGTTGGTGTGAATTCTTCAAAAGAGGAAATTGAGTCAGTTATAAGAGAATCTCCTAAAATTCAGGAGTTTTTATCTGCGGGACCATTGAAAAAATTCATTTATGTTCCAGGCAGGCTGGTAAATCTTGTTATTTGAAAGGACTGTTAATAATGTATGAAAATTGTAAAAGCTGGCCTTTTCAGGAAGCAGCATCATTAAAAAAAAGTCACTCTCCCTTCAATGGAAAAGTTCTTTTTGAAACAGGGTTCGGCCCCAGCGGTCTTCCTCATATAGGTACTTTTGCTGAAGTTGCCCGAACAACATGGGTTAGAAAAGCTTTTGAAAAACTCACAGGACTTGAAACTGAACTCGTTGCATTCAGCGATGACATGGATGGACTGCGTAAGGTTCCAACTAATCTGCCGCAAAAGGAAATGCTCAATGAGCACCTAGGAAAACCACTTTCATCAATACCGGATCCATTTGGCTGTTGTGAGAGTTTCAGTGCCCATATGAATAAAAAACTATGTGAATTCCTTGATGCTTTCGGCTTTGAATATCGTTTTCAAAGTTCATCTGAAGCATATAAGCGGGGGGATTTTAATGGGAAACTGCTTAAAATACTTGAATTACACGAAGCAGTCAGACAAATAATAATTCCTACACTTAGAGAGGAAAACAGAGCTGACTGGTCTCCCTTCATGCCAATCTGTCCCAACTGTGGACGAGTTTATACAACCAGGGTGACTGATACTTTTCCCGAAAGAGGTACTCTCTCCATGGTTTGTGACAGAAGCTTCGGGGATGTAAGTGGTTGCGGTCATGAGGGAGAAATAAGTGTCACTGACGGAAACGCCAAGGTCGGATGGAAAATTGACTGGGCTCTGAGATGGGCCAGTTACGGTATTTCCTATGAAATGTATGGAAAAGATCTTATCGAAAGCGCGAAACTCAGTGCAAAAGTCTGTCGAAAACTTGATTCAAGACCACCTGCAGGCTTGTTTTATGAAATGTTTCTGGATGAAAACGGAGAAAAAATAAGTAAAAGTGTCGGTAAAGGGCTGACTGTGGATTCCTGGATGGAATATGCACCTATTGAGAGTCTGCTTTATTACATCTGGCAAAACCCTAAAAAAGCCAAAAGACTTTTCTTTGGAATGATTCCAAAAGTTGTGGATGATTATCTTGGTGAGATCACACGTTTTCCAGCTTCACCTGTTGAAAAACAGCCTGATATGGCTATATGGCATGTTTATGAGGGAGAAGTACCTGCATATGACAGTTCAATAACTTTCAGCGTTGTAAATAATCTTGTCAGTGCAGTTGGTGGAGATGACAGAAATATACTGAATGAATATCTCCTAAAGTATGACGAAAAATCAGCACTTTTTCCTGAAACAATTAATGCCATGCTGGATCGCTCACTTTCTTATTACCGGGATTTCATTGTTCCCACTAAAAAATTCATAATGCCACAAGGCAGGATGCTGGAGGCATTCAGGGATCTTCATGAAAAACTTGTGGAAGCGACAAAAGAAAGTGACGTTGACAGCGTTCATTCCATTCCCTTTGATGTTGCGAAAGAACATGAAATCAATCCACCTGAGCTTTTTACAGCATTTTATCAGGCAATTCTGGGACAGGACCGTGGGCCAAGATTTGGTGCATTTGCAAAACTTGTGGGACTCACAAAACTTGCACAACTGCTGGAACATGTGATAAACCACGACTGATGTGGGGACTTTCGATTTTTCTAATTTCAACAGTCAGTTTTATCATCCTCTGGCTTCCTCTTCCCGTGCCTTTCTGGATAGGAAGTGCAATAGCCCTAAGTGCCCTTTCTCTCAACATCAAGGCCACAGACAAACAAAAGCATGAAAGAAGACTCAGGCGCACAGGTAATCTGATTGCCCTAGCCACATGCGGAGTTACAGCAACTTTTTATCTGATGATTTATATGGGATTACGTCTTTTATAATTATTCACAAATACGGGAAATAAAGATGTCTGCACTTCCATGTGTCATGTTTGTATTTCCATCCAAATTTCCATCAGTAATACCTGTCAAATAAAAACAGTTGCTGTTCTCATCCCAAAAAATATCCCTCAGGGAATCATCCATTTCAGTACCGAACTGAATTATTGAACCAGTGTCCCCGTTGGTTGTATAGCTCATAGTGTAAGCATCCTGCATACCATTATAGGTGGTACCGAGTTGACTTTCGGTATATCCTGTAATCACAACGCCCTCAACATATGAAACATCTGATGGTATTATTTTATAGACTCGATCATAGGCTGGAGTACCCCACCGCCTGGACCAGATTTCATCACCATCAGGATCAAGTTTATACAAAAATGAATCAAAATCACCCTCAGGTGTTGAAATCAGTGTTCCGTCAGTCATCCCTGTAAGATATATATTACCCTCTGAATCACATACCATATCTCTGCCTAAATCATACCCAGTTCCGCCCCAGCTTTTTTTCCAGAGTTCAGTTCCATTGCTGTCAAACTTAAGCAGATGAATATCCCTGTCACCGCCAAATACACTTCCTTCATAGCCATCTCTGCCCATTCCAGTCACATATATATTTCCTGAAGTATCACCTGTAACCCCGTACATGTTATCAGAAGTTGCAGTGCCAAACTGTACTGTCCAATTGAATGTTCCATCGGGAGCCCATTTGGTAAGAAAGCCATCAGTTCCTCCAAAAGAGTTGAAACCAGGCATTTCTCCATAAGTTGACCCTGCCACATAATAATTCCCGTCTGCATCCATATACATTGAATAAACATCTTCAGTGGTATTACTTCCCCACATCCTTGTCCACAATATATCCGCAGTCTCACTGATTCTGGATATAAACACATCAGATGAATCGTCGCCTGCATTTATCTGGTCATCAAGATTCCCTTTGGTAATTCCTACAACTGTTACAGTATCATCAGCATTTACAACAAGATCCCTTAAATACTGATTTTCGCTGTTTCCCCACTGTTTTATCCATAATTTTTCACCAGTATTACTGAACTTAGCCAAAAACAGGTCGTTTTCACCCTGGTTGATATTTCCATCAAGATCTCCGGGAGTATTTCCTCCCACATAAATATTTCCAATGGAATCCACACCCATAGCCCAGACTTCATCTTCAAGATCTGAACCGAACAGTATGGTGTTACTGCAGTTTGCCTCAACAATGCACTCATTACATGTAACACTTGATGATGTCCCAGGATTGAAATATCCCAGTTCAGTACATGTGGATGGACCGTCAAAATTATTTCCATCACATTCCTCACCTGCTTCCACTATGGTATTTCCACACTCGGAGCATCCGGAAAAATCAAAAGAACAATTTAAACAATGTAAATTTCCTCCAATATAACCATAACTCGTACAGTCTTTTCCCCCCAGGTATTCTCCATCGCAATCTTCCCCCTCATCAATTTCGCCATTTCCACAGTTTTCAGATCCAGCACATTCAGATAAATTCAGTGTACAGGTTTGACTGCAAAATACAGTTCCGGAAAAATAACCATAATCAGTGCAGTCTGTTCCGGTGGGTATTTCATTTCCATCACACTCTTCACCCTCATCCAGTATTCCATTTCCACATTTGTCATATCCAGTACATCCTGTGTAATCGAATTTACATTCATCGGAACAGTTCAACGTTCCACCCTGAATATATCCCAGCGTATTACAGGTCTCATTATCAAGTTCGTCGCCATCACAGTCTTCTTCACCCTCAATTTCCCCATTCCCGCATTTTCCGGAATCAATGCATTCTGACAAATCAACAGTGCAGTCACTTCTACAAAACACGCTTCCACTATTATATCCGTGATTGACACATTCAGAGCCATTAAGTATTTCATCACCATCACAGTCTTCACCTATGTCAATTATCCCATTACCGCAAGAACTCATATCACTTGAATTATCACAGGCATTAATTACAGTAACAGCCAACAATAAAACAAAAACAGATCGCATGACAAACCATCCTTCAAAAAAAGTGGACTAAAATTACCTATAATATGTACCGATTGCCAAAGGTTATCCCTTTGAAAATTTTTATCAACTGTTAATTACAATTTTGTCATATGGAAAATACATCCAATAAATTCATCGGACAGCTTTGCTTGTAAGTGATATATTCAGATGGCTAAGTGCAGAGAATTCGAAGAATTATCTCAGGAGATTAAGGATGAGATTTAGTAGCTTCTGCGGTTATTGTATCCACCACCACGGTTTCCACCAAATCCACCACGTCCGCCGCCCTGGGGTTTTGGTCTGGCTTCATTAACGGTAATGGTTCTGCCGTCAACTTCGGTTCCATTGAGAGCATCAATAGCTGCCATAGCTTCGTCGCGTTCAGGCATTTCCACGAAACCAAATCCTTTTGGACGACCGGTGTCTCTGTCAGTGATGATACGGCATGATTCTACATTACCATATTCTGCAAACAGATTTTCGAGGGTTACGTTGTCAGTGCCGTATGACAGATTTCCAACATAAAGATTCATAACTACTTTTCCTTCTTCTCCACCTGAAGTAAAACTTCAAATCATCGGGGAGCAATAAAACAGTTGGCCAGTTCACCCACCTGGCTTCAGATTCGTCAATCCCGCATAAAAGGGTGAACGGGAGAGTAAATAAATTTTATCAGTCACTGTGGAACACCAGAGTCCCGATGCTGAAAAAGCAACCCCAAAGACATAACTGGTCTGTTCTGAATTAATAATTGACTGAAAACGCGGCAAAAATCACCCTGACGTAAAAACGCCCACTGGCACCGGATATTACATACAAATCCATTAAAATCCGGCAGCCCGAAAACTTAAAGCAAGCCACCTTCTCATGAAGGAGGCCAAGAGAAACCTTCTTACAGTGTCTCACTATGCACCTTTTAGTTGATATTTTATCCCGTGTCAACAGACCTTTTTAGAAAAAATACTTTTTTTGAATACAGTTGGAAAAAATAAAAAATATTCTACTCCCAGTATACAAAACATCTTGTTTTCCACATTTCAATAAGCTAGAAACAGTAATAATGAAACAAAATATACGTATCTATTCATTCCATTTATTACTTGTTATATGTGCTTATTCATGCACACATGGCTTAGCCAATAAATATTCCGAAAAAAAATGCATAAACTTCAATTTCATTAAAAAAGTAATTTCCAGAGATGAAAAATATATGTTCTCTGAATGCAATAGTGGAAATTCAAGTTTATGTTATGATTATGCCATTTTTTTATATAATAAAAACAATTCATCTTTCACAATTGATTCTGCTGTTTATTTTAAAAAAGCCTGTGAAGACGGTTTGGGACAAGGATGCTATGCCATTGGCTGTATGTATCTGAATGGTCTGGGGCTGGCAAAATCCATTGATAAAGGAATTAAATTTTTACGTGCTGCCTGTCAGATGAATATAGAAGAGGCCTGCACAGTTTTCAAATAAATGCATTCACTTAAGCCAGTTACGGTATTCTTCGGTCGCCTCACGGGAAGGTGTAATAGTTGCTACTGGTGAGAATCCACCCTGCAACCACAATTCAAAGAAATGAGAAGGTTTCTGAACCAGTTCCATACCGGATATTTTGGGCCTTACTCCTTTTCTAAGGTCATACACAAGATACCTGAGAATACTGTAAACTTTATACTTCTCAGAAAGTCGCCGCTGTTTTTCTTTGCTTAATATTCTGCGTGGAATTAGGTAAAATGATGCTTTTTTTTGCATCATAGCTGGTAATTTCCATGTCCTAACTGTGTTTCGTCGAATATAATACCTCAGTTGAGGCGAAGAGTTTGATTTTTTATGAACAGCGATGAAATCATCCGGCTGAGAGATTCGCCTAATGAATGAACCTATGTATTTAATATCAGATCTCCCTCCATACGGCAATTTCTGGGATTTAGAATAATTCCTGATTCCTCTGGATAATAAATACGCTTTATTAATTAAACCTGAGTAGTCTGTAATAAATAACGGTAAAAACAGAATAACACCTGAGAAAAAAAGCACATACTTTATTTTTGTTTCGTAAAAAGATACGATTTCACTCCCATCTGTGTTTTGTACAAAAACTTCAGGTATTTTAATCAGAATAGAAAAAGAAATACCAGCCGCTACAGCTACTGCAGGAGTAATATACTGCAAAAAGAATATATGAATATATGCTCCAGCCTTGAAAACGCTGAAATACAGTATTGTGCTCAAAGAAAAAACAGCAATTACAATATCTGATTTTCCTCGGGTAACAACTCTCCATGTGATAAGGAGAAATCCGGGGATAACTGCAAAAAGACCATAATAATTCATCAGTCGGTCTAAAGTTCTGCTAAACAACTGATAGTATGAGACTTTAATGCTTCCCATTCCAGCTCTGTACCTTGCAAGGCCCATAAGACCATCTTTTTCACTATATCTGTTCAACCACCAGAAAAGAAACATCAGAAGAGTGGATAAAAGTATACCTGTAATCAGAAACAGTTTTATATTACCCTTTCGAAAGAGTGCAAAAAAACCAATTAAACCTGCGATAATAAATCCCGGCCAGTCAGTAAAACCAGCCATTAGAAGAGAAATTATAAAAACGAGTGCGCTGGGAAGAGGATATTTATCCCTGAAATCCAGACTAACAATGGCAAGCATAGTCAGTGCTAAAATCAATGACTCATAATTCGGCATTTTGCCGTACTCTATCTGCATCGGGAAAATACTTAAAAAAATACATCCAAATATCGCCGCACTATATCCATAGTGTCTGTTTAAATAGTAAAAAAGCAGCCAGAACAGTATTATTGAGGATAGCAGCGGAAAAAACCTGGCACTGGATTCTGATTCTCCAAAAATCGAAAATGAAACCCCGGTAAGAATATTTATCAGTGGAGGATGATGCCAGTGGACTTTTCCATGCCGGCCTAAATCCCCATCCTTTACTGTTCCATAATTTTTAAAAGGTAAAAGTCGTGTGTTTATAAATCCATATCTGAGATAATTACTTCCTATGGTACTTCTTAGGGCACCATTGAAACCCTGATGACCAATAAGAAAAGGCTCCCTGAGACCTCTCAGTTGAAGAATCATAAACAGTAAAAACACGCCGGTTGTAAGAATATACTTTCGTTCGAGGAAATGATTAGCCATAATTCTTACTCAACTGTAGTCACACCTTTTTTACCCGAAAGGACCTCTACTCCCTTGATGGCAAAAAGATACTCAAAATCCTCTACAAATACTGAAGATAACACCTTATTATAAAACTCGAGCGCTCTTGAAAAATCACCAGAAATTTCAGATTTTAAACCCAGATAGTAATTTAAATCAGCGTGCTCCCTCAAGGATCTCGCACGGCTGACAATTGTTTTTTCGTCAATATCACCTTTAAGAAATCTGATGATAACACTTATCCATCTGTCGTAACCATCAGACGAAATATTCCCAAGTTTATCCCTCCAGTTATAAAGTTGATTTGCTCTCACCTGTACACTCAGGCGGTGAAGCTTAAACATTTTCTTCTGGTCAGGATTTGATGTGCTTTCAATTATTTCCTCAATTGAACTGAGAACAGGTTGATATGCCCCTCTTGAAAACTGGCCTATCAAGAGTGAAAAAACTTTGTTCAGTTCCTTCTGTTCATTCATATTTTCCAGAATTTTAAGATATTTGTCTCTCAACTCAATTTCACCTTTAATGTCATAAAGTCTGATTTTCCATGTAAGAACATCCATATTTCCTGGCTCTATTTCATATGCCTTTTCAATATACATTGAGGCTTCCGCTGTTTTTTTTCTCAGATAGGCAATCCTTGCCAGTTCCACATATGTGTGTACATATTTATTGTCAACCTCCATCACTTTTCTAAAAGTAATTTCAGCTTTTCCAATATCCCCTGTTTCGAGATTCATTCTACCGTAATTGAATAAATACCTTCTGTTCTTTGGTGACTTTTTCAGAAGTTGTTCATATCCTTTGAGTGCGCTTTCATTTTTCCCCAGCATTTTATATACCCATGCCCTGTTATTAAGGAGAGTGGCATTATCAGGACTGAGTGATACCGCCTTATCCAGATCCCCGAGTGCGGAATCAAATTTCTCCATTGCACTGAAAACCAGTGATCTGTTGTTGTATGGAGCAACATAGTCATTTTTCAATTCAATTGCTTTGGAAAAATACTTTAGAGCCTTTTTGTATTTTTTCTCGTTTTTAAAAATATTACCAAGGCTGTTATATGCCTTGTAAAAATCAGGATTCTTCATTATTGCCTTGAAATAAAAATCTCTGGCTTTTGTTTTTTCCCCCTTGTTTTCCCATGAACGTCCGATTTTATATAATTCCAAAGCAGAATTCTCCCGTTGATTTCCACTCACCGGAATAGGAATCATTTTAAAAGCCAGTTCTGTAGAGTTCCATACTGTTGAATACTGTCCGTATCTCCATCTGGCTTCTCTTACAGGAATATGAGATTTGGCACTGCCTATTATACCAAGGGCATTAATAACCTCTATTACCACATCCTGATGGTTTTCAACACCAGGCTTAAGGCGCTCTATCAGTTTATCAACACCCGAAGTGCACTTCATGCCTCCAAGTGCTCTGGCTGAGAGTTTTCTCACATCACTTGACTCTGCTGTTAGGGCGTCCAGAAGAATCTTTTCAACAAGGGATTCTTTTAATGAGATCAATTTATATGAATATATATCAAGCCATCTTTCCTCACGTCCCCCCACTTCAGCGACCATTTTTAAAAGACTGGTTACCTTTGTTTTCACTCTTTGTTGTCTTGCAAATTCAATTTTTTCGCGATTTTTACTGTCTGTAAAGCCCCGATACCAATACATTGAAAGTGCGGCGACCAGGATCCCCAGTGTGATAAATATAATTGTACGGTTTTTACGTAACCATTTTCTGAAGATTTCATACCCACTGTATTTGTACGAACTGACAAAACCACCCTCTTGAAATTTCCTGACTTCCCCTGACAGTTCAAGAGCGCTGCCATATCTTTCAGATTTATCCTTCTGCAATGCATGCATTGCAATAGCTGACAGTTCCTTTGGGGCTGAGGGTTCAATTTCGGTAGGTTCTTTAATGTCATCAGCTATGACACTCAGTAAAACAGCCATGGGATTGGAACCAATATGGGGTGGCCGACCGGTAAGTATCTCATAAAGAATGGCGCCAAGAGTATACACATCAGTTCGCTCATCAATTTCCTCAACCTCTCCCCTTGCCTGTTCAGGTGGCATATATGGAGGAGTACCCACAGGCTGCCCGGAAATAGTCTCAAAACCTATACTTTTTCTGATTTTTTCGATTTCCCCGGCCAGTTCTCCCCTGCTCAGATCATCACCGGACTTCATTTTCGCAAGGCCCCAGTCAAGTACTATGGTTTCACCAAATTCTCCGAGCATAATATTATCCGGTTTTAAATCCCTGTGAATTACACCATTACTGTGTGCATATGCCATTGCATTACACAAATCTGTGAAACTGGGGAGTAACTTGAGCCTTTCCTTAAGAGAAGCACCTTTGAGACGTGAACTCATGGTGTTACCTTTCACCAGTTTCATCACGTAATAGACACTGCCATCTTCTCTTTGCCCCAACTCATATACCGGAACAATCCCAGGATGCTCAAGATGACCGGTAATTCTCGCCTCATTGAGAAATCTTAATTCCGCCTGATTGGGAAGGGTTTTGGTATCTCCGGTCTGTCGGCTTATTCTCTCAGGCAAAAGTTCCTTTACAGCAACGTTTCGGCCGATATGAGCATCAAATGCCACCATCACCCTGCCAATCCCCCCACGGCCAAGCTCCTCGCTAATTGAATATCTTCCCTTATGCTCAAAAGTAAGGTTTTTAAAAATACCGGATTCCCCGGTTCCGGACACTTTACTGTCATTTTCTGTCAGTTCGTCATTCCTTCCCGAAACATCAGGACGCTCATTTGATTCCTCATGAATCATTGTCTTCGCCCATGCGTCTGAGGATACATCTCTTCTTTCCTGAACAGGAAGTGTATGCCCCAAAGCTATATCATTCAGAGCCTCATCATTATTTTCTTTTACTGAGCTGTATCCGGGAAAACCGTCAATGGTATTACCCTTGTTACTGACATCGGGGTATTTTTTCATTTGTTCCTGTTACAATCTGTGTAAATAATCGTAAATCCCTGTGTACATATCCGAAACATACCAGAAACAAATCCCTTTATGTAAAAAATTTATTCCTATTGATATGAAAAAATAGCTACAGGCAAAGTATTTGTTGTAATTTAATTAAATACCGGTAATCTCCAAATCTGGTATTACAGACTAACAATACCCTAATATTAGGAAAGGTTTAAACAATGGATTATGATCATCTCATACAGACAATAAGAGACTTGTCAACAACGGTGGGAATAAGAATTGTAGCCTCCCTTGCCATCTTTTTTGCCGGTAGAACTGGACTGAAAATTCTTTTAAAATTCACAAAAAAAATATTCGATACGAGAAAAATTGATGAAACAATCTCAAAATTTCTTGAAAGCATGTTATCAATAACAGGAAATGTAATTATTTTTCTGGCAATTCTGAATCAACTTGGAATCCAGACCACAAGCTTCGTGGCTCTTATAGGTGCTGCAGGTCTGGCTCTCGGTCTGGCTCTTCAGGGAGCGTTGTCAAATTTCGCAGCAGGTGTACTTTTACTCCTTTTCAGACCATTCAAAACAGGAGATGTGATAGAAACCGGTTCGAGTATAGGAGTTGTTGAATCCATCAGTCTACTAGCAACTGTCATTATGACTGCTGACAATCGAAAAATTATCGTCCCCAATGGTAAAGTCATGTCTGACAGGATAATCAACTACACCACCACTGGCACAAGACGAATTGATATGATCATCGGGATTTCCTACTCTGATGATATTAGAGTGGCGAAAAAAATACTGGAAGAAATATCTGCAGGTCATGAACTGGTGCTGAAGGATAAAGATATTACTGTTGGTGTGGAAAGTCTGGGTGATTCCAGTGTAAATCTTGCTGTCCGGCCATGGGTTCTTACGGAAAATTATTGGAGTGTAAAATTCAGCCTTCTGGAAAAATTTAAATACGGCCTGGAAGAAGCCGGTATTTCCATCCCATTCCCACAAACTGACATTCATCTTTACAAAACAGAAAACTAATAAAACTATTCATTGGCAGCATAGAGAACAATAAAAGTAATATTGTCCTCCCCACCCCTTGCAAGGGCAGTTTCAAGAAGTATATCCGGAATTCTGGTATAGAAATTATATTTCAGAAGTCGTTCAAGTTCATCCATCTGAAAATAGTTTGAAAGCCCGTCACTGCACATAATATAAACATCACCGGCTGTAACAGGAAGCTGTTCCTTATCCGGATAAACTTCTTTTTCAAATCCCACACTTCTTGTGATAACTGACTTGAATCTTGAATTTTTTGCTTCTTCTTCGGTGATATATCCTGCCTTCAACTGTTCCGCAACCCAGGTATGATCCTGACTTAACTGATCCAGACACCCATCTCTGTATCTATACAGCCTGCTGTCTCCAACATGCAGAATCTGTAGATGACTGTCAGTGTACCACAATCCGGTGAATGTTGTTCCCATTCCCTTGAGTTCAGGATCTCGCTGAGCCTCCTGATAAATTGAAATATTTGCATTTACAAGTGCATCATGAAAAAGATCAAGAGGGGAAGAAGATGAAGATTCCAGATTTGATTCCAGATATTCATTCACAAGAGAGACAGCAAGAGATGATGCACGTTTTCCCCCAACATGTCCGCCCATGCCATCTGCCAGAAGAAAAAGATTCAAATCATCATTAACATGATAACTGTCTTCATTCTTTTCTCTGATTTTCCCTACATCGGTTCTGGCCCACCAGTGAATTTTCATAACTTAAAGGTTCCTCGAAATAATTAACATGAAACACAAGTTTGCCCTAATGGAACAAGTCTATAGCAAACTTGCGAAGATAGTAAAGAATATCTCTTGAATTTTTAAAAATGTAGTATAAAATACTACATTGTGGTATTAAGGAGATCTGTTATGAAAATTTTTAAAACATTCGCTGCGTTTATGGTTTTCCTTGTTTTCCCAACTGCTTCCTATGGAAACATTTATCGCCATGTTGATAAAAATGGAGTTGTGCACTACACAAACAGAAAACCTGCCGGAAAAAAATGGAAACTGGTTACCAGAGAATTTGACAAGGGATCAAGAAAAGGTCCAACTGTACCAAAACAAAAATGTCCAACATGCGATGTAATCCCGGCAACAGATACAAGCCCTGAAAGATTTTCAAGGTATGATCACTGGATCAGGGAAGCTTCCTCCCTTTATAAAATTCCTGTTCCACTGATAAAAGCGGTTATAAAGGCTGAGTCGGACTTTGATCCCAGGGTAGTAAGTTATAAGGGTGCTAAAGGTCTGATGCAGATAATGCCTGAAGTTCAGATAGATATGGGGATAAAAAGAGTTTTCGATCCCAGAGACAATATCCTTGGGGGAACCAGATTATTAAGATATCTGGCCAACATTTTCAAGGGGGACATGATCCTTACAATAGCCGGATACCACGCTGGCCCAAATGCCGTGAAAAAATACAGGGGTATCCCCCCGTATGCATCAACAAAAGCTTATGTCCCCACGGTAATCCGGTATTATCATTTTTTTAAGAAACAAATGGAAAAAAACTCATCTAGATAAAAAATATTTTCTTCTTAACCCAATAGCAGTCATGGAAAAAACAAGGATCAGCAGACTAACCGGTATGGATCCTTTATTACCACCTGATGAAGAACAACCGCTGTCACTTGAGGAACTGGTATTGTTGTTCTGACTAATACAGTAATCCGTAGCTGTACAATCCGGATCATCACAGTCTACAAGTCCATCCTCATCATCATCCTTCAGATTTGAACAGAAAATTTCAAATTTACCCTGACATACTGCTTCACCCTGACAATCAGAGTCACTGCAATCAACCTGACCATCATTGTCATTGTCAAGACCGTCATCGCATTCAGTTTCAGGAATAACTTCTTCACACTCAGGAAGATCTGAACAGTCAGGATCAGCACAATCTATTTTGAAATCTCCATCATCATCTATTCCGTTTGAACAATTTTCAGGGGGAAAATCACAGGATACGGACAGAGAATAAGTGCCAGGATAATTGTATGATTCAACAATCAGATATGCAGGAGTCTCTCCCATTGTATAGGTGAGTGACTCATTAGCCAGATCGTTTTCAACGGAAGCGCCTACACACGACTGAGAAGAGCAGCTTTCATTGTCACCTTCAAGAATAAAAAGATCCAGATCCTGTTCAAGATTTGTAAGAGTGAAAGTAGCCACTGCATCAGGAGGAATTGAAAGATAATAAGCGAATTCACTTCCATTCTCAGTACCACTTGAAAGGCAGTTATAAGTGGAAAACGCTGCAACTCCGTCTGCAGTGTTGCCAGATACCGTCTTATTGCAACTCAGGAAGTTCTGATAGCCACATGCCATATCAGGACACGAGGAAGTACCTGCACAATCAGGATCTGCACAATCCGCCATACCATCTCCATTGTTGTCAATTCCATCGGTACAGTTTTCTACTGGAGGATTATTGATAAATGAATTTATTTCGGACTCATAATATCCGACACTTGTATAAACCCCCGGGCCTGTACAGTATTCAAAACCATATGATGTAATACCACCTACATAGGTCACACCATTTCGGGATACAAGACCCGGCCCACCACTGTCTCCCTGGCAGGTACCGCCATCATCCTGATAAGTATAAAACGTATATGGGGCA
The DNA here is from genome assembly GCA_016937155.1 of Deltaproteobacteria bacterium. Lineage (GTDB taxonomy): Bacteria > Myxococcota_A > Polyangia > HGW-17 > HGW-17 > JAHJMN01. The sequence continues at coordinate 30,376 of JAFGWM010000018.1, forward strand.
ATGGGATATGAGCTCCAGCCACCTGTGGAACAACTGCTGGATGAGGAACATACACCGGCAATACTGCCTGTAAAGATTCGTCTGACATCACTTGTGGATGTATCATCATATCCGTTTGTAAGACCAAAACCGATAAAATCAACGCTCATTCCAATATCTCCTGAGGAAATTACTGAAGATGCCGGAAGAATTGGTATAGGGTTCACATCTCCTGGAGCCGGAGAACTCAATCTGAGCATTCCCATATCATAGCTGGTATTATTATTGTTGTATGAAGGATGAAGATAAACCTGAATGACATCTCTTGAACGGTCAGTAAGGTTACAGCTTGTCATATCCTGACAGAAAAACACACTGAATTTCGATGCGCTTGCAGGGGTGGATGTATTCTGGTTTGCAACACAGTGTCCAGCAGTCAACACTACATTCTGAGTAATCAGTGTACCACCGCAGGCATATCCATCTGAGTTATAAACAAAAGGCACAGCATCATGGGATGAATCAGTATCCACTGTACCATTTATGATACCTCGCCCGGTTGTGGTTGTGGAAAAATCATCTCTTTCACCACAGCCTGAAGCAAAAAATACAAACAACAATGCTGGAAATAATGATCTCATAAAAAACCTCCAGCAACAGTTTATCTGAAAATTACTCTCTCACCACTGAAAACAGCACATGCGAGAAAAGATCCTTATCATACCTCCCTATCAGAAGAATATTATTAAGACCTTTTTCCAGAGGAATTTTTGCATCAAAATCAAGATATGCGCCCTTAGCAGCTTTAAAATAAACTTTCTTCCTTCCAGTTTCAGATTCAACACTTGAAACAAGAATATAGAAATCTCTTATTTTTTCAGGATGTGCCACATTTCCTGAAATCTGAATTTGTGATTTGGATGTTATAGCTTCAGGAAATTTACTTACCCTGATAACAGGAGGAACAATGTGGGCATACCATTTGACTGCCCCAGGACTGACCATTTTGTCAATCGGTTTACCATCATTGCAGTTAACAAATAAATCAGGACCATTTGGAATTTGGAGCTTACAAACATTTTTTACAGATGATAAAATTTTGTACTGTTTCAATAACTTGCCAACCATATGACCCTTAAGCATTGGATCCGACCAGCCTGAAATCTCTGAATCAAACTGTAAGATTCTGTCTTCCTTTGTGAATTTCAATTTCTGTAAACACTGAGGAAGAATAACTGTTCGGCTGACGCCAGTTCTTGATGTCATATCATAAACATCAAGTTCAATCTTTAAGGGTTTGGAGACATCTTTCGCCCTGAATGTAAAAACCGCCATTGTTTCTTTCCCGGGTTTCAACTCCTTGGGAAGCAAGCGGCCTTCATTTATATAGAGCCTTTTACCACTATGATTTATAAGTCTGAGAACTGGACTTGATGCACTACCCTCACCAACATTTTTAACGTTCATAAAAATTTTTACATCTTCACCATTATCCAAACAACCGTCGGATAAAGGGCCTTCATCTGTATAAGCATAACTTATCTGCAAAACCGGTTTTGGAAGTCGTTTGGATTTAAGATAGAATTTTTTTTCCGAAATCACACCCCTGGTCGCCTCATACAAAACCACAGTATATGGCTCTACCTCATCAGCACTTCTCTCTGGTATGGTAAAAACGTTCCCCCATTCACCTGTCTGCCCTTTTTTTAGGGTACCAAAAAGAAATTCTTTCTGATCCAAATAGGAAGCAGGACTTTTTATAACGGCATATAGTCGGCTTGCAGTCCTGTCAGAAACATTTTTAACCTTTATACTAAACCTGGTTTCTTTTCCGGGAAGCACCAAGGATACCGGTCTGGAACATTTTTTATCTGCCACTTCACAGAATCTCGGCTCAATGGAAATTTCGGGTTTCAAAGTTGACGATGTCATTGTTGCCCAGTCAACCTGATATTTTTTTAAATCTTCAATAAGATTGGCTTCCTCATTTGCTTTTACCGATTCAATAAGTTCTGTAGCCTTTTCCAGTATTGAAGATGCCGTCGGTCCTGAAGCCTTCAGAAGAATATTTCTTGCAAGATCCACAAGGTAGGGGTCAGCTGCAAAATCATCTACGCTGTTTTTTATATTTCGTTTCTCAGTTTTACTTTTAAAGTACCTTATTTCATATCTGGGTTTTTCAGGAGGTCTGACCTTATCTGATTTAATAGCTCTGGTGCGTTTGTGAATCTCTCTTGGTATATCAGGCCAGAAAAGTGATGATACCCCATTAAATATACCAACAGGAACAACACGAACATGCGGAACAACACCCACCTGCTGAATACTGACATCTCCTGCGGTCAAATACTGTCTGATTGTCATCTTCAATATAGGGAAATTTTTATCTTTGCTGAAAATCTGCTGAACAGTACCCTTGCCGAAGGTCGTTTCACCCATAATCAGAGCACGATCCAGATTCTTCAGGGATCCACTTACAATCTCACTTGCACTTGCGCTTCCCCCATTGACCAGAACAATCATGGGAGTGTCAGCAGTAATTGTATTTTCCTTTGTGGCATGAAAAACTTTCTTCTGAGTCCCTGGAGCGCCCTCAGTGCTTACAATAACACCCTTTTCGAGGAATGCATTGGCAACATGAATAGACTGTGGTAAAAGCCCTCCAGGATTTTCAACCAGATCAAGAATAATTCCTTTTACTTTACCCGACGTTCTTTCAGCTTCCTTGAATTTTGCTGTCATATCACTGACAGTGGATGGAATAAAGTGGGCAATGCGCAGATAAAGAATATTCCCCGGGAGAAGTTTTGAACTGACAGATTTAATGTTTATTCTCTTTCTGGTGACAACAAATTTTTTCAGTTCTTTCTTATCCTTTTGTCTTATATAAATATCAACAGTTGTGTTTTCAGGTCCGCGAATCAGGTCTACAGCATGCTGTAGTTTCATATTTACAGTACTGTAATCGTCAATTCTGAGTATTTTATCCCCTTCTCTGAGACCGACATTCCAAGCTGGCTGATCCTTATATGGATTTACAACAGTAAGTTCCCATTCTTTCATTGAAAGCACCATACCCACGCCACCATACGCGCCCTTGGTGTGCATTTCAAAGTCATCCTGAAGTTTCGGCTTAATGATCACGCTGTATGGGTCCAGAGCACTCAGCATCCCATTTATAAAACCATATAGGGCATCTTCAAGTTCATCCTCTGAGGCACCCTGCTTTTTCATTTCAACCAGCACAAACTCGATGATATCACTTCCCAGATCACGCAAACTCCCAAGAGTTTTAATATCCTTCACCGGAAAATTTCGGGATTTACTGTCAACCTGAACCGATATTTCTCCAGATTTTTTCTGCCATGCTACACTTGCAATCGTTGTCTGAAGTTGATCCATTCCAGCGTCAAGCATTTCCGATGGTTTCAGTTTGGTGGGATCGTAATAATTCGCCCTCAAAAGTGAGATTGTGGTAATTAACTCGGGGAAGCGCAACTCCCTTTTTAGAGCAGGATCCAGTCTCTGGGGAATCGATACCAATTGAGGTTTTTCCTCTTTCTGTTTCGAACACCCTGCAACGATGAGTAATGCCAGAAATACCAGGAGGGTTCTATATTTCATATTATTTCTTTCCAAGGGTGATTACCGCAGGATATGGTTTTGATATAACAATCTCATCTGTTCCATCATCGTTTATATCTGCACAGAACAATTTTTCATAACTGGTGAGATCTGCAATTTTTGTTATCTCCCACTTATTCTTCCAAACAGCGATCTGAATTGTGTTATTCCCTTTCAGTACAAAAACAGGATTTTCAGAACCTTTCATGTGGCATTTTTCAATCTGCATTATTGCATAATCTTCACTCAATTCTCCAATTTTAGTACTTACAAGTTTGCCGGATGAATTACGTTCAACTTTTGTAAAAAGAGCTCTGGCAATCTGCCCATAGTTCTTATCCCAGCCGTCACCCATGTATATTTCATATTGTCCATTTTTATCAACATCAGCTGTGGTAATACTTCGAACTCCTCTGGTAGTGGGAATTTTTTCAGGCATTTTACCACTTTCCATTATCCATGCATCCCCAGGAGACCCGGGAGTATCACCATAAAGTCTTCCAACCATAAGAAGCTGGTGCTTTTTACTTATAATTGAGTTGAGGCTCCCAGCCATTTTCATAACTTTAATTTTGATTTCCTTTTTAAATGGAGGAAGAAACTCACTGACCTGAACTTCGTATTTGGTAACATAGTATCCCACAACAAACCCGCCACCATCACGTGGCTCAAGAGAGGAAATATCATTTCTTGAGGTTGTAATATTCATTGTGGTAGTAAGACTAACCTTGCCATCCTTTACTGAATAAACAGTAAGAACAATTGGGGCATTTCTTGTTTTACGGCCTCTACCAGAGGCAACCACCAGATACTGATAATTTGGAACAGCAGAATTAATGGCAATTGCAAACTTGGGTGTAGCCACCCCCTGAGAGGAAGCAACACGTTTCCCATCCGCTGAAACAAACTCTACTTTGGATGATGAAATCGCTGCATATTCAATAGTTTTCACACCTGAAAAGTGTCCAGGAACAACAATATCAGCCTGAAATGGAAATTTGGGGAGTCTTGAAACAGTACCATTCAATACCTTAAAACGTTTTCCTTTGGCTCTTTTGCTCACCTGCTTTTTCCGTCTCTGAAGATCCTTCAGATTTGGAGGAGATACAGTAATCATGTCGTCTCCCTGAGCATAATTCATGGGAACAAATTTTTTCGTTGTGGATTTTTTTTCTGTTTCACCTGAGGACGTGGTTTCTTTTTTTCCTGAGCAGGAAACAGTTAAGAGCAAAATCATTGAAGCAAAAACACATGTTTTCATAATTCACCCCTTTATTTTCTCTGAAAAATAATAATTTATCATGGCATGAAACCGCCAGATCAGGCTTTATCCCTGATAGCTTTAAGGATTTTATCTGGAGAAAACGGACCAGAAGTTATTCTGATACCAATTGCATCGTAAATAGCATTTGCAATGGCAGGAAGAGCACCATTTATAGAAATTTCACTTACACTTTTCGCCCCATATGGGCCTGTAGCCTCATAAGTGGGTACCATTATGGTTGTAACTTTTGGCATATCAGAAGATGCAAAAATTTTATAATGGCCAAATGATGGATTCAGCATTTTCCCTTTTTCATTAAAAATATACTGTTCAGTCAGGGCGTAACTTAAACCATTCGCAAGAGCCCCCTCGGTCTGACCTTCAGCTAGTTTCGGGTGAATTGTCGTACCGCAGTCCACTGCTGCTACATAATGCTGAACATCAATCATACCGGTATCTTCATCTACCTCCAACTCTACAAAATGAGCTGCAAAGGGAGGAGGGGATTTTTCCGTTATATGACTGGCGCTGGCAATTATCTGATGCTGATTTTCACTGTAAAGGGTATGGAGAGCAACATCGCTGATTGTCAGATCAGTATTGCCACCCCTGATATTACCATTTTCTATGGTAAGAGAAGTAACGCTGGAGCCGAGCATTTCTGCTGCTGCTTCAAGAATCTGATGTTTAATGAGGGCAGCCGTTTTCTTGACAGCCATACCACTGAGATATGTAGTGGATGATGCATATGCACCAACATCAAATGGTGTAATATCAGTGTCTGAAGAAAGCGGGATAATCATTTCAACATCCACGCCGATTTCCTCAGCTGCAATCTGACTTAAAACTGTGTCACTACCTGTCCCGAGATCTGTAGCTCCCATTAAGAGATTAAAACTGCCGTCTTCATTGAGTTTAAGGGTTGCAGCACCCATATCAACATGAGGAATTGAGCTCCCCTGCATAAGAATTGCGCAACCTTTGCCCCTCTTTCTCGATGGAGAAGAAGGTGGCGCCTTTTCACCCCATTCTATTGCCTTTGAACCGAGTTCGATACACTGCTCCAGACCACAGCTTCCTATGGTCATTTCCACGCCTTCAGTGCCTTCACCTAACGCTTTGAATATTGGACTTCCCTGTCCTGATACAATATGATTTTTTTGTCTGAATTCAATTGGATCCATTCCAATTTCTTTCGCAGCAGCGTCAATGAGTACTTCCATTCCAAAAACAGCCTGAGTTGCGCCGTACCCGCGGTATGCACCCCCAACAGGAAGATTTGTATAAGCCGCCTCCATCTTAAAATCAATATTTTCGCATGGATACATTGGGAGAACTTTACTACCCGCATTGGAGCCAACTGTAAGAGCATGAGAACCATATGCTCCGGTATTAAGGACAACATGCAGCCTTATAGCAGTTATGGTACCATCTTTTTTTACACCAAGTTTAGTGTAACATCTTGATGGATGTCTGGTTCTGGAACTGACAAATTCTTCTTCCCTGTTGTAATTTAAAAGAACAGGCATACCTGTAACCAGAGTCAACTTCGAACAAACATCTTCAAGAAGGATTTCCTGCTTTCCACCGAAACCGCCTCCGATCCTTGGTTTTATAACTCTTATTTTGCGTACAGGAATTTCACATACCTGACTTACAATACGTCTTACATGGAAAGGAACCTGAGTCGACGTGGTAATAATGAGCCGTCCCCCGGGATCCAGTTTTGTATAGGTCACATGGGGTTCAATCGGACAGTGATGTCCGTAATGGGTTTCAAAGACATCCTCAACAACCGCATCAGCTTCCTCGAAACCCTTATCGGGATCACCAACACTTGTCTCCACTTTTGCTGCCATATTTCGTGTTTTATCATAAAAAACAGGAATAATTACCCTTGCATCTTCCTCATCATGGATGATCGGGGCTCCATCCTTCAGCGCTTCAACAGCATCGAAAACAGGTTCAAGTACCTCATAATCAACCTTTATGAGTTTAAGTGCTTCCCTGGCTATATCCTCTGAATCTGCTGCAACAGCAGCTACCCTGTCACCAACATAACGAACTTTTGAATCAAACATATATGTATCATAGGGTGAAGGTTCGGGATATCCCTGACCTGCAGTTGTATGAGGAACACGTTTTACATTTCCGTAGTGAATAACAGCATGCACCCCATCAAGAGCCTCAGCTTCAGAAGTATCTATGGATAAAATTCTTGCATGAGCGTGGGGGGATGTAAGAATAGCTCCAAAAAGATATTCAGGATCAAGGAGATCATTGACGAAAAGACTTCCCCCTGTAGCAAGGGCCATTCCATCAACTTTTCTAACGTTGGTTCCTACTTGCTTCCAGGAATTACTCGTTGTCATTTTCTTCCTCCCTCAGAACTTTTGCAGCTTTTTTAACAGCATTGATTTGTTTCACATAACCTGTGCAACGACAGAGGTTACCATCAAGAGCCTCTTTTATCTCATCATCAGTGGGGTCTTCATTTTCACTGAGGAGTGCATCAGCTGCAAGAAGCATTGAAGGAATACAGTATCCGCACTGAACAGCTCCTTCATCAACAAATGCTTTCTGCAATGGATGAGGCTCATCAACATTGCCCATAGATTCAACAGTCAGAACACTTCTACCATCTGCCTGCATAGCAAGTACAAGACATGATTTACAATAAATACCATCAAGGATTACACCACAAGCGCCACAATCACCTTCACCACATCCTTTTTTTACACTGTGAAAACCCAGCTCTCTAAGAAGATCAAGAAGGGTCAACTCCGGCATCACATCAACATCAAAATCTTCACCATTCACATTTACTGTAATCTGTATCATTCCGCACTACCTTTCTCATCACACCTGCAGTTTGCAAAAGCATTCTCCAGTGCTCTTGCTACAAGTTTTTCGGTGACTGATTTCTGATATTCACTGTTTACTCTGAAATCACTTCTGAATGAAGCCACATTTCCAGCTTTTACACCGGCTGCTTTGAATAATTCACCATCCGGCATCTGACCTGCGAGCATTTCTTCGACCTCAACAAGTCTTGTTGCAAGATTCACAGCACCGCCAATAGTAATTCTGGCCTGTTCTATACTGCCATCCGAAATCTGGATGGAAGCACACGTGCTCATAATTGCATAATCAACCTTTGTTCTGGCAAGCTTTATGAAATGCGTTCTGAATTTGAACATATCCACTGTTACACCAGTGATAATTTCACCCTGTTTTAAAACCTTACTGGGATGGGTGGCATAAAGTTCAGATGAAGAAATAACTCTGGTTTCATCTGCAGTGGCAAGTTCTACCTGAGCATCAAGTGCCAAAAGAGCTACGATCAGGTCACTCCAGTATACACCTCTGACCATACTGCCGCCAACAGTAGCCATATTTCGAATTGGAGTTGAAGAAACAGACTTCGCGGCAGCCACAATACTGCAGGGAATATTACCGGGATACCTTAATATATCCGACATTGTAACCATTGCCCCAAGATGCAGTTTATCACCATCTTCGGTAATACCATCAATTTCTTCGATATCACTGAGATCGACCACTTTTGTCCAAGCAGGATTCCTAGAAAGAGCTAAACTGGTACCTCCAGCAATTGCTACACTGCCGGAGTCGCCAAGATGTTCAAGTGCCTCAGCAAGATTCTGGGGTCTGACATATTCTTCAACGTTAATCATGATTCCTCCAAAATATAGGAAATATTGAAATTAATTAAACCATTTCTGCCTGTTCTCCCAAACCAAACCCACCCACAAACAGGAGTCAAAATTTATATCACATTATAACTATTCTAGTAAACCTATATTCCCTCTCCCGGGTTAGGTTTCACCATTTCCCATATTTTTCCTCCCTCCCAGGGTTGCGTTTTGAAAGATTAGTTCCGTTAGCTTTGTGGAGGCTGAAGCTACTGACTCTTTGACCGTATACGGATACCTTCGTCCGTATACGGCTGCTTTTTTCTTCTCTCAATTGTTCTTTTGCACTTTTCTTTTTTCACTTATGAGTTTTTTCTTTTTTTCTCCCTCACAGATCTCTTCGTTTTTACTTCTTTTCTCACTCTCTTCTCTTTTTGCCATTTAGAATTTTCCGCACCATCTCATTTCTGGCCTGATTCTTTCAACTGATTATTTACCCAGAAAGGATTGTATTCCGGTTTCACCCTGTCAAACCTTTATTAACATCTTTCCCCCGGAATATACTTTCATCATGGAACCAAGACCCTGTTTCGCAAAAAGAGTCTACTTCAACAC
>JAFGWM010000019.1 GCA_016937155.1 Deltaproteobacteria bacterium
CAGAAACCACAAATCCTGGTAGGAAACACATAAATTCAACACCAGAAACATAAAAATAGAGGATAAAAAGCATCAGGGGGGCAAAAAATACTAGAGGTTGAGCAGGAAAGAAGTAGGAGAAAAAACTAACCCGGGTTATTATTTTTCCGAGCTCCATCTCCGCGCACCCTACAACTCTCCAACCAAACCCTCACCTTCGAAAGTTGATCAGAAAGACTCAGGTTTCTGACTGCTGATCCGACTAACGACGACCAAGGGGGTTAACATGCCACAGCGATGCTGTGGGGAGAGATACGTCCAGATGGCAGGTTTTGTGCCTTCAAAGTGCGGAAAACACACCATCTATTCTCATGACTAGAGAAAAATCGGTACATTAATCATCGGAATAAAGGGCAAGGATAGAGAAGAGATTCTTGGCAAAATTCAGAAAACGCGGTTAATATCTCTTACGATTACATACTGTTATTATTAACAGCACTGCATTAATGTTATAATCAATTTCAATCCACCCAGGTTAGTTTTTTTCCTCTATATCAATTTTCAATTTCAATCCACCCAGGTTAGTTTTTTTTCCTCTATATCAATTTTAACTTGCTGAAAATTACACCGCAAATTATATTTCAGTACTCGTTCAAATAGAGCATTAGTGAAATCAAAAAAACAGTGGAGGCTAAAAATGAATACTACAGAATTACATACACGCTGGGATGCAATGGTATCTGAACTCAAAGCAAATCCTTCTGTCACAATTGAAAGTGCTAAATTAAATCCACCCATGAGTGAAGAAGATATGAATGAAACTGCTACTAAACTTGGTCTGGTTTTAACAGATGATCTTCGTGCTTTTTTATCTTTTTGTGATGGATTGAACCTCTCCTGGACAAGTGAAAACCTTGAAGGTTATTACGGAGGTATGATTAATATCCCGTCATTTAAAACTCTTCATGATCCGGAAGATTGGCTTTGTGGTCCTGATGTACTTGAATATCCTATCTGCGCATATGGTGTAGATTTTGAAGAACCTGAAGGAGAAGTAATTCCTTTTGATTTTTTCCAGCGCAATGAGGATGAAATGGAGGTTGCTTTTCTACTTCCACGGGAAGATGGACTTGATGTATTCGTAAGTGAAGATCAGACTGCCTGTCTTGAATATACTGCACTTTTAACATTTGGAGAATACCTTGATCTTGTCTTTCGTTCTTTCGGATGCCCACTAGCTCGAAACGCTCTTCAGTTGGGTTATTCAAATGAAGATTCATTGAGGGCTTCTGATGAATTTTCAGGAATACTTAAAAACAAATATTCCATTGATGGAATTATTGAACTGATTGCCTCAGAACCACATAATGGACAGATTCATGAATTTTTCCGCGGCGAATAGCAGGAGCAAAATCCAAAATCCGCAGTTCAAGTGATGATTTTATTCTGAAAGGGTTAGAGCGGGATACGGGACTCGAACCCGCGACATCCAGCTTGGGAAGCTGACACTCTACCAACTGAGTTAATCCCGCTGATACCACATTTTCTACCTGAAATGAACTTTTTGGGCAACTGAAAAAACGCCAGAGTTATTTCTTTTTATCCGAGCCGTAGATTTCCATTGTTTTCCTGAAAGAAGCTAAAATTCCCTGAATCATGGCACTTGAGAATCCCTGATGCTCCATGACATTCAGACCTGTGATAGTGCTTCCTCTTGGTGTGGTGACTTTATCAATCTCAGTTTCAGGGTGGTTTTCACTGGATGTGAGAAGTGCACTGGCACCTTTTGCAACCTGTGCAGCTATAGGAATTGCCTGATCCGGATGAAATCCTATTTCAATTCCCCCCTGAGATGCGGCTCTGATAGCCCTCAGAAAAAATGCTGTACCACAGGCGCAGAGAACAGTTGCCGGAACCATCATGTTTTCCGGAAGAATAATTGTTTCTCCAAGACTATCAAACAGTCTTACTGCTTCGGAGACCGATGACTCCGAAGCTCCATCATGTGAAATACAGGTCATAGATTCACATATGGCCGCTGCTGTATTTGGCATTACCCTGATAACATCCATTTCACAGCAGAGCTTTTCACTGATAGTAGCGCAGCTTACTCCTGAGACAACACTCAGTACCAGATGCTTCTCAGGATCAATGCTGTCTTTTATTGAAATCAGCAAATCATCCATCTGTTGGGGTGTTACAGCAATTATCACAATCTCTGAGTTTTTAATGGCATGATGATTATCATTTACAGCATTAAAACCCAGATCACTGAGTTTTTTGACGCTGTTTTCCGAACGGGCTGTAAGAATAAGATTATCAGAATTTCCCCTGCCGGATTTAATAAATCCTTTTGCTATTGCAGTCCCGATATTTCCACAGCCTATAATTGATGTTTTCTTCATAAAAATACTCCCTGCAGGTGTTAATAAATCCTGCCATTAGATATATCATCTCTTACAAAAGGTCACTTTTTATTTACTTTAAAGGGGGAGTGAAAAAAGGGAAATAACGCTTATTTGGTTACTTTAACCAGATCTTCAGCTTTTGTGGGAAGAATTTTCCTGTTGGAGAATGTCCATGCGGCAATACCTTTCACCACACTGTATTCATTACCCACAACTCTGTCGGTCACATAGCCATCATACAGATCATCATCAATCCTTATAGCATCGGTACCAACGGTAATTTCCATCTCGTTAAAGTCACTGGTTCCATCAGGGTTTGCATTGGTAACTGTGGGATAATTTGTTCCTGAGATTACAATTTCAACCAGCATTGATTCATAGTTTTCACCTAATGCACCCGAATTGTTGATATCGCTGATAGAAACACTAACCGGAGTTACAGGAGCTAAAGTGGCATTAATAATGTTTACAGCGGTTGGACTGGTAATTTCACTCTGATCGTAATATTCCTCATAGGTTCCTGTAACTTCAACTTCCTTGCCTATATCTGCTGCGGTGACAGTAGGTGTTGAACCAGTATAGATGATAATTCCGGCATACTCAGTCGCAGTTTTGTCCTGAATATAGAACTTGTTGGTATCAACAGCAGTTATAATACCACTGATTGTGACAACACTTCCTTCGACAACGTGATCTTCATGACACGCAATTCTGAGAGCAGGAATTGATGAACCGGTTGCATCTCTCTGATCAGCTTCAGGACAGGCATCGCATACATCACCTATAAGATCGCCGTCGCCATCCTCCTGATTTGGATTTGAAACGAAGGGGCAGTTGTCAGCAGAATTTGGAATACCATCGTTATCCATGTCATTTGGATTGAATGTACATGTGTCATTATCCGGATCCGTTGGACAGGGATCGCATTCATCACCTTCGCCGTCATTATCAACATCACTCTGCACACCATTATCCATGGGTCTTATGGGATTGAAAACTGTGGGGCAGTTATCAACGTCGTCATTGATCCCATCACCGTCCATATCATTAGTGGATGGAAGACCCGTAAACTGATCAACTCTTGCAGGAATACATGAAGGTTCTGCATATGGTACTTCACAGAAGAACAATGGATAGGTACTGTAAAAATCAGTTCCCGGAGGTTCTCTGAGGCTGGCTTCCAGTTCGTAAACACTCACTCCAAGATCATCCTGAATACACACTTGCTTTTCAACACCGCAAACGTCCAGGACATTACAGTTTGAACCGATAACATCAGCTATATTTGAATCACCGCTAAGGAATTCACCACCTCTTAAAACAAGGGCAGTCTGGGGAATTCTGGCACTCAGTACAGCCAAATGAGGATCTGTTATTCCATTACGATTGTATACTGCGATATCAGCATAAAGACCAACCTTGAGATCACCAATGTACTCATCAACACCAAGTACTATTGCGTTATCAACTGTTGCCATCATCCACAGTGAGTGATTGGTGAAATAGTTGCTGTAGTTGTTTGAGTTCAGTTCCATTGCACACTGAAGTTCACGAAGCATATTCATAGAACCGGTTATGGTCCAGTCAGTACCGATTCCGATTTTTATACCCATTTTGTGCATCATAACAACAGGGGCTGTAAATCCATAAAGATCAATATTTGTTCTGGGTGACCATACAACCTTGCCGCCCTTTGCCGCCATCAGAGAAACATCGCTGCCGTTCATGGCTATTGAATGAATATATGTTGAGTTTGGCGCAAGGAGATCCTCACCGTCGGTTTCCATACCGCTCATACAGATAAACTCATTTCTGGCACCGGCACTGACACCCTCACTTACATGAGGAACATATGCACTGTAATTGGGGAGCTCACCGGCTTCCAGAGTAAATGTATATTCTCCACAGCCGGAATCAGCTATCACAGGGTCACTTCCTGAGTGAAGAGGGAATGTGTCATATTCAGGAGCATCAAGGCCTGTGATACCACTGCTTGATACAACATCAATATTTCTCATCAGTCCCTGAGTACCACCACTTCCGAACAGTGTTACAGTACCACTCATAATCTGACGAAGTTCACCGTACTGCCTTTCCTCAGTGCTGGCATTTCCTGGTTTGGCTATGGCGTCAAAACCATTGATACCTGCTCTCCATTCATTTCGGTGATCATATCTGATGGTTCCATGTCCGCCTGGCCAGTTTGCACTGCCTGTGGGAGGAGCCTGAATCCAGCCGATATGATCATGAGAGTTAATCAGAGCTGGAGTAACAATGTTTGTTCCGCAGTTCAGTATTGTAGCTGAAGTATAAAGTGCATCAGTTGAACAGTCACAGCCAACACATACTATTTTCTGTGTTGCAGGATTAACAACCACCTCACCACCAACGTATGTGGTATCCCCGGTAAGAACAGTACCTCTTATAACGATTCCTGTTCCTGTGCCTGAAGTTGCATCACATGTACCTGTTGTGGGATCTGTAAGTACATTACATTCAACCACTTCAGCAGTGATACATGCCGGTGCATTTGCACAGTCACTGTCATCACAGTCAGTAGCACCGTCATCATCGTTATCTTCACCATCATCACAATTGATTTCATAATCCTGAGTATTACAATCAGGATAATCTGCACAATCTGAGTCGTCACAGTCCACTTCGCCATCGTCATCGTCATCTTCTCCGTTGTCACAAATTTCAGTGGCAACACAGTTGGCATTCCCTTCACAGTCTGTATCGTCGCAGTCTACTGCGCCATCGTCATCGTCATCCTGGTCGTTATTGCAGATTTCCACACCGGCACAAATTTCAAGGCTGCTACAGTCAGTATCGTCACAGTCTGTCTGTCCATCCTGATCATCGTCCTCTCCATTATCGCAAATTTCAACGGTAGTCGTATTATTTGAGTTATTGGTATTGTTACTGGAGGAGTCATCATCGCATGCTCCAAAAGTGAGCAATACACATGCTCCAAGGGAAAGCAGTAATTTTCTTTTCATCTGTTATCCTTTCCAGCCATGATGGCTAAACAGCAAAATTAACTAGGACATACGGTTATACCACTTGTTACAGCATAATCAATTACTCAGTGGACTAAATTACCTGAGTATGAAAAAGGGCATATTCTCCCGCTTTGAGCATCTCACGATAACTTATTGTTATTAATAGAAATTTCATCGCTTGAAAAAACTCCGTTTTTTTACTACTAATAGGATTGAGAGAGAACAGGAATCAGGAGAAAAATTATGAACATGCCAACACTATCCACTCCAACGGAGAAACTACTGGAGTATGGTGCATACCATCTTGCTCTTTTAAAGGCTGAAGATGCCACACTTACCATAGCTGATGATTTTCAGTATATTCAGGATAATCTCAGAAAATCAAAGGAAAGTATGGGCGAAAAAAGAGATAAAACACTGAGTGCTCTGGCTCTTAAAAACAGAAATGATCATCTTCTGGATAAAGAGGTTATGACATTTGAAAAGGTACTTCTGGAAAATCTGGGAAAGGATCGTAAGGATCCGATGTATAAAAAGCTTTTTCCTGCAGGGCGTTTTAAAGTTACAAAATTACCTGTTAACAGAGTTATGGAAGCTGTCATTATTCTGGAAAAAAACATTGAGTCATCTGAAATAGAGGACAGTCTGAAAAGTTACAGTGAATCCCTGAGATTAAGAAGACAGTCCCTTCATGAAAGTCTAAACTCATACAGAGCAGCACTCAGATCTGAAGGTGAAACCCGTGTTGAACTTCAACTTGCAAAGGAAGAATGGATCCGTCTGTACAGTATAAGCCACGGACTGGTAAAAAGTATCTTCCCTTCGGATCCCGGTATGATTTCCTGCTTTTTCCCCGAAACCTGATACTGCATTTTCATTTCAATGGGCTTCAAACCAGTTTTTTCCGGTTTTCCCTTCCACCCTTAGAGGTACATTCAGTTTTACCGCATTCTCCATGATTTCAGTTGCTGCAGTTTTCAGTTTTTCAGCATCTTCCACCCTTACTTCAAAAACAAGTTCATCATGAATTGAAAGAACCATCTGTGCATCAGGGAGTTTTTGTTCAAGGTATTCGTGACATTTAATCATCGCAATCTTTATAATATCTGCAGCACTGCCCTGAATGGGGGTGTTCATTGCCATCCGTTCAATATTCCCCTGTCTGGGACCGGAAAATTCAAGGGGTCTGCGACGTCCGCACATGGTCTGAGCATACCCTTTTTTCCTTGCATCTGAAATGATATCATCAAGGTATTTACGAATGGAAGGAAATCTTTCAAAATATCTGTCTATATGCTCTTTTGCCTCAGCTCTCGAAATACCAATAGTTTTTGACAGACCGAATCCACTCTGACCGTATAAAACCCCGAAATTAACCTCCTTGGCCACACTTCTCTGCAGAGAAGTAACTTCAGACTGGTCTTCAATTGAAAAAATCTCCATGGCTGTTGCAGAATGTATATCCTTTCCAGTCTTAAAGGCTTCCACGAGGTTCGGATCACCGCAAAGATGGGCCAGAACGCGGAGTTCAATCTGAGAGTAATCCAGACTCAGTAAAAGTCTGCCTTCAGGAGCAATAAATGCCTGACGGATTTTTCTTCCTGCAGCACTTCTTACAGGGATGTTCTGAAGATTAGGTTCACTGGATGATAATCTTCCTGTGGAGGCAACTGTCTGATTAAACTTTCCGTGGAGGCGTGCTGTATGGGGATTTACCATTTTACCCAGAACATCTATATAGGTATTTTTAAGTTTTGAAAGAGTTCGATGCTGGAGAATCAACTCAGGTATATAATGAACTTCACTGAGTTTTTCCAGAACTTCAACATCTGTGCTGTATCCTGTTTTTGTTTTTTTCACCACAGGAAGTCCAAGGTCATTAAATAAAAGCTGGCTGAGCTGTTTGGGACTCTGAAGATTTATTGATTTACCTGTGGCTTCACGTATCTGTCTTTCTATCAGTTCAATTTCAGTGTTAGTTTCAATTCCAATCCTTGAAAGAAGAACCTGATCCAGAAGAATTCCCGCCATTTCCATATCAGACAACACTTTAATAAGGGGTCTTTCTATCTCCGTATAAACTTTCTGCAATTCTCCTGAATTTTCAAGAAGTTTTACAATGTGATTGTGAAGGGCGGATATAAAGCCGGCATCATCACCAGCATCTGAAGTTGGATAATTTGTGTACTCAGCAATTGCCCCAGGACTGTAGTCAGAAAGAGATGGATTCAGCACATAGGTCTGAATGGAAATATCGTCAACAATCCCGTTGACTTCAATTCCTGCACTTTTGCAAAAAGTATATATCTCCTTGGCAGGGTGAAACACTTTGAGAATATGCGGATTCTCAAAATGAGGTTTCAATAGCTTCAATGTATCCTCAAAGGACACACCGGGTGTCAGAAGATCTGTTTTAATATTCAGCACCACAGTGGAAATTCCATCAGTTACTATTTTTTCTGGCATTGCGGATACTGAATCAGACCAGTGAAAAGATACCGTCAGTTTTCCATCAGTTCCCGGATGGATCTCAGATGGGAGTTCATCAACAACAATCCGCTCCTTCCTGATGACAGTATCCTGATTGACTTTTCTTTTATCCATGAAACTCAAAAGCTGGTTCATGAATCTTCCAAATCCAAGGGAATTAAGCTCTTTTTCCAGCTCATCCCTCTTAAAATTACCATGCTCAATTTCTTCAACAGGGATATCAAGAGGAACATCTTCCCTCAAAGTTACCAGCACTCTGGATAAAGTGGCCGCATCCCTATGCTCAGTAAGCTTACTTCCAACTGATTTGCCAATCTGCTCTGCAGCATTCAGCACTTTTTCCAGGGATCCATACTCATTCAGGAGTTTTGCGGCAGTCTTTGGACCTATTCCTTTCACACCGGGTATATTATCAGATGAATCACCCATAAGTGAGAGAAGATCCCCAATGAGCAACGGTTCAACACCGAACTTGTCCTTAACCGCTTTTTCATCATAAAGTTTGTTTCGCATGGAATCATAAAGCACAGTTTTTTCATTGACAAGCTGCATCAAATCCTTGTCAGCACTGTGAATCATCACAGAAATACCAAGTTTTTCAGCCTGTCTGGTGTAACTGGCTATTATATCATCAGCTTCAAATCCAACTTTTGTAAAAACAGGGATCCCCATCAGATTGGTGAACTCTATACATTTGGGAATCTGAACCTTCAACTCTTCGGGGGCCGGTGGTCTGTTGGCTTTGTAAAACTCGTAGATATCATTTCTGAAGGTTTTCTGACCGGCATCAAAAACTGCAATAAGTGGCTCATCTGCAAATTCCTTAAGTGTGTTTGTCAGAATCTGCAGATATCCATATATTGCATTTGTGGGAAATCCATCAGGTGAAGTCAGTTCCCTGACTCCGTGATATGCTCTGAAGATAAATGCTGTTGCATCAATTATGTGAATTCGGTTCATCTTCCGTATCCTCAATTCCGGACAAAAACTCCAGAATAACTGTCGCTGTTTTCAAATTCAGTGCTGGAATCTGAGCAATCTCCTCAGGAGTCGCCTTTTTAATTTCTTCAATACTACGAAACTTTTTTAAAAGTTCCATTGCTCTTTTTCTTCCCACCCCTGGAATGTTTTCCAGTGACAGTTTTAAAAGATTGCTTTCGGAGATTTTTCTGTGCGATTCTATTGCATGTCTGTGTGCTTCATCTCTGATAGCTGATAAAAGAAGAAGTTCCCTTCCGCCGCCTCTCACATGTACAGGCTCCTTTGCCTCCGGGATGAAAAATCTGTCAGGAGCACCATCTGCATCCCGCTGTTTGGCAAGTGATATAATAACCGGGGGAACTGTTCCAAAGTGAATATCCATACTTCTGAATACACTTATCACACTTTTCAACTGGGACATTCCGCCATCAATTACAATCAGATCCGGAAGCTCCCAGTTTTTTTCATCTCTGTGTGAAAGTCGTCTCCGCATCACTTCTCTCAGGGCAGCATAATCATCACCGGCTTTAGTAGTTCTGAGATTGAAGGTTCGGTAGAGACTTCTTACAGGGGCACCATCAATAAACACCACCATTGAACCCACAGCGGCCTTTCCCTGATGGTGGCTTATGTCATAGCATTCCATACGGTGTATGGGCCACTTTACTTTTAGCCTGGACGCCAGAGCTGAAAGTTGACTGTGAATATCATACTCAAAACTCAGTTGAAGAGTATTTCTCGCACTGGAAACCGCAAGATCCATCAGTGAGTTCAGGTGCTGAGTATCGGGAGTGAGAATTATTGCTTTCTTCCCTGTTTTTTCACTGACTGCGTCTGATGTTTCCACGGAGATTTCAAAACCTCCCGGAATCAAAATTTCATCGGGAACATCCTTTCTTGCTGTGTAATGCTGCAGAATAAAGGATTCCATAATTTCCTCATCAGGAAATCCAGGATTTTCAAAAACAGTCTGATGATGTGTTGTAATACTTCCCCTTCTGACTTCAAGAACCAGAAGACAGGTCTGTTCACCTTCAATGGCAATACCTATTACATCACGGTTCATGAAATCACTGGAGATTGCATTCTGTGCCTGAGCCATATTGTTCAGGGCGAAAAGCAAATCCCTTATTCTGGCAGCACGCTCATACTCCATTTTTTCGCTGAGGGTTAACATCTCTCTCTTGAGAGTCTCAACCAGTTCGGTATTCTCGTTTTTCAGAAACATAATGGCATGTTCAAGTTGAAGATTGTATTCTTCAGAAGTAATCAGATTGCAGCATGGTGCATCACATCTTTTCATATGGTACTGAAGACATGGCCTTTTTCTTGATTTCATACTTCGGTCTGTGCATGTTCTGAACCGGAAGAATTTCTGGATAAAAGCCAGAACAGCCTTTACATTTCTACTTGAATGATAGGGACCGAAATAAAGTACATTATCTCTTCTTTTCAGACCTCTCACCATCTGTATTCTGGGAAATTCCGAGGATGTGTTTATCTCTATTCCCGGATAGGTTTTATCATCCCTCAGATTTATATTGTACTTTGGCTTGAGCTCCTTAATAAGATTGTTCTCCAGAAGAAGAGCTTCTTTTTCGGATTTAACCAGAAGAATTTCGATGTGGTGGAGTTCCCTGTTCAACCGGGATATAAAATACCGCCCGTCTCCTCCCCTCCTGAAATAACTGGAAACCCTGTTTTTCAGGTCTACAGCCTTACCAACATAAAGAACTTTTTCCTTCCGGCCTTTCATGATGTAAACACCGGGGGAGTGAGGAAGATTTTTAAGAAATTCCTTCAGATTTTCTTTTGACTCAAGTTCTGCGGAAATGTTTTTCAATGAGGATACCGGACTATTTCGTTACAATTTCCTGTGAGAAACTGGCAATATTTCCTGCTTCATCTATCACTCTTATCTGAAGAATATGAGTTCCGGAGGAAACTTTTGCTGGAATATTCAGTTCAAATGACTCTGAGGTTGTATCAAAAATTCCATCAACAGGCATTGCCATGTGGAAGGTTTTACCGGAAATACTCCAAGACACAGCTGTAAGCCTTGAAACCTTGTCAGTTACAGTGAAAGAAACTTTTCTCTTAACAGCCTTAAGTTTTGTAAGAAGGGGAGGAGAATTGTCCACAACCACCTTGCCACTCACAAGCTCAGAAAATTTAACATCCTTTTGACTATTCGAAGGGGAATCATCAACCCTGACCTTCACTTCATAAACACCATCAGGATAGTTCCCTGCTTTCCAGACAAAGTATGTTCCCCTCACCGGAGCTTTGCTTCTAAATTTTCTCCATGTTTTTTCACCTATCCGGCGATAGTAAATCGTAAAAAGATGACTGTCGCCATCGGGATTGAAGTATTTCCAAAGTATTTTTATATCACTGCTTCGTGTCTTCAACTGATCCGGAAGAACAGGATCCATCTTAAACAGACCGGAGTGATATGAAACTGCTCCTGTGAAACCAATATCCAGCATTCTAGGCTGTAAATTTGCGGGAACAAAGTAGACCTTTATTCCCCGGACTCTGGCTTTGGAACCCTGTGGCCATTTTATCCTGTACTGGAAAAATCTTGCACCGGGAGAATTAACCGTTGCACTAAGAAATCCCCCGGGGAGAAGCTTAAAATTACCAGGTTTTCTCCATGGACTCCAGAGACTATCATCCTTAGCATCGCTGACAGCACTGGTTCGTGTTTCTACAGTTACTTTTCCCCCTGTGACATTCAGCAGTAATCTTCCAAATCTGGAACCCCTGGTGGCATCCATAACCTTCGATTCATAACTTATCTCTTTTTTTGCATTACGCTTCAAAGTATAACATGCAGCCCCGTCACCGGTTATAACCACCCCGCTTTTCCCGGGGTCAAGCCAGAAATCCTGTAATTGTCTTTCAGTGGTTTCCAGAAGAACACTGCCACTGTAATCCTTTGGATCGAGAAGATAAATCTGTCCGTTCTGTCCGTCACTTGCATAAATTTTGCCGCCTGAAGCATATACTCTGGTAAAGAATCCACTTCTCAGCCCCAGCATCTGCTCAGCTTCTCCGTTTTGTCCAACAATAAAAATACTTCCCGTTCCGTTGGCTACTTTTTTCAGATGGAACAGTTTACGGGATGAGGCAACCAGTGATGCACGGTTTTTCACCGGTTTAACAACTCTTTTGGTTGCACTGTAGGGCACAGTGGCTCTGAATGTCAGATTATTAACTGCTGCAAATATTTTTCCGTTAAGAGAAGAAATAGATTTTACTTCATTTCCAGGAAAATCATAAATCAGGGTTCCATTCCCCTTCCCGCTTACCGGGATACCATAAATTCTGGCTTTCGGTGAAGTACCAGCCAGAAGATGACCAGGTCTGTCCATATGAAGAGACAGCACATGTTTTTCTTTGGTGGACCAGATTTTAACCGCTTTTCCAGTTGTGGGATTAATTTTATATACTTCAGCTTTGGGTCCACATCCAGCGTAAATCCATTTCCCGTCAAAAACCATGGACCAGATATGATCCACAGGTAATTTCGCCAGAATTTTAGTCTTTCCGGAGGCGGTTATACGATATATCTGACCATTTGGAATTGCACTTGCGGCTATATCCCCATTGGGAAGCTCAATAATCGAGGTGACAAGAACTTCAACCTTAAGATCAACCAGGCGTGAAAGTTTATCACCCTTGAGAGTCCAGATTCCAGCTTCATCACCACTCCCAATGAATATCCGTCCATTTTTTGCTTTAAGCATAGAGTAAAACAGTGAAGGAAGTTTTTCCTTTGTCACAGCCTTTTCCGGTCTCAACCCGGGAAGCAGACCTCCTGAAGATGGTAAAATTACACCATTACTTTTCCCTCCACGAAATTCACCATAATTTTCAAATGACCATTGTCTTGTTGTGGATGCATTTGCTGTAATTGAAATGGTCGCTGCTAATAAAATTATTATTCTGTACATTATCTGGCCTCATTATCTGCAGTTTTCACATTTAACTGGATTACTGACTTTCCTGAAACAATTTCAGGAAGGCGGAGGGTTTTACGTAATTGAACCTGTCGAACCAGTCTCTTCCGGTTTGTGGTGGAAGGAGAAAGACTGTCCAGAACACTTAGTGGTATATTTCGAATCATCTTGCCGTTGATCCCAATGGAAGGATCAGGTGTTTTAATTGTCAGTACAAGGTTGTGACTGTCCATAGTTTTCGTTATGTAGTCCACAAGTTGAGTCAGGTTTTTGGGATTGGCCTCATCGACACTTGTCTGTCTGCCTGAAGTAACCTCCAGCCATATTCTTGAACCCTTGAAATTTTCCGGAAGTTTCATTGTGAATGATCTCGTGTATTCACTTCCCACTTCAGGTTTCATAACAACATTCACCTTGAATGGTCTGTTGGTATAAACCACAGGAGAACTTACCTTAAGAGCTCTGATAGTACTGTTATTCAAACCAGTTACAACCATAGCCTTCACACTGACTGATTCTATGGAAAGTCTTTTCCATGGATTCCCCATAAGAAGTGACATTGCAGCCTCACCTCTGAGAGCCATAGTGTTCGCAAGACCATTCCAGCTTGCATAACCAAGGGCAATTCCTCTCGAGGAACTCATATAATCGGTAAATTTCAATGTTTTCAGGCCCTTGATTTTGATCTGATAATCAATTGTATAGGTAAGATCAGTCATGTTCTGCTGACTTCTTCTGAGGGCAACCCTGACAATTCCGTTTATAAAATTCGGTGTGATAAACCGATTGCGGGCAAGTCTGAAGTTGTAGTTAAAACTTTCACCTCTGGATGAAACATTTACCTTCATCGGTACGAATCCTGAGTCCATGCTCTTATCAATAACAACAGTTGCCTGCTCATCCTTTATCAGAGAACCACTGGTTTTAAGCATTGAACCAAGTTTCATACTACTTGACTGCCTTGCAATAACTGTGTGTATATAGGCATGACCTGCTGGAAGCCTCGTTTCACCCATTGTAAGAAACGGATGGGAAAAGACGGCAATCCGGTTTCCAATGATGTGCGTTACAGTGCCGATTGCCTGCATATTAATATCACCATTTATCAGCCAGATACCCACTGCTCCTCCAGGTACATATCCTGGAGATTTAATATTTTTTGGAGATGTCGCCCCGGGCATCACCGGCCCCAGACTGTTAATCCCCGGAAAAAGCTTTGCAAAAGCAGAAGTGTTAATCCCGCTTACGCTCATTGCCATCTGGAGGGGAATCACTGAATTTGAAGCATTAGCAGATGCCTTGGCAAATTTCCTTGCAGTAAGGGTTTTGTTTTTTCCAAAGTAATCACTTCTGGATGCCGTCTTCATTCCCCATACATCAACATTACGCAAGGGTCGCTTGATAGTCTTGATTATATCCTCAGCTGGAGTCAGAAGAGCAATAGGATCCTTGGAAAATCCGTACCCATAACCAAGACCTCCGGCGAATTTACCTTTAATATAGATGGGACTTCCACTCATTCCGGCGATAACACCAGCATGTTTCAGAATCGGATGGGAACATCTCACCAGTATCAAATCCTGATTAAGCATGGACTTGGGCATAACGCTAATCACTTCCACGTCGAATTTAACTGGTTTGGTCCCGCTAAAAACAGTAAGACCGTAACCCTTCATTCCAGGTTTCAACTCACTTGTTTTGATAATTCCCGGATCAGTTCCCCCAAGAATCAATGAAATAAGTAGAATTTGAATCATGATGCAGACCGCACTTTCCTTGGATTATTTTTTCCCTGAATTCATTTTACTATTTTACTCCTGAAAAAGGAGTCTTCGTGTTTCCCGGAGGATAAATCACATAAAGCCTGTTATACGTAAGAAGTCCAAGATTTCCCCCAGGCATCCTCATAAAGTGGATTTTCTGGCTGCCATCAGGAACCGGTGTACTCCATATTATCCTTCCTGCAGAATTAATACTGATAATGTTTTTGTTGTTATGGAGGAAAACCAGATCCCCGTTACTTAGAGTGTAGTAGGTACCTGAAACTCCTGCTCCCAGTTCTGACATCCACAGATATTTTTCTTTTTCGTAGTCATAATAACCAACCCACCTGGATTTGAAAAATACATACATACCCTTTTTGAAAGGATGGGGAAGAATTGAAGTGGGAGAATGCTGAAGCATTATCTGCTTTTTCACAGCTCCCTTTTTACCATCTATCACCTGAAACTGATTACCGTTTTTCAGAGAATAGACATCTCCACCCACCAGAAAACCATACCAGGAACTTGTTGATAAAGGACCAAACACTTTTCTTGACCATAAAAAACGTCCATCCTTCCAGCTTCTGGCCTGATAATTATTCCCTGAAAGTTGAATCAGGAAGTAGTCGGAGATACTGTAAAAACGCGATGATATAATATTTGAGGGAAGAAAATGCTTCCACATCACTTTTCCGGTGTCCGAGACTGATGCGATAAAATGATTGCCCCAGACAACGATCTGCCCGTTTCCGGTACAATGAAAATCAGTAATAATGAAGGGAAGAGAAACTTTCCTGACTTTTTTACCCGACGGAGAAATAAAATAAAGCATGTCAGAGTCAGCTAAAACTGTTTCTCCAAGTGGATTCACCCCTGATCTGGCTATCTGAACCACAGGAAACTTATCAATTTGAGGTGTTTGAGAACCTCTGAATACACTTGTAAGTTTGTATCCGCGACCATTCCTTACTAAAAAAAACAGATTACCACCATCAGTGAACCATCCACGGTAACTATTGTACGCACTGGCTATATTCACATACCCAATTGCTGTCCTAATCTTCGGTCTTGGAGCAAAACTTAAAACCCTTTCGACCTCCCTGTTATATGAATTCACAGGAGATTTCATCGTCCCCACCAGTTTGAAGGGATTAGAAAGCAAAAGTGATGTAAGAATCAGTAAATATCCCATTTTTGTAAATTTACTCCCATATTGATGAATCAACCTACTTCACGAAATTACCAGTCACTGGAAAACAGTTCAATAGATAAAAAGGAAAAAACATCCCATAATCATCTAAAATCGTGTGGAGATTTTTTTCAACCCGCCTGAATTTTATGAAACTTATGATAAGGAGCATCTATTCCCGCAACCTATACCTGGGAAACAAAACTATATCTGTTATGAAACAAACGATTACCGTTGATTGGGTTAAAACCCGTTTGAGGAAAACAACAGTTTGTGTTCTGAATTACATATCTCTTGACATTATCTCACTGTTACATAGTATTCTTGCCCATGTATAATTTTGTTTATTCCAAATAAAACACTTTTCACATACATGGAGGCTCATTGTGTCAGACGATACCGGAAAACCAGATCTCAAGTCACGTTTAGGCAGAAAAAGACTTAGAAGTACAGCATCACAGAAAAACCTGGAACAGCCGTCCGCTGAAAGTTACAGAGGACCTGCACCCAGCGGAGAAATGGGAGCAGCCAGCGTTCCTCCAGTAAGTGGACCCCAGGGTTCAGTACCTCAGATGCCATCACAACCGGCACCGGGAATGGATTTCACACCTGACGCACCGGGGGTAGCTCCTCAGGCTGCCGGAGCTGTTGTTCCTCAGGCTGCTTTTGAGCCGAATTTTGGGAAGAAAAGCAAATTAACAATGATTATTGTTGCTGTTATTTTTGCTCTCCCTGCCTTCGGTATCGGTTACTGTGGCGGTCACAGAATTGAGCAGAATAAACTGGCTAATATGGCAACAAAAGATGCCAAATCTATTCTCAATGATATTCAGGAAGTTCACAAGGCTTTCACCACAGCAAGCGCCAATTTTGCAGCTCCACCTGACAAACTCAGTGAATGGCTTACTAAATTCCCTTCAATGAGCATGAAAGCTCCTGACCTGATGCTCCTTGGAAAGGCGAAGTTGAATTTCATACCAAGACCAAGACAGAGAAAACAGTTCATGAACGATCTTCTCAGTTATTACAGCGCAATACTTCTTTTCAACCAGTATTATGCTGAGTTCGCTGATTTCATCGACAAAAATATGAAACCTCTTGAGCCTCTTTTCAAAGGCATTGACGCTTCTGAAGGAAAAACCCTCGGAGAGAAAATGCGAAATTACATGGCGAAGATTTCCAAGTCACGTAAAACCAAGTTAGCTGATAAGAAGGGACTTCATTTCCTGGTTCTCATGGAAGGCAGTGTTCACAAATCAATGATCGTTCCTTACGATGCCAGCAAAAAAGCATGTCCTCAGGAACCAATCAACTGTCCCTGTACCGGCAAAAACTGCACACCAAAATGCAGTGCCACCTGTCAGGAATACGAAAAGGTATATGTATTCAACAAAAAAGAATACTCACTTAATCCCCAGAAAAAGGATCTAAAATTCAAGGAAGCTGCAGTTGCTGTTCCGTTTGAAAATCTTGCAAAGGGAGCAGTTGATATGATCCTTTCCCAGGAAGTTCAGTTCCCGGTTGTTTATCATATCTCTCTCGTACAGCAGAAATTCAGGAATATTAACAAACTGATCAAACAGATTGAAAAGCTTGTTCCTAAAGTGGTTCCCATCGTTGAGGACGCTTCAAAACGTAAGTCACGCGGATTCCTCTAGGATCCACCATCCGGTTTTTATTCTTCAGATTTCATCGATTACTCCCCCGGGGAAACAAATAAATGTTAATGTAAAACTTGCCAATGCCGAGATAATGCTTATCTGAATGGTATGACTTATGCATATTTCGTCTGTATTATGTGGATTCAGGCAGGAGGAAAATAATGTGCGCTCAAAGCAGCAATATATTAGTGGAAATACCTGACGTTATTCCGGTATTGCCCCTCAGAAACGCTGTTCTTTTTCCAGGTTCCATAATTCCTATTGATGTGGGACGCAAAAAAAGTGTCAAACTTGTTGAAGAGGCAGTAAACAGAGAAAAACCCATCATTGGTATTCTTACCCAGAAGGATCCTGAAATTGACAATCCCCAGGAGGATGACCTCTACACCGTGGGAACCGCAGCAAGAATACTGAAAGTAATAAAATTAACCAAAGACAACTATAGTGTAATCATACAGGGAATTGCCCGTTTTGAACTTCTGGGATTCATTGGACGTGAACCCTACATCACCGCTAAGATTTTTCCGATATCCGAGGATTCAACTGCCGGCCTCGTGAGCACTAATGATGGCAGTGATATTATTGAACTTGGAAAGGCTGAAGTGGATGCACTCATGCTGAATGTCAGGGAAATCGCCAAAAGGGTGATTAAACTGATGCCTGACGTTCCCAATGAGGCGACATCTCTCATTGACAGTGTTAATGAGCCCGGACAGCTAGCTGATCTGATAAGCTCTAATCTTGAGCTCCCCATGGAGGAGAAACAGCGGATTCTGGAAGTATATAATGTTAATGAGAGACTTCATCAGATTCTTCTGTATCTGAATCGTCAACTGGAAATACTTAAAATCAGGGAAAAAATAAACAGTCAGGTTCAGGAGGAAATGGGGAAAAGCCAGAGGGAATATGTCCTCAGACAGCATCTGAAAGCTATTAAGGAGGAGCTAGGTGAGCTGGATCCTGATGGTGGAGATGTTGATGAACTTAAAGGAAGAATCAGTTCAGCTAAAATGCCGGATGACGCAGAAGCCATGGCATTAAAACAGCTGGGCCGACTTAGAATGATGTCCCCCACCAGTGCTGAATACAGTGTTACTCACACTTACATCGACTGGCTGTGTGATCTTCCATGGGATACTTCCACCACTGATCAACTTGATATTTCCAAGGTCAGAGAGATTCTTGACGAGGATCATTATGATTTGATCAAAGTTAAAAAACGAATCATTGAATATCTTGCAGTAAGAAAGCTTAACCCGGATAAAAAAGGCCCAATTCTATGTCTGGTGGGTCCTCCAGGAGTTGGTAAAACCAGTCTGGGAAGATCAATAGCAAGAGCAATGGGAAGGGAATTCTGGAGAATATCACTCGGGGGCATCAGAGATGAAGCTGAAATAAGAGGACATCGAAGAACCTATGTCGGTGCTCTTCCTGGAAGAATTATTCAGGGGATACGCAAGGCAAAGGTTAATAATCCCATTTTCATGCTGGATGAAATTGATAAACTCGGTCACGATTTCCGTGGGGATCCGTCAAGTGCGTTACTCGAAGTTCTTGATCCTGAACAGAATTCCTCCTTCAGTGATCACTATCTCGAAGTCCAGTTTGATTTATCCAAAGTCATGTTCATCGCCACTGCCAATATGATTGATACAATACCTGAACCACTAAGGGATCGAATGGAAATTCTGGAACTTCCCGGATACACCCGTAATGAAAAATTCCAGATTGCAAAACGATATATTGTTCCCAGACAGACAAAAGAAAATGGCCTCACCAGATCAAGGTTGGACATCTCCGACGATGTTCTGATGAAGATAATTGAAAATTATACCAGAGAAGCGGGTGTAAGAAACCTTGAAAGAACTGTTGAAGCAGTCTGCCGGGGCGTGGCAGTAATGTTTGCTGAAGGAAAACGAAAAAGCAAATTCAGAGTAAAACCGTCAAATCTTCCTGAACTTCTTGGACCAGAAAAATTTCTGGGGCCGAAAGATGCTGCTCCACTTGAAGAAGGTGTTGCCACAGGTCTTGCATGGACTCCCACAGGTGGTGATATCATTTTCATTGAGAGTAGAAAAATGAAGGGCAAGGGTGGGCTCACACTTACCGGTCATCTGGGAGATGTAATGAAGGAGAGCGCTCAGGCGGCTCTGTCATATATCAAAAGCGAGGCATCCAGCCTGAAGATTGATCCAGAGCTCTTTGAGAAAATCGATATTCATATACATGTTCCTGCAGGAGCAGTTCCTAAGGATGGTCCCAGTGCCGGGATTACAATGTTTTCCTCTCTTCTCTCTCTGATTACCGGCAGAAAAATCAGACATGATATTGCAATGACCGGTGAGATAACACTGCAGGGAAGAATACTTCCAATAGGAGGAATAAAGGAAAAATCCCTCGCAGCCCATCGGGCCAATATCCGAACACTCTTAATTCCTTTTGAAAACTCCAAGGATATAGATGAAATTCCTGATGAAGCGAAAAAGGACATGAAAATTGTTCTGGTTAAACACGTGAGGGAAATAACCGATATTATCTTTGAAAATCCCACTGGAAAATCTAAATCTTTCTGACATTATTTTGAGTCTGGACATCTAACTGAATAGGGGTAAATTGGGAAATACACTATGGAGGAACTATGAAAAATATTGCGGCTGTTTTATTTTCACTTATTCTGGTCGTCGGTTGTGATGATGATTCTTCAAACAACACAAACAATACAACCAACAACACCTCAAACAATACAACCAATAATATTTCCTGTGGTAACGGTGTGGTTGATGAGGGGGAAGAGTGTGATGGTGATATTTCAGATTCCTGCGAAGATGAGGGTTACTACGGAGGAACGATAACCTGCTCTACCGACTGCACATTAAATTATGCTGAATGCGAGCTCTATGGTTACTGTGGTGATGGTGAAAAATCCGAAGTTTATGGGGAGGAATGTGACCTTGGGGATGAAAATTCCAGTGAGGTCGATGCTCAGTGCCGTCCGGACTGTACATTAGCAGGTTGTGGTGACGGAATTCAGGATTCCGATGAGGAATGTGACCTTGGGGGAGAAAACTCTGATGAACCTAATGCACTGTGCAGAGTGGATTGTCAACTTCCCCGCTGTGGCGATGGAATTCATGACATGGGTGAAGAATGTGATTACGGCTCAGGTAACGGTGATAGTCCTAATTCATGCAGATCTGACTGCACACTTCCCTACTGCGGCGATGGAATAACAGACTATTCAGCTACTTATGGTGAAGAATGTGATACCGGAGTTTCAGGTACGACGGACGGCTGTACCGATGACTGTGAGATTGAACTGGGTTGGTCCTGCAATGTCAGCGCAGTTCCCACTGTATGCTATGAAGGCTGCGGTGACGGAACGCTTGTTGGAATTGAAACTAATGAAGGTCGA
This sequence comes from Deltaproteobacteria bacterium, assembly GCA_016937155.1. GTDB lineage: Bacteria > Myxococcota_A > Polyangia > HGW-17 > HGW-17 > JAHJMN01. The sequence continues at coordinate 20,854 of JAFGWM010000019.1, forward strand.
TGTGATGATGGAAACAATGTCCCGGGAGATGGATGCAGTGATTACTGTATGATAGAATCCGGATGGGACTGTGATGCCACATCGGGCATATCGGTATGTACACCTCACTGCGGGGATGCATCAAGAGTGGGAAGCGAAACCCTGACAGGTGGATGTGACGACGGAAATCTGATTGGGGGGGATGGCTGCTCACCTACGTGTTTTGTGGAGGTCGGATGGACCTGCAGTGATGGTACCGGAATGTCAATGTGTACTCCTATATGTGGAGACGGATTAATAACCGGATGGGAAACCTGTGATGATGGGAATACTGTATCCGGGGATGGTTGCAGTTCCACATGCATCACAGAATAAAAATTTCATAACGGTTTATAATGGATTCATCAGGGAAATTCAGACTAACTTCGGTTTTTCGGGTCGCATTTTTAATTATCATTTTTTCAGGGTGCACGACTTTTGGGGGAAAAGCCGCCGGAAGCAGACTCGATAGAATGAAAAAGTCTCCTCAGTGGTACCGAGGCCGATTCAGAAATCCCCTTCCAATGAAAAGCAATCTTGTGGGAGCACTATTTAATTCTTTTTCCAAAAGTCCGTATCGTATCCCCTCTAAACCACTTCCCGTTATAAATCCTGATCCGGCTCTTATTGGAAAAGCATCATCGACCTCTTTACAGGTAACGTGGCTTGGACACAGCACACTGTACATCGTTATCAACGGGGTCAGGATTCTCACCGATCCGGTTTGGGGAAGCCGGGCATCCCCGGTTTCATGGGCCGGCCCGCAAAGATGGTATAAACCACTTATTTCAATTGAAAAACTTCCCGTACCTGATGCGGTTTTAATATCTCATGATCATTATGATCATCTGGATATGTATACGATTAAAAAAATCAAACACTGGAAAACTGCTTTTATTGTTCCTCTTGGTGTCGGAGTGCATCTGGAAAAATGGGGGGTGGACAGCCGGAAAATAGTTGAACTGGACTGGTGGGAACAAAATACTGTAAAAAATGTTGTTATTACGGCAACTCCTGCTAGACACGCAAGTGGCCGTTCTGCAACAGACAGGAACAAAACCCTCTGGTGCTCATTTGCAGTAACTGGTACAACAAAACGAGTCTGGTATTCAGGCGACACGGGATTTTTCCCTGAAATGGCCGATATTGGTAAACGCCTGGGTCCATTCGATCTCACAATGATTGAAACCGGGGCATATTCACAGTGGTGGCCCGACTGGCACAGCGGTCCGGAACAGGCGGTCTTTGCACATATACTTTTACGTGGAAAAGTCTTTCTTCCCATCCACTGGGGTCTTTTCAGTCTGGCCTATCACTCATGGACTGAGCCAGTGGAAAGGGTAATGGCAATAACAAAACGTCTTAAAGTAAAAGTGCTGACTCCCAGACCGGGTGAAATTTTAAAAGTAAACAGAAAAACCATTACCAAACGCTGGTGGCCACAAATTCCATGGGTTAATTCCATTAAAAATCCCATTCATTCAAGTTTATTGAAAAAAGATGTAAACCTCATCAGGAATACAAACAAATAACCAAAACCCTCTTACATCACCAGCACTTAATCCAACCAATACTGGTTTCTTTTTAACTAAATTTTAAATTTTCACGATAGTTCTTGTGGACACATGAAAGAACATGTATGTTGCGCCGCAACCGAAAACTTTCCAAAAGGAGAACAAATGGCACACAATGTAAAGCCAAAATACGGACAGCCTCTTACAGGGATTATTTCATTTTTTACTTTTTTTATTCTAGCCCTGGGAAGCTGGTTTATTTTCAGTGATCCGAGGGGTCTGATGAAAGGATTTCCATATCCGTTTGTTATGTATCTTGCTGTTATGATTCTTGTTGGTCTCTGGCAGCACATGCTTTTGGGGGACTGGCCATTTGAGAAAATGAAACAACCACTGAAGGGTATTGTCCTCACAGTTGTCAATCTTCTGGTAACCTTTTTTGTGATTCACGTTGTCTTTTATCGTATTCTAGGACTGGGCTTCAATTTCCTCTCTCAATCAAATCTTGAGGCTCTTGCAGCAGCAGGAAAGGCTGTTACTCCTTCAGGTCCTCTTTCCCTTGAAGCCATGCAAAAGGGCCATTTTGGTGAAAGTGCACTGGTTTCCTTTGTGCTCATCGGATTTTTTACATACCCGGTTGTAACAATTCTTTTTGGAAAGTGGCCGATTCGTCCAAGCAACCTTGAACAGCCACAGGCTGGCTTAGCTGAAATCGGCTGGGCATCACTGATAACACTGTTTTTCTTTGTGGTATTGATTGTCCCCTTCTGGGGTCTGGTGTTTTCGAAGATACTTGGATCCTCATTCGGAATAAATACTCCATGGTGGGGAAAAATAAACGGAACTAACCACCTTCACTGGGTTTTTGGATGGTGGGAATGGTCAATAATAGCTCTTTTCATGACAGCCAATGTATGGAGAGGAAAACCATGGAGTCTGATAAAACTTCCTCAGCCACTAAAGGGAATCATTGCCACTGCAGGTGTGATAGCCATTGGCTATGGGATGGGATTTTTATGTGTCAAACTTCAGCCTTTGTGGATTGGATCAGAAACCATCAGCATGTTAAAAGCAGCAAAGCCAAATGATGCCGAATATATCAGGTTCCTCTGGTATCACGCAGCTGAAATCGCTGGATTTATGCTTATTCCCTTCCTGGTCTGGCATCATTATTTTGAGGACAAAACACCATTTAAGGATACTGACGGATGGGCAGCATTCGCCTTCAGAACACTGGGTGTCTTATTATTCGGGATTCTCAGTTATGTAATTTTCTATTATTTTAACTTTGGGAAATGGGCCCTTGGAAATTCTCACATGACAACTTTTCCAAATCGTCTGATTCATGGAGAATCTCTCGTATGGAATTTTTGGTGGATAATTCCTCTTTTATGGAATGACTGGTTTTTTGGCAAATGGGGATTTTTCACAAAGGAGTAATACTACTAAAACTCTCATGGGAGAATTTATTTCCCACTTTCTCTTTATTCAGAGTCTTTCTTTCCTGAATTATAAATTGTTATTATTTTTTTTAAAGATACCATATCTTATGTCATTTGATATGAGGGAACTAAGAGTTTAATATTTTCGATAAAAAGGAGTAATTATGAAATCAATGTCTTCCTTGGCAGTTTTATTACTGGCTCTAATCCCGTTTGTTATCATCTCAGGTTGTGACGATACTTCTTCTTCATGCGCAGAGCCTTTTGCAGACTGTGAAGGTATCTGCACAGACCTTATGACCGACAACAACAACTGTGGTGAATGCGGAAATATCTGCAATTCGTGGGAGGAATGCACATCTGGAAACTGTAAACTCGTTTGTTCTGATAATCAGACAGAATGCAACGGCGAATGCGTCAATCTCCTCACCGACTCCAGATACTGCAGCGACAATGGAAGTTGTGGCACACCGTGTGATGACGGGTATATCTGTAACGGTAGCGGCGTTTGCGAATTGACATGCCAAAACGGACTCACTGACTGCAACGGCGAATGCGTTAATCTCCTCACCGACTCCAGATACTGCAGCAGTGATGATAACTGCGGCGCCCCATGTGATGACGGGTATATCTGTAACGGTAGCGGCGTTTGCGAA
>JAFGWM010000020.1 GCA_016937155.1 Deltaproteobacteria bacterium
CGGAGGATTTCCGGATTAGGATTGTAGTTGGATTAGAATTTGAGTCTGTAATTTACTGCGGCGAGTTCGTCGTAAACACCCCTGTCCTCTGACTCCTGAAATAGATTGTTTATATAACAGCACTTTGGCTCAACTAATGTGGGCACCGCTGTAAAACAATGATTTTATGGGGCTTTTCTGACAAAAATGATATGGGAGTTATCACACTTTATTGCGGTGAGATCCTTAAAGCGACTGAGAAATATCTTGGTATACTCATTGAAAACCTTTTCTGCACTGGTTTCACAACTTATAATAATAATTTTCTCAAGACTGCTTCGTTCGATGCCGAGATATTTTGATGAGGATGAGGTGTGATGATAAATTGCATTGAGTCGTTTCATAAGTTGAGAAGAAAACTCAGGACTGCTTTTTCTTTCATCAAACATTCGCTGAGTATCAGCAACAATTTTATCAAGGCCGGATTCCTTTATTGCTGTTTTTACTTCATCCGGACTTTCATACCATTTGAATTTTGAAACAGTTGTTTTTTGTGATGAAGTATTATTTTTCTTAACAAACAGTTGTTTTATTTCATCCCTAAAAATAAAACCAGTTCCCAGTGAAACAACGAAAAATATTACAAGAAAAATAAGGAAACCTTTTCCAGATTCAGCTTTTACTGAATCAATAGTTTTCTTGTCTGAGAAAATCACTTTATTTAAAATTGCCAGATCAGGATTTTCATCTCTTTCTCTACGGGCAGGAAGATCCATACTTGGAAGTCGTCCATTCTCCTCTTGAACTTCGTGATTTGAACCATGAGACTTAGAATGCTTATCATGTTCCTCACTGTCATGATGAACATCATGATTAACTGCAGGTACAGCAGGTAAAGGGGAAGATTTTCCCAGTTTGTCTATTGCTATTGCAAGAGTGTCTCCAGTCTCCATGTCCTGAGCATTATCTGCAATCTCTGTTAGTTCAAAAATAGCTTCGTCACTGGCGATAACCTTGACAAATCTTTCACTGACTTTCGCAAGAGGATTGTCTTTTATTCTTACAAGACTGTTTAATGCTTCCTTCAGACTCATTCTCTTATATCTGTCAACATTCAGATTGATTCGAATCCAGTGTCCGATTGCTGTGTCTTCCAGATGTTCAAGGGAGTACTGTTGCTTGACAATTCTTATCATTGACTCATTCATATCACCGGGAACTTCAAGTTTGTTGGTTCCCAAAAGTCCAAACATCATCGTCCCTGCCATTGAAAAGACATCATCTCTCTGATCAAAAACATCAATACTGACTCCCGGTGCTGTATAGCCTGGAGTTCCGGTCATTATTCCGCTAACCATCGTAAGTGATGTGTTCTGCTCATTTTCAATGACTTTTGAGTTTCCGAAATCAATCAGGATTCCTTGCAGGATAGTTTTCCCATCAACATCAGATTTCTCCCTGACAATTATATTTCCAGGTTTCAGGTCACGGTGCACCATCCCATGATCTTCGTACATTCTCCCAAGGGCACTTAATATATCCATTATTATGGGAATAAGCATTTCCGGAGGAAGACGCCCACCTCTTTCTTGAACATATTCTTCAAGATCCTGCCCATCAACGAAGTCCATTACCAGATATGCAAGATCCTCATTTTCCCAGTAATCTACATAGTTTACGATATTTGGATGTCTTGCTCTTCTAAGTAATCTTCCTTCCCTGCGGAATCTGTCCAGAGAATCAGGAGTTGGCATCTCAGTTTTATTGAAAATCTTGATTGCAACTTCAACCATTTCTCCAATCATCTCAGTTTTACCGAGATACACCTTCCCCATTCCACCCTCTCCAAGAAGGGTCATTAGATTGTAATTCCTGGATAATTTCAGGTTATTCGATTCTTCCACCACCCCGGTGGTCGGTCTGTCAAATTCCATAATTTATGCTCCGAACAGCTCTATAGGCATGTGAATAATAGCACATCAATACGCTGCAATAATACGAAAAATTCAAGTTATTTTAAAATCAGGAAAACCATATTTGGGGTCCAAATATTTTATTACTGTAGACAGTTTCAGGAAATTTCACATCCTTTACATGAATAACAGTTTTTGTTACGAATAATTGCATGAAAAAATACAATAAAAAACAATCAGGTTTTATGAAGTTTCTGGATTCCATCGAAAAAGCTGGAAATGCGCTGCCTCACCCGGCAACTTTATTTGCTATTCTTGCCTTACTTGTCGCTATTTTGAGTTTCATTACTTACCATTTTTCTATTTCTGCAATTCATCCCACAACCGGGGAAAAAGTTATTCCTTTCAATCTCGTATCAGGGGATGGCCTCTCCTGGATTTATATAAGTGTCACAAAAAACTTTGTTATGTTTCCTCCATTTGGAATAGTTCTTGTGGCTATGGTCGGCATAGGTGTCGCTGAGGGGTCCGGTCTGATTGAAGCCTTAATTCGGCAATCAGTTATTAAGGCGCCATCCCGTCTTGTTACTCCTATAATTGTTGCAGCCGGTATAATCAGTCATCTTGCTTCAAGTGTGGGGTATGTAGTTCTGATTCCCCTTGGCGCCATGGTTTTTATGGCATTCAAACGCCATCCAATAGCAGGTTTGAGTGCTGCTTTTGTAGGTGTTTCCGGAGGATTTGGTGCAAACTTCCTTATTGGTTCTATTGACCCAATTCTTTCAGGCTTAAGTGAAAGTGCAGCAAAATTAATACTTCCGGAAATAACTATTAACCCGGCGGTTAATTTTTACTTTATGTTTGTCAGTGCATGTATGATTGTTTTTGTTGGAACATTTGTAACTGAAAAAATTGTGGAACCAAGATTAGGTATCTGGAATTCATCACAGAATGATGAAATTATTCTGCCAACAATACAAGAAAAACGAGGTCTTATATATGCTGGTGTTGCTGCGTTTATTATTGGACTATTGTTTCTGGTCCTTGTAATTCCTGAAAATGGTTTATTGAGAGGAACCGGACGGATTACCAACGGCCCTTTTTTTAAAGGATTAATAACCGCTATTTTGGTTTTCTTTTTTATTCCAGGCCTTGTTTATGGAATTACAACTGGAAAAATTAAAAATGACAGAGATGTTATCAGTCTTGTAACAACTGCCATGAAGGGTATTGCTCCATATATTGTTTTGGTCTTTTTTGCCTCTCAGTTTGTGTTCTGGTTTCGTGAATCAAGGCTAGGGATAATCCTTGCCATCAAGGGAGCAGCATTAATAAAATCAAGTGGGATGAGCGGTGTCATGTTAATTCTCATCTTTATTCTGTTTTCCGGAATTCTGAATATGTTCATGGGAAGTGCAAGTGCAAAATGGGCAATAATGGCTCCAGTGTTTGTGCCCATGTTTATGCTTTCCGGTTATCATCCAGCTTTGACTCAGGCAGCGTTTCGTATTGGAGATAGTGTAACTAATATCATTACTCCAATGATGAGTTATTTTGCGTTGATTCTCACTTATGTAAATAAATACGATAAGGATGCAGGAATTGGTACAATGATTTCAATAATGCTTCCTTATACAGTTTTTCTGTCATTTATCTGGACATTGTTACTGGTGGTTTGGTATTTGTTAGGTATTCCACTGGGACCGGGAGGCCCTCTTCATATGTAATTCTTTAGAATTCAATGAGATCCTGAACAAGTTTTTCGGATTGAATTTTTCTTATACAGTAGTCATTTTCAGTTATTACACCACTACTTGTGAATGCCATAGCTGCACATCCTGCATTACATTCCAGTGAGTGTGGGCATTTGGAACAGAACCCTGTGAGGTGCAGATGTTTTTCTCTGAATTGTTTAAATACTGTATCGGAGTTCCAGGCTTCAATAAGTGAGCCATTTTCAAGATTTCCTACAACGTAATCATCTCCCAGTGAGAGACATGGCAGTAAATCCCCATTTGATCTGATTCCGATGACTTTTTTAGCACCCATACACCCTCTCCATGTGGAGTGATAATCCCATAGGGTAAAATCCAGAGGGTAGTATCCGAAGTCATCCATGGTAGCCAGAGATAGATCACTTCGGTTCTCCAGAAGTTCAGTAAGTTTGTAATAAACCTCTTCGTACATATCCACTGAAAAATCAAGATCAGTTGTAAATCGTTCACCAGTCGCATTGGCTATCTGTACCTGCCATGTGATATCTGTGCCGGCAAACAGTTTCACGAAATCATCTATTCTTTTGTAATTTACCCTTGTCAGTGTGGTTATTGCATTTACGTGGGTGAATCCGTCTTCCTTAACTTTTCTTATGAGGCTTAATACACGGTCAAATCCGTCTACTCCACGTGTTGCCCTGTATGATTCCCTGTCAGGTCCATCAATACTTATACCTAATACATGAAGTCCAAGACTTTTCAGAATATCATAGTTTTTTTCATCAACTAACAGCCCATTTGTAATTATCACAAGGTTCATGCCATTGTTTTTAACGGCATGGGCAATTCTCACCCACTCATCATAAAGAAATACTTCTCCCCCTATAAGTGTTATTTCCTTTCCACCGAGTTCAGCCATTTCCTTTATGATAGTTTCCCATTTTTCAGCTGGCATTTCATTTTTTCTGGCTTTACCACTTGATGAAGCACAAAATGGGCATCTGAGGTTGCACTTGTTTGTAAGTTCGAAAACGGCATATTCCAATGTGTATTTTTCTGTATTCATCAATCGTTTTCCATTTTAGAATTTGAAAAGTTTAAAATCAATTTTCGTATTCACTTCAACATAGAATCCGAAACTGAAGGTAATGTTTCCTGTTTTAGGGTTTATAATCTCAGGAGGCGGGTTCAGAAAAGGAGCCGCTCCCCTGAAGGCCCTCAGTGCTTCCACATCAAGAAATTTTAGCCCCGACTGCTTGACTATTATCAGTTTAAGAATATTTCCTTTACTATCCAGTGTTACCCTTAATACAGTGAACCAGTTTTTAAACCCATAAACGCTTCCATCGGGATCGTTTTTTCTGTAAACGGTATTTGGATCCCATACCTGAGCCACAGCTTCCCTAAGTCGAAGGAAGAATGAAGTCCCAAGCCATTTTTTAGCTTTCAGAACATTCTTTTTTCCACTTTTTACATCAGGAACATGGTCTGAGTTGTCTATTCCAAGAATGTTTTCATACTCAGATTCCGTTGGAAACAGCTTCACTTTTTCAATTCCTGGAGATGCTTTTTTAACAGATTCTGTGGGTTTATTTACTTTTTTTGATCTGTGATCAACTGCTGGAGGCTTTTTGTTTGAAACAACTGTTTCGCCAGCTTTTATTTTTTCAGGTTCAGGAGGAACCGCAACTTTGGGTACTGCAGGCTCTGTTTTCTTTTTATATCTCCTGACAGGTCTTTTTGCCTTTCTGAATGGTTTTGATTTTATTACCTTCTGATTCTTTTTCTCCCTGTTTACTGTTTCTTCAGGGGCATTTGAATTTTCAACACTTCGTCTGTGAGTATCTGGTGTATTGGTATTCTTTACATCACTTGGTCTAAAAAGTTGCACAATATGGTATTTTTCCCTATTAATTAGTTCCGGGTCCGGTTTTTTATTGCTGAAAACAGGGAGCAGCAGTAAAAACGCCACATGAATGGCAATGGATAAAAGCACAGCTATCCAGAGTTTTCCGGGGTTTTCCCGGAGTCTTTTTTTTCTGGATTTTTTTCTGTCTATTTTCATCCTTTAACCGTAGGTCCTGCATTATGAGTGATGATAATTTCACTTATACTTTATACCCTCTTTTTCAGGAAAAATCCCCCCAGAAATTTCCTGGACCTGAAATGGGTACAACCGGTTTTGTCCCGGGTATTATTTCCCGGAAATATCTTGGGGTGGAAAAAGGTGGATGATGAAAATAAGTGCAGTATGTTTAGTTATGGCTCTGGCAGTCACAGCATGTCAGCATACAGAAAGTACTTCCAGAAAGTCCCAGAACGAGCCATCAGTAAAGGCTGTCCAAAAAGATCTACCTGAAAAAAAAGTTTCGGTAATGAAAAAAAATCCACCACCTGAACCCGTCAGGATCATGGTAGCTGAGAAAGTCAAACAGGCATCTGCAGAGCCCGAAATTAAAATTCCTTCTGATCCAGTTGAAAAGGCAGCGCTTTATATTAAAGCAGGATACGGAAAAAGTGCAGCAAAAATCCTGAGAGGGATAAAACCCCGCCCTGAAACATACCAATATTTTCAACTTCTTGCTGAAAGCTGCTATCTCTCAAGAGATTACAGCTGTGCATCACGTGAAGCACAAAAAGCATTCAAGCTGGCAGACACTGATATTAAAAAATATAATTCGCTTATTATTGCCGGTAGAGCTTATAAGGAAAAAAGGCATTTCAGGAAGGCTCTAACTGTCCTTAACTCAGGGTGTAAGTTGATTAAGGAAAATGTGGATTGCCGAATTTCCCGCGTACAAATTTATATTCTGTTGAAAAGCAAGGATGTTCTGGAGAAGGAACTGAAGGTGTGTATATCAGACTTTCCTGCAAGAGGAGAATTCCAACTGTTCCAGGGGGACCTTCTAATTTTGCAAAGAAAAATTGATTCTGCAGTTTCTCATCTTAAAAAAGTGAGTGAAAACACCTCGTTTGCCAAATGGGTTAGGGCAAGAGCTCTTGATTCAATGGGAAAACTTCTTGGGGATAGATCCAGAGCGGACGCAGCTAAAGTACTGGAAAAGTGCAAAAAACTTTTTCCTGCTTATGGATGTGTGGAAACTGAACTTTCTATTTCTCCTCCTGATCCCAGACACCCTGGCAGAAAGATTCGGGATGTTAAAAGAAAACCAGGGGGTGGCTACTGAAATATTAATTTTTACAAAATGGAGCTATTGGTCTTGAAAAAAAAATTATCCAATTGTAGATTTTAAATCATGATAAGACTTATTATATTTCTGTTTCCTATGGTCTTTTTAATTTCCTGTTCAATTGATGAGAATGAAGGCTGGGCTCCTGTGGCACGTTTTACCCTCACTCCGGATTACGTTGTTTCAGGGGAATCCACTGAAGTAGTGCTGGATGCCAGAAGATCCTGTGATGCACTTGATAACCCTGAACTTTGTGATACATCAGAGGATGGTGAGGGAACTCCCAGCATTTGTCCCGGCGGCATTACTTATACATGGAGTATTCCAGGTCAGCAGGGTGGAGTTCTAGCTGGAACGGATTCGGGCTCTTATATCAGGGTTAGTGTCAAAATAGATCGTCCTGTAAGGATTGATTTGAAAGTTGTTGACTGTGATGGAATGGAGAGCACCACCTATAAGTGGCTCGGAGTTACCGCTTCAGGAGAATGAGCTCCAAATAGTTGTTATAACAGAAGAATCTTTTTGCCTGTCAATCCCCCTTATCAGTCAGAAACATATACTTGACAAAATATCCATGTAAATGTATCCCCGCTGGTGAGTAAAGCTATGTATTTAACCCAATTTCTTACAATCGGAGGAAAAAAATGTCAGAAACAAAAGTCATGAACAGGTGGCTGGTTGCTCTTGGGGCTTTGCTCATACAGATGTCTCTTGGTGCCATTTATGCGTGGTCAGTATTTACCCCTAGTCTCATCTCTGCAGGATGGACAAAAGTCCAGACTCAGATAGTTTTCAGTGCCGGTCTGGCACTTTTTGCAGTTGTTATGGTAATCGCAGGAAGACTGCTTCCTAAATTCGGACCCCGGAAGCTGGCGATTGCAGGTGGAATAACTCTTGGTCTTGGTTATATCCTCGGTGGTCTGATTGCTCCAACTAATTTCTGGGCTGTTTTCTTTTTCGTTGGAATTATTGGAGGTAGCGGCATAGGACTCGCATATGTTGTACCCATTGCAACAGGAATGAGATGGTTTCCAGATAAAAAAGGTATGATTACCGGTCTTGCGGTTGCTGGTTTTGGTTTTGGCGCAACTCTCTGGGTTAAACTGGCAGGCCAGTGGGGACATCTTATTGAAAAGATGGGGCTTGGAAAAACTTTTATGGTTTATGGGATTCTGTTTGCCGTAACTGTCGTTTTAGGCGGGTTTTTTATGATTTTCCCTCCGGAGGGATATAAGCCAGAGGGTTGGGAACCTCCTGCCCCTGCAAATGGAAACTCCAAGTCATCAAGTGGAATTAGAGACTTTATGACTGGTGAAATGCTTAAGACTCCTCAGTTTTGGATGATTTTTATCACTTTTCTTTTCGGTGCTGGTGCTGGACTCATGAGTATTGGACTTATGAAACTGTTCCCAGGACAGGCTCTGATTAAAAATGGTATGAGTCCAAAAGAAGCAAGCGCTGTTGCAGGAACAGCAATGGCGGTATTTTTCTCATTAGCCAACGGTGGTGGACGTATCGGCTGGGGTATGATCAGTGATAAACTCGGACGAAAAACAAGTCTTATAATTATGACTGCTGTTCAGGGAATTACAGTAATTGCATTCCCGTACATGGCTGGAAATGCGATTCTTCTATACATTGGAGCAACTCTTATCGGATTTAACTTCGGTGGAAACTTTGCACTTTTCCCGACAATTACCGCTGATACATTTGGGACTAAATTCATTGGTCAAAACTATGGCTGGGTATTTCTCGCTTATGGTGTAGGTGGAATTGGTGGTCCTATAATGGGTGGGAAACTTGGTGATATGGGGAATTTCCCTCTTGCCTTTACAATTGCCGGTGCACTTTGTCTTGTGGCTGCAGCAGTTATTGCTATGGTAAAGCCTCCTCGTGTTGACTGATTTTCATCAATTTCCCTCTGTTTTTCTTTTACAGTAATTTACATTGTAACATCGAAAAAGTGCTGACTGCCTTAGGAGAGGGCCCGCTCACCCTGTTCTTTCAGATGTCTGGATATTGAACTTATATTCAGCATTTCTTTGATGGTTCTCTGTAACTGGCTTTTCCAAGGATCCGCATATTTTCTCCATTTAGAAAATGGTGCAAAAAGTCGAGCTGCGGCGATAGGATTGAATGAATCAATTTCAACAATTTTATTCATTGCCAGATTGTATGAGGAACCGTCAGATTTGTTGAACATCAGGTGATTCACACATAATCCTCCTACAAGTCCTCTTGCCATATTCGGATTTTTAATATCAAACTTTTCATGTTTAAAAAGTTCTGTAATGGTTTTTATGGTATCAGGATGCCTGGATTGAGCCTGAATTGAAAACCATGAAACAAGAGGAAGAAAATCACTGGAAAATTTATCATACCAGCTATCAATGACTTTTTGTCTGTACTCAGTTTCTGTATCAGTGAGGATCGAAAATGCACTGATCGAATCAGTCATATTTTTAGAACTTATAAAATCATTCCACACTTGTGATGAATAGGATTCATCTGCTGTAGTAAGATATGCTTTGGCAAGATTTGTCACAGATCTGGATGATGGAGTACTTTCTTTGTGTTTACGATCTTCAATCAATTCCAGCCATTCCGATTCCAGGATTTTACCAATTGAACGTCTCATTGTTAGTCTTGTGTCAGCCAGAGCGTCCACCTGAATTTCCCCCAGTTCCTCCCCTGCGAAACGTTCTCCAGGAAGTCTTAACAGCATAGCTCTGAACTGATCATCAATCCTGGTATCTTTCAAAATGACTTCCATTGTCTTTAAAAGATTTGAATCCATGGCAAAATCTGATTCAGAAAGAAATGCGTTAACTCCCTTTTCCATTTGCATGAGATAGAGTCTCTGAAGACTGTCCCATCTAACATATGGATCAGTATCCTTTCGGGCGAGAAGGTACAGATCCTCCTCAGTGTAGGAATATTTTAGATGACACGGCGCACTGAACTCTCTCAGAATAGAAGGAACGCAGTCTTCTGAAATATTATCCACAGTATAGGTCTGTTTCTTCTTTGAAAAAATAATCAGATGCTCTTTTTGCAATTTGCCGCCATCAATGGATGTGTCAATCAGACCTGATTTATCAACAAAGGCTGTTTTCACAGGAATAACCATATCAGGTGCATCAACGTCCTCTTTGAATCTCTGAGTGAGTGAAAGAACTCCACGCTTACTTTGCTTTTTAAATTCTACGGTTAGTTCAGGAGTCCCTTTTTGTGTGTACCAGTTAAAAAACTGACCGGAAAAATCCTTACCGGAAGCTTCTGACATTGCACTAACAAAATCCTCACAGGTAACAGCTTTCCCATCGTAACTTTCGAAATATAGATCCATACCTTTTCTGAAAGCTTCAGATGTTGCCATTGTGTGAATCATTCTTATTACTTCAGCCCCTTTTTCATAAACTGTCAGAGTATAAAAATTATTGATTTCTTTATAAGTATCTGGTCTGACAGGGTGGGAAAGGGGAGATGCATCTTCAGAGAACTGAGCACTTCTGATTGCATATGCATCTTCAACCCTTTTTACGGCGCGGCTTAGCATATCGCTGGAAAATTCCTGATCACGGAATACCGTCAGCCCCTCCTTCAGACTGAGTTGAAACCAGTCTCTCAATGTCACACGATTTCCAGACCAGTTGTGGAAATATTCATGACCAATTACACCGAGAATATTCTCATAATCTGTGTCAGTTGCTGTTTGAGGATCTGCAAGAACATATCTGGAATTGAAAATATTCAGTCCCTTGTTTTCCATTGCTCCAGCGTTGAATGAATCCACTGCAACAATATAAAATGAATTGAGATCATATTCTCTTCCAAAAGTATCCTCATCCCATTTCATTGCCTTTTTGAGGCTGTTAAGAGCATGATCACATTTATGTATATTTTCTTTTTCTACAAAAATTTTAAGTTCTATCTGTCGTCCTGAAATTGTGGTGAAGGTGTCTTCAATATTGGAAAGATTTCCTCCCACAAGAGCAAAAAGATATGATGGTTTAGGGAACGGGTCTTCAAATATTCTGAAATGCCTGTTTTGGGGAAGTTCACCTGATTCGATAAGGTTACCGTTGGATAAAACTACTGGAAATTCATCACGGTTCCCTTCAATTCTTACGGTGAAAAGTGACATGTTATCAGGTCTGTCTAAAAACCAGGTGATTTTCCTAAAACCTTCAGCCTCACATTGTGTACACAAAATATTTCCACTTATATAAAGACCCTCCAGACTAAGATTTTCCACTGGTTTTATTTTATTTTTTATTTTCAGTTCAAATTTTCCAGAAAGTCCGGTGAGGATCATCGTCTCGGGTGTTATTTCATAATTATCGAATTGTTTACCATCAACTTCTATGGAAATAAACTCCAGATTTATTCCGTCAAGAATCAGGTGTTCAGATTCGGAAGACGACAGCTTTTCGATATTCATGGTATTTGTTACGATTGTTGTTTCTTTATCAAGGGTAAAATCCAAGAATGTTTTTACTATCCTGTAGGACGGCACTGCATAATTCTGCAGCTTTTTGATTTCTTCCATTTGAGTTCCTCTCTACATGTGCTGAATTTGTGAAAGCCTGGAAAATATGGCTTCTCTTGTTTTATCAAAAATTTCATTTAATTTAAATGGTTTGTATACGACACAGAAAATATCATCGTTCATATGCTCTTCAGGTTCTATACTTTTTCCGGTAATGACTATATATGCAGGTTTCAGAGCAGTCTGGCAGTTTCTGGCTTTTTTCAGAAATTCACGTCCCGTCATTTGTGGCATCTGCAAATCAACAAGAACCACATCAATATTTTTTTCTGAGATTATCTGAAGGGCATGTTCTCCACTTCCTGTGTGATAAACTGTATGACCTCTTGAAGAGTAGAATTTATCAAGGAGTTCTCTTAGATCCGGTTCATCATCCAGAATAAGTATGCTCGCAGTGGGCATTTTTCCTGTTGCATGGAAGGACTGAATAGTATCACGTTCAGTAGTGCCTGAGACAATCGGTAGAGAAACTGTAAATGTAGTGCCACTTCCAACTTCAGATTCTACCTTAATATCACCTTTGTGATTAGCTACGATGGTGTGACTGACGCTAAGTCCCAGACCAGTTCCCTTTACTTTATTTTGTGCATCACTTCCATCACTGTGTTCACCCTTGGTGGTAAAGAATGGACTGAATATTTTCAGAAGATTCTCATTTGGAATACCCCATCCGGTGTCGGAAATACTGACAAATACGTTGAATCTGTTGTGACCAGTTCTAACGGTAATTTCCTTTTTTTCTCTGTCAGTAAGGGCATGATGAGCGTTAATAAGGATATTCAGGACAACCTGACCAATCTGAGTCGCATCCATAATGGTGTCAGGAGTTTCTCCCTTTTGAGTGATTATTTCTATACCTGAGGAAGATACTTCATGTGAAAGCATTATAATTGTTTCATCTACGACCTTGTTTAAATTAGCAGGACCTATTTTTCCTATCCGGCTACCTGAGAACGTGAGCAAGTTACTTGTAATTGCACGGGCTCTAAGGGCACTTTTTCTTATTGTTGAGAAGTAATTTTTAACCTCTTGCTCGAGGCCTTCTCTAAACAATCCCAATTCAGCATAACCCAGAATTGCAAGATTGATATTGTTAAATTCGTGGGCTACACCTCCGGCAAGTGTGCCGACCGCGGCCATCCTTTCGGCACGAATCAGTTGCTCTTCAAGGTTTTTTCTTTCTGTGATATCTCGTGTGGTTGATTCAATCCCGGTGATTTTACCACTTTCGTCCAAAAAATAATTGGCGTTTGTGGAAACCCAGATTTTAGTACCATCAACTTTTCTGATGGTCATTTCAAACTCTGAAACCTGACCCTCAGAGTTAATTTTTTCCATAAATTGCTTTATTTTTAAATTATCCACAATGAATTCATTGAAAAAATTTTTTCCCTGCATGTCTTCAGGAGGTAAACCGAATATTCTCAGACATGAGGGTGATGCTATTGCAATATTTCCAGTTTTGTCCATATGAATATAGGCATCATACAGATTCTCAAAAATATTTTTATATATCTGATAGTTTCCACCGGTTTCTCTTGTCATGAATCCTCCGGTTTGAAGTATAGTTATATGTTACATTACATGAGTCTAAATTGAAAATTGTCCTGTCATTTGTGATCTCGGCCTCTTGATTCAATCATTTCAGGATTAAATACCGGGAGGGAAAGAAGAGTACACAAACACGCAGTACATAAGTTAGTTCAGAGATACAAACTTTTCAAGCTGATGATCTGATTTGTTATTAAAAAGTGCGAGATTGAAGCGATGGAGTTTTCAGTCTCTGTCCATCGGTAGTGAGTTTTCATCGCTTCAATCTCCGGGGAATTGCCAGGAGAAACACTACCTCGACTGTAAGTTCATGACCCGATATGAACTTGGATGAGGTAATGAGCAATCTATATGCCAGAAATAAAGAAACTTATAAAAAGTGAAAAAGGATGTAAAAACAATTGAGTAGTGGAAGTAAATTAAGAAAATACTTAGAAAATAGCGGGAAAACAAGGTGAATTTATGGCACTTTGTCAATAATTTGACGGCAGTTGTTAAAACTATTTATTTTTCCTTGGCCAGTGTCCACTGAGGTGATGGGCAAGTTTATAAATTCCAAAACTTATATTGGCGTTTTCAATGAAAACATCTTCATACTGGTGAAGTTCAGCTGCTGTAAAGTTATAGATCGCTCTGATCCCTGCTTTCACCAGTTTATCGGCTACTTCATATGCTGCTTTTTCTGGAACTGATACAATGGCAACATCAATGGCAGCATCCTTAAGTTTTTCTTCAAGAAGTGAAATATCCTGAACGATAAGACCACCAATGTCCTGACCGATAACCTGCCTGTTATTGTCAAATATCATCTTTACTCTAAAGTCGCGACTTTCAAATCCACGATAATTGGCGAGTGCTCTGCCTATATTACCAGCCCCCACAATTGCCAGATCATATCTTCTGGTGAGTCCCAGTATTTTCTCAAGGGCATCAATAAGAAACTCTATATTATAACCATAGCGGGCTTTTCCGAACACTCCAAAATATGAAAGATCCTTTCTGATCTGAGTGTCTTTAAGACCAAGAGAGTCTCCTAGAGACTGACTGGATATATTTATGTCCCCGGTTACTCTGAATCTGTATAACTGCATGAGGTAACGGGGAAGTCTTTCCATTGTGGCTTGAGGGATTACAGGTGATTTTCCGGAAATATTGCCATCATTTGTCATTTTATACCTCACTTTGTAATTTTAAGCAGATTGTCGAGCTTTTTTATGGCCCAGGTGAAATCCTTTATATCCATTGGAATTTCTATGGATATTTTATTCTTACCTGGAGTTATTTTTATGTTATTCAAGGCTTTTCCCAATTTCCTGCCACCTGGAGCTGTATTTTCAATATGCATTCTGGATTCAAGTATCAACTGTTTCCAGTAGTAAATTGCATCTCTCAAATGGGAGGACAGAGTTTTTCCGGTGGAAATCGAAATTTTTATAGAATTATCTGAACTTGAAACCTGTAGTTTTCTGAGATTCCAGTTTTTAAGGGCTTTTTTGCGTTTTATGGCAATTTTATTGAGTTTTCTGTTTAGTTTTACTGAGGAGAAACTGTAATCAGGATCAAAACTAATCTTTCTGGAAGAAACTTTAAAAGAAGATGGATAGTTGAAACTCTTACTGCCAACAACCAGTTTATCTTTCGATGTTTCAACTTTTTTTGCTGGTGAAAGGCTTATATAACCATCATCATCAAGAAAGAGAAAAGTGAGGGATGATAAGTTTCCTGAATTTCCAAGCTGCTGTTTTACAGTTTCCAGATCCTTGTCTGCAATCCAAATAAACCCGATGGCCTTTTCCGGGAGAAAAATAGAAGCAGTTTTTTTTATTACCGGCGGAGGCTGTTTTTTTTTCTGTGCATCAGTTTTAACTGATAAAGATGTTGAATTCACTGATGCTGAGTTTTTATTCTTCTTATTATTGGAGTCCCTGCTGGAGCAGGATACTGAAAATATGCTAAAAA
Source organism: Deltaproteobacteria bacterium (assembly GCA_016937155.1). GTDB lineage: Bacteria > Myxococcota_A > Polyangia > HGW-17 > HGW-17 > JAHJMN01. Next base: position 14,861 of record JAFGWM010000020.1, read on the forward strand.
ATAATACAGTTATGGAAATAGTGAATCTCATCAAATAAACTCCCTTTTTAGAAGTATTCAGCTAGTCTAGCGTATAAAGAAATTTTTCACAATCAAATTTTTTAACTTTAAAATTTTGGAACAGCTAAGAATCCAGATAGTCAATTGATGCCTATCGAAAGTGAGCTTTCATAACCGAAATCGGTGGTGCCATGTTGATGCTGCTAACAGATTCATGTTTTTATTCTGACAGGATGTTCAGGTCCAGGGGTTTCCCTGTAGTTTTCATCCACAATATGATTCTGTGAATCCACAAGAACAACCTTGGGAACATGATTCCTTGCCAGAGTGTCCTCAACTTGTGAGAAAGTAGCTATTATAACGACGTCTCCAACATTTGCCAGATGCGCCGCTGCTCCATTTACACAAATGATGCCGCTTCCTCTTGGTCCTTCTATAGCATAGGTTGAAAGCCTGCTTCCGTTGGTCACATTCCATACATGCACTTCCTCCCAGGGAAGAATATCCGCCTGTTCAAGAAGGTCGAGATCAATGGTGAGCGAACCTTCATACTCAAGGTCTGCCTGTGTTACTGTGGCTCGGTGAATTTTGGATTTGAACATGTGTCTAAGACCCATAACTAATCTCCGGGGGGGATTGTAGTCACACTGAAGCCCGTGTCAAATGGTTTTATCATGAGTGAATATCAGATTGTTAATAATAGCGAATATGAGAAAAATAAATAATCATGATACCGGAATTAAAGAATGTATTTACTGAGATCTTCACTTTCCAGAATTGGTTTCAGTCTGTTTTCCACATATTCAACATCTACAGTGACTTTTTCCCCAACTCTTTCGGGAGCTGAGAAACTCAATTCATCCAAAAGAGCTTCCATAACAGTATGAAGTCTTCTTGCTCCTATGTTTTCATGTGTTCTATTAAGGTTTGCTCCTATAGATGCAATTTTCTTCACCGCTCCATCATCAAATTCCAGAACCACTCCTTCAGTTGATAAAAGTGCGCTGTATTGTCTTAGCAGGGCATTTTTCGGTTCTGTAAGGATTCTGTAAAATTCTTCTTCTCCAAGATCATCAAGTTCAACTCTGATTGGAAATCTTCCCTGTATTTCAGGAATCAGATCATTCGGCTTTGATACATGAAAAGCCCCTGCAGCAATGAACAGAATATGATCAGTTTTTACGGGTCCATGTTTTGTCATCACTGTGGAACCTTCAATAATGGGAAGAAGATCTCTTTGAACGCCCTCTCTTGAAACATCCGGACCTCTTGCAGACTCTCTCCCTGCTATTTTGTCAATTTCATCAAGGAATACAATCCCATGATTTTCTACTCTGCTGATTGCATCCTTCTGTACTCTGTCTATATCGATCAGTTTGGCTGCTTCCTGTTTTATAAGAATTTCGAGGGCTTCAGGAACAGTAACTCTTCGTTTTTTAGTTTTACTCATTCCACCAAACATTTCCTTGAAGTTTATTCCCATTTCCTCCATCCCGGCAGGGGAAAAAATTTCAACGAATGGCTGAGAGTTATCTGACGTTTCAATCTCAACCTGTCTTTCATCGAGAGAACCAGCTTTTAACAGTTTTCTGAGTTTTTCCCGTGTAGCTTTCCTTCGTTCCTGAGTATCACCTTCCGGTTCAACTTCTCTTGTTTGTGTTGGAACTACCGGAGGCAGAAGAAGATCCAGAAGTTTTTCTTCAGCATTAACCTTTGCGTTTTCCTGAACTCTTAATTCCTCTTCTTCCTTCACCAGAGTAATTCCCATCTCCACAAGATCCCGGACCATTGAATCAACATCCCGGCCAACGTAGCCGACTTCTGTGAATTTGGATGCTTCAACCTTGATAAATGGTGCCCCTGCGAGTTTAGAAAGTCTTCTAGCTATTTCTGTTTTACCCACACCAGTGGGACCTATCATTATAATATTTTTTGGAAGAATTTCATCTCTAAGTTCCGGTTCAACCTGCTGACGTCGCCAGCGGTTTCTCAGAGCAATAGCACACGAACGTTTCGCTTTACTCTGACCGATGATGTATCTGTCCAGTTCTTCAACAATGTGCCCTGGAGTCAGGTTGAATTGTTCTCCGTTATTTACTTCCATGATGTTTCTCCAGTTTTAACTACCCAGTTCAAGTGCTGTTATTGAACTGTTTGTGTATATGCAAATTTCGCTTGCAGCAGTGAGTGCTTCCTTTGCGATTTCCATTGCAGTCATTTTTGTATGCTTCAGAAGCATTTTTGCTGCGGCAAGAGCAAATCCTCCACCGCTTCCGATTGTCAGGACATCATCGTCGGGCTCAATAATATCGCCATTACCACTGAGAAGATAAATATTTTTGCCATCACTGACAATAAGTACTGCCTCCAGATGACGCATATACTTATCAGTTCGCCAGTCCTTTGCCAGTTCAACAGCTGCTCTGGTCAGATTTCCACCAAAGCTTTCCAGTTTAGTTTCAAGACGCTCAAAAAGAGCCACTCCATCTGCGGCGCTGCCAGCGAATCCTGCCATTACTTTTCCGGATGCAAGCAGTCTTACTTTTCTGGCTGTTGACTTCATTATCTGGTTACCAAGTGTAACCTGTCCGTCACCGGCCATGGCAACAATTCCGTTTTTCCTTACGGCAATAATTGTGGTGGAACGACTTTTCATAAAATGCTCCTTATGTATAAATTAAGTCATGGTCACTGTAATAACTTTTCAGGTTCTGGCAACAAGGTGGTGTAAAAAACCTGCCAGATTATGAGCCAGTTTTCGGTTGTCAAACTGGTATTCAATTTTTGCACGTGCATTTTTACCCATATTATCAATGGATTGATGTGTTGTCAGTATTTCGAGACATCGGTCTGTCACAGCCTCAATATTTCTTTCAGGGATCAGAAATCCTGTTATTCCCTCTTCTATTACATCAGGATAGGCTCCATGGCAGGAAGCGACCTGGGCAACCCCCGCAAGTGATGAGAGTCTTGAATAAACTGCAGTAAAGTCTCTGTCTCCGTTCTCGCCGGTCACGTCAGTATTCAGAAAAACACTGCAGGAGGAGACATCTTCAATAAAACTCTTATAAGTGCTAATATTTCGGAATTTTATGTTGTTTTTTAATGATGGGCTTATTGCAGAAAGATCGATACCATTCCCCTGATTCAGATAGATTCTGAGAAAATAATCATAACCCAGTTCAAGCATCATTTTCAGAGATAAGACAGCATAATCAATGCTTTCTGAATTTCTGCACCAGCAACCAATCTCTTTTGTTTTAACAGTGTCGATAAAGGATATTTCCGGAAGAGGGAGGGGAAGTAGATATGAGGTGTTTCTAATGATGCCTCTGGAAATCATCTGTTCCATTGTCTCATTGCATCCAGTGATAATACTATTTGTTTCTCCCAGATCCACCGATGTATTGTTAAAAATATTACCTTTTAAACGACGGAACATTCCAGTTTTCTTTTTTGTAAAGTCAAGAATATACGGCAAGACCCAATTATCAGTATTTATTGAAGCGCTTGCAAAACCGTCCAGATTTACCCCCAGCACCAGATCAAACTTTTCTCCATCAATTATTTTTTTCCATTTAATGGATGGATGCAATAATCCGGAACTTTTTGATGATGGAGTCAGAATTTTAAAAAAACCCGAATCATAAGGATGAATTTTAACTAGCTGATTTTTATTTTCGGCCTGATGCTGCCTCGCGAAAATTTCAATCCGGACATCAGACAGAAAAAGCTCATTTAAGAATTCTTCCGGGAAAAAAGTTCCATTTTCCCCTGTGGAATCGACAAAGAGTGCAACTTTCATGACTGGTTTGCTCTCTCAGGAAGCTTAATGTAAAATGTTGTTCCAACTTCGGATGTACTCTCCACAAGTATTTCACCGCCGTGGTCCTCGATAATCTGTTTGCAAAGACTCAAACCAAGTCCAGTGCCATGCTTTTTTGTAGTGTAAAAAGCATCGAAAATGCGAGACAGATTTTTTTCAGGTACTCCCTCTCCGGAATCACTTATTCTTATAACAGCAAGGTTTTCTTCCTTATGGATGCCTATGGTGATTTTCCCCCCTTCGGGCATGGCATCTGCACTGTTTCTGAACAGATTCAAAAAAACCTGTTTTAACAGATCCTCGTCTGCATCAACATAGATTTCAGTACTTCCAAATTCATTGTCAAAAGTTATTTTATTAAGGGCCAGATCTCCTTCAACAAAATCAAGAACTTCTGTCAAATATTCAATTAGATTGACTTTTCTGAAAACTGGTTTGGGCATTCTGGCAAATTCCAGATATCCATCTGTAATACCAGAGAGTCTGTCAACTTCTTTACTCAGGGCCACCAGTGAATCCTGAGCATCTTTTTTTTCTGCGCCGGTCAAAGCGCTATCGGAAAGCATATCAGCTAGAATTTCCACCTGAAAACTAACACTGGCAAGAGGATTTCTGATTTCATGAGCTATCTGAGATGCGAGTTTTCCTGCTGCGGCAAGTCTTTCTGTCTGTATCAACCGGTTTTCCCTCTCCTGAAGAGCTTTTCCCATTTTATTAAACTCTTCAGCCAGTGCCCCAATTTCATCATTAGTTTTCACGTCAATATGGGCATTATACTCGCCCTTACCAAGTTTTGCAGCACCCTGAGTTACATACTTTAAGTATCTCATCGGAGTGGTTGTTGTGAAAAGTACAAAAATACTGAGAACCAGTGAAAATATGAGCAAAATCACCTGACTATCGATAGTACTCTGTTCGCTTTTCTCCAGCATGGAAGCAACAGCCATTATTCTCGATCTTGATACTGTTACCAGTTTTTTTATTTTAGACATAATGACATGTTCGCGCCTGCTGAGATATTTTACACGGCTCTGGGGGATTTCATTTTCAGAGCTGTAAAGTTCAATAAATCTGGTTTTGAGGTCTTCAATATCTTTTTTTATTCCATTGATAACCGTAACAATACTACTGTTGAGATATGAGAGTTCATCGCCCGTTGCGTTTTGTATTCTGGCTTTAACAAGACGATTTACTCTTCTGAAAGCCACTTCTCGTTTATCCCTTGTGAGTCTGATCCATTTTTTCAGTAAATCAGTTCTTCTCGAACTTTTACCCTGACTGTCAGTCAGACTTTTAAGTAAAAGAAGTAATGAGGACTGACTTGTTTCAAGACTTTGAAGTTGAAAAATAAAATTAAGATGAAAGCTCTTTAGTAATTGAAATTCTTCAGCAGTTCTGCTTATGCCTATCAGTCCATACAACTGAACCCCTGAAAAAACGATAACCAGGGCTGCGAGTCCTGAGAACAGTCGAGCCGGTAATGATAAAAGCAGCAATTAATACTCCACAATATCCTTGTTCCAGTTAGGATCACCTTTTAGGGGAACTATACAGATGAATGCCAGATCCTCACCTTGATTTGCCATAAACTGGTGTTCCTTTTCATCAGGTACAAATGCATAGGAACCTACTGTAAGCTCATGATTTTTTCCGTCAAGAAACAGGGTTCCCGAACCCCTGATGATATAGTTTATATGAGGCCAAGGGTGGCGATGTCTGGGTGTATATCCATCTTTTTCCAGTTCGAAAACTCTCATTACATTATCCTCCCAGCCATTCCCCGGATGGATAAGTACTTTTTTTGAAGCTCCGGATATTCCCTCTCCGGTAAGTAATTTCCCTTTTACCAGTGATTCGTGTCCAACAACCATTTTAATGACTCCTGTTAAGTAAAGATTTTTCTAGTGAAGTCGTTTTTCACTTCGTTTGAAAACTATATCTATTATTGCATTCTTAAGCCTTTTTGCCATCTGTCTTAAGTCGTCGAATATTTCCCGATCAGAAATAATTGCTGCAAGTGCTCCATTGGATTTACTTAGGATTTTCGACACTTTTTCAGATTCATCCATCAAAGTTCGCAACTCTGATTTCAGGGTGTTTAGATTATTTTTTGTCATCATAACTTTTGTTTTAAGATTTTTAATATTCAATGAATCTATATGAGACTCTATGAGTTCTACTTTCTGAAGGGCTTCGGCAGCTTTTTTCCTGATATAACCATCCAAAACCCATATTCTCCAGAGGAGGTTAATATCCCTTGCATTTGATGCAACGAATTTTGCTCCGGGTGTAAGTTTCATATTACCGGCAGTACTGAATGCTTCTGCAAGAATTAAACGGTTTTCTGTAGAAAACAGAGTATTGATCCATTTCATTTTTTTAACTGATAGTAAAAGACCGGCTGTTTCAGGTGCCAGTGATGCATATATCTTCATCTGTTTCTGGACAGTTTCATATGCAAGTTTTAATATGCGATCAATCCTTGATGGATCTTCGCCCTTCATTATGTCTCCTGCTTTGAGTGGTCTACCCAGTGGTGATCTGTCATCCGGCATAACGATGTTTATATGCCTGAAGCCAATGATACTTACACTCTCAAAATAAACCCTGGAGTTCACCGGAATTCGTTCAGCCCATTCCTTTTTTATCCACAATTTGACCCTTGTTTTAAGTTTCCCTTTTTCATTTTTTAAATAAACGCCCTCGACAATGCCAATTTTAAGGTGTCCACATTTTACATCAGAGCCCATCTGGATAGTACCACTTCTGTTGAAATCCACATATATGGGTATTCCCGTGGAGGATATTGCATCTCCTGTGCCGAACACATAAAACCCCAGAAACACAAATGCGATGATACCTACAAATCCAAGCAGAGTCTGATATTTAGGTGATTCCATATAAAGGTACCTTCAGTGGTGAGCTTATGAATCAATCCTTCCAGAACAGTTTCCATGGATTTTCACGAAGATCCCTGATGAGTTCCTTAAGATCTTCGTATACTTCTCTTTTCACCATGAGAGCGCCCACGGTACCCTTCCCCGATGAAACCTGTCTGGCTATTTTTGTTCCCTCCCTTGTAAGCTTCACAGCTTCACCTGAAAGGGTGTTTATCCTGGATATACTGTTAATAATTTTATCTCTTTCGTCTTTTCCAACCAGTTTTGTCAGAGAACTGACATCATCCAGTGTGGTGTCGATTTTCTTCATTACTCTCGGTAGTCCTGATGCAAGTACAGTCAGCATGTAGTCAGTTGATCTGAGTATATGTACAATTTTCTTCCCGTCTCCAACACTTTTATTAATTGTTTTCAGGCTGGTATCAACTTCGGTCATGACACTTGAGCTTTTTTTAACAATTTTGTTCAGTTCATCCTTATTGCTTTCAAGTATTCCATTTACATTTTCAAGGGTTACACTCGTTTTCCTGATAGTTTTTCGAATATATGGTTCTTCGGTTTCAAGAATAGAAGTAATGGAATCCAGAAAACTATAAAGTTTTGCTATCACAAGATCTGTTCTTGGGGGACTTTCTCCACGTATTGGTGTATCGCCCTTCAGGACTACACTTTTTGGATTATCCATATTGCCGGGTTCAATTTCTACATACTGTTCACCTAAAATGCCCTGTGTATTGATAAAAACCCTACTGTCTGTTCTTACTGCATCGCGTCCTTTTTCGCTAATCCATAGTTTCAGTCTGACAAAAACTCTCCGGTTGGTTTTTTTATCCAGCTTTCCCCCCATGAATGAGATACTTTCAACTCTTCCCATTTTAATTCCCGCAATTTTGACAGGAGCTCCGGGAGAGAGATTACCGGCAAAGTCAAAATCCACATACACAGTGAATCCTTTGCCAAAGCTGTAGTTGCCCAGAATGAAAAGAAAACCACCCAAAAGGGCAATAGAAATAATTATAAGAAGACCTACCTTGAATTGCAGAGCACGTGTACCCATTAAAAAACCTCACAGAGTTTATAACATGAAACTACACTACTCCGAATGAAAAACTGTGGGTATTTTTGTTGAAAATCGTGCTAGAATCCCCACTGAAAATTCTGGAGGAGAAAATGAAATTTATTCTTCATCTTACGAAGGAATGTAATCTGAGATGTGCATACTGCTATGCCGGAAAACATGGTGAAACTCTGGCCATGACAGACGAAATTGCATTCAGGGCGGTGGATATGGCAATCTCTGAAGGCAAAAATAACGCATGTATAAGTTTTTTTGGAGGTGAACCCTTACTGAAATTCCCTCAGATAAAAACAATAAGTGAATATGCACTTAAGCAGGGGATTGAAAAAAAATGTAAAATACACTTCCGTATGTCAACTAACGGAACACTTTTCACTGAAGAAATACTTGAATTTTGCAGAAAGAATAAAGTTTATTTTGCACTGAGTCTTGATGGAAATAAGGAAAGTCATGATTTAAGCCGGCATCTGCCTGACGGAAGCAGTTCATTCGATATCATAGATTCAAAACTAGATATGATTCTTACTTATAACCCCTATACTGTTGTTACCCATGTAATCACTCCTGACAATGTATACTTTGTAAGTGACAGTATGAACTGGATGTGGGAAAGAGGATTAAGATTTGTTGCACATCAGGTTGATTTCAGTGATGAAAGATGGACTCCGGAACTGTTTGTCATTTTAAAAAAACAGTATGAAGAATTGGGAAAATGGTACCTTAAGGCCGCCAGAAGTGGTACTCATTTTTTTATGACTCTTTTTGATGAAAAACTCAAAACCCATATTAATGCACCAATTTTCGTAGGGGATGTGTGTGATTTTGGAAGAACAAAAGTCAGTGTTGCTCCTGACGGTACAATATTTCCCTGTGTAAGATTTGTAAGTGATGATCCTGACAGTCTGAACTATGTGATTGGAAATGTTGGCACAGGATTTACCAAATCACGGGAATACTGGATAATGAAAAATCTTGAGGGAAGACCCCAGTGTGATGGTTGCTCGCTTGTGGGAAGATGCGCCAATTACTGCGGGTGCACCAACTGGACGACCACAGGAAGCATAAATGAGGTAAGTCCCGTTTTGTGTGAGCATGAAAAAATGGTAATAGAAATAGCTGATAATCTGGGAGAGATATTATGGAAAGAAAAAAATCCGTGGTTTATTGCAAAACACTACAAAGTTAAGCCTGAATTACTTGATCTGCTTATAGAAAAAGATTAGACCGCTTCATGAATAATACGATAGTAAAATTTGTTAATTACAGGTAGCCACTCAGTCAGGGAATCAGGGTCAGAAGCAGGATGTTTACTTTTGTCGATCCCCTTTTTTATCTCTTTCGATCCTTTTACTCATGAAGCTAGTTGGAATTTTCTGTTAAAAGGGGGAAAAAGAGTTTTACCAGTGTACCATTATCATCACTGTTTATTTTTATTGTTCCCCCATGAAGTTCCACCAGTTTTTTTACAACACTCAGTCCCAGGCCCGTTCCAGTTGTTTTTGTTGTGAAAAATGGTTCAAAAATATGTTCCAGAGTATCGCCCGGTATTCCTCTGCCGTTATCCGCGAAAGAAATCTGAACAGTATTGTTTATACTTTCGCAGGAAATCTTCAATTTAATATTTTCTCCTGATTCCAAAGAGTTAATTATAATGTTGAGAAAAATCTGTTTCAGGGATTTTTCATCGAAAAGTCCCCTTATTTTTTCTCCCTCCAGTTCAATAGCACCACCTGTCCATCTGGAGTCATTCAGAATCAGTTGAATCTGAGAGTTGAGTAATTGCTGAATATCAATTAATGTCCTGTTGAGAGATGTGGTTCGGGTATAATTCAGAATTTCACTCACAATCATGTTCAGCCGATCGATTTCCTCAAATACAATATTGAACAGTTCTGTGTTTTCATCACCATCTACTGTTGAAATACCCGATCTCAGTAATTCAAGAGAGCCGGAAATACTGGCAAGTGGATTTCTGATTTCATGAGCAATGGAGGCGCTCATTCTTCCGAGAGCAGCAAGTTTCTCCTGTCTGGCCATTTCATTTTCAAGGATTTCAATTTCACTTCTGTCATGAATACTTAGAACTCTAACTCCAGGTCCTGATCTATTGGGTTCGAATGATGAAAGAGTCAGTTCTACAGGTATTGAATTTTTCAGATGTGTACGCCACGGGATGCTTTCAGAATGCTCTGTGAGTATATCACCTGGGAAATATTCTGTTATGTCACTGCCGAGGGCTATTGTTTTTCCCATAATTTCACCGGAACGCCTGTTACAGGTTAACACCTTGCCATCTGCATCAATTGTAATGACTCCATCAAAGAGCGATTCAAGAATGTCCCTGTGTCTGATTTTCAGCAGATTAATCTCTTTAGCCTTATCTGCAATACTTATTTCAGCTTTATTGAGTCGCTGGGCAAGATAAATTGATAATGCACTTATTGTTGCAAAAGCACTTATGTGGATGGACAGATGACGGGCAAGTTCAGATTTGTAAAGAGTTTCAAGAGGGGTTATCTGACCCTGTACAGTGTGAAACATATGATAATTATGCCCTATTGATATAAACACATGAGCTGTGATTGCAAGAAAGGTTATATAAAAGGTTGGTCTGGGTTGTAGTGTAATGGCACTGCTGATAATAACCACAATAAACAGAATACTGTAAGGTGATAGAGCTCCCCCGGTGAAATGAACAAGAGCCGCGGTAACCAGAGTATCAATTGTCAGCATTATTATCAGGAAATGATTCAGCCAGTTTTCCCTGAACCTGAGAATAATCCCGGTGAATATTACACCTGCATATTCCAGAGCGATTAGCCCCAGAATGCTCCACTGCAGAGTAGTTTTCAGAAGATCGGTTCTAGCTGATGTCATATTTGCAATTACACTGAACATCAGAAGAAACGTTACGAGAGCGATTTTGAAAAATGATAGAAAAAGAACTCTCCTGGAAGGATTATATGAATTATCCAAAACTATCTCACTGTTTGACTGCTCCGGCCATCTCAAATACAGGCTGGTACATGGCAATCATGGTAGTACCAACCGTACTTCCCAGAAAAACCATCAGAAGAGGTTCAATGGCAGATGTCATCGCATCCACGGCTACATCCACCTCATCCTCGTAAAAGTCTGCAATTTTATTAAGCATGGTGTCAAGAGCACCTGTCTGCTCACCCACACCAATCATTTGCACCACCATGTGAGGAAAAATCTTTGTTTCCATCAGAGGCTCAACAATATTTCGTCCTTCACTGATTTTATTTCTTACTTTCATCAGTGCATCTCTGATGACTAGGTTACTCGATGAATCAGCTACAATTTCAAGAGCATCAAGGATTGGAACACCGGATGAAAGTAGAGTTCCCATTGTTCTGGTGAAAGCAGCTACTGCTGATTTTTTAATAACGTCGCCAATTATAGGAAGATGCAACAATCCCTTATGAAACATGAATTTACCACCCGGTATCCTGAGAAAAATGAAAAAACCGGAAATTATTGCACCCAGACCTCCGAAAATAATATTTCCGTGGGCGATTGACCATCTGGACATGGCAATGATTTTTGCCGTAAGAGGGGGAAGTGATTTTCCTCCCATATCAGCGAACATATCCTCAAAAGTGGGAATTACTTTGAATAAAAGAGCTCCCAGAACCACAATACAGACCAAAAGTACGATAACAGGATAGGTCATAGCTGACTTGATTCTGCGGCGGAGTTTCATGTTTTTTTCAATGTGGTTTGCCATACGGCCCATAATTACATCAAGCACCCCACCGATTTCACCTGCCTTTACCAGATTGACAAAAAGATTATCAAATGTTGAGGGATGTCTTGCCAGAGCTTCAGAAAAGGTACTTCCTCCCTCAACTCTTTCTTTTATATCCATAAGTATTTTTCGGAACTGTTTATTCTCACTGGTGGTTCCAAGAATTTCCAGCGCCTGAACAAGAGGTAATCCGGCATCTATCATGGTGGAAAACTGTCTGGTAAAAATCATCAGATCTCTGGGGGGAACTCCACCCATGTTAATATCGATATTTGAAAGATCAGAAAATTTAAATGGCTTTTTCTCTTTCAGGCGGGAAACATTTATCCCTTGTGAACCGAGCATCTGATAAGCACTTGATTCATTTGCAGCAGTAATTTTTCCCTTTTTAAAGGAACCATCTTTGGATTTTCCTTCCCAAATATATGCAGGCATTGATACCTCAATTCAACCGGAATAATCTGATCCCGGAGATTTTTCATGGTTAAAGCCACTTTCCGCTCATTTGCATCATATTCCAAACCATATGATCATTCAATATTTTTAAGGTTTTCTGTGAAATTTTATTGTTATTACTTGCAATCAGTTAGTCAAAAAAGCATACTTTCAGCCATGTGTGATTCAATTATTTCAACAGCTGTAATTCCTGCTGCGGGAATGGGTACAAGGCTACTGCCAGCCACTAAGGCAATACCCAAGGAGCTACTTCCTGTGGTTGATACACCCGCAATTCAATATATCACAAATGAGATTGTTGAAAGTGGGATAAACAAAATAATATTTATCACAGCAAAGGGGAAGGAAGCAATAATAGATCACTTTGACAGCAGCCCGGATCTGGAATGGAATCTTGAGAGCAGAGGAAATACCAGAATGCTGGAACAGGTAAGATATCCTTCGGATATGGCAAAATTTATTGCTGTCAGACAGGACAAACCTCTGGGGTTGGGGCATGCTATCGGAAGGGCGGAACCCTTTGTGCAGGGTGATGCGTTTGCTGTTGTTTTACCGGATGATCTGATTGACTCTTCGGTGCCTGTACTAAAGCAGCTTCTTGATGTGTATGATAAATTTAAACCATCAGCTGTTTTTGCACTCATGAAGGTTTCCAGGAGCGATACCAGTAAATACGGCATCATATCCGGGACCGAGTTGGAGAGTGGTATTTTTCAGGTGGATGATATGGTTGAAAAGCCTGAACCTCAAAATGCTCCATCAGACTATGCTGTTATAGGACGTTACATCCTTAATCGTAAAATTTTCAGTTATATAGAGGAAACCAGGTTGGGAAGCGGTGGAGAAGTGCAGCTTACAGACGCTTTAAAGCTAATGCTTAAGGATGGTGGACGGGTTATGGGTGTTACTTTTGACGGACTGAGATTTGATACCGGTGATGTTTCCGGTTATATTCAGGCAAATATTAATTACGCACTTAAAAGACCTGAGCTTGAGGCTACACTTCGTAATGGTCTTTCAAAGCTTTTAAATGACTGAAAACGGCATCAGGGGAAAAATCAATGTGGCTGTTTCTCTTCCAGTTAGGGGACTGTTTACTTATGACACCGGAGGAAAAAGTATTAAACCCGGTTGTCGTGTTATTGTGAGATTCAACGGCCAAAGGGTTATAGGCTACGCCGTTGATAATAAGGACTGCTACAACGGTAAAGTACTAAAAATTATTGAAGTGATTGATGTAGAACCTGTTTTGACATTGAATCTTATGAAAACGCTGATTAAAAGCAGCGTTTACTACCACCATCCTGTTGGGGAAGTCTTCAAGTCAGCTCATCCTCCATTAAATGTGAATATTTCAAGGATTAGAGTGACCCTAAGTGCATCCGGTAAAGAATTTGTATCTACTTTGGGGGAAAAACTGATAAAAACAGTTGAGGATCGGTTTCTTCTTACTCTTGATGGCAAAGGCCGACTTAAATCTAAAATAAAATCAAAAGAAATTTCAACAGCAAAATATTCAAATCTTCTCAAATATGGATATATCAGCGAAAATGAGGAGATTGTGAAGAATGGTCCATCAGGAACCACCAAAGCTGTTATAAAAGTTAATTCAGTGGATGATCCGGATATAAAAAGCTGGCTTTCTAAAGGAAAAATCAGAGAAAGTCTCTACCGCGAACTACGGGACAGTATTTTGCCGGTCAAGGTTTCTGAAATCAGGAATTCCTATAAAAACTCATCAACTAAGTTGAATGAACTTCAGGAAAAAAAACTGATAGTAATGGATGAAATCAGCGATGATACCCAGTGGATTTCGTGGGATCTTGTTGTTCCAGACCCACACCATAAACTAAATCCCGAGCAGCAGACAGTTTTAAATAAGCTTATCAAAGAGCCGGATGGTTTTAGTGTCCATCTCATTCACGGGGTGACAGGAAGTGGCAAAACTGAAATATATATGCATACCATCAGACATATGCTTGATTTGGGTAAAACATCCGTTGTTATAGTTCCTGAAATTGCTCTCACTCCTCAGTTGAGTGCACGTTTTCGTGCCTTTTTTGGTGATGTTGTGAGTATTTTACACAGTGGGCTAACGTCTTTGCAGAGAGCAATTGAATGGCGCAGGCTAAGTGACGGAAAGGCCAGAATTGCAATCGGAGCAAGAAGTGCCATTTTCGCTCCGGTAAGAGATGTCGGTGTGATTGTTGTGGATGAGGAGCATGACTCCAGCTTCAAACAGGCTGAAGGATTCAGATACAACGGAAGAGATATTGCAATTCTGAGAGGTCAGGAGGAAGGAGCAAAAGTAATACTGGGAAGTGCTACACCTTCACTTGAATCATGGAATAATGCAGTGTCAGGAAAGTATAAACTTCACAGTTTAAAAAAGAGAGCGACGGCAACTAAACTACCTGATTATGAGTTGGTGGATACAAAATTTGAAAAACCGCATAATATGTTCACTAGGCCTATGATACAGAATCTGAAAGTGAATTTTAACAAAGGAAACCAAGCAATGGTCTTTCTTAACCGCAGGGGCTATTTTGGTGTTTTGCAATGCACTGCCTGTGGTTATGTTATGAATTGTGAAGATTGCAGTGTGCCTATGACTCTGCATCGAAATCAGAATGCTATGGTTTGTCACTACTGTGGAAACTCTATGCCGGTTCCTTCTGATTGTCCTGAGTGTGGTGTGGAGTTCAGTGGAAGAAATTCTGGTACTGAAAATATTCTGGAATATCTTCAAAAAGAGATTCCTGATGCAAAAATAGTTCGTCTCGATAGAGATACAGCTAAATTTGGAGGTATAGAAAAACTTGTAAATGCGATGAAGAACAGGGAGATTGATATTCTTTTAGGCACTCAGATGATTACCAAAGGACATGATTTTCCCGGGGTTACTCTGGTGGGTGTTCTGGACGCGGATCACAGCCTTTTTTTTCAGGATTTCAGGGCCGCCGAGAGAACCTATCAGTTGATTACTCAGGTTGGGGGCAGGGCTGGCAGGAGAGACGAACAGGGAAAAGTGATAATTCAATCATCCACTCCTCAGCACTATGCCATTCTTAACGCTATAAATAACGATTTTCATTCCTTTGTTGAAAATGAGTTATACAGTCGCAAGGAGCTCGGGTACCCGCCTTTCGGGTATCTCTGCTTATTGAATATTCAGGATGAGAACGAAAAACTAGGTTTTGAGAGGGCTGAAAATGTTAAAAAAGCCATAATAAGATCAGGTATCTCTCCTCTTGATGTTTTAGGAGCTGCTCCCGCTCCGGTTTTCAAAGTCAGAAAAAATTCAAGATGGCAGGTACTTTTAAAAAGTCCTTCAAGAAGCGTACTACACAAAGCCGTAAGAATTATTTCCGATAACGCATCACTAAGTCAGGGCGTTTCCATTGATATTGACCCTCAGACTATGTTTTAGGCCACTATAACTATCAGTTTTACTTTCTCAGTTAATTTTATTTTCTTCAGATGGATACCTGACAATATCATCCGGGCTTTTCCATAATAGTCCGGAACCTATAATGATAAGTACCAGACCTGCAGTGAAAAGTGTGTACCCTGTGCCTGATAGTGTTATGTTTTCAGAACCCCGTGCGCTCCAGAGTGTATAATTAATGGCCAGAGTAACAAAAAGAAATGTCCAGATGCCAACCAGGGAAGTAATTCCTGAAAATATACGGGGTAATTTAAATGGCAGTTTTTTCGTCTGGAATACGGATAACAATAGAAGCAGTCTGAAAAATAATATGAAAGTCAAAACAGTGAATAAAAGTGCCGTTCGATGTGCAAAAACTCTTATTCCATATGATTTATCAAGTGAAGTACCATAATTGGAGCAACGGTATCTGGCTCTTTCTGGGTGGTTGCATGATATCTGGCTGTTTAGACCGAGCCAGCCTCTTGTCCTGATGATTTTCCCATCATGAGGGTTTAGATCAGCCGGGATTGAAAACCAGTAGGGTGTAAAGCATGAAAATGATGTAATAACACCACCGGAAAGAATTAATATAGTTATGAAAATGTAATTTCTCATAATTCTAGCTTTCTGATTTGTTTGGTAATTTTGAATTCTTTTTCAAAGGAGTGGTGTATCTGATTGCATTATGAGGACATACATTAAGACATCTGGTACACGAAAAACAATCAGGCTGGATTGCTTTTTTTGCTACTTTTGCTGCTGCACTCTGAGTTGGACATACCCTTGAACATGCTCCGCAATCGGTGCATGCATCGTGGTCAACCCTGACTCTGGCGAATGAAAACTGCTCCAGTATCCAAGAGTAAAGCCCAAAAGGACAAATAAATGCACAAAAGGGTCTGTAAATAAAAAATGATAAAATGAGAACTGCTATTGTAGTTATCAGGATACTCAGGCTATCAAAATGAAACCCAAAAATATCGAAGGCATTCAGATGATGATACAGTACAAATCCAGGCTTTCCTCCAATAACACCAAGAATTAGCATGAACATTATTATAAAAAGCAGGATTCGGATACTGTTGGAAAAAATAAAGGGAATCTTATACCGCCTGATTTTTTTTAAACCAGGAATAAAAAATAATAATTCCTGCATCGAACCCATTGGACAGGCCCATCCACACAGAATTTTATTGGCAGTTATGGAGAGAACCGAAAAAAATACAAACGCCAGAATTTTAGACATTACGTCAGGGTACAAGCCAACCATTGCTTTGAATACTTTTACAATTCCCTCCATAGGATTTGGAGATTTACCCAGAATGAATCCAGCAAAAAGAACTGAAATCACTAGAAATGAAATGTAGAACATTGATGGATACCAGAGCTTTCGTGATTTTACATCAGCCTTATCGGGAATACCTATTCTCAGGAGAAAAATTATTGCTCCAAGGACAAGCGCTGAATAAAGAATGTATTTTGATGATGCATCCCGATGAGACTGAAGATGTTCAACACTAGAATTTAATTTATCCTGCTTTACCCCGAGCTGTGATACAGGAACCGACTTTGATACAGTAATTTTCAGTCCAAGCTCTCGTGCAAGTGCTTTTCCTGTAACGCCAAGTTTAGGTGCCATTTGTCTGATTGTCTTTTGTACAGTGAAAAAATCCTCTGGAACCTTTGTTTTTGACGGAACGATGATAAACGTTGATAAAACAGCTGCAAAGATCAGGATTAGTGCTGTTCCAAACCAGATTTTCTGAGATCCCGAGAGAGATTCAAACCACTTTTTCATATCAACCTCCAATTCTGGGATGAGATAATATCATGAAAAAGTGCACGATACAGAAAATATGGGTTTTCAGTCGTGTATTGATTTTTAGGATTTTCGATATATCCTGACAAGCGGACTCTTTTATTAGTGGTAATTTTGAGTCAGTGTTTTTTTATTCGAATCATATATTTTACCGGAGAAACATGTCTCATAGTGGCAAAATAACACAGATCCCTTCATCCACGGTTTCCAGAACCAGAAGATTTGCTACCATGGGTATTCGGAGTGCCGGATGCTATATTCAGAATCTGTTTGCAAGAGCTCTGTCAACTGGGGATGAAAAGGATGAAATATCCAGACAGCACCGTATTAAGCAAGCCAGAATTTTTGCTAATGAACTTGGAAAAATGAAGGGTGCAGCAATGAAGGTGGGACAGCTCATGGGACTCGTGGGTGTTCATTTCGGTCTTTCGATGGACATTTGTGAGGTTATGAGTTCTCTCAATGACTCAAGTGTTCCCCTTTACTGGGAATGCATTGGAAATCAGTTGAATACTCTTAGCGCTGATTTAGAAGTTTTCGATATTCAGAAGGAAGCAGTGAGTGCCGCGTCACTGGGGCAGGTTCATAAGGCAATTCACAAGGAAACCGGAAAAGAGTATTGTTTCAAGATTCAGTATCCCTCATTAAAGCGTACAGTAGACAGCGATCTCAAGGCATTGAGTATAGCCCTTGGAGTAAGTAATTTTTTTCCTGAAGGATTAAATCCTGAACCGCTTTTAAATGAAATCAGAACACTGCTTTTGGCTGAGCTTGACTACTTGAGGGAAGTCAGGTTTATGGACATTTTCCGAAGTGAATTTCAATCGGAAACTCTTAAGGTGCCGGGAGTTTTAAAAGAATATTCATCTGAAAATGTAATATGTATGGAATTTATAAATGGATTTCCTCTGGATAGTATAGAAGTATCATCTCTTAGTCAGAAAATGCGTGATTCTCTTGGGGAAAAACTCATAGATATTACTCTCAGAGAGATATTTGTTCTCAATGCTATGCAGACCGATCCCAATATGGGAAATTTTATGGTGGAGATAACAGAAAGTTCTGTTCCGACTCTCTATCTTCTGGATTTTGGTGCAGTAAAAGTTTTTCCTGAAAACTTTATTTTGGCTTACCGTGAAATGATTAGAGGCAGTTGGGAAAGCAACAGAGATCGGATGTTTTATGCAATTCGTGAGCTTGATTTTATGCCAGACACTACCCCCAGAAGTGTGAAGGAACAGTTCTGTGAACTTGTAGATATAGCATTGGAGCCTTTTAAGCCTCAAAGGAAATATAACTGGAATACAAGTGATGTCCCGATAAGACTGAGTAATCTTGCTGCCAGATCTGCTTTGACCCCATATTTTAGACTGCCACCGGAAGAAATACTTTTTCTTCACCGAAAGCTTGCTGGAGTTTTTGCTGCCCTGAGTTTTCTTGGAGTTGAAATGGATACTTCACACATTCTGGAAAAATACATCTGATTTATTTGGCTTCAGTTTTAAATATCTGATTAAATCTGCCGATAAAAACTACGTGCCATTATTAATAAGGCGGGAATTTTTACCATCATTATTGTCGGAGACCAATGGAAAGTCAGAATTCGCAGACTGAAAGAATGTTTTTAGAATATGATCTGGAGATAAAGCCGGGTGGAGAACTGGTATTTGTTGATAGAAAAGTAAAGCTTCTGTTTTTTTTTGAAGAGAGTAAATGGGATATAACACACTTATATCAATTGCTTTCTGACCAGAATTTATTTTCTGATTTTTTTCGGGAACTGGTAGGGGAGGGATATTCCAGATGCAATTCAATGTCATCGGAAAATTTTCCCTTTGAACTTGAATTTACGGTAGTGGAAATTTTGTCTGGTGGGAATTTAAGGTTAAAAGTCAGAGAAATTCCAGATATGGAAAATTATCCTGTTCTTCTAAGGATTCAGCACAGTCTGATGAACATAATGAACAGGGAATCCAGTCAACATGATGTGTATAATGAAACTATAAAAAATATTACACTACTCAATGGAATAGACGGTGCGGGGATATATGTGAAAAAAGAGGGGAATTTCCATCTTTGTGCATTCGGTGGTTTAAGTGGAGAATTTATAAAAGATAAAAAATATTACACGAAAGAATCAAAAGAGATAAAAGTCCTCGCGAAAAATGAAATTTTTTCGAGAAAAAACCTGATGGAAATGGACCATCCGTTTTACCTGACTGATGGTATCAGAGCTATTGCATCCGTTCCCATTAAAAAGGATAATAATCTCCTTGGAGCGTTGAATGTGGCATCTAAAACCATGGATGTAATCCCGAAACGGGTATTGCAGAGCATAAAGTATATCTGTTCTCTTTTGGCAGTATTTCTGAATAGACTGGAAACAGGATGCAAACTGGATGCACGGGGAAAGCAGCTTGAATCTTTTTTCGCCGAGTCAGATATGGGGTTTATCGAAGTAAATGATCTGGGTGAAATTCTGAGATATAATCAGAAGCTTTTGAATATGTTGGGTTTTGAAACACCAGATTTGTTTGCCTGTAGGACTCTTGATGACCTGAAATTATTTACAGATGTTGATTTTAAGGATTTCAAAAACATTGTTTTTCCGGTTGAAACCAGAGTGTCTTTGGAGAAGGGAAGTAGGTGGCTGTCTATAAACAAAGTTGGTGATTCATCGGGTTCTGTTACTACATATCTTGGTTTTTCAGATATTACTTCAACCAAGGCCGAAAGTGCACTTAACTTTCTTTTCTCTGAAATGGGAGACAATCTTGAACTTGCATTTTTAATTCTTGATTCGGACTTCAGAATAACAAGAATAAACAGGTTTTTTGCAAACAAACTAAAGAATATTTCCTGGAAATATAATAAATCTGAATTTTTTAATTTGTTATATGAGGGAGTTCAGGAAAAAGAAAATATTACTGACTGTATCAGGAAAAATGGACACTGGAGTGGAGAATATCCATTAAACTGTGAAAACGATATCTGGTTTGGATTTGATTTGCTTGAAGTTGTGGATAACAGTGGAGAGATAATAAATATAGTTCTTGGTAAGGATATCACCGAACGAAAAAAAATAGAAAAAGAGCAGAGAAATTCCATCAATGACATGGAGCGCATGAACAGGGCTCTGATAGCTGCTGTTGGCGAAGCCAAGGATCTTGCTATAAAGGCTGAAGCAGCAAATGATGCAAAAAGTGTGTTCCTTGCCAATATGTCTCATGAAGTAAGAACCCCGCTTAACGGAATTATCGGAATGACAGGAGTATTACTGGAATCTGGTCTTAACGAGGATCAGATGGAGTTTGCTTCACTTGTAATGTCCAGTTCAAAGGCTCTTCTTGATATAATCAATGATATACTGGAATACTCAAGACTGGAAGCCGGGGTTGTTAAAAACAATATTGAAAGTATCGACCTGAGGAACATAATTGATGAAGTGATTGATATAATGAACTGTCATATTTCTGAAAAAGAGGTGACATTTTCGTACTGTATTGAAAATTCATGTGAATGTAAAAGAGAAGGGGACAGCAGCCGTATTCGTCAGATACTGGTTAATCTGGTAAACAACGCGATGAAGTTTACCTCTGAAGGATCCGTAAAAGTATCAATAGGTTGTGACCAAGAAGAACCGGAGCGGGTAATATTTAAGGTAACTGATACAGGAGTGGGAATCCCGGAGGAGAAATTAAAAAATATCTTTGAACCCTTTGTTCAGGTTGATTTATCTTCCACCAGAAAATATGGTGGTACAGGCCTTGGCTTGACAATAGTAAAAAAACATCTTGATGCTTTAGAGGGCAATCTTGATGTAATCTCACAGCCTGGAGTGGGAAGTACATTTACATTTACTATCAGTTTACCGCTGGATATCTCTCCCATAAAAATCCATTCTGCTTTAAAAGCGGGAATAGTATGCCGTGATGAGCTCCATTTGGAGAATATCAAATCTTTGCTTGAAAGTTATGGCATAAGTTATGAAATACTGGAAGCTACAAGGATAATCAATCTTCCTCCTAACAGAGGAATCCCCTGGGATTTTGTAATGATTTGTGAGAAAACCGAAGAAATGTACACCTTAAGTGAGCACCTTAAATCGATTTCAAAGGGTGAAACTCAAACTGTACTCCTGAGTACAAAAACAGGAATTTCGTCCATGAGGCTTAAGAGGGACACCTTTGATTTTATTTTTTCAATGCCCTTGAGATCCTCTCAACTCATTGAATATCTGCATCTCAGAGATGGAGTTGAACATTCTGGTGAACAGAATTATCACCAAGATTTAAGTGCTGATAACAGAAAAATACTTATTGCTGAAGATAGTCTGATTAATCAGAGAGTACTTGCCAGAATGCTTTCATCCCTGAATTATCAGGTAGATATCTGCAGCGATGGTCAGGAAGCAGTGAATATGGTTTCTACACACAGGTATGATCTTGTGTTTATGGATTTGCAGATGCCTGTGATGGATGGACTGGATGCAACAAAAGAAATCAGGAAACTGGAGAAGGCGGGCAGGATCGATTATAACACAAGAATTATTGCAATGACTGCCAGCGTATATGAGAGTGACAGGAAATTATGTATTGATGCCGGAATGGATGATTTCCTTGAAAAACCTGTTGAATTTTCTTTTCTTAAAGCAGCACTGATGGAGTATTTCAAAGAAAACGAAAATCTGGAAACAAAATCTCCTGAAAGACCGGCAAGTGATATTTTCGAGGAGGAAAAATTTTTAATAAAAATTAATAATGACATGGAAATAGCTTCTATGCTTATTCATGTGTTTTTGGATGAATACGTGGATAAGGGCTCTCAAATTGAATTATGTGTTGAAGAAAATCGTACTGATAAAGCAATTATTCTGGTTCATAAACTGAAGGGTGCCAGTGCAACAATAGGTGGTACAAGGCTTTCAAACGTAGCCGGTGAACTGGAATTGCTTCTTAGAGAAAATAAATCAGAAAATGTTCCCGAGAAACTTAAAATGCTTAAGGAAGAGTTGAATAAATTGGCTTCAATTTTTCGTGAACGCTATTAAAATGGAGGATTCCATGAAAATACTTGTTGTTGAAGATGATTATATCAGCAGAACTGTTCTTATTAGACAGCTTTCAGTTTATGGGGAGTGTGATGTCGCAGTTAACGGGACTGAAGCGCTTCTTGCATTTGATGAAGCATGGGAGAGTCAGACACGGTATGATCTCATCTGTCTTGATATCATGATGCCTGAGATGGACGGGCAAGAGGTCCTAGCTAGAAGAAGAGAGAAGGAAACCGAAAGGGGAGTAGAGGGCTTTGACGGCGTAAAAATTGTCATGACCACTGCTCTTGGTGACAAGGATAATATAATCAAGGCATTCCATAATCAATGTGAAGGATATCTGGTAAAACCAGTTGTTCCTGAAAAGCTCAACTCTGTTATGGTTGAACTGGGATTTACACCTGTGGTGAACTGATGCTGAACATTTTAATTGCAGAAGATGATCAGGTAGCCAGAAAAATGCTGGAGTTTATGGTGGGAAAGCTCTGGGGCTATAATTTTAAAAGTGTGACAAATGGGTTGAAAGCTGTGGAAGAATTCAAAAAAGGTGATTATTCATTGCTTTTACTCGACTGGATGATGCCCGAGATGGATGGAATGGCTGTTATTGAAGAAATTAATAATATGACAGATCATACCACAAGGCCATACATAATAATGGTTACCACCAGAGATGAATCCGGAGATAATATAAGGGCTCTTGAACATGGAGCGGATGATTTCATCCAAAAACCATTTGATAAGGGAGAGCTCCTTGCAAGAATAAAAGTTGCCGAAAGAATTCATGCTTTGCGACTTAAATTCATAGATGAAATTAGAGCATATCATGAGTTAATTTCTAATAGTGTTGCGATTCCCAAGAATTCAACTGTATGTATGTACTGCAATAAACTAAGGATATCTGCGGATAAATGGAAGACTCTCGATGAATATCTGCTTAGTTTTGGTGGTGCTGCCAGCCATGGTATATGTCCGGATTGCCAGTCACATCATCACTGAAACACTCTTTTCCCCGCTGCTATACCTTTACCTTGAGTTAGAACCCCCTTAGTGTTATTAAATATCCTCTGAAATTTCTTCGGGAAAATTGAACAGATAAAATTTGAATAATGGAACATGGATATGCAGTTAACATTTAAAAACTCTCAAAGTCTTTTTGTAAAAGGGGATCTGGATGGATTTTTCGGACTCGCAATAGACAATCTGATTCAGTATCTTCTTATAATCAGTCTGGGAACAGCTGTTTTAGGGTTTCCTGTATCTCTTATAATTGGAAAAATTCTTCCTGGAGCTGCACTCTCACTGCTTATAGGAAATGCCTTTTATTCGTGGCAGGCACAAAAACTGAGTGATAAAACCGGTAGAACTGACGTTACTGCATTGCCATACGGAATAAACACAGTAAGTATGTTTGCATATGTGTTTCTTGTTATGCTTCCTGCTAAATCCGTTGCGTTAAAAAATGGTATGACTCCTGATAATGCGGCAGTTTTTTCCTGGCAGATTGGTCTCGCTGCATGTTTTGTTAGCGGAATTATCGAATTTGCAGGCAGTTTCATAGCAAAATATATCAGGAGAGCTACCCCAAGAGCAGCTCTCCTGTCGACTCTTGCCGGGATAGCAATCAGTTTTATAGCAATAGATTTTGCACTGAAGACATTTGAATCACCAGTACTGGCAATGCTTCCACTTGCTATTATTATCACCACTTACTTTAGTGGAATACGTCTTCCATTTAGAATCCCCGGTGGTGCTCTTGCAATAGTTGCAGGATCAGTGACGGCATGGATTCTTTTTTACATTTATGGAAGTGGAGTAGTCAGTCCATGTGCAGTTTGTACTGCGAAACAGCATATTGGTCTCCATATTCCTGTGCCGGTTATCAGCGATCTGATATCAGGGCTGACACATCCTCTCAGCGTTCAGTTTTTTGTTCCGGTTATGCTTCCTATGGGGATTTTCAATGTTCTTGGTTCCCTTCAGAATATAGAATCCGCAGAAGCAGCAGGAGACAGTTATGACGAAAAATCCTCTCTAAGTGTAAACGGGTTGGGGTCAATTGTTGGTTCTATTTTTGGCTCCTGCTACCCCACCACCATATATATCGGGCATCCAGGATGGAAGGGTCTTGGTGCACGAAGTGGGTACAGTATAATGAATGGTGTTTTCTACACCATTGTTGCCTTTACAGGGCTCAGTTCTCTTGTAGCGAGTGTGGTTCCCATTGAAAGTGGAATGGCAATAGTTTTATGGATAGGAATTATTATTACTGCTCAGGCTTTTCAGGCTAATAAAAAATCTCATGCCAGTGCAGTGGCCATTGGGCTTTTTCCCGCAATTGCCGCATGGGGATTTCTAATAGTAACTCAAACTCTTGGTGCAGTTGCAAATGCAAAAGGCGATTTCTCAATACCCTCATATGTTCTTGGAAACCCAGGTGCATTTAACATGGCTGGACTCCATTTACAGGGACTACTGGCTCTTTCTCAGGGGTTTATGTTCACATCACTGATATGGGCCTCTATAAGTGTATATCTTATTGAAAGAGAATTCCTTAAAGCGTCATACTGGGCTTTAGGTGGTGCAATACTTTCATTTTTTGGTCTGATTCATGCCGGCAAAGCTTCTCCTAGTGGTGGTCTTTACACAATATATCCAAATGCGGGAGGGAAATGGGCTCTTGCCTATGGTATGGTATTTGTGTTTTTCCTTCTGATGTTTTTCTGGTACAAATTCAGTAAACAGGATCTTGAAGAACCTTCTGGTCCAATTCATTAAGAGGTATAAATTTGAAAAGCCTGAATTGTTTTTTACTGGTATTTGGAATTTTTTCTCTGGGATGTAATGGAGAAAAACCTCAAAGCACTGGAGATAGAACCACACCTGTCTCGGTGAAAAAGGATTTTAACTCCATGTTTCTTCTTGAATCTCACCTCAAGGGGTACAGAAAAAACTCTCAAAATCCCGAAAACGACCAGAAAACAAAGGATGCAATGAAAAAAAGCGGTGTAATCAAATCATTTTCCAATATCTGGGTTAGAAATGATGTTGTGATTGATTCACGGACACTTTTTAGCACTGCAGCCTTTACATCCAGGTATTATTCGGGTGCAGTCAGAAATGGTATGAAGGAATTCAGGTCCATAAGAAAATGTACTTTTACGAAGGAAGATTGCACAATACTGTCAGGAACAATAAAACATCCTGAAGGGAAATTCCAGCTTACCGGTGAAACATGCCTTTTCAGAGTGGGAAATGTAGTGGGCAGAGTTTTCCTTGCCAGAAACTCAATCCAGGTGAAAGTGGATCCTGAAAGAATAAACATATTGTGTAAAAAAGCGTACTATTTGAGTGCAAAATAATCAGGAGAAAAGTTATGAAATGTCCTATTGATAATGTTGAAATGAAAAAAGTCATATATGAAGCTGATGTGGAAATTGACCAGTGTGAAGTCTGCGGTGGAGTTTATCTTGATGCAGGAGAACTTGAGGCAATACAGGACGCCAGAGAAAATGATTATTCAGATTATCTGGAACGGGAAACTGAGAGCTGGGATAGAAACAGCGAACGCATTCGCCAAAGCGAAGAAGCCCTGTACGTATGTCCGGGATGTGGCGACAATATGATTAAGAAGGAATATGCTTCACACAGCGGGATTCAAATAGATATTTGCCCTGAATGTCGTGGTATATGGCTTGATGCAGGAGAACTTCAGGAACTGGAAATATTTTTCGAAAAAGCCCGGAAGGATATTCCTGATTATTCAAGGGCTGGTTTGTTTTTTTCCGGAATTAAGCGTTTTTTCACAAATCTCAGGTAATTATTATTTCGTTTGTTCAGTTGGCATTTGGGGGGGAAGGTAATAGATCGATGATAATGATTTCTGGAGCAGTTCCAACTCTTGAATAAGGTCCCCATGTTCCAGTTCCGCTGCTTACAACAACACTAGCCTCATTTGTAAGTTCATAGAAACCATAGTCATATTTAAAAATCAGAGAAGTAAACAGCGAAAACGGGAAAAGTTGACCGTTATGAGTGTGACCACTGAGTTGAAGATTAAAAGCTGGTTTCTTTTCATTCATAATAAAGGGTTGATGCTTGATTAGTATCCTGAATTTATCATCAGGTTTACCGGAGAATAATTCAGAATCACTGGGAATAGACTTTATATCGCCCATTCTGAGCGCTGAAGGATCATCGACCCCTGCAATAACAAAGTTATCAATAGTTACAGAACTGTTGCGTAGCAGATTAAAGCCGGTTTCCTCGTGAAATTTAGTGGAATAATCAATTCCGGAAATAAACTCGTGATTTCCTGTGCAGGCATACTTTCCCATTGGGGGTCTGATACTATCAAGAATTTCAGTTACAATCTTTCTGTCACTTATACCACTATCCAGAAGATCACCAGAACTGATAATAATATCAGGTTGATACTTCTTGTAGATTTCCTGAATTTTTCTGGCCATCTCAGAACCGATTACAGGACTAAAATGAACATCACTGATATGCATTATTCTTACAGGTTTTTTAATTTTCGAAGAGTAAATTGCATGGTGAGGTACTGTAATTGCATTAGCTCTGAATACACCGGATATCGAAATAATAATCCCAAGTACTGTTGCGATACTTGTGGCATAAGCTCCAAATGGTATATCAGGAATAAAAAACAGAATGATTTTGAATACACCAGATATGAGAAGTGTATAAAGCAGTACTGTCAGCCAGAAGTAAGAAACGACCCCACTCAGCTGGCTCAGAGCTTGAAGCTGGTCAATTCGGGCTGTAACTGAAGTTATAAAAAGTCCTGAGCCCATGAGAGCAAGTGCAATTATAAAAAAATAGCGGTTAGAACCTATTAAATGCAGTTGAGATTGCCAGATTTTATAAAATATCCAGTGTCCTGAAAAATATATTGCACTGAATAACGGAAGGAATAGAAGGTAAAAAAGGACCATATTTCTCCAGATTATCAATTGTTACCGGGACAGCTTAATTGAATCTGCTCAATCAGATTATCAATTTCCTTGTCATGTATATTGTATTTTTTTAATTTTCTGTAAATTTTTGTAAGTTTATAGCTACATGTAATTTTTTGATCCACTATAAGATGTTTTAAAATAGCTTTTCCATGAATTCTAAAGCATGCATCAATTAATTTTTTCTTTTGCAAAAGTGCCCAAGGTGTTCCCAGTTTATCAAATTTAATCAGATTATAATCATCACACTGATAGGAAAGAGATGTTCTTTTTGATTTTGCCATTCTTTTAGCATCTTCAATTCCTAGAGCAACTGACTCGGCAAGTTCCATTTCACGACAGACGGTTTTCCCTTCATCCTTTGTGGTATCGGTAATAAAATTCCATTTTATATTATTTAGATAAGAGCAAATAACGTAATTGCGCTTTCTTTTATCACGCATTAGCCGGGCTCTTCTGATCAGTGAAGTGTATACTTCCGGAAGAATCTTTCTGCATTTTTCTCCAATAACCTTTTTAGAACTGAAGGCACTGCAGTCCATTATAATGCTTCCATAATCCCCGGTCAGAAATGACTTGTCTATTCGCTCAATTGATGACTTTACGAAATCCTCTTCATTTCGTTTTTTTAAACAGGTCTTAAATGATTTGCAATCATTTTGAGTCATACAGGAAAGTTCGCTGGCCACCTGCTCTGTATTTTTCAATTTTGTACACAACTCAATGAAAACACTTTTATCCATCATTGTCTGATGTGAAAAGCATTTTTTCTTTTTTAAATAAAGTTTTCACAGTCCGAAGAAGTGCAGCCAGTCATCCAGAATAAATAGAGAAGCAGCGAAACCGTGATTGTTTTTATTGAGGAGCTGTTTGAATTCATTTTATTTCCTGTTTATCCTCATGAGAGTATCAGCAATAAAACTTTGTATACTATAGCTTTATCATACACTCAAGAATAAGCAGTTTATCAAGTTTCTGAATTTTCTTTTCGGACTCTTGTGAGGGTCATCGTACAGGAATCACAGTGAAACTCAGCCTTTAAAACAACATTCCCATGTTTTAAGAAAAGTGGAGGTGCGTTATTGGGAAAACATCTGCCGGTTTCGTATCTTATGCAGTATCTCGAATGATAAATGGTCTTTCCTTCAGTGGATGTCCCGGCCTCCGGTGCCATTTCAATAAAGTCCCTGTATAAGGAAGCAGTAATTTCATTGGCTATATTTTCTGAATAAATTCCTGGATATGGGATGACTGGTATATCCTGTCCAGGTGAGTGGAATTTGAGGAAATTTCTATGAGACTCCCTTACTTCAGTATGATTATTCAGAGCAATCTTCCGGATCTTTTTAATTATGGAACGGGGTAAAAAATTATTTTCAATTATTTTAAAATTAAAACTTACAGTTTTATAAATGGTGCTGTTATTACCGGAGAAAATATCCTTAAGTTGAAAATAAGTCTGTTCCGGGTTTCGAGGCTCAATATATTCAACTGGATATGAAATTTCAGATTTGATTGATGACTCATCAGTAATTTTAATTGCGAGCAGGTTTTGGGAAATAGTGCCTTCTATTGATATGTCGATTTTTCTGTATGGATTTAGAGATTCCAAAGCACTGTTGAATTCAATATTTTTATTTCTGTATAAAACTCCTTCTGCTTTAACAGCCGGGAGCTTTTGGCTGGCTGTGATGTATCCATTCCGGTACCCATTGGATTCAAATCCAAAAAGTCCTTCAGGAGAAACAAAACAAATTCCATCACCGTTATTTACCGTTTGATTCAGTATTACTTCTGCCTTTCTCCCACTGGTTGACAGAATTCGACCCACCGGTTCTCCTATTGATTTAGGAGTAACTTCTGTTGTAAGAGATTTTGCCCTTCCTTTAAGAAAAAACTGGCTGTAACCCCTGGAGAAGGTCTTTTGTGGGTCCGGAAAAAAAGGATAAGAGCTGCTGCCATGTGATGATGGTTCAAGGGAAGTATTTTTAGCAAATATCTCATCCAGAAGTTTCCGGTAGTGGTATACTGTATTTTTGATATGATTTGCGCTCTGAAGTCTCCCTTCAATTTTTAAAGAGGTTACTCCTGCATCAATGAGTTCCGCAAGATTTTCAGAGAGGTTGAGATCCTTCAAGGAGAGAATATGATTATCTTTTTCCAGCTCCTTACCATCTTTGTCATAAAGTGAAAATGGCAGACGGCAAACCTGAGCACACTCACCACGGTTTCCGCTGCGATTGTTCCATGAATGACTAAGGTAACATCGGCCGCTGAAACTGGAACAAAGACTTCCATGAATGAATGTTTCCAGTTCTATTGTTGTGTTTTTCCTTATTTCAGAAATTTCATCAATGGTGTGTTCCCTAGCTAGAATAGCACGAGCAAACCCGGCAGATTCAAGCCATTTAATCCGCTCCAGACCGAAGTTGTGAAACTGAGTACTGGCAATTAATGGAACACTCTTTTTATGGAGTTTCAACACTGCAGGATCCTGAATAATCAGTCCGTCAATTCCAGTTTCAATAAGTTGATTAATTAATTTCTCAGCTGTATGAAGCTCATTATTTCTGATAAGTGTGTTGAATGCTACAAATACTTTTACATGAAAAGGATGAGCATACTCAACAAGATCATTTATATCCTGAACAGAATTTCCAGCTTTTGATCTTGCACTGAAAGCTTGAGCGCCGATGTATACAGCATCTGCTCCAAAGTTAATTGCATCAATTCCCGTATTTCTGTCCGGGGCAGGAGCAAGTAATTCTATCTGTCTCATCAGTAATACTGTCTTCGTGCACTTACACTCATGAGTAGTCCGGCTCCAATCATGAATGTAAGCATGGAACTTCCACCGTGAGAGAAAAGGGGAAGAGTTACTCCAACGATGGGTAAAAGACCCATAACCATTCCAACATTAATAATTGTATGCCAGAAGAACATGGCACCAACACCAATGCAGATAACACTGGCAAACCTGTCTCTTGTATTTAGAGCAAGTCTGATCGCCCACAGAATGAGGATTGTATAAAGTCCCAGAAGAACAAAACTTCCCAAAAACCCCCACTCCTCTGACCACACTGAAAATGGAAAATCAGACCATTGTGCCGGAAGAAAATTATACTGGCTCTGAGTTCCTCTCATGTACCCTTTGCCAAAAAACTTTCCGCTCCCAATAGCGAAAATTGACTGTCTGATATGCCAGCCTTCACCGGTTGGATCTGTGCTGGGATCAAGGAATACAAGAATTCTTTTTTTCTGATAAGACTGAAGAACAAAAGTCCATATGAGGGGAGCAAGTACGATTATACTACTCATAAGCGTTACAAGGGATCTTATCCTCAGTTTTAAAAGGAACATAATTGAGAAGAAAATGAGTAGTAGAATCAGTCCGGTTCCGAGATCTGGCTGAATTAGAATGAGTAGAAAAGGAAAACCAACCAGAGCAGCAGGAGGGATTAACTCCTGAAGTGTACGTCCTTCATCAGTTTTTGGAGGTGAAGCATCAATATGATGCGCAAGTGCAAGAATTACTGCTATTTTCATTAATTCTGAGGGTTGTATACCTATCGGACCTATATTGAGCCATCTTCTGGAACCGTTGGTAACCTTACCGATAATGAGTACCATCAGAAGTGAAAGAATACCCAGAATATAGATGAAATATGCAACTCTGTTATAAACCCTGTAGTCAATGGTTGCAGTGATTAGAAATGTGCTTACACCAAGAAATATCCAGTATACCTGCTGGGTAAACATGGATGCATTGAGGTTGGAGCTGGCACTGTGAAGATTTAAAAGTCCAAGTCCCATAATAGAAACAAGCAGTATGAGCAGCGTCCAGTCAACTCTCAGATAGAAGCGGCCTTCAGGTTCGAACAATTTACTTATTCCTGCCTTTCTTAATTGCTTTGCTGTTGAAGTATCCCTCAAAAATTTTCATAGTTAAAGGAACCGCGGCTTTTGCGGCAAATCCGCCATGTTCTACTAAAACAACAACTACTATCTCGGGATCATCATATGGCGCAAAACCGGCAAACCACGCATGATCCTGAAATCTCCATTTTGATTCACGGGTGTCGGAGCCATCTTTTTTCATTCCCCTTACCTGAGCAGTACCGGTTTTCCCTGCGACTTTCAAGCCTGGAGTTCGTGCTTTGTATGCTGTTCCTGAGGGATCATCAACAACCCCTGCAAGTGATTTAATCAGAAAATCCCATGTTTCAGGCTTGAAACCTAGTTTTCTCTTCACTTTTACCTTAAAATCCTTCACAGGATTCCCATCCCATGTTGTAATTCTTTCGATTAGCTGCGGTTCATAAAGAGTTCCATGATTTGCTATTGCGGCATATGCCATGGCAAGCTGTAATACTGTGACTTTTACATTACCCTGACCGATAGCACTATTAAGAGTATGTCCAATTCTGAATCCTTCCTGAAATTTTTGTGCATACCATTGCTTTGTGGGAATGAACCCTGATTTTTCAAAATTAAAGTGGATACCAGTTGGACTGCCAAAACCGAAAAGTCTGGCATATCGTGCCATCCTGTCCATACCAACGCGCTCCGAAAGCATAAAGAAAAAAACGTTGCACGAAGATATTATGGCAGTTTCAAGATTCATGAGCCCGTGAGCATGGGAACATGCAAATGAACTGTTTCTTCCATATTCATACCAGCCCTTACATAGATGGAATTCTTCAAAATCAATTAGTTTTTCTTCCATAGCGGCAACTGCTGGAATAATTTTATAAGTAGAGCCAGGGAAATATGTTCCCTGCAGGACTTTGTCGAGCATCGGGTGAAGAGGGCTGGAGTAAAGTTCATTGGCTCTTGAGGGTGTCAGTTTACCGCTTAATTCATTTGGATCAAAAGCAGGTTTCGAACTGTAAGCCAGAATTCTACCGGTTTTTACTTCCACCATTACAGCCGCTCCAGAAATATATCTGCTCATTGCATGCTCAACTATATTCTGATAATCACTGTCAATTGTCAGGTAAATGTTATTGCCAGGTACAGGATCCTTCTTCCATGGATCAGGGAGCCATCGGGCAGCATCCTTATCATGTTGAGCTCTGCCTCTTGCATCAAGGACCCTCCAGCGGTAACCTCTTTTTCCTCTCAAATTTGATTCAAACTGGAATTCAGTTCCGGATTTTCCTCTCCAGTCCTGATCGCGATAATTCATCTCCGGAAAATTCTGTTTATCTTCAGCACTGATTTCACCCATAAAACCGATAATGTGTGAAGCAAGCATACTCTGAGGATAAAAACGTTTTTCCTGAGGAACTATCTCCAGTCCTGGCAGACTGTCTTTGTTACTTTCCAGAATCAGAGCCCATTCCTTTGGTATGTCTCTGAGGGCAAGTAAAGAAAACGTGCGTTTTCTGCCTTCTGCAAGCATTATTTTCTGCTTGATATATTCAATTTCGGTCTGGGAAAGTTCAAGTAGATTTACCAGAAAATCATAGGCTTTCTTTTTAAAAAACTGTGGGATCACAAAAACATTGTATGCAACACGGTTTCTTGCAAGAATTTTCCCGTTCGCGTCAAGAATAAGACCCCTAGGTGCCTCTTCAGTTCTTTTCTGAAGAAAGTTATTTTTACTGAGAACCCTGTACTGATTTCCATATACTATCTGAAGTTGAACCAGACGTCCCACCAGTATAAGAAAAATGGAAACAACAAATATTAGGGCATATCTGTATTTCCTGCTGAATTCACTGTCATCATTGACAATAAGGCGACTCATCTGAAGACTCCTTCATGGGGTGCTTCATATGTAAGTCTCCTGTCAATAAGCCAGAGAACATAAAAATAAACCGGAGAAAATAATGCGGTAACAAAGCTCTGTCTAGGTATCTGATTCAACAGTGCCCATGTATGGGGCAGGGGATTTAACCACTTATCAATGGATACAAGAAATAGACCGGTAATAGCAGAAAAAATGCCGCCCATTAGAGACTGGGTAATGATTGATCTTCCATAGATTTTAAAGGAAATGAGTCTGATGGAAAAATACATTGCAACATATGTGAAACAGAACATTCCAACAGGCGCTCCAGTCAGAAGATCCATGAGGTATCCAGTTCCCAACGATGCAAATGCCCCTCTTGAGGGACTTCCCTTCACCCCGTGGGCAAAATAAATCACTCCCAGAAGTCCGAACTCCGGAGCGGCTGTACCAAGAAAAGGGACCACTGCCAAGAGGAGCGGTTCAACCAGAAGAATAGTCATCACCGTAAAAATAAAGAGAATTGTGGTTCGGGGCATTTTCTAATATGGCCTTAATCCAACCCTCGGCAGTGATTTCTCCCTTTCTATTGTAGGAGGAGTTGAATCCTGCGGAGGTGGTGGAGTTACAACAATTAAAAGTTTATCCAGTTTTGAAAAATCAACTGTGGCTTCAACAACAGCACTCTGAAATTTTCCGAACTGTTTTTTATATACAGTTGTTACACGTCCCACAGGCAGGTCAGCAGGATATCTGGTACCCTGAAGTCCTCCCATTCCACTTGTAACCACTATATCCCCGGGTTTTATTTCCTCTTCTCTTCTGAGATATGTCAGTTTCGCTGTATATTTCTTTTCATCTCCAAGTCCAACAAGTAGTGCTTCGGTACCTGTTCTTTTCACAACAACCGGGATTTTTACTCTTGGATCAACGCTCAGAAGAATGTCAGCGTATGAGCCATAGAGGCGATGAACTTTTCCTACCACGCCCTCAGGTGTTACCACCGGATCGTTAATCTTAATTTTTCCGGCACCACGATCTATTTTCATTCTGAGAACACGATAATATGGGGATAGTGATTTGCTTACAACTCTCGCGGCAATCATCTCAGATGGGCTGGCTTCCTTGAATCCAAGTATTTTTTCAACCTCACGACCTCTCTGTGCCCAGATTTCCAGAATGGAGTTATTTGCTTTAAGTACGCCATTTTCCATTCTCAGTTGATCATTTTCTTTTTTCAAATTAACCAGATAAATATAATTGAGCCACACATTCTGAGCTCTGACATAAATCATATACGACAGGTATTGAACAGGAGCACTGATTCGCA
This sequence comes from Deltaproteobacteria bacterium, assembly GCA_016937155.1. Taxonomy (GTDB): domain Bacteria; phylum Myxococcota_A; class Polyangia; order HGW-17; family HGW-17; genus JAHJMN01. The sequence goes on from JAFGWM010000020.1 coordinate 49,238, forward strand.
AAACAACCCTGTCCAAAGCATTTAATTGATGTGGTTTTTTTATATTAGCAAACAGAAACACCACAGGCAGCGCAAGCAACAGGATGCTCAGTACAATTTCTTTTGCTCTTCGAGATAAAAGCATGCCAGACCTCAGCCCTGGCGAACCAGGGTTACTTCTTTCAGCAGCCTTATTTCCTCCAGTGCTTTTCCAGTGCCCAAAACAACAGCAAATTCAGGGTTGTCAGAAACAGAGCAAGGTAGCCCGGTTCCATCCTGAATATATAAATCAAGGTTTTTAAGCAATGCACCCCCTCCAGTGAGAACAATTCCACGCTCAACAATGTCGGCGCTCAATTCCGGGGGAGTCTGCTCAAGTACTTCTTTTATTGTATCTATAATGGATTGAAGCGGTTCAGATAATGCTTCGTTTATTTGCACGCTGTCTATGGTCATTGTACGTGGGATACCTGCTATAAGATCCCGACCTCGTATATCCATGGATATGGGGGTCTGATCAGGTCTGGCATCTCCAATTTTTATTTTTATCTGTTCGGCACTTTGTTCGCCGATAAGGAAATTATGCTGTTTTTTTAAATAGTTAATAATGGATTCATCCAGTTTGTTTCCACCTATTCTCAGGGATTTTGCATAAACAATCCCTGAGAGGGATATCACTGCAACTTCAGATGTTCCCCCTCCAATGTCAACAATCATGTTACCGGATGGTTCAGTAATAGGAAGTCCAGCACCGATAGCAGCTGCCATCGGCTCCTCGATGAGATAAACTTCCCTTGCTCCTGCCCCAAGAGCACTGTCTATGACAGCCTTTCTTTCAACCTCTGTAATACCGGCAGGAACGCAGATAATGATTCGTGGTTTTACAAGAGTTCGTCTTTGATGAGCTTTGTTGATAAAATACACCAGAAGTTTCTCGGTTGCCCAAAAGTCCGCAATTACTCCATCTTTGAGGGGTTTGATAGCTTCAATGTTTCCAGGTGTACGGCCAAGCATTTCCTTGGCCTCATACCCGAAACGGAGAGGTCTTTTCCCTCCGTGGGGTGTTCTTTGAACTGCAACAACACTCGGCTCATGACTTACAACGCCTTTTCCCTTCACAAAAGTCAGGGTAGTGGCTGTTCCAAGATCAATTGCCAGATCGTTTGAAAAAAGGCTGTAAAGCCAATTAAACATATGAATTCACCTGTGGACGGAAATAATCAGACTTAAAAATCAGCATCATCACCCGGTGCAGCATCGACATCACCTGGTGTAGTGGTGTGTCCAACGCAGACGCCGAGCTCTGTATTGCACTTTTGTCTGTCTGGAAGAGGGCAGTCGGAATCTACCTGACAGCCATCATCGAGACTTGTATCCGTTGTATCCTCACAACCGGTTATACCGGCGGAAAAAACGGATACCATGACGAATAAAAGAAATGCAGAAAAAGAAAATCTGAATTTCTTATTTTGAGTCTGTACTTCCATCTTCATTTGTTGAACTGTCCGGAACGGTATCAACTACGTCACCGGTGCAGTTTTCCTTCAGTTGGCATGTTCCTTTGTCAGCATTCAGATCCTGAATACAGCACACGAGTCCGTCTTCACAATCCTTGTTCACAAAACAGGATGAACCTTCCTGCTGAGTGCATCCCAGTAAAATCTGACCAGATAATAAAACTACTGCCCAACTAGCAGTCGTCATCATTTTTACAACAGTCTTCATATAACTGACACGTTCCTTCTGAACCGGCTTCTCCCACTGGATGGCAGCAGATAAGCCCGTCATCACAATCGTTATCTATCTCACATCTGTCTCCTTGTCCCTGTGTGCATGAAGCAAGAATAAGAAAAAGAAATGAAACTAATAATGCTGATTTTTTTAACATGCTATTTAAACTCTATTTTGTTAACCGAATACTCTCGGATTCCTTTTGATGTTTTAAATTCAAAATCATCACCCTCTTCCTTGCCCAGCAATGCTCTGGCGAGGGGGCTGACAATAGAAATTTTACCGTTTGAAGGATCTGATTCATCCTCACCAACGATTTTATACACCATTTCTTCTTCAGTATCCAGATTTTCAATGGTTACTGTGGCACCAAAAACAACTTTTTCACTTTTTAATTTTCTCGGATCGATAACTTCTGCTCTTGCAAGCCGATCCTCAAGGTACCCTATTCTTGCTGCAAGGTGTGACTGACGCTCTTTAGCGGCATGGTATTCAGCATTTTCCTTGAGATCTCCATGCGCTCGAGCTTCCTCTATATCCTTTATATTCTGTCCTACCTCAACACTTTTAAGTTGGATAAGTTCCTTTTTTAATTTTGAATAGCCATCTGGTGTAATGGGGTATTTATTCATTTGACTCTATTTCCTTTTTTTAGGAACAATCTTCTCTCCCCGGAGAATCTGAAATTCATTCTCATTTATGAGAGGCTCAATATACGAACGGATAGTTTTGATGGACCATTCCCGTTCTATTATTGCTGCAATAACTTTATTCTTGATTCGAAGGCTCTCTTCTCTATCAGGAAGGAAGAGTTCCAGTAGAGGCTCCATTGAAATTTCATCATCAACAAACTTCAGCAGATATTCCACTGCAAGAAATCTAACCGTTTCATTCATATCTTCAAGATACTGAACAACGTTTTTTCCAAGACCACCATCCTGAGAGTCTATAAGGAAATTAAGAATTTCTTCTTTTCTGAGTGGTTCTCTATCGTAGCCTGCGGGATTTGCCTCAATAAGATCATTGAGTAACTCCCGTACCTTTTCATCTGATGTAACTATTTTAGAATAGAGTTCCAGTGCCTGACTAATACTGTGTACCGGGTTGACAGCCGGACCTTCCTTTGCAAAAACAAATTTTCTGATTTCGGGAAGGGATTCACTTCCAAATGCAATTATAGATTTGAAAACATATTCCTTCTCTTCTTCATCAACAACAATACCGCCTTTTCCCTCAGCTATTATTGTAAACCTTCTTAGCAGACCGTAAATTGCTTCTGGAGAGCCATTGTTCCTAAGTGCAATAAGCGCATTGAAACGTTCCTCAGGCTGAAGTCTTTTATTTACGGAAACCTTAAGGTTTTTTTCCAGGGATCTTGCTGCACGCTCTTCTTTATTAAATAATGAACTGATAAAACCCATTTCACATCCTATGAACCGGAGGACGTCCGGAACTGAAAAGTCAGTATAAGTACTAAAATATAAAACACAAGCTGAACTCCGGTTTTAGAAAAAATCAAAAAATACCGCCTGTTGCGAAGCACAGTGAAAAAAAGATCGGAAAAAATGCAGAAAAACTGAAACACAGAGAGGAATAACAGGAAAATAAAATGAACACTTCAGGAAATGGTTTCCTGAAAAAAGATGAATTTAATCCACAGCGAAAGGACTGATTATGAAAAAATGTTTTATTTCCATGTTAATTATTCTCACTGCCGGTTGCTCAGGTAAAAAATCAATTGAAAATACAGGTTCTGATAACATCAGTTTGACAAATATTTGTGACGCATACACCACTGTATGCATCCCATCAGCAGATTTATTCACTCATTTCCCACAAAGAAGTGTGAAGAAATTTCCTTCCAGAGTTAGGGAATTAAAAACCCATCGGATTCTTGATGCAGGAAGATATATCATAAGAAATAAATCTGATCTTCATTTGAGGGCTTCAATATGCAAATGGGGATCATGTTATCTTGATGCGGATGGTAAGGTTTTTGCGGCTAAATTTGAAAATGGGAAGAACATGAGAAAAATTCCTGATATTTCCCACTATGATTTGTCTCAACTAACACCTGATGAAATTATGCAGTTTGTAAAATTTAATTTTTCATCTGAAAAGATCAGTCTGACAATCAGAGATCAAAGTAGTATAACTTTGTTGAATCCAATAAAAGACAAAGTACAGGGGATCATTATAAATGAAAAACTTTTATCAGATCTTGAACTATCTGATTTTATAAAACTTGATGCTTTAGGGATCAGTATCAGCAGGCCGGTAGAAGTTCATGTGTCAAAAAACCTGATTAATCTGGATTTACAGGTTATTCCGGGAAATCGATTTTCCAACGATGCTCTTCTAAAGAATTTTCAGAAAATATTAAAAACACTTAAGGAGCTTTCAATACACGGTTCCTTCAGTGATGATATCTATGCTCTGCTTGATGGCACCAGTCTTACTTCTCTGAAGATTGGAAGAATTTTCTCCAGGGATGGAAAGTCAATAAAGGATGAAATAGAAACAGAAAATCTCAGAACTCTTGAGATGGAGATAATTAAAGGGGATAAGCTGGCGTTTGAATCAACAGATTTTCCGTCTCTGAAAGTTTTGAATATACGAACTCATGCCAGAGATGAAATTATATCAGTTCCACACTCAGTAAGAGTACTGGGGATCGAAAGCAGGGTTTCAGGTGAATTTATTAGAAATATTCTTGGGAGAAATCTGATATATGTAAATATTTCCAGAACGAGTGGAAAAAAGTTAGCTCTGGAGAATATAGTCTGTAGTGATACCTTGAAATCCTTGTCATACAGCGGTTTCGATATGTCAGGAAGCTGCACTTCTCTTGTTACATTGTCATTCATATCATCAGAAAAACACCTGAATTTTAATTCAATGCGGAATCTAAAAAATCTGGCTGTGTGGGGGGATTCTATACCTGATATGAATATTCCTTCACCAGAGATTGATAAACTTGCAATTCACTGTTACGGAAACAGCTGTCATGTTCCTGATTTAAGAACGACATTTGGGGATAAAATCAGTGTGCTTACGTTGAATGTTCCTTCCATCAATTTTAATGGAAAACAGATGCACCTTAAAGTCCTCAGGGTGTTTGACACCCCAGAGCGTAACAACCTGCAGGAATTGATATCTGCTTTTAAAAATGTGAATTATATACACGTTTATGGGGATAAAAAAACTTCAGAAAAATTAAGTTCATTTAATTTTTCTTCAGTTCCCTTTGTTTATGTTGAGTCCACCTTGGTCGAATAGTTGAGAGCAATCTGCCTGCCCTTTTTGACTTCCTTAAAAATAATATTTGAAATGTTCAAATACCTGATTGAAGGGTTGTTAATCAGTGCTATATTTCTGATCGTGTAAATGATACTGGCATGAAATTATTTTGGAGGAGACAATGAAACTTATTAAATTACAATATCTTATTCTTTTTCTTATCTTTACAGGTTGTTCATCATATGCGTTTAATGATGATGGCGACGATTTCACCTATAAAAGTTATGACCCGTCAGGGAATTATCGTGGGGAACAGGGGTATGAAAGTGTAAATAATGTCACCAATAACACCTCTTCCACAACTACTGATACCGGGACTCCTGATGAGGTTGAACGTGAGATTACCGAAGCTGATATAATCAGGGAAATTGATGGCAGGCTTTTTCTCCTCAGTGCATATCGAGGCCTTGTTATAGTTGATATAACTAATCCAGCAGACATGGTAATTGTGGGGCGCTATGAATTAACGGGAACTCCTTTTGAAATGTATGTAGAAGAAGGTATTGCCTGGGTTATTTTCAACTCATTCTGGTCCTGGAATTTTGATGAGGAAACAGGGTATTACAGATGGGTTAATTCTTCTCAGACAGTGGCTCTTGATGTTTCAAATCCTTCTGAGATTACAGAGATGGCTTCATACTCTCTCGGGGGAGAAATTTCTGATTCAAGAAAAGTAGGGGATATTATCTATTTTGTTGCCAACGAAAATGGTTATTGCTGGAATTGTACCAGTTATCCCAGAATAACAGTTACAAGTGTAAATGCAACGCCAGATTCTGTGTCACTGGTTGATCAACTTGAATTTACAGGGGATGGTTATAACTGGGATAACAGCAGTATATATGTTAATCAGGACCGTATTTATGTTGCAGAAAATCAGTGGAGTTCAGGAACATCCAGTATTCATGTCGTTGATATTTCAGATCCTACAGGAACAATGCTTCACGGTACTTCATTTGCTTTATCAGGGCTGATTCAAAACCGGTGGCAGATGGATGAATATAATGGTGTCTTCAGGACAATCAGTCAGCCGGGTTTTTGGGGGAGTGATGTTCCTCCAGTGGTGGAAACTTTCCAGATAAACGATGCGGATTCAATTGTTACAGGTGGTGTACTTCATATGGAGCTCCCGAGACCTGAAAATCTCATGTCAGTCCGTTTTGATGGAGAAAGAGCATATGCTGTAACATATGAAAGAACAGATCCACTGTTTACAATTGATTTTTCCAGTCCACTACAGCCTGTTCAGCGGGGTGAGCTTGAAATCCCTGGTTGGTTATACCACATGGAGCCAAGGGGAAACAGACTGATTGCTCTCGGATATGATGACACTGATACTAATCTGCTTGCTATGAGTCTTTTTGATGTAAGTGATCTTGATAATCCTGTTATGCTTTCCAGGCAGAACTTTGGTGCCCAGTGGAGCTGGATGGTTGAAGATCAGGACAGAATACACAAGGCACTGAAAATTCTGGACAGTGAAGGGCTGATTCTTATGCCATGGGCCGGCTGGAACAGTACAGGCTATGAAAGTGGAGTTCAGATATTTCAATTCAACGATCAGGAGATTATTAAGAGGGGGAATGCTCCTCATCACGGTATGGCCAGAAGAGCATTTATCAGTGGTGGAAGACTTTTTGCTATGAGTGATGAGAGGCTTGATTCGTTTGATATAGATAACCTTTCTGAGCCGCAGGTACAGGATTCACTTGTTTTCGCCAGAGTAGCACATAAATTTACTGAATTTGGAGATTCAATGCTGGCTGTATTAAGTATGGACTGGTGGGAAAACTCAGCTAGAATTAATATTTTTCATCAGGATGATCCTGATGCAATTGAGCCTGTATCATCCATAAATCTTAGAGAAGTATTACCTGATGACTCTGATATGGAAAGCTGGTGGGGTGGTTTCGATTATTATAACTCCAGAATGTTCACAAATGGTGATTATATTTACTTCCTTTACAGTTCCTATCCTTACTGGTGGTATTATGAGTCCGAAAATCAGCAGGATAAAACCCGCCTGGTAGTAATTGACATAAGTGTTCCCGAAGAACCTCAGATTGAAAGTATAACATCTTTTGATTTTCCCATGCCAGCATCCACAACTTACATGTATGGGTATGTTCAGTCCGGTGAGACAGCTGTTATGAGCAATCAGATGCTTGCTATGATAAAAGGTAGTTCTTATTATTGGTACTCCGATACTGACAGAGGTATCGTTTTTGTTGATGTATCGGATCCTGAAACTCCTTATATTGCATACGAAAGTGATTCAGATGAGGATGAAACACCTGTTGCTCTTTTCTCAACAGGAGAAAATATTTATGTCAATGTGATGAAGAAACTTGCTATTCCCGGATTCAGTGCATGGTTCATGGATGAATACTCAACTGATACTGTTGAAAAACTTGCCCACATAAATATTCCGGGAAGTATGATCGGCTATAGTGGTGAGCTTTCCCGCATAGTAACAATTGATTACCAGTTGGGAATGAATCCCGGGAACAGCTGGTCAGATTGTGATACTTCCTACTGGGAATATTGGTACAGTGAGGGTGTCTGTTATCATGTTGATCGCATATTGAAGATACTTCGCAGACAGAGTAATATAGCAATCCCGCTTAAAAATATCACCTTCGGCGGTGGTTATATTAATTCAGCTCAGGTCACAGAAAGTAATATTTTCCTTCTTCGTAACACGGGATATTACTGGTGGTATGATGGTGACAACACAGATTATCGTCCCAGACTAATCAATGTTCCACTTTCAGGATCAATGAACCCTGTAGAAATGGCAACAATGTCCACGTGGTACGGGATACTGGCTCATGCAAAAGGTGACAGGGCACTGGTTATAGATAATAATCCCCCTGAAATTTTCCTCTATGAGACCGGGAATGCTGAGCCTGTGGTTCAGTCACTTCTTACCGGATACAGCTGGGATGCTATATTTGATGATAATAAAATTATCAGCGCAAATTCCTGGCATGGAATGCAAGTTATTGATATTCAATAAAAAATACCCTGTCACTGTTTGACTTAATACAGATTTACTTCAGAAACAAGGTCTTTAAAAAAACAGGAGGGGGAAAAGTGGTTATATGGTCAGTTTTCTTCAGTAGTTTCTGAAAGGATGGTACCCGATAAGAGCATGTATATGTTTATGCTAACGTAAATTTGATCAGTTATTTGGGGTTGTGCTAACGCAAATTTGACCATGCTGAACTTTTAAGAAGTCCCGGTAGAATTTAGTAAGCCGGGAGGAATGGAGATGA
>JAFGWM010000021.1 GCA_016937155.1 Deltaproteobacteria bacterium
GGACCTGGAATGCAGCCCGGAAGACCTGGAATGCCTCCCGGCGGACCTGGAATGCCTCCCGGCGGACCTGGAATGCCTCCCGGCGGACCTGGAATGCAGCCCGGAAGACCTGGAATGCCTCCCGGCGGACCTGGGATTCCTGGAATGCCTCCTGATGACAGAACTGCGCCTGTTGATGCCCTTCCGTATGATCCTATTAAGGCGATGATTCAGGCACAGAATAAGGAGAAATCCTCATTTATTGGAAAGATGCTGAATACACGTGGCAAAAAAATGATTGCTCTTGTTGGTGGCATTGTATTCGTAATGTTTGCACTCCTGATTGTTCTGAAGGCTACAAAGAAAAAACCAGAAGCCCCCAAAGTTGATCCGGCTGTTGAAGCTAGAAAACAGAAAGAAGCTGAATTTAAAAAATTATTTGATCAGGCTAAAGAGCTTATTCTAAATGCTCAGGGCAGACCCGATTGGAATAAAATCATAAAGACTCTCGATAGTGCAGATAAACTGATTGAGGGAAAAGTTGGCCCACAGAAAAAAGTAGCTGAAAGTGGAAAAAAACTCGACGATTCAATTCAATTCGTGCTTGCCAGAGTCAATCGTCTTGGCTTTGCAACTGAAGAATTGAACAAAAAACTTAAAGGACTTCCCGAAATTTATAAGGATATTAAAGATAATATCAGTGAGAAGGGGAGTGCTTGGTATAAAACTAATCTGGATAATGTAACGAAGACCATAAGTGACCGGCTCAAGGTTTCCGGTGTTATAAGAGCTGATATCAAAAAGATAAAAGATTATCTTGATATTGCAAAGACAACTGCAGCAAAAAGGAAAGCTGTCAAATTATATGATGATATAATTGATAAATATAAAGACTGTAAAGTTGCTTATAACTTAAGGAATGAACTCGTAAGGGAGGCATTCCCTGCTTATGTGGCTAAACGTAAAGTTCAAGAGTTTTCTGGTAAACCATCACTCATTGATGCATGCAGAGTTACAGAAGATATTATTGCAGATCAAAAAGCGTTTCAGGCTGCCGGAGGTAGTGTTTCTGTAAGCAACGGTGGAACTGCCGGTGATACCAAGGCAGTTGTTAATTCCGGTGGCGGCGGTGGAGGTGGAGGTGGTTCCATACCAGCCAGTGTAAGAAATAAGTATAATGCCAAGGATTTCAACGGAGCGAAAGTTGAGGCTGAAGCTCTGGCAGCGAAAAAAACAGGAGCTGCTGCAGATAAATTTAAGGCACTGGCAGGCCAACTTGGTATAATGGCCAGTTCGTGGACCGCGATAAGTGTTAACAGCACTAATTTTGCTGTTGTTGTTTCTTCAATAGAAAAATGCCTTTCCGTTGATGCTCAGTTTGGTGGAAAGCATTCGGGTGAATTGAAAAGCAAACTGGCTGCGGCGGCAAAAAGTCTTGCAAGTGTCCAGATAGCTACTGGAAGTTATGAATCGGCATACATCTCATATAAAAAAGCTGTTAGTGCAGGTGCTCAGGATGTTTCCAATATTCTTTCCACACTTGAAGCCAAAGCCAAAAATATTTATGAGGATGCCTATAAGATGGGATCAAACAGTGCAGGTGCAAAAGCCAAGTATCGACAAGTCATGAATATGGTTCCTGCTTCCTCCGAAATATACGGAAAAGCAAAGGCAAGATTAAGTGGTGGACCGATGCCTATGAAAGATCCTGCAATTTACATCATGTCCACTGCGACGAATAATCCAAGACCAATGCCTGCTATGAGGACAATAGTAAAACAGATGCGTCCTGTAATGAAGACAATGAAATCCATGAAATCGATGAAATCCATGCGAGTTGTCGTTGATGACGACGACGATGACGATTGATCTTCAGTTCTTTAATTAAATTCCCTTGACAACAGCACATCTTGAGCCTACTCTCCCTTACCCGTTGTGGGAGTGTGTTATGAGACCAGTTATTGTACAGTTAAGAGAAATCAGAGAACAGGCAAAAAAGCTTGACTATTTTATTGACAGTGAGTTCCTTGAGGCCAGGCTATCTGATGTTCTGGATTCAACAAAGCAGAGTTCATGTTCCGGTACAATAAAAGTTGAGAAGATTCAGGGCGGTGCGTATGTTACCGGACAGGTTAAATCTGAAATTTTTCTCAAGTGCAATAAATGCCTTAGTGGTTTCAACTATAATATTCCTGAACACTTCAGTTTTGTTCTGCTGAGATCCCCAGACCATTTTAAGGATGAAACTGAGTTGAAATCAGGGGATTTGGATGTTGTTTATTTCTCAGGTGAGCAGATTGACCTTACAGATCACATTGTAGATCATCTGATTCTGGAAATACCAATGAATCCAGTGTGCTCAGAAGATTGTACAGGTATTCAATATGACAGCAAAATTCCGCCAGAATTCCATACTGATCCCAGGTGGGAAGGTCTCAGGAAAATTGCTGGCATTGATAATAGTGTAACAGATAATAATTCTTAGAAATGAGGTAGTAAAATGGCAGTACCAAAGCAAAGACAGTCAAAAATGAGAAGAGATTCAAGAAGAGCTCAGCATGATAAAATAAGTTCACCTCCAAATGCAAGTGCATGTCCCAGTTGTGGCGAACCCAGAATTCCCCACAGAGCATGTCCTTCCTGTGGACACTATCGCGACAGAGAATATGATACACTTATCACTGGTAGATAGTGATGAAAAAAATATATATTGGTGCCGATCATGGCGGGTTTGATCTGAAATCCGAACTTTGTGAGTACCTCACCACCACATTTGTTGAATTTGAGGATATTGGTGTATACAACACGGATAGTGTTGACTATCCTGATATTGCAACCAAAGTATGCAAAATGGTTGACTCAGATCCTAACTCACTAGGTGTTTTGATGTGTGGTACCGGCATTGGTATAAGTATTGCCGCAAACAAGCATCGGAACATCAGGGCCGCACTGTGTTCAGACACTTACAGTGCGCGAATGGCAAGAGCCCATAATGATTCAAATGTTTTGTGTATGGGCGGCCGGGTTGTGGGAAGTGAACTGGCTAAAGATATTCTTTCGACTTTTCTTAAGAGTGAATTTGAAGGTGGTCGTCACAAGCGACGAATTGATAAAATCTCAGAACTTGAGAACAATATATAACATCTCAAAACCGTGTGTTGTCGTATTTCAGGTTTTTCATGGATGCTGAAGATATCCGATACATGAAACTGGCCATGATCGAAGCGAAAAAGGGTGTCGGAAGGACTTCTCCGAATCCTCCTGTGGGGGCCGTTGTAGTTAGAGATGGTGAGGTGGTTTCAACTGGTTTTCATGAGTCGGCAGGTGAGCCACATGCTGAAATCATTGCATTGAAAAAAGCTGGAGAGAGGGCATATGGCGCTACGCTTTATGTCACACTCGAACCATGTAACCATTACGGTAAAACGCCTCCCTGTACAAAAGCAATATTGAAGGCCGGCATTAGAAAAGTAGTTTACTCCTGTGCAGATCCAGTGGCTGGGCATTGTGGTGGTGGCCTCTTTCTCAGGGAAAGTGGTGTGATTGTCACTGAAGGAATTCTAAAAAATGAAGGTGAGGAAATTTTACGTCCGTTTCTCTCAGTTTATTTAAAAGACAGACCCTATATATTACTTAAAATGGGAATGACTCTTGACGGAAAAATTTATAGAACAAACAGAAGCGGATACATTACTTCAGATGAAAGTCTTCACCATGTGCATGAGCTTCGAAACGAATTTGATGCAGTGATGATTGGTGGAAGAACTGCCAGAATTGATAATCCCCGACTGGATTGCCGTGGTGTAACTGGGGGCAGAGATGGTGTAAAAATAGTAATTGATCCAACTCTTAAGAATCTGAGTCCTGAGTTAAAACTGTTTCAAAAAGGCACCGTGATTGTGGTTACTGGAGATGACTGTGACAAGGACAGACTTTCGGAAATAAAGTCAAAAAGTGAATGCTTTTTAAAGTTTATTATCCCGAATGGGGATATTTTCAATAAAAAAAACCTTTCAACTGTAATGAAAGAGATTGCCACTTATGGTGTTTCAAGTATTTTGCTTGAGGGCGGAAGTTATCTGGCAGGTCAGATGCTGCATCATCATCTTGTGGATAGTGTAAAGTTCTTTTACAATTCATCCATTGCCGGAAACAATGGAACATTGAGTGCTGTTTCATCAATAACCGGAGATGACTTTTCTGATTTTAAAATAAAAATTAGAGCTCTGGAAAGTTATGTAGATGATTTTGTGGTTTCAGGTGATGTCATCTATAAGGATACCTGAGAAATGTTTACAGGAATAATTGAAGATATAGGTACTGTTACAAATGTTACCCCACTTTCGATGGCTGTTGAGCTGGAATTGAAAACAACAAAAATTCCTCTGGATGAGGTCAAGCTAGGCGACAGCATTGCAATAAATGGTATATGTCTTACGGTGACTTCAAAAAAACATGATGAAAATAAATTCAGCGTTCAGGCCGTTAAGGAGACTATTGACAGGACAACACTCACGATGTGGAAAAAAGGTTCTCTGGTAAATCTTGAAAGAGCCTTGTCATATGCCGGACGAATTGATGGACACCTGGTTAGCGGGCATGTAGATGACCGGGGAAGGATAACAAGAATTAATTCCTCTGGTGCTCAGACTACGTTTACAGTTAATTATCCTCCTGAATTAAAGTCATTTTTGTCATTGAAAGGGAGTATTTGTGTGGATGGAATAAGTTTGACCGTTGCATCACTTTCATCGGCTGCATTTGATGTTGCTGTTATTCCTTTTACAAAAGAGCACACAATACTGAGGTATAAAAGAGTAGGTGACCTTGTAAACCTTGAGGTGGATCTTATTGCAAGACATGTTTATGCAATGATGAATCCCAGGAGGTGACAGTTTGAAAAATATCCGGTGGAGAAAACAGTATGTCTCCAGAACGGTTACAGCTGCAGACATTTCACTCATAATAAAGCCTGGTTCACTCGTATTTATTCAATCTGGTGCTGCTGAACCTGGTTTTCTGATAAATGCTGCAATAGGTGACTCATCCATACCTGGAATATCTCTTCTCCAGGGATGGTCATTTTCAGATTCTGATTCATCTTTGAGTTTTAATTCTGGATTTTTCTTTCGTGGCTCAAATGGGAAAAAATCTTTAAATCAGGCTAGTTATAATTATATTCCAGCTCATCTGAGTGAACTTCCAAGCTATTTTCAGAGTAAAATTATTGATCTCGATGTCGCATTAATTCAGGTTTCGCCTCCGGACGGGCATGGACTGATGAGTCTGGGAGTTGGTGTTGATATTACCAGAGCGGCAGTTCAGTCTGCAAAAACTGTAATAGCTCAGGTAAATCAGTTCATGCCTCGAACACATGGTGACAGTTTTATTTGTGTGGAGGATGTTGATTATTTCATTAACCAGAGTGAAGAACTTATGGAGTTACCTGTACTGCACCCTGGGAAGGAAATAGAGGAGGCTCTTGGGAGTGAAATTTTTGAATTGATTCCATCAGGGGCAACCATAAATGTTGGTTATGGTCAGGTTCCAGCGGGAATAGTCAGAAAATGCTACGGGCTCAAAGACATTGGGGTTCATTCAACCCTTGTTACAAACTGGCTTATGGAATTAATGCTTGAAGGTGCAATTACTAATAACTGTAAGAATATCAACAGGGGAAAAGCTGTTGCCTCAATGGCTGCAGGTACTAGACAATTCTATGATTTTCTTGATGATAACCCTAATATTGAAATGCGATGTTCTGATTATGTAAATTCTCCTGAAGTGATATCTTCTCACCGGAATTTTTTCTCAATTCATGGTGGAGTAAAAATGGATCTCACCGGGCAGTTGACCTGTGAAAGGAATGAACCCGGATATTATGGTGGTGTTGGCGGGATTACAGATACCGCCAGAAATGCAATCAGGTCTACGGGCGGGGGAAGTGTTGTGGTTATGTTAAGCGTCAATAGCAGCGGCGAGAGTTCAATTGTGCCTCTTACAGGTGATGGAGTAGGCATTGAACTTAAAAGACAGGATATTGACTGGGTTATCACAGAGTTTGGTATCATTAACATGAGAGGGCGATCAATACGGCAAAGAGCCTTTGACTTGATTTCTATAGCCCACCCGGATCATAGGGCGGAGTTACTTAATGCTGCACTGAGCAAAAAGTATGTTGATTTTTCTCCCGGCAGAACACACCTTTCTCATATGAATATGAGAACAACGGAGATAAATGGAAGGTCTATGACAATTAAGACATGCTCATCTGCTGATCTCCCGACAATTGAGAGCTTTTATTACAAAATGAGCGAATCCTCTAAAAATTTCAGATTTTTCAGTGGTGAGTCATCTATCTCAAAACATATTAAAAATCTTGAAGAAACTGATGATATACATACTGTTACACTGTACCCTGTTGGTGGTCGTCAACTGATCGCTGTTGGAGAACTCAGTGCTTCTTCCAGAGAAGAAATTGGCGATTTTGCTATCGCAGTAGGTGAAAACTATCGAAAGATGGGTTATGGAAAGCTTATACTGGAAAAAATAAGGGATCTGTCTCTTGAATTCGGATTAAAAACTATTCGTGCAGAGGTTCTTACCGGGAATTATGCAATGATAAGGCTGCTTCGAAGTTATCCACTGAAATGGAATGAGACTGATATGGGCAGTTCATTAATTTTTACTGCAAACATTCAATAACAGACAAAAAGTGGTGTAGTGATTATTTACAGAAAAATCAAAATGAGCCATTTAACCGATAACTAAATGCGCATTTAGGGGTATACTTTCATGGTGGAGGTTTCCAATGAAAAGATCTTTTTATATCAAAACCGTAATAATCAGCCTTTTTTCAATGCTTTTGCTTGCATCTGGCTGTGCAAGTCCTACCGGTAGTGATACCAATAACAACAATGGTACCAATAATGTGGTAAGTAATAACCATACAAATTTGCCATGTCCGGCATCTGAAGAAAGTGGTAACTGGCTTGTGCCTGTTGGTAACCTGAGTTTTGAGGTAATTCCGGATGAAGTTGTTACATTGAGGGCTATGGTTGTCAAGCGTACTGATGATACTGAAAACTATCAGGATGCACTTGTTCCCCTGTTTCCTCTTCATTTTGAAATCATTAGTGGAACCGGTGGCGTTCTTAGTGCTGAAGATGTGCTTACAGATGAAAGTGGTATGGCAAGTGTTACATTCAGTGCTCCATCTGAAGGCGTTTATCGTGTTTCAGTAAGCGGTGAGGGTGTATGTGGTCGCCAGTATACAGTAAATGTTGTCACTCTTCTTGTGGGTTTTGAAGAGCTTGAAGCAAATCCCAGCTCATCTTTCACAAACAGGAAGATCAGTGTAGGAGTGAAAGCATTCAATAAGGTTCCAGGTGAAGGAGAAATGCCAATATCAGGGGCTCCTGTATTATTTGAGATAACCAGTTCCGGTTCAGGAAGTATTCTGGAAGACACTAATGGCAATTCAGGAAGTTCACTCACAATTGATACAGGTGTAAGCGGAAGTGCAACTTTGTTCTTCAAAACCGGAACAGAAGTTCACCAGGCAAAAATAAGGGCTACACTTGTTGATATGAGTGTTGAGCCTATTACAATCAATATTAATGTTCAGGAAAATACCAACGGTGGAGCCTGTGAAAATAATATAGATTGTCCACCTGATGCTCCCATGTGTGAGGATGGCTACTGTATCGAAATTAATACCAGCGGCACCTGTACAAATAATGATGATTGTATCAGTCCATATATCTGCGATACGGTTTTAGAAAAATGTGTTCCACCTACCAATGGCGAACGCTGTAATTTGCTTAACAGTGCAAATCCATGTCCTGAACCAGAAATCTGTGTAGGTGGTTACTGTCAGGATCCAACGGATAATTGTGAGACAAATGATGATTGTCCAACCGGATGGCTTTGTAATGACGGAGAATGTATACCTGATAATGGTGGCGATCCTGACTGCTATACTGTACCCTGTCCCGATGGCGATGTATGTATTAACGGTGTTTGTGTAAATCCTGATGAATGTGATCTGAATGACAGTCCAACCAGACTCGCCGGAACATGGAATTTTGATTCCATGCTTCATCTCAGGGATGCTGTTGGTCCTTTCCTCGGAGGTATTCTTACCGCTGCCGAGTGGTTGAGGGATATTATTCAGGGCGATTTTCAAATTGGTGGAATTCCATCGTGGTTGATGAGCATCATTAACGATCTGCTTCAGGATCTCATTTCCACTTATGTTCCACAGTGGGCTCAGGATCTGATTGTTGCTCTGGGTAATGTAAGTGATATTGTAGATGATATGCGGGTCCTTCATACTGTCAACCTTGTACCAATGGGAAATGATGAATATTATGGAACTCAGGTTTGGGATCTGATCGAATTTGAATACGATGGGCAGTTTGTAACATCTCCACCGGAGGATGTACTCGGGTTTGAGGTTATTCCTGACGATTTTACCTCAAGAGAAATCTGCGGTACTTTCTATATTGATAGATACTACATCAGAAATGTTGTAGGTGGTCTGGTTTCATGGGCTATAGATGTTATTGTAACAGGAATAACATGTGGTTACGGAAACACATGTTATTACAGTCTTGAAGAAGCACTCTACGATGTAATTGATTGTGATGCCATTGCGGGTGCTATTGATGATCTTGTATATTCAATGTGGTCGGATGCTCCAAGTGTTTACGACCCAATATATAGTTTCTGTGACAGCCAGAAGGATAATGCTATCAGTGAGATTATTGATGCTCTTGATGACATTACTGTTAATCTTAATCTTCTCAGTCTGAGGGGAGTTGTTCCAATTGTAAACGATTCAACAATGGAACCTGGACGCTGGTATGGTTCACTGGCTGGTGGTAACTTTGATGGGGATTTTACTGCGGATAAATAGTAGATACGAATCTACTAATTCAGAATAATTATTTAAAAACCACATTAGTAGCATCGACAGGGGGATTTAAATCTGATGTAATGTCTGATTATATCTCCAGTTAATGTTGACTGAATCGTTAATTAAAAGTAATATCCGAACGTTGGATTTAACCTTTTTTTCACAAAGAGAGAGTCGATGTCCACAGAAAATCCTCAGATTTATGGAAAAGACCCGTTTCCACCTGGAACTGTACTCGAAGAAAAGTTTAGGTTGGAGAAGGTTCTTGGTAGAGGCGCAATGGGGGTGGTTTACCTTGGATACGATGTGTTTCTGGAAAGAAACGTTGCCATCAAGGTTCTGAAGGGTAGAAGTATGGCAAGCCATGAAGCTGTTGAGCGTTTTCGCAGAGAAGCAGTCACAATGGCTACTATTAACCATCTTAATATCGTACAGATTTTTTCTTTTGGTGAGAAAGAGGGGTATTACTATTTTGTGATGGAATATATTCCCGGCCAGACACTAGCCACTTTTATTGATGACTTTTACCGTGCATCAGATTTTGTGCCTCTTGATGTTGCCATTGGGCTTATAAGTCAGATATGTTCAGGATTAGGAGCTGTTCACAAAAGAGGGATTGCTCATCGGGATGTAAAGCCTGCAAATGTTCTTATTTCCAGGGATAATTATCATGTTGCTCTCACAGACTTTGGTCTTACAAGTCTGAGTGAAACAGGAAAAGACAAATTTGTGGAAGGAACACCCCTTTATCTTGCTCCTGAACGGATTAAGAGCGAGGTTATAAAACCCGATGATCTACCTGCGAGTGACATTTATAGTGTAGGCTGTATATTTTTTGAACTTCTCACCGGAAGACCTCCGTTTGAGTGTGATAATATCGTGGAACTTTTAGGCATGCATATTCATGAGCCAATACCCCGTGTTACACTTGAAAGACCTGATATTCCAATATATATCGACGAAATTATCACAAAAGCTATGGCAAAGAAGATTTCTGACAGGTATTCCAGCTGTGAGGAGTTGAAACAGGAGCTCCTTTCAAAAAGAATGCCACAGGTTTCAAGCCGCTTTGTGAGGCCGTTTGCTGTTTTATTTGATGATGGTAATCGTGCAAAGGAGCTTGGGGATTATCTGCGTAGAGAAATTCCCAGACTTAATATTCATGAATATCAGGATCAGAATGAAGCACTTGCTGTCTGTCAGAAAGAAAAGCCTGACGTGGCACTGATTACTTTTCGTGAGGATGATCAGTTCAGTGCTCTTGAACTGGCCTCCATGCTAAGTAATTCAAGTGTACCCATGGTTCTTTATATGCCGGAAAAACAGACTTCCATGCAATTCCTTTATACAGATATGGGTGTAATAAGTGTTCTGTCAAGTGCAGGTGAGTTTCCTGAGGCTGCCGAATCAATCAGAGAGTTGCTGAAAAGTTAGGATTTATATCACTGGGCTCTGGATACAACAAATTCGCCGTAATCATCACCACATTCGATTCCTTTTGTCTGTTTGCATGAAAATGTTCTCATGCCTGTGTTTCCTGTGGGATCATATTCCCCGCCATAGGCAAGATCCATAAACGCTGCACTTACCCCTCTGATCATATATGCACCCTTTTTATTGCCATATCCGTAGGAAACCGCATCTGATTCATAATAATCGTAAGCTCTTATCACCATTTTTTCATTTGGGATAAGTTCGATTACTTCAGCTTTTGCCCATCCCCACGCGGTAAAGACGGCAAATGCTCCATACAATATGTCTTCGGGGGCTTTTTCTATCATGGGTTCCACAACAGCTTTCCACTCATCACTGGTAATTATTCCATAACCGGTATGATATCCGCATTCCTGTGCCGCATTGACCAAAAGCCATTCAGCAGCTTCAAGCATTTCTGAATCCACTTTTGCGGTAAGTCTATCAGCAAATGTATTCCATATTGCTGCAGGCAACTGAGTAACGAATACATTAAAGCCGCTGACCAGACCGTCTTCATTGCCGATAACCCTTATTTTCGACATATTTTCAATAATTTTTTTTCTATCTATAGTCATGTTTTCCTCCATTATTTTCTTACAATTTTAAAAGAAGATTTAGTTGCTCCACTCACAATGCTTTCCTCTTCAAAAACTTCGAAAGAACGTCTTGGTGTGTCAAAAAGAAGAGAAAATACGGCAGAAATAAACCCCTGAGTCATAAAATTCACAGGTTTATCACGTGTGCCCCATTTTTTTATCCATCCTTCATCAACATGACTGTGGGTTAATTCGGTATATCCACTTTCAGGTCCTGCTTTTTGGAAATGAATTTTTCCCAGGCCTGTTGCACTGTAGTATTGTTCAGCTATATTTATTTTGTCCCTGATAGAACAGATGCCGTTTTCTATGTAATACTTTTTAAGAACATCATAAAATACATCTTCACATGATTCTGCCAGAAGCAGTTTCCCATCAAGCATCCCGGCGTCGTCGGCCAGTTGTGCATAGAGTGTTGCATAGTGATGGCAGTGCAGGACGTTTACGAATCCGTTTACATAGTGTCTGCAGGATTTTGAATCAAAGTGGTGATCCAGTATGTATTCCAAATTTTTAAAATTGCTCATAGATATCTCCTTTTTATACATTCGGTGGATTTTTACCCATTACTTCTTTTATTGCAGCCTTCAACTTGGAAATATTTTCGGGAGTGTCCGGCAAATCTGGAGCTTTGCTGCTTGAAATGCCGCTTTTCATGGCTACCCGCATTCTTTCCTGCATGCCTCCATTTTGAATAACAAAATCATAAAGTGTTTTCAGTTTCGTTCCCATTTAGTACTCCTTCCAGATTAAAATTTGCAAAAATGAAAAATCAATTTTCCAGATTTGAAATTAATTGTTCAAAAAAATCCTTCTGTTCAGGTTTATTTGTTTTAGAAAAAAATACGGTACAACTGGTGGTTCCTAAAATGCCTTTTATCTGCATGCCACTTGAGTCGCTGAATCGAAAAAACGGTCTTGGAAAATCTGTGAAAAGTTCAAGAACCCCTGACAGAGATAGTTTCTCAAGAAAACGACTGTCGGTAATTGAATCAAAAACATAATCCCAGATAAGTTCCTTATCAAGACAGTCTTTTTTGGGTTTAGAAATTAGTATTCTCATTTTGCCAGTTTTCTCAAACCTGAAATCACTGTTTCAATTTCTGAAAAGGTATTAAACCCACTCAGACTGAGTCTCAGGGTTCCACTTTTTGTGGTTCCAAGAGATTTGTGAATAAGGGGAGAGCAGTGGAGTCCATATCTTGATATGATTCCATAATTTTCAAACAGTATCTGAGCTGCTTCCATTGGTGAAAATGAACTCATCGTAATACTGATAATTCCGGAGTCTGTGCTCATATGTCCTCCATGAATCCTGATATTACTATGATGTTTAAGTTCAGTTTTTAAATACTGTGCCAGTTCAAGTCATCTGGAACTAAAAATATTGCTGTTTTCTTTTCCCCACATCAGGGCTTTTAGCATGGCGATTGAACCTGTGTAATGAGGAGTTCCTGCTTCAAATTTTTCAGGCATGATTTTGGGATGAGTAAGAGAATAGCTTTCAGTTCCTGTTCCCCCTGAAATGATTTGCCTGATTTGAATAGTGCTGAATATCTTTAAAAAACCCAATCCTTGAAGTGAGCGAATGCCCTTGTGTGAAGGGGCAACCACTATATCAGCATGAATATATTCATCCACACCAGTCTGGGTTTTGCCAAAAGACTGAGAGGCATCAAGTAACGTGGTTACACCTCTCGATTTTGCTAATTTAAAAAACTCTTTCCATCCGGTATATCTACCTGTGACATTGCTCAGTGAGGACATTACAAGGACTTTAAATGAACTGCCATCTTTGGATTCAGTGAATTTTTTAAATTCATCGAACGAGGGTACTCCTTCATGATTGCATGAAATATTTACCAAATTGTTATCAGGATTAAATTCAAGAAATTTCTGAAGAGGTCTGTAAACGCTGTTATGCTCGGCATCAGTTGTGACAATTGTGTCTCCCTTTTTGAGTTTTAGCCCTAAAATGGCAACATTCAGCCCAGCGGTTGCTCCACTAACAAGGGATATTTCATCTTTCTCGCAGTGGAGTATTTCGGCTAGAGTTTTTCGGATTTCGTCTCTGGTATCTGCTCCCCCCGTTGCTCTGTTAAAGAAAAGTGGAGGAGAGTCAATGCTACGTTTTATAGCAGTTGCAACATCTTCAGGTAAAGGCCAGCTGCAGGATGCATTGTTCATGTAAATTATATCCGGTTTTTCAAACATACAAATCGAATCGGTGGTTGAAAGTTATTCTTTAGGTAAAAAGTCCGGATTATATTGATTTGGAAGATTTTAGAGATGAATAGTATAGAAATAAAGTTTCAGATTATTTAGGTGATTCCTTGATGAAATCGATTAACTCTTCAACAGTTCCTGTCTTCTGATAACCGTCAGCCATTCGTTTAACTGTAAAATTTCCACTGGATATCTCATTATCACCGATTACTGCTGCGTAAGGAATCTGCTTACGATCAACCCATTTAAAAAACTTTGTTGGTTTTGGAAATTCAGGATAAATATCAGCAGAGATTCCCGCCTTACGAATTTTATTTAGAGCGCTATACCCAAATGAAAAGTTTTTCCGGTCTAAAACAGCAAGGGAGAAATCAGGAACCGATGATGGTAATTCCGGTGAGGATTCTTTAAGCAGCTCAATAATGCGTTCCAGTCCGAAACTGAATCCGACTGCAGGAATGTTTTCACCACAGAAGATACTTATAAGTCCGTCATATCTGCCTCCACCGCCGAAACTTGAAACATGTCCGGGGATTCTCAGTTCAAATATAGGTCCGGTATAGTAATCAAGACCTCTCGCCAGAACTGGGCCAAATTTCAAATGGTTTCCAATTTCAGCTTCATCAGCCCATTTAAGTATCTGCAGAATTTCTCCAACTCCCGTTTTGCCTTCATCAGTAACTACGCCTGAAATTTTATCAAGCAGCTCTATGTTGCTCAACTCTTCTCCATTTACAAGTTCAATAATATCTGAAATTATTTTCAGTGAGTCACCAGGAATATTAAGTTGTTTAAGGCTTGAAATTACATCCTGAGGCGATGTCTTATCCAGTTTATCCAGAATGGTCAGACATTCAATATGCTTAGAAGCTTCAATTTTTAAGCCATCAAGCATGCCGAACAGTATTTTTCGGTGATTCAGTACAATTTGAAAATCATGAAGCCCCAGTTCATTCATGATGACGTTTACAGCATGAAAAATATCAACCTCTGAAGTTAATTCAGTTCCACCAATAACGTCAACATCACACTGATAGAATTCCCGGAATCTTCCTTTTGCAGGGCGGTCAGCTCTCCATACAGGCTGTATCTGGTATCTCTTAAAAATCCTGGAAAGCTGTTCTCTGTTTGATGAATAAACCCGGGCAAGAGGCACAGTGAGATCATATCTGAGTGCTGTTTCAGCTAAATCAGATTCAGAGACTTCATCTTTTCCCAGAATTCTCTGAAGTTTTTCACCCCTGTGAAGAATTTTGAAAAGAAGTTTGTCTCCTTCATCTCCATATTTGCCTGTCAAAACACTAAGTTTTTCAAAAGCCGGGGTTTCAAGGGGAGAAAACCCGTGATTCTCATAGTTTCTACGTATAATATCAATTACATGATTTCTAAGGGCCAATGTATCCGGAAGAAAATCTCTTGTTCCGGATGGCGGCAACGGTACTTTTGATGCCATTTTATCTACTCCACTTACAGAATTCACTGCCTGTCAGGGTGCTTATCTGTTTTAATTATCAGATGTTAGACACAACGGGGAATTTAGTAACAGATTTCACTGGTGGTGACAAGCACTACTGCAAATCAAATTGAACTTCATTGATGATGAAAATGTTTTTCTTATGCCGGCTTTAAAGGTACTTTTTTAACATGTTAACTGATAAAAGGGGTGGAGAATGAGCCCTTTTTCATTTAGTATCCCTAATGTAAGGGGTTTAATTGAGGGGTTCAAAATGAACGTTTTATTATTAATCGCCGGTGGATTATTTATAATCAGTAATTCAACCTGGGATGTAAATCAGACACATATACTAAATTTCAATGACAACACGCCTACATTTAGAGGCTCATTGAAGAGAGAAGGGCGATCACCCTTCAAGGGACCGGTAAAATTTAATGTCAAGTGGACATTTCAGACTACAAAGGGAATCTTTTCCAGTCCTGTGACAGATTCATCCGGGAATATTTATTTTGGTGGACAGGACGGGTATTTCTACTGTGTGAATAAAAAGGGGGGGTTGAACTGGAAGTTCTATGTGGGGGATGATGTTGACTCCACACCATCACTTGGTGATGATGGTACAGTTTACTTCGGTTCTGATAACGGATACCTTTATGCCCTGAATCGAAAAGGAAATTTAAAATGGAAACTGGGTATCGGGTCTCCTGTAAGGTGTAGTCCGCTGATTCTTGAAAAAAACACAATTATAGTGACAAATTATAATGGGTATGTTTATGCCATCAGACGTGGAACAACACTCTGGCAGTCTTATCTGACCGGGGGCTGGAGTAATTCTTCTCCGACATGGAATGAAAAAAAATCACTTATTATGGTGGCTAATAATCGGGGGACACTAGCTGCATTTACAAAATCGGGAGTAAAAAAATGGCAGAAACAACTGACCGGTTACCACTACAATGGTGCTGTTCAGAATTCAACACTCCCTGTTGATGATAATGGCAATGTGTATATTTCTGCTAATACGGGAGTTTATTGTTTCAGTTCTTCAGGAAAACAACTCTGGAAAAACAGCAGTATTAAGGCTGCTATGCCAGTAACTATTCTTAAAAATGGAGATCTTGTGATTGTCGATACAAGAGGATATCTTCATAAAATTTCATCTTCTGGAAAATCCATCTGGAAAAGAAAAGTGGCGGGATATGGAAATTACAGTAATATAGCGGTTGATAAATCCGGAAACATGTATTTCGGTAGTCGTGATGATTATTTTTACGGTGTAGACGCCGATGGAAACAGACTGTTTTCTCAGTATACCGGAAAGGATGTTGACTCAACACCCACAATTACTCCTGACGGTTGTATTGTTTTCGGTACTGATTCAGGGAAGCTTTATAAAGTCTGTGACAAGATAAACTGATTGAATTTCAACCAATCATTATTTAATTCCGGATGATACGGTTTCAAGCCGGAATATAAAAGAGGTTTTTCATGAGTGACAAGGATCTGGAAAATACCAGTTCAGAAGTGGATATTGAAAAATCAGTTGGAGAAGAAAGCTCAGAGGAAATACTTCTGGAGGAAGAAATTCTTGAAATCGAAGAAATACAATTCGATGAGGATTTTGAGGAAGAAGTTGAAGAAAAGAGTAGTGCCGCTCCACCACCTTTACCTCCTCCATTACCAGTCCCTGAAAAGCTGAGTGCTATTGAAGAGTTTGTCATTGCCACCCATGAGAAAGCATATCCAGTTTGTGATAACTCCGTTATAGAGGAATTTTCCGAGAAAATAAGCAGGGAGTTTGAGGAACGGGATCATGAACACTATCTTACTTATAGCAACAGAATAAAGGATAATCTAATAAAAGCCATATATCTGAATCAGGCGGGATATCTGTCTGAAAAAACAGGAAATCTTGCTCTGGCTTTGAAATATTATGCTGCTTCTCTTGATGCGGATAAATCGTTGATTCCTAATCTGAGATCTCTGAGAAGGATACTGAAACTAAGAGGGCTGCGTGATAAGGTCAGCACGATTACTTCAATTCAGATAAATGCTTCATCCGAAGTCGAAGAAAAAGCAGTTCTTGAATATCTTATAGGAGTTGAAAAGGATGCTGTTGATAATCCTGAAGCTGCTCAGCATTTTGTGAATTCTCTTGAATTAAATCCAGCTTATATTCCGTCAATAATTGCGCTAAACCGCATGAGTGTTATCACCGGAGACGCAAATAATTCATCAATTATCATGGAGAATCTTGCTTCTTTGACAGGAGATGCTGAACTTCAGGCTTCTCTTATTATGTATGCTGCAAATAAATATGAAGTTTCCGGTAACTATGCAGCAGCAAGAGATTTGTTTAAAAAGTCACTGTTATTTTCATCGGGGCATCATCAGGAAATCTGGTATCGTCTCACAAAAAACATACTGGAAAACGGTACGTTTGAAGATTATATTAATGTTTTAAAACAAAGGCTTGAGTGGCATAGAGATAATGGTGAAGAAGTTCCTGCTCAGTCAATGTCGCTTTTTATTTCGTGGCTGATTGAAAGAAATTCAGGAGCATCAGATGCTTTTGAGTTTCTGAGAGATTATGCAGGGGAAGAGCAGCACGAATGTATTTTAAACAGGTTGTATGATCTGGCATGGGCAAATGGCAACTGGGATTTTCTTGCAAATACTGCTGACTCTTCTGTTGATGGCTATATAAGACTTCTGGCAAAGGCAAACATTGGACTGGCGGATGATGATGAGTATGAAGGTGATGATGATGAGTCCCGAATCATCAGATATTTTCTAGAGGATTTCTTAATTGACGATACCGAAGCTCTTGAGGAGATTCTTCCCATTCTTTCAGATAATAATCTCAGATCTTTTATTCGACTTATTATTGACCTTAAGAAATTAAAAACCGGAAGAATGGTTCAATTTGAAAAAGACAGCCAATGTTCGGAGTTGCCTGAATATTCTGAACTGCATTATTTTTCATCTGTTCTTGAGGGCAATGATAAACTCGCTATCGATATTCTCAGGAATTCTCCGGAACTGACAGACTCATCTCTTTTTTACTCCTTGGAATTATTCAGGCTTATTGTACAGAGCATGAGCACTGATGAAAACAAAGAGCTTTTACAGAGAAGTATTGAGCGAATCATTTCAGAAGAAGGTAATAATCCAGTAATGTTACTTCTTTCTTCAGTTTTTTCTGATAATGCGGATTTAAAAGACTCAGCACTGGAAAAAGCAGCTTCCATTGTTTCTACCAGTGAGTCTCTGGTTCTGAGACTCCACAGACTCAGAAAACTTCTGTCAGTTAAAAAGGATCCTCAACTTCTATCCTCGATCATACCTGAGTTTTTCAGTGATCCTGTGTTGAATGAACTTGCAGGGAAATTATGTCTTCTTAACAAATGGAATGAACAGTATATTGATTATTTGAACTCTGCTTCTGATATGGGGAGTGAATCTGCATCCATAGAACTTGCCTTGAGAGAGTATCTGAAAGGCGAAAAGGAACCTGAAAAAAGAATTGAAAATCTAACTTCAATGGAAGCCTCCTGGTGGAAACTGATTTTTTCAATGTCAAGTGGTGATGCTCTCCATGTGATGGAAAATGCTGGAATATTTTCCTCTTACATGGAGCTTCAGCAGGATGTGTTGTATTCCAGAGCCTCTCTTTCCATAGATAATTCATCTGTTTCTGAAAAAGTTGATTTGCTTCACAAGGCGATTGATGCCAATCATGACTCGTCTTTAGTATATCAGATGCTTCTTGAGAGTTGTTTTAACGCTGGAATTTCATTATCTGTTTCACCTCCGGAAACATCACCGGTATGGGTTAAACTCTGGTATGGAACTTATCGGCTTTTCACTGACAATGATTCTTCCGGGGAGGAAATTCTTAAGTCGATAGCATTTTCAAATGATTTATATTCTGATATTGCTGCTTTAATTCTGAGGTTTGTTCTTCTCCGTGATTCACGTGATACTGAGAGTTATGAGCTTATAAAATTTACCGATATTGATCGGTCTGTTTTTTCTTCATTCATTACCACACTTATAGCAGGTCAGATCCCCCTTGAAATTCCGGGAAAACTTTTTGATGCAGTGTTGAATCCAATGTCTGCATTATCATCTGATGTACTGGAGATCTTACCTGATTCCGAGGGTGTGGATGAATTCAGTTCATGGATGTCGTTGACAAAAGAACTTAAGGGTAAACCTCAAAAAGCGATTGAAATAAGAAATTTCAATGGTGAAAACCGCCTGGGTATGCTTTTAAGCATAAGAAGAATGCTTTCAATATCAGATGAGTATTCACTTGATCTCTATCTTGAACTTGCGGACTGTTTTCCCATGGGGACGCAGCAACGAAAGAGTTCTTTACTTGAAATTGCTGAGCATAGCCAGGACAGTGCAAATCTTGTTGCTGCATATTTCAGGCTTTACAATGAATTCCCGGGGAATGAAGAGTTCATAAAAAATGCATTTTCAATAGCAATGGAAACAGTTGATGATAACTCAAAAGCTGTTATTTACAGTATGGCAAAATATGCTGATATTCCGGAAAATGATTACTCCAGGCTAGAGGAAATTTTTACTGAGAATCAACTGAGTGATGAGCATAACTGGCCTGAACTCCTCAGAAGTGATTATAAATTCGGGACAGGAAAACTTCCTGAGTTCGATTTGAAGAATACTGAGTTGACTCCTGGATATGATGATTTGATTGCGAGTGATGCAAAACTGCTTACTGAATTACATTATGAATTCAATAATCAGGTATGGCTCAAAGAAGCAGCCAGACTTTATATGGCTCTGGATGATTTCAGCACTGCAGGCTCTCTTTTTGATGAGACTGAGATTTCATCTGAAATCAATTCTTTACTTAGAATATCCTGTGCATTTAGAGGTTTTGATTTTAATAAAGTCATAGAAATTTCAAGAAATTTGATTGAAAAATCCGGGTTTATCAGAACTCTTGCAGGTGAACTCTCCTTCATTTT
Organism: Deltaproteobacteria bacterium; assembly: GCA_016937155.1. Classification (GTDB taxonomy): domain Bacteria; phylum Myxococcota_A; class Polyangia; order HGW-17; family HGW-17; genus JAHJMN01. Next base: position 19,657 of record JAFGWM010000021.1, read on the forward strand.
AAATGAAGATTTAGACTGGGTTGATGAAAGTGATTATTCTCTGAAGCTTGATATTTTCTCAAGAAACGGAGATCTGGAAATGTTTTCCAGTCTTATGGAAAAACTTGAATATCCTGCCGGACATTATGCATGTGCACTAATGAACTTCATTGAAAATACTGATGCCTATAGCTCTTTTCTTGAAATGGTAAAAAATTCAGAATACTCACAGGGAATCCGTTTCCATAAAATGGTAAGTTTCCCAACTCCTGAAAATAAACTTCTTTATCATGAGGTTTATCCTGATGAATACAGTACTTTAAGGATTATTGAAGACGGTAACATTCCAAGTGAACTTCCTGGGAATCCTCTGGTTTTGTGGTTTGCACTGGACAGTGGTCTGGTTACTTTTCAGGCAATTCATGAACACATCAGTGATAGTGTTCTTAAAAATAGACTCAATGTTAAACAGATACTTTTTAATATCGAAGAGCAGTTTGAACAGATTACAGACCGGGAATCGGATTTCATCGAAAAAAGTATTTTCCATAACCTGAGGACAGAAAATGTTCCTCTCGAAGACCTGACTGATTATTTCCGTATTTACACTGCTTCGTGTAAAAATGAGTTCGTCAGGGAATGGTTCAGTGATCCTTCTGAATATACATACTCAAATTCTTTGGTTCAGGCAGTTGATATGCTGAGGGTTATTGAGTCTGGTGGGAGCGTTGTTCTTGATGAAGATTTCGTTCAGGAAATGTCTGCTATTGGAACATATATTCTGGATTTTATGCAATTAACAGAAAAAACAAAAGAAGTCTCTACATATACTTCCAACTGGATAAAACTTTCTGCTTTTGCTAAACAGGAGGATAAATATGATTTAAAACACTCCCTTGATGAAGAGATAAACTCAGGCAGGTATATCAGGGAACTTTCCTATTTTCGTTCAATGTTGAATATGGAAATTGATTCCGGTTATCCATCTGTTTTGTCCAGTATGCTTGGTGAAAATGAAAATTTCTCAACTTCCTGGGAGGGCATTACTGATTTACTTTCGCAAGGCATGTCTGAACTTGCAGCAACAAGGTGTATGGTGGGAAGTGAGTTGAAAAGTGAAGAACTTGAAAGCTCAATGGTGGAGTTTCTCCCGCAGAATGTGCGATTCAAATATCTTAAGCGATATTACAGGAAAAAATCTGACTATGATGAGTTTTACAGACTTTTCCAGCAGTCAGATGAAGAGTACAAACTTTCCGATTTGCTTACGGCTTCTATGACATCTGAGACTGTATATAAAAACCTGAAGGATTCTACTGATCCATTTTTGCAGTTTCTGTATGAGCAATTCGCCTGGGAATTTGGCCACTTTGCTGATATAACGGGACGACTTTTATCAGAAATAGAATCATCAGAAAGTACACCTGAAAATCAGGCAAAAGCATACAGAGAGCTTTCATGGATCGACGAATATGAGAAAGGTGATGTTGAAAGTTCACTTATGACTCGTTGGGCTCTCCTTAGCTCAGGTGTAAGAGACAGCTATAATCTGATGCTTCTGATAGATGATAAAAGAACCACTGGTGATGTGGATGCCGAAATTGCTCTTTTGGATAAATTAATAGAGTTGTTATGGGTATTCATTGATAAAATTGGTTACATTGCAGAAAAAATCAGACTTGAAGAAAGGGTTGGATTACCACTACCGCAGGTTTCTTTTTTTGAAAATATCAGGGAGCAGATCGAGTTGAATGGCGAACTGCTTTGGTGGTGGCAACTTAAAGCAGGTACTGATTTCCCGGTTAATCTTGAATTCCAATGGTATAGAGATGAACCTGTGAGCAGAATGGTTTATGGATTCAGACTCGCCAAACAGTTTAAAGACTCCGGAGTGCTTGAAGATGCCTATGAAATATCGGTGGATCTTCTTAATTCATCACCACTGGAGTCTGAGCCAGTTCTGATGCTGACACTGGGAATAAGTCTTCAGATGAAAAAGTGGGAAGCAATTCCTGTAATAATAACAAGACTTATAAATCTGGGACTGTATGAAGAGATTGTTCAGTCTGAGCTCTGGTTTATGGCTGGACTGGTTACTGAGATTTGGGGAGAAGATTATGAAAATGCTGTTAACTGCTATGAAAATGCGATAAATCTTGATCCAGGGAAACAGGAAATATTTGGACATATATGCAGATGCTGTGAAAAAACAGGTGATTTTAAGGTTCTTGCAGCGGCGATAGAGCGGCAGATTGATTATACTCCGAATCAGGAAATAGCTGCGAGACTGTTATATGATTTGATTTCAGTCTATAGAGATAAACTGGATAAACTTCCTTTTGCAGTAATGGCTGTTAAAAGATATCTGGAAATAAATCCTGGAGACTTAAATGTTCTCAATGATTTATGTGAGCTTTACAGAAGCCAGAACAATATTTCTGAGGAAATTAAAGTATTAAATCAACTTGTAACCGTTGAAAAGTCTTCGGACGAACTTTCCAGGCTTCACAGGAGACTTGGTGAACTGCAGGAAACAGAAAACACCAATCTGGCTATTTCTTATTATATGAAATCACTGGAATATTCTCAGAAAAACTCCGTTTTCAAAAAACTTTATGAACTATATTCCGAGATTGGTGATTTCAGAAATGCAGTTCGTTCCATAAAGAGATATATTTCTCTGATTAATGATAAACAGGAAAAAATTTCACTGACTATCGAAGCTGCATTGATTTTTGAAAAACGCCTTAAGGATCTGAGAAATGCAGCTGCAATGTTTGCCTCTGCAGTTGATTATGATTCTGAAAATATGGATGCAGTTAAGGCCCTGGTTGAACACTACAATAGAAATAATGACACCATGAGCAGAAATGTAAAACTGGATATGCTCTGGGTAAATGAACGTCAGAAAGTGCATGGTATTAAATCCAGAGATGCAATTAAGCGCATAAGCACTTTGTTCGCATATAAAAAAGATAAGGAGAATGCTTCAATTTTAGCTGAAGCAGCATTAAGCTGTGGTGTCAGGGAAGATGAACTGGCCGTTAAACCACAAAAGGTGGCACTTGATTTTGAAAGTCTCCAGCGGATTAGAATTCTGTATACTCACCCTATACATGATTCTCACCTTCAGTTATTTTCTTTTATTTCATCTGAGGCACCGAAATATTACAAGGATTTCATTAAAAAGAATTCAAACCTCAGTGGAAGCAGGCTGAAAAATCCTCCTTCAGGACTAAAAAATGCGACAAACGATGGGTTTTTTAATGAAATTCAGACTGGGAAAGTAGTCAAGCCAATTGTTCTGCCATATGAAAATCCCGTACTGCTGATACCTGAAAGTATGGCAGATGAATCAGTCACTGAGGATATCTGGAACTTTTTCATAAATCCCCTTAAGGTATTTCATGCTAAAGGGCTGTCTCTGCCGTATTGCCTTGATGAAGAATCTTTAACTGCCCTTATGGCATCCATGGTAAAATTTACATTTCCTGAAAAAGATGTTGGGGAAGTTAATGAAAATCTCTTAATGGAGATTTCCAGGTCAACATCAAAGCTTTTTTCCAGAATGGACCGGTCTACTTATGCCAGTTACATAATTGAAGCCGGTACATTCAATCACGTTACAGCTTCAGGAATTCTGGTTTCTCTCGAGAGGGCTGCAAACTGCCTGGGATATTTAAGTTGTGGAAGTCTGGGTGTTGCAATTGAATCTCTTAAACTACTTTCCGGTAATAATACTGATGAGTTGATAAAGTTCCTGGTGACTTCACAGCATTTTTCTGCCAGAGCCCAGGGGAAAGAAACATCAAGTTCCTTCTGAAAAGAGTTTTAGTATGAGTGATATTAAGAAGAAGATTAGATTTTATGGAATTCTCGATCTGATATTTTCTGTTTTATATCTGATTGTTTTTGTAATACTGCTTCCTGCTCATGATCCTTTCGCAAGATTTATGACTGTTTTTTTCCCTGTTCTATTGGGAATATCAGGGATTATGATGGTTCTTGGATTGAAATTCTCCAGAGAGATTGGGATGGGTATCGCTTCAATGTTTATTGCCGTCTGTTTGCTCTCCATTTCTCTTCTGGCTTATACAATTGGTTATTTCAAGGGGATTTATGGTCCTTTGGGACAGGGAATCACTATCGTCAGTTATCTTGCAATAGCTCTTGTTATTGAGATGTTTGGAATCTGGCCATTCTTTCAGTTAAAAGCCCTATGGAAATTATCGTCATCTGAAAAGGCTGGAAAATGACCTGGAAAAGATATTCCTTATTCATGTCAGGTGGTTTTATACTTTTACCGCTGTTATCTTTTTTAGTCGGTTATCTCAGTAGTGTTCACACCGGAAAGAGTGAACCGTCAATAAAAGTAAAGGAAGAACTGGTTAGAATATTCCATGAGGCAACAAATGGAAAGTCAATTGAACTATCTACATTCAGTGAATACTCTGATAATTATCCGGGGCCTCTTTTTGTTAATATAATTCACAGAGGGAAATTCCTGTTTCACTGTGAAGAGGCTGCTTCTCCCCTTGCGGATGCTGTAAGAAAATGTCGTGATAAAATAATTAAAATGTCACCCTATCCCTCGGAATCCCGAATAAGAATTGATTTGGCATTGTCTTTTGTGAGAATACCCCATGTCCCCCAAATAAGGTCTCTTCTGATATTACCAGGTGTTGAGGCAATAAAAGGAAATGCAAATGGTCTTTCAAGATATATTCTTCCTGATGAGATGTATTTCGATGATTTCCTTGCCGGGTCCACACCTTTAAGCTTTGTTAAGGAATTGAAAATAGGTGTTAATATTGAAAAACTGGAAAAAGAGCTAAGTCTAAGACTTGGGAGATGGCCTGACAGCATATACAGAGTGAAACTGATGAGCCTTGTGAACGGTTATACTGAGCCTGATAAAATGCGTGAGGTATTCAGAAGTGGTTTAAAGAAACGAAAAAAAGTTACTTCAGATTCGGTGTATAAGGCAGCACTTGCCGGTGGAGATTATATGCTGAGATCCCTTGTTAAAAATCCCCGCCGGAAGATTCCATGTACAGGCAAACTGTGCAGAGGAAAATTCTTCAGGACAACTAAAGGCCAGTTTGTATATAACTACTGGATAACAAAGGGAGCTGCGGATTTTCAGAATAAGTACATCTACAATCTGCCAAGGCATGCCGGAACCACTTATGCGCTGGCCAATCTGTTCAGAATTACTGGTCTAAAACGTTTTGGTGATGGCGCATCCATAGCAATCTCCTATCTGAGAGAGCTTGCGGACGGAAACTGCAGGGGACCCGGGTTCCGTTGTGTCTCCAGTGGAGGGTGGGCTTCTCTGGGGTCAAGTGCTCTTGCTCTGGTTGCGGTGACAGAATATTTTCTGGCTACAGGAGATTCTACCTACAATGAATTTGGGCAGTCTCTGGCCGGCTTTTTGCTTTATATGCAGCGTCCAGATGGTTCATTTATGCATCACTATAATGTTCGAAAAATGAAACCTGACAAGGACAGGGTTGATTTGTATTACAGTGGAGAGGCTTCTCTGGCTCTCGCCAAATCATGGAAGGCATGGAAGAAACCGGAATATCTGAAAGCAGCTGAAAAGGGGGTGGACTGGCTCACAACTGAACAGGTAAAGCCACTTCCATTCAGGTTTGCTTTTGGTGAAGAGCACTGGACATGTCAGGCCGCTCGGGAACTTTATCCCGACGTTAATAAGAAAAGGTATATCAGGTTTTGTACTGATTTCGCAAATTATATAGAGCGTCAGCAGTGGAAACCGGATGAAACAGAATTTCCTGACTATATTGGGACCTACGGTTTTACACCTGTGGTTCCTGCTCACAGCAACGGCGCCGGTTCAAGAACTGAAGCCAATGTATCAACATTTGAATTAATTAAATTTAATGAACAGAGTACAAAAAAAATTGAAAATCAGATACGTCTGGCTTTGTCTCATATTATTAATAATCAGAGAAACCCTGAAAACTGTTGGCTCTGCAAGGATCCGGAATATTCAAGTGGGGCTGTTACGACCAGTCCTGTTCAACTTGATGTAAGGATAGATACTGTTCAGCATACCACTACCGGACTTATCAGAGCCTGGGCGTCTTTATACAAATGAAATACTGTAAAAAATGCAACAGTTCATTTTCAAGTGATTTGACTTTTTGTCCCTTTGACGGGACGTTTATGTCTGTACCTGAAAAAAGAACCGTTGCAATGTATGATCCTCTGGCTGGTATCATTCTTGATGGACGATATCAGATTATGGTACCATGTGGGGATGATATATTTTCTATTCATTACAGCGCTAAACATATCTCATTAAGTAAACGCTATACCATAAAATTTCTTCGTTCGTTTTTGTGCTCCTCAGAAAATTACAGAAGCATGTATCTTGATCTTTCTAGGATGAGAGCTTCACTGGAACATCCAGGAATTGAAAAAACTGTAGATTATGGAATTCATTTGGAACAGCCATATATGGTTTGCGAATATACTGAAGGTGACAGTCTGGATGTCTATATAAAAAAAAACGGGGTTAACTCTGATATCTCAAAAATAATGAATAAACTGTCAGAAGCACTTTCATATGTTCACTCAAAGGGACATCTGCTGCAGAATATTATCCATTCAAATGTTCGAATAAAAATAAATCCCGATGGGGATATGAAGGTTGTTTTAATCAATCCGGGAATTCTGCAGACAACGAGAAAGAAAATCCTTGAAGGAAGTTATTTTGGGCTGATTGAATATCTGCCGGAAGAAACACTGAAAATGGGGATTTACGACTGCCGAAGTGAATATTATCAACTTGGGCTGATTCTCCGAAAAATGCTCGTTTCTGATGAAATGGAAAAACCTGAGTCAATGGACAGTATTATCAATGGTGGCTTTTATCGGAAACTCACAGAACTGGAAAACAAGGAGAGCAAAACACGGTTTATCAGGTATACTGAATTGTATTATTTTTTAACAGCGCCTCATAAGGATAGAATAGGTACCCATGAGGAATTTAAAAAAGTAATGAATAATTCTTCCGGTGGAATTCAAAGGAAATTACTTTTAGTTTCATCGGTAATTTTTGTACTTTTTTTTCTCGCAGCAGTATCAGCTGTTTTTAACTCAGTTTCTTCACGGGATGAAAAAAAATCAGTCCCGGAACAGGCTTCCAGAACTACAGTAAAAATAATTCCACTTGAGAAAAATATTTCCAGAACCGGTTTTTATACAGTTCAGATTGAGACAGAACCGGTAGGTGCAAGGATTTTATCAAATGGCAGACAGTATATTTCTCCAGCTGATATTGAAATTCCTTCAGGTACAGAACTGAAAATCAAAATTGACAGGGATGGGTATGAATCCAGAGAGCTTTCACTGCATCCAAAGGGTAATGAGAAGGTTGTTATCAGCCTCAGGTCTGCTAAGAGAGAGAAGACCGTGGGGAGAAACAGAAAAAAAGAAAAATCGGAACTTATGGATCCCTTTAAGGATAGAAAATGACGGACAAAAATAAATTGGACGAACTCAGTAGAATTCCCAGCAGGGAGGATTTCGCGGTAGCCTTTGATGAACGATTCAAGGAAAATACCGATTTGAAAAAAACAAAAGTTGGTGTTATTGCTCCCGGATCAGTTGTAGATCCCTTTATGAACCGGGTTATTGACGGAAAATACAAGGTTGAAAGACTGCTTGGTGGTGGGGGGATGGGGAATGTTTATCTGGCAAAGCACATGGTGATTGAAAAAAAGGTTGCAATAAAAGTACTGCACCCGGAGCTGGCTAAAAAAGCATCTGTCGGTAAAAGATTTCTGCAGGAGGCTAAAGCAGCTTCTTCAATCGAACATGAAAATATTGTTCAGATTATGGACTATGGAAAGACAGAAGATGGTTTTACATATATGGTGATGGAATATCTTCAGGGGATGGAGCTGGGAAATTACATTCAAAAACACGGGGCTCTGGACTGGAAAACTGCTCGTGACATTATAATTCAGGTTGCCAAAGCCCTTGGTGCTGCTCATGCCAGGAATATTATTCACAGGGATATTAAACCTTCCAATATTTTCCTTATTGATTTTGCGGGGAAAAGCAATTTTGTAAAGATTATTGATTTTGGTATAGCCAAGGTTGGCCAGGAAAATGATGGGGAAAAAATGACAAAAACGGGCACTATAATGGGAACACCTGATTATATGAGCCCTGAACAGGCAGGTGGAAAGGATTTAACTTCTGCAAGTGATATATATTCAACAGGTATAATACTTTTTGAGCTTTTGGCCGGAAAAGTTCCCTTTGAAGCTGATTCTTTCATGGCAGTTTTATCCATGCATCTGTTTGATGCTCCCCCGAAAGTCTCTGAAATTAACACAAGTGCATCAATTCCTTCTGTGATGGATAGTATAATTCTAAAATCACTGGAAAAAAAGGCTGAGGATCGTTTCAACACAATGGATGAACTGATCGATGCACTCAATTCTATTTCAGATGATGGTATTGCCAGAAAGATTACTGTTAAAAGTCATATGAGGCGCAGCAGGCGAAAGTTGCTGATTCTTCTTTCTTCTTTAGCTGCTCTTGGTGCAGCAGCAGTTATGGGTTTATGGATAGTGAAGAATATCGGGGCTTCACCTGAAGAGAGTTCTCTCAGAGGTCTTGGGGTAAGCGTTCCGGATATGGAGATTGATGTTTCAGAAATGAAAATTGAATCCCCCAGGGAATCTGATGTTATGGTTACAGTCACGGCGAATGAAAAAGATGCATCTATTGTTGTTGAATCCGGTGTTGTTTCTGTAAAAACAGGTAAGACATATACACGATTTGGGAAGGGTGCTGTTTTAGGGACTACACCACTGAAAGGGCTGACTGTAAAATCATCAAATGATAAAATAAAATTAAAAATCACAAAGGCTGGCTTTGATACTTCAGTGTTTGATGTGAAACTTGATTCCAGTCTGACCATTGAAAAAATCCTTAAGAAAACGCATAAACGAACAGTTACAGTTCCTATGATGAAGCCGATTCCTATGAAAGTTTTCCCTATGGTTCATAATAATGGTGAACTCCTAACTCCCATGTTTGAAGACTGAAAGTAAGCATTGATATTTATTTTCACTTTCATATACTGTCCGTTTCGTCCGGGAGGCCTAAATGGACAGCCAGCAATTCAGAGTTTTTCATGATTCAGAAGATTTTCAACTACTGGAAACTATAAATCTTATACTTGATAACGGTAAAACACCTAAAAGGCTGAAAAAACTTTTTGATACCGGATTTCATCCAAGAGGGATCAAGGAACTGGCTGCGCCACAATCTCTCAGGATTGCTGTGGCAATGATGGAACTTCTTGGTACATTAAAGAAAGGTACTCCGGAAGAACGGTTGCACGCTCTGAGAGCTGTACGAACCGAGACACTCCATGAAAGTTCACAGTCTCTTCGAAACAACGTCGCAAGGGTTTTAATGCGTATTATGAAGAGAATTGTGAGGTCTAGGGGAAATCTCCCCAGACAGTTATCCCTTATTCATGATTTTCGGGAGGCTGCCACAGGCAAACCCAGACTGGTAAGAAAATATTTAAAAAAATACCACCTTTTTGAAATGCCGGAAGAGTGGAATCAACTTGCTTTTGATCATCATGTTCATGATGCCAATTCCAAGGGCAGGAAATCTCCAACCCATATGGTGATGGACGCATGGATAAAAGGAATTCGATTTTTGGGAGTGATTTATTACAATTTCATAAGGCCTGAGGTTGCTTCTGAACTTCTGGAGGCCGCAGAGATAATGGGAATTGAGGTCAGGCTGGGCGTTGAGCTGGCTGCAAAAATGCATAACAGATACGTTCAACTTGTATGGTCTCCTATGGGTTTTTTTGACAGAAGAGATTTTGTTGACTTTCTGAATGAACCTGAAGTAGCTGAATTTATGAAGCTGGGTGTTGAAGTAAGGGAGTTTAAGACTGTTCAGGTTCTTCATATACTGGAAAACTATAATAAGACACATAGGCATGTACTTTCTGAAGAGTATGAGATTAAGACCGATGATCTGACTTCTGAACAGTTTATGAATTTTGTTGGAAGGGGGCAGCCATCTCTTGTTCATTTAGCTGAATTTGTTCATAAATCAATTTTTAGTTCCATCAGGGATACCGCTTCACGATTATTCAGTTCTCTTCAGGACGGAAATGCGGATCCTGACATAATCAGGGGAAAAATTGATAAACTGGATAGGCTTATCCCCGAGAAGCTGGTGGAGCTTTATTTTAGACCGGAGATAAATCCAGGCTGTGTCAACTGTTCTGTTCCAGTGGATACACCTGAAATTCCGACTCTTATGAATTTCACAGTGGAAGGTCTTTTGGACATTCTCGATTCACTTCCATGCCGTTCAAGAATTACTCTGAATCCTTCAAACCTGACTCAGGCTGATGTGATTGAAGCCCTCTACCGTGGTCATGGCAGAATTACGCATATTGAAATTTATAATTCAAAGGACTGGGCTCATCATCTCACAGAGCATCGTGAAGCTATTAATAATATACGGATAGTAATTAATAATCAGAACGTTATTGAACTAAAGAGAATAGTTCGGGAGAGGAAAGATGCTGCGGCCATAAGGGATTCACATGAAGGTACGGATCAGGAGTCTGTTTTGGAAGAAATTCTTGGAAATCTCAGTAGTTTATTGGGATATTATCAGCATCAGAGGCTTCGTTCCAGAATGGGGAGTGATTCAATCGGCCGATCAAGAACAACTCCTGGAATGGGAATGGTTGTGCTCCCGACTATTCCATGGAGAGGCCGCAGAGAAATCCTGAAAGAGCGTGAAAGACTTCTGCCGATAAGTACTACACCTGTAAAACACACAAGTGTTGTTGTGGGAAACAGGGATGCTCTAAGACGCTATGATATCAGTATGCAGGCGGAGATGAAAAATTCTCTTTCCAGAATAAAACATCGCATAACCAGCTGGAGTTTCGGTTCGAATACCACAACATTAAGCAGAGATGGAAACATTGCAGCAATTGGTGGTTTGGCAGGGCAGGGTATAAATGGTCTTAAGAATATGGAAAAAAAGAAGGATAGTAGGACTGATTATCCTAAACCCCTCAACTCTACTTTGAAAAACTTTCTGAAAATATTTGTGGGTTTTATCCCTGCATTTATCACTTTTTATTTTACAAAAAGCTGGTGGGTTCTGGCATGGTTTGGTGCACTTATATGGTTCGGAATCACAGGCTTTAGGAATATTATTCAAAGTGTTCTGGGAGGAGGAGGTCTGTTCAGGACTTCATTGCTGGAATGGAAGGATTTTGTGAACTGGAGCAGAGTAAGTGATTCTCTCCTTTTTACCGGCTTCAGTGTGCCTTTACTGGATTTTCTTGTGAAGGATCTTCTCTTGAATAGATCTTTCGGGATAACACCTTCGTCAGATTCGTTGACTCTGTACACTGTTATGGCACTGGCAAATGGGATATATATCTCAAGTCATAATATGTTCAGGGGGCTTCCTATTGGGGCAGTTGTAGGTAATTTTTTCAGAACTGTACTTTCAATTCCTGTGGCTATTTTCCTTAATTTCTCAATTATATTAATATTAAAGGGCTCAGGAGCCTCCGGGGAGGTTATTTCTACACAGATGTTTCTGTGGGCAGCTGTTATTTCAAAGTTTGCTTCTGATATCGTTGCAGCAATTATTGAAGGAAGTGCTGACAGGAAAACAAATGTCAGTATAAGACTTAGTGATTACAGGGAGAAACTGCAGCATATATACAAAGCCTACAGCAGACTTGAAGTTGTGTTTCCAAGCCGTAATGTGAATAAACTTATGACTGATCCTGAAAAACTTTCTGAAATTTTAATGAAAAAAGATCCTGTGTTATTAAAGAATATGGTTATTAATTCACTTGATTTACTGTATTTCTGGATGTACCAGCCAAGAGCTGAATATGCATTCCGGAAAAAATTGAAAAATATGAATGAAAATGAGCTTGTGTCCCTTATTGGATTTCTGAATATTTTAAGATGCAAAAAAATGATCAGTTCCATGATTCTTGATGGGTTAACCGGAAAAAAATTTGAAAAACCGCTGGCATTTTTTCTTTCAAGAAGTGATGAATTTTTGTCTGATGCTGAAACAATTATTAAATCAAATATTTATATCAAAAATAAAAGTTAAAACACAAAATAATTTGTTAAATTGCTTTTTCTTGACAATTGATCAGGTGAGTATATAGTCATACCCCTGATGGCACGTATAGCCACACATAACAAACCATTTAAAGGAGTGGAAAATGAAAAAACTATTTTTAAGTGTGATTTTAGCAGTTGCAATGATTCCCGCAGCATCTTTTGCACAGGCACCGGCTGCTGCAGCAACCAGCATGGGTTTTGCTGAAGTTTCCGTTGGTTTTGGCGGAATGCAGGGTGATGTTGAAGGTATCGATCCTTTTTTGGGATTTAATATTTCCGGTTTTTACAATGTGATGCCAAATGTTGCCGTTGGTGCAAGTATTCGTTACCAGATGTACAGTGTGGACAGTGGTGATGCTTCCTCAATTATGTTTGGTGTTGAAGGCCGTTATTACTTCCCTATTAATAATCAGATGAGGGTTTATGGTCTGGCTGGCCTTGGTTATGATATGTATTCAATCAGTATTGATACTCCCCTTGGAACCGTGGAAGGTGATGATACTGCAATCTACATTCAGGTAGGTGGCGGTGTTGAATATGCTCTTTCTCCTGTTATGTCAGTTGGTGGACAGCTCCGTTACCAGTTGAATATGTGGGATGAAGGAGATGGCGATGCCAATGACTGGTATCTTGGTGCAGTATTCTCCTACAAATTCTAATAGCTCCAGTTTCCCTTTATTTAACCGTTCCAACTGATTTTTAAGAAAATGATAATCACAGTAAAATTCAGATAGAATTTTGTTATAGCAGACAAGTAAAAGTGAATCTGTAAAACTAACTTACAGCAAAGCGCAAGATAGTAGATCTAAGGGCAAAGCGAAAAAGGGGATCGACCAGGAAAAAATAAAATGTTCCAGTGGTAAAGAAAGAGAGAAAGATGCCTGGACCATTGCCATTAGAACTGAGAGAACGATCAGTAAAAGCGAGTTGCCAAGGAAGGAATGAAGATAGAAAATACCTCTTCAACCACCTTATACTCCAGAATCAAATGCGATAGAACTTCTGAGGGGATGGTTAAAGCAGATGATTCGTAAAAGGGAGCCAGGAACACGTGAAAGTTTGGAAAA
>JAFGWM010000022.1 GCA_016937155.1 Deltaproteobacteria bacterium
AATGTATTTGAACCCGGTGATAAAATTTGAATCTGATTTCAGGTCACAACTGAATGGGGGAGTGATCTGAAAATCATTGGCTCCGGAAAAGTGAATATTAAACATTGAAATGTCACCCTTTATTTTAACCGAAGGTACACATTTTCTTTCGTGATTATGACCCGAACCGCAGCTTGAAATTACAAGTGAAAATCCTACAAGTACAAAAAGTTTATTCATTTAAATCCTCAATGTCGTAATACTTTGTCATGCAATCGGGACAAAGTCCATGACTGAATTGAGCCTCACTATGATTTTCGATGTAGTGTTCAAGTCTTAACCAGCTTTCATCATCAGTTCTAATTTTGTGGCAGTGCATACATATTGGTAAAATACCCTGTAATGTCCTGATGTGATCAAAGGCATGTTGAAGTTCATTAAGTCTGGAATTCAGTGCCTCCTGGAGCGAAACCACCTTCCGACCCACTTCTATACGTGCTTTAAGCTCTGCATTAAAGAAAGGTTTTGTGATGTAATCGTTCGCTCCTGCCACTAATCCCTCTACCACATCATATTTTGAATCCTTACTGGTAAGCAAAATAAGATATGGCGGATTATCAGGAAATTTCGTGGAAACAGTTGAACAGATTTCCGGTCCCTGTATTCCCGGCATTATCCAGTCAAGTATTGCTAAGGATGGTCTTGTGTCACTTAGAAGAATTTCCAGTGCATCTGTACCATTATCAGTTGTAATTACATCAAAATTCCATTTAAGTAAAATTGCCTTGAGGATATTACGTGAAGTCTGATCATCATCTGCAAGTAGTATTTTCATTTGAAATCTCTTGTTATTCCAGTTTTAGAATAAACGGGTCGGTCTTTAAGTTGTTAAGTCTCAGTTGAACTTTTAAATTATGAATCTCTTCAGGAAACTTATTTAAAACCGCTTTGAATTTTACAGCATCTGCTGCAAGGGCGATCTCCTCAAGAGATTTGGCCATTTCAGCTATTCTCAGTGCACTTACATTCATTGCGGCACCCTTTATGGTATGTGCGAGATTCTTCAATTCAGGGAAGTGGTTATTTCTGAGTGCTTCCTCCATTTCATCGTTTTTCCTGAACATATCTCCGATGTACTCTGTGAGTATTTCAATAGCCAGTTCTCTGTCATCATACAGTCTATCCATCAGAAGTCTGTAGTCAAATATCAAAGGATCCATTGATGGCAACCGGTCTTTTGTATCAGAAATATTTTCACTACCGAGAAGCCTCAGTATTTTTCTCCGGAATTTTTCAAGATCAATGGGTTTCGAGAGATAATCATTCATGCCACTTTCAAGGCATTTTTCACGATCCTTTTCAGATGCACCGGCGGTCATGGCAATAATTGGTATTTCATGCAGTAAAACACTGCTGTGAATATCTCTGATAATTCTTGTAGCCTGGTAGCCGTCCATTTCAGGCATCTGCACATCCATCAGGACAAGATTGAAATTTTCCTCAGACAGTATTTTTATTGCTTCCTTCCCGTTTGATACAACAGTGCAGTTAAGTCCGGATTTTTCCAGAGCTGCAGTCAGCACTTTCTGATTGGTTATATTATCTTCAACTATCAGAACCCTGCTGTCACCATAGGAAAGACGGGTCTGAATTATAATTTCATCTGTTGATACTTTTTTAGTTTCAGGGAAATATTTTTCACCATTACTAATCATTGTAATACATTCAATTATCTGTTCCACTCTGAGGGGTTTGCGGATAATTCCCCAGTATCCCGTCTGTCTCAATTCTGCGTAGTTTTCATAATTACTCAGTTCAGAAACCTTAATAATTCTGGTGTTTCGATAACCCTTGTCGATGTAGACCTTAAGCCACATCATGGTTTCATTTTCCCCTAAAACTTTATTGTCAGCAAAAATCATATCAGGGACAGAATGATCCATCGAATCCATTGCATCTGAAAGGTTATCAAAAAAGTTAAGGTTGAATGTTGAGGACGGGAAAATAGACTCATAAACACGGTAACGCTCATGGTTATCATCGATTATCAGTATTGATTTTTCCATTTCAGGAAGAATCAGATTAGCCTGCCGGGCGTTTTCCACTGCTGCAAATTCACATGTGAACCAGAAAATACTTCCCAGACCCTCCTGACTTTCCACACCAATTTCGCCATTCATAAGTTTTACAAGTTTTGAAGTAATGGATAAGCCCAGACCTGTTCCGCCGAAATTTCTGGTAGTGGAGTTGTCAGCTTGGGTAAACGGATCGAAGATTTGCTTGAGTCTCGGGGTTGGTATTCCAATCCCGGTATCAGATACTTTTACCAGAATCTTTACGCTGGTACTACCCTTATGCAGCACCTCACAACTGACACTGGCTTCTCCTTTTCGCGTAAATTTAATTGCGTTTCCTGTAAGGTTGAGGAGAACCTGTCTGAACCTTAGTGAATCACCTTTCACTTTTAACCGAAGTTCCGGATCAATGAAGCAGTTGAAGTCCAGACCCTTGTCGAAAGCAAGTATTGCCTGAACATCAGAAATGTCTTCAATGAGGTCCGCAAAATTAAAATCAACCTCCTCAAGCTCGAGTTTTCCTGATTCGATTTTAGAAAAGTCCAGAATATCATTGATGAGTTCCAAAAGAGCACTTGAAGAGGACTTCAGTATATTCACAAACTCTTTTTGTGTCTGATTCAGAGACATTTCAGACAGCATGTCTGCCATACCGATTATGCCATTTAGGGGAGTTCTTATTTCATGGCTCATATTAGCCAGAAATTCACTTTTTGCTATGCTTGCAATTTCAGCTTTAAGGGCAAGCTGGTTGGCATGTTCTATTGCTTTTTCAAGTTCAGCGTTCAGTTTCTCAGCATTATCCTTTGACTGTCTTAACTGATGCTCAATATGCATTCTTTTAAGAATTCCCCCAAGGGGGGCAGTTGCATTGATTAAAAACTCTTTGGAGTCCATAGAAATACTTGTATATATATGAGACGCAAGATTCAGGGCACCAAGCAGCTCATCGTTAGCCTTAACAGGTATACTTGCCAGAGCTGTAATTCCATCTCCCTTTATCACTTCCATATCGGAATCAAGAATTTCCTCCATAGTGAAAAAAAGTGGATTTTCAGCTAGAAAAATTGCACCTTCAGGGGAATCAATATGAATTTTTTCCACTTTCTGATTGAACTGGCAAGTAAGATTACTGGAGCTTGAAAGGGTCATGAATCCAGGTATTGTGAGAGAGTAAAAGCCCCCGCAATCAAATTCCTCCACATTGGAAATAAGTGTTTCAAGAATATCTTCTGCAGCATCTGTTATTTCGGTGTATTCACTCAGCCTGAAGGCTAGTGAACGAAGTGTTTTCTGCTGATTTTCTATTTTAACCTGAGATGTTACATCAACTGCATTACAGAAAATAAATCTAACATTTCCTTCATCATCCAAAAGAGGCGTCCTTCTTATCTGGAGAAGGCATGAGTTGCCATTGACATCCCTGAATATTTCCCTGCTGTCCACCGATTTTTTACTCAGAAATGCCTGCTGATTAAAACGAATATACTTTTCCTTGTCGACAAATCCCCTCGTTTCCTGAATTTTCATTCCCTCAAGTTCATTTTTGTTCACACCTATAAAATTTGCATGAGCCTGATTGGCCTTTCCGTAAGTAAAAGGTGTTGTTAAGTACCAAATCTGCGCGTCAGTATTGTCCAGCAGAAGACTGAGTTCTCTTGCACGTGTTGTGCTCTCCTTTTCCGAAAGAACTTTACCGGAAACATCCTTGACAATGGTAACAAGCTTCTTTGAGGTACCAGAGAACATAGGTACAAAAGTCATTTCAAGCCAGAGAGGAATTCCACGATGGGAAGAATCCAGAATTTCAACAGTTTCCTGAATGCCGGTATCCATAACGCGGGAAACAACACCTGTAATTTCGTTTTTTTCCCATGATTTGAAACTGTGATAATTCTGATTTTGCAGAGTATTCTGATCGGTTTTAAAAATTTCACTTAGGGCCTTATTTGCATAAAGGCAGTTACCGGCTTCATCGAAAATGGAAACACCTTCAGAGACACTTGAAAGTATGGTTTCCAGTTGAAATTCATGCTCTCTCATCTGAGTTATATCTCTTATAATAAGACCATAATGGGGTTCACTCATCTCAAAAAGACTGAGTATATACCATTTTCCGTCTTCAGCGCTGTGGAGCATGAAACTGGTGTCTTCAAGTTGTTCCTCCGTATTACTCAGAAACATATTTTCAAGGTTTTTTGCAATTGTATTATTTGTGAAATTCATCCGGGAAAAGCGTTTTACTGAAGGATTGTCTAAAATACAGCCGATTATCTCCCGGAATTTTTGATTAAGTTCAATAAAGAGGAAATCATTTTCATCATCTAAAATTCTTATGTGAGCAGCACCACCAGGAAAATTATGAAAAAATGCAGGAAGATTTTCTTTAAAAAGGAAGTCCATCAGTATACCTTTCACTCAGATTACCTGAATACAACAGGCAACCATCAGTATCGGCAAATTTTGCCAAAATATTACATTTTTTAATAATTTTGCAATCAGGTTTCAAAAAAATACAGCAGTGTGTGATACAGATATTTTGGAGAATCAGAAGGTTCCCATTACACCAAAAGTAGGTATTATGGTGAGCCCGGCTAATGAGGTTGTTTTAATTCCGAAAATATCGTATTTCCCGTAGTCCTGATAATATATGCTAAGAGATGCCACTGCATATACCCATTTAAACCCGACTTTAAGATTGATGAATGTTCCATATGCATGGATATTTTTCTCATCCTGTGGAACAGTGATGCCTTCCTCTTCAAGAGTATTTTCAAAAAGCTGGGAAACGAGCTCTTCTTTAAAACCGTATTTGATCATTCCCAGATTATAGACCAGACCAAACCCAAGTGCTCCGTATTTTTCATTGGGGCCAAAGCTGTATGAGAACGCAAGGGGAACCACTATATCCTTTCGAACAAACTCGTATCCGAGTAAATCCTGAAGTTTTTCAAGAACGGGAAGGGGGACTTTATAATCCTGGCTGCTGTATTGAACACCCACACTTCCAAACCATCTGTTTCCGCGGTTTAACAGTGCGGATTTTCCACCTCCAAGGGGACCCATGAACTGAAATCTTGCATCTCCAACAATAACACCACTGTCATATCTAAGCCCGATATCGAATCCATCATAGACACCATATCTTGCACGAATATCAAAACCCCAACCTACGGGATCCAGGGAAAACATAACAAGTGTATCCACCAGCTTTGCAAGTTTTTCCTTTCCCTCGTCGCCGGTCCATTTGGGAGCATTCCCTGTGGCAGCAGCAGTAGCTTCATCCACACCTTCACTAAGTGAATCATAAAGAGTGCTTACTGTTTTTGTGGGGATGTTTCCTCTCATATCAGCTCCGACAACAAATTTGCCACGGGGTGTAACTCTACCAGTTTCAAGATTTGCCCTCGGAGCAGTGCAACCTGCCAATACTACAAACAGAATCAGATATTTCATTGAAACCTCCTTTAAAGATGACTGAGAAATCGTTTACGCAAATATATCATGGACGCAACTGGCAAGCCAATCTAAATTTCCCATGTATTGTATGATTTGTTAATTATTGGTTACACGAAGAGGAGGGGAGGGTGAGAATTTATTTACATACGGGGGTGTGGCTGCCAAGATAAGTAAATGTATCCTGAGCATATCCATCCCACTCTGATACAGGATCGAATGCATCACTGCCATCTGCATCACCGGAAGAAATTCCGCATTTTCTCACGAGAGTTTTATTTACTGTAGCGGTATCACCACTTCCCCAGTATGAACCAGGATCAGTTCCAATCTGGCCAATAACATCTACGGTTACTCCACCGCATACCAGTTCCACTGCATCATCACCATTGAAATAAGTAACGGTGCTTTCCAGATCGCATACATCCAAAATAGCCGTCACTGAAGATGAATTACAAATTACAAATACATCTCCGGCAGCAAGGGATCCTGAAAGAGCTTCGTCGTATGATGGAGTCTCTGACCCATTTGAATAAAGATTTACTGTACAGGTTGAAAGATCGAACGCTGTGGGGAAGGGATTGTAGATTTCAAGAGCCTTATTGTTACTTCCGCCTTCGATGTATTCAGAGAAATAAAGGGTCATTGGAGCAACAACGCATGCTATGCCCCCGGGACCCATAAGTCCGTCACAATCAGGATCAGCGCAGTCAACGAGAGTGTCGCCATCATTGTCGATGCCATCATTACATGTAGTTTCGGAAAGTTCGCAGGCAACACTGTCGGGACCCGTAAGTCCGTCACAATCGGAATCAGCACAGTCAACCATACCATCGCCATCATTATCATTACCGTCATCACATGTGGTTTCCGCAGCTTCGCATGTTATTCCACCCGGGCCGGCAAGTCCGTCACAGTCAGGATCCTGACAATCTGTGAGTCCGTCACTGTCGTTATCACTGGAATCGTCACATATGGTTTCCATAGCGCATGCAGGGTTTGCTGTTCCCGGTGTACCATAAAGTGTATTTGTTGAATCATAGAGGTCAACTCCGGCACACCAGTTTGCCTTGTCGTTGTTTCCGGTGGCAGTATGGGGAGCATTGGGGCTGAAACTCATTGATGCACCTTCGGTAAGAGCAGACCAGGTTGTGTCAAAATAAACACCATCAATAAGGGCACCGTTAGCGAAAAGATTTATTGCTTCCGGATAGGAAGTACTTGGTGAATCATTGAGATAGATTGTTGTTCCGTAAGTGTAATCTGCAACTATACCTGCAGGGAGCAAGGATCCGTTTCTTGCGAAGAGTGCGTATTCACCTGCAGTGAGAGGATAACTGGTTCCAAAGTCAACTATGAAACAGTGACCTTCAGTTGCGTCATCACAAACCGTAAGACCATTGAGTTCCACAGGGCTGCCACTGGTGTTGAAAATTTCAAACCATTCAAGATCAGAGCTTCCTGAAACCGGATTTGCCATTATTTCAGTTATAATAAGTGAACTGGGCACAGGAATTTCACCTGTAGTACAGATGGACGCATATGCACATGCCACATCGTCACAATCAGCAACACCGTTTCCATCATCATCAGTGGAATTTTCACAGTCGCTTTCACGTGTACATGAAGGATTTGCACTTCCTGGGGTTCCATAGTCATCGGAATTGTATTTCACATTTGCAGTACACCAGTTTGAACCGGTGTCATTATCTGTAGCATTTGTATGATCCCTGTCCAGAGACAGTGCCATTCCTGAAAAATCCGGGAATTCAGCCTCAGTGTAAGCTACATAATCAATCACTGTACCAGTGCCTGTTCTGATACCAATATCATCATCTCCATTACTGAGGATCACACCGGTATAAACATAACCAACTGGTACATTTCCATTAAGTCCTGTATCCGACTCAAATCCCATGACAAAATATGCACCGGAATCAACAGTAACCGGATTGGCGGATGCTATTGTATGAGTAGTTGTACCACTGTAAAGTACAAGTCCTCTAAGGTCGATTGCAGCGCTGCTGGCATTGTAAATCTCAATCCATTCGCCTGCATCATCTTCAACAATGTTCGGATCTTTCATGATTTCAGTGATCACGAGGTCTCCTGCAGATATGCAGGAAGCAATACAGTCAGGATCAGCGCAGTCAACGAGGGTATCGCCATCATTGTCCTCACCGTCACCACAGCTGATTTCAGTGGATTCACATGTGACACCATCAGCATTTGTTTCTCCATCACACTCTGCATCGGCGCAGTCAACTAAGCCATCCTCGTCATCGTCCTGATTGTTATCACAGATTTCTCCCGTGACACAATTTCCGGCAGTTGCACAATCGGTGTCATCACAGTCAGTATCGCCATCACCATCGTTGTCTTTAAAATCATCACAGGTGACTTCAGTGGCTTCACATGCAACACCATCGGGGCCAGTCTGACCAATACAGTCAGAATCAGCACAGTCGATGAATGTGTCATCATCATCATCCTCACCATTTGTACAGTTTTCAACGGGAGTTCCACCACAGTATTCATCGTTTTCACAATCGGTGTCATCGCAGTCAGTATCGCCATCACCATCGTTGTCTTTATCATCGTTACAGGTGACTTCAGTGGCTTCACATGCAACACCATCAGGGCCGGTTTCACCAACGCAGTCACTGTCTGCGCAGTCGATGGCATCATCACCATCGTTATCTTCACCGTCTGTACAGTCTTCCACCTGACCGCCACAGTCGGTGGAATCAGCGCAGTCAGAGTCTTCACAGTCAGTGGCGCCATCACCATCGTTATCGAAATCATCTGCACAGCGTGTTTCAGTGGACTGGCAGAGCTGGCCATCAGGACCGCCTATCTGGGAAAGACATTCAACATCCAGACAATCTATATATCCGTCGCCGTCATCATCTTCACCGTTGTTACATACTTCTTTTGTCTCTTTATCGTCAGGATCGCATCCGATTGACATAAATGAGAGTGAGAGTACTGATAAAATAATTAATTTCTTCAGCATGCTTATACTCCTTCAGGGTAAAAGTAAAAAAATAGAGCATTGAACTCTAGCATAAATTTATACGAAAGGAAGGTGTCAAAATAAAAATCAGTTTATTCTGATTATCAGATGATAACCCCATTCGGTTGTGACGATTGCTGTTTCCTTCAGTTCCAGTCTCAAAGCGGCAAGTCGAATTTTCTTCAACTCATTGCGTTTTTTTGCCTCAACAGGATTTACTGTCTTTGCCGGACGGGCATCTCTGACATGCTTGCCTCCCTCATGTTTTTTGCCGTGGCTGTGATCGTGGTCATGTTTCATTCCTAATGTTGGAGCGTGGGAATGATATTTTTCCTCTTGTGGAATACGTTCACTGAATTCTTTGAAGAGCTCTTCAAAATCTTCGCCGTTATCAACTCTTTTTTTAAGTGAAAGTATAAGTTCCGCAGCTTTGAGGCGGCTTCGGCTATTGGCCTTTTTGCTGAGATAGCCTGTATATTTCTGTCTTAAATCTCTATAACCAACGGTAATGAACTTGAATTTGATATTTCCATCATGGACTTTACGAGACATTATTCCGGCGGTATCAGGGGATTTAACTTCAGGAGGTTCTGAAATTCTTTGAACTATAACGTATTCTTTATCATTTTTCACCACCGCAGTCTCCCCCATATCCATTCTCAGAATGAGATTTTTCAGTTTGGTGGAGATTCCATCATCTTCAACAATTATATAATCAGCATTTGGGCCGCTGAATGGATCGTCGCTGTACTTCACCTGAAGTTTTTCGAATCCGGTTTTTCCGTCTTTAATAACTTTCAGAATTTTTTTAACAATTTTTATTGCATCAACCTCAGATCTTCTTTTGGAATTTGGCAGATTTTTATTATCAGTGGTACTGAATCTGGGGCTGAGTTTTGAAAAAACAATCATTATTGTTCGTGCCCAGACCTTCTTTGCCTTGGGTTTTCTCTTTAAAATGGAAATGGATTCCAGTGTTTTTTCAGGGGATTTAACAACAGTGGTAAGTTTTGGAACTTCCACTTCCTTTTTATTTTCTTTGCAACTGAGTGTTGAAAATATCAAAAAAACAGATAACAGCAGGTTTTTATACATTTGACTCCATTCCGGAAAAATCCATCCGGGAAAATACAACTTAATTTACCAGTGTGTTGAAGTCAAGAGTCCTTGAGAAGATTACCAGTCTTCACCAAAGGTTCGTTTTATGCCAAGGGTCAGAAAAAAGCCGGAGTACATGGAATTTGATTCATCCAGTGGCATGATGTTGATTCCACCGCATTCCAGAGAAAATCTGATTTTTCTGGAATACAGGTATTCAAATCTGAGTCCGTAGTCAATTCCCATAAAACCTTTTGATGACTCATGATGATATCCGCCTTCAAATGATATGAAGGCGCTGGGTATGATACTGAGGAAATCAATTGCATAGACCAGACGTAGAGCGCCTCCGGCATAACCGGAGTAATTGTCTTTTGAATTAAAGAAAAATCCCCTTCCTTCAAAACTCCAGCTTTCATTTACAGGATGAACATATGCCAGAGACAGCCTTACTCCCGGATCCGGATACTGGGAGCCTGCATCAATTGAGGCCACCCAGGATTTTTGTGCAAAGGTGGCAGCGGGAAAGATCAAAATGATTGTAAAGAGGAATTTATTCATTGAAACAGCACTCAGATAAACCTTTTTTATGGTAATGCAATTTGTCCCTGCTGATGCATGAAACCAAGTTTTCCGAAGAGATAAATGAGATTTACTGAATCTTTTGGATAGTCTGAGGAGAAAACAACAGATCTTTTTCCGGCTGGCACATAGATATCACCAAAAATCCAAGCCCGGGAATAAAGTGCTTTTAGAATTTTCAAAGTTTCAATACCTTCAGGGCGTTTTTCTATTCCGGAGGGTAAGGCACCCATATCCTTCATATGTGTAAAGACTTCCATCAGTGTGACTGCCATATCCAACCCGCTGATATGATTGTATATTTTTGAGTCAAATACGAATGCTTTAGGGAAAGAGCCTTTTGCAGCAAGAAGAGCCCTGGATTGTTTTTTCCAGTCATTTCCAATCATTGCAAAAACATGAGTATCGTTGTGGAAAAGTCGGATAACAATTTTTTTACCGAAGAATTTCTGAAGATTTTTCTGGACTGATTTGTTTCCGGTTAAAGCCAGAGGAATTTTATTCCATCTCAAATTAAATGTGATTTCGAGACCTTTTTTCCCGGATATTTTTGTGTTTCTGGTTTTTATAGAAACAACATCTTTGAGCCAACTGATTTCTCTGTAGTCATTTTTTGGAAGATACTTAAGCCAACGGGAGGGATTTACTGAATCAAAAATAGCTTTTGAGTTTTGAAGGACGGTATTTCCTTTGTTTGGTTTTATTTCCATCCCGGAACTTATCATATATCCTTTTTTATATTTTCTGATCTGAGCGAATGATCCGCCCTTTATGCTTTCGAGAATATTAACTGAATTTTTATAGATTTTCATGATTTCTTTGTAAATAGCTTTATCATTAGGTTTCATGGGGACATTTCCAAGATTTTCGAGCTGTTTTCCATAATAGCGGGAAAGTTCAATGAAATATAGATAGTTGCTTATATCGGTCATGAATCCAAAGGAAGAAGAATCAATAAATTTTCCCATTCCTTTGACATCTTTTTGTTTAAGCATGTTCATTGAAAAAGAACTGCGGAGTTTTTTATTGAAGCCAATCTCCCAGGATATGGAAGCTGTTTTGGAAGAAGTCCTGAGGGCTGCCATATAGAATTTCATGTCATCAAAGAAATTTCTGAAACGTTTCATGATAACTCTGGCCTGTCGACTGCCGGTGAATTCACGTAAGAGGGAAAAGAAAATGCGATTTTGTTTTCTGTAGTTCAAAAATGCGATGTTTGTTTTTCCGGTATAATCAGAATCAAGTGACTTTAAATACTGATTTGATGGATTCAGCAGGAATGCGTCATCACTGATGAAAAATGAATTTCCGTCTTTCAGAACATAAACGTTTGACAGGTTTTTCTCATTGAGATTACCCTTGTTGTTTATTATTCCCCCCCACTCTCTGCTCATGAACTTACCATAATGACCTTCTGTAAGTTTTTTGTTTATGGTGCTTGCGCCACCGACGTTAAAATGAATGATGCGTTTGCCACCCTTCATTTTTACGAGATAGACTCCCGAGTTAATATTTTTCTCATCTCTTGCAACATCACGGATGATGGATCTCAAAGTGACATGCATCCCGTATGAAAATGGTTTTACAATGGTGGAGAGTGCAACTGAGCTTTCAAGCATGGTGTTTGCCATACTGATAACATCCTTGACAAAACTATAAACCGGAGCTTTAGAGTCTATCTTTAAATACTCAAGAATATCACTAACATTATGTGCAACATAAATTTCCTTTAACCTGGATTCAAACTGATTGAGAGATAACCCGGAAGGAAGAGTGGTAATTTCGGGAGGCAGAGGAGCCGGTTTTTTATCGGAATCAACTTTTGTTACAGTTTTGTTTACCGGAAGTTTAGGTGTGGTTTTTTCACCATCGTCTTTTGATTTCGTTCCACCACAGGCAAAAGCAAAAAGCATGAGGGCGGAAACTGCAATTATTCTTAAATTGGAAATTTTCATATCTGCACCTTTCTGAGAAAAGAAAATATTAGTTCAATACAGATAACATATCAATAAGGCGGTGGAACACAAAGTAATATCTATAAAATTTTGATAACTGAATTAATTCAATCCAAAAGGAGGCACCAAAAGCTGTGGAGCATGTATGGAAATTCTTCCTCATCAGGGCATGCAGTATTTTTCACTTCCTGCCGTGAAAATCATTTCAGGATCCAGAACCAAAGTAAAATCCCCAATGATGAATCTTTTGACGGTGGTTGGTTAACCTGTAAATTCTGTCACAAATATTCTTTTCAACATTGAAACAGGTGCTGAAGGTGCAACTACTATTCCTTAATAATCACAGGCATCAGTCTCTGTAATGACCGGAAAACCTGAAACAGGACTCAATATTTCCCTTGGTTGCCGAAAGCATTAAAGGGACTGCAAAAATGGAACGCCAGCGTAACCGGCATCAATTTCAGCCTGTTTTATCCAGTTTCTGAGGCTCTGTTCCCCAACTCCGATGTCTCTAGCTATCTGGGCCACCGGCTTTTCGCTTCTTTGAGCAAGTTTTACTGCCTCTTCCTTGAACGTTTTTGTGAATACTCTTTTTTTCTTCCGGGAAATCTCTGAACTCCTCTTTTGATATAGTAACCCAATATCTCAGGTGTCAACTTTTTCAGGTCCACACCATGCCATACCGAGAAGAATAGTTTTTTTCATGTTTTATCCTAAATAAATAGTTGATAGGTATCGTTGTATAAGAAATACTTCATTTTAGCACTTTGAACAATATATATTTAAAAATATTTATTTAAATGACCAAAACTCTTTTACAAAAATCTCTTTTTTTTGATGTACAAATGAGTGTTTCGTTTTCATGATTAAGAAGATGAGGGAATTATCGAACAGACAAAACCCAAAGACTCCGAGTGCAGAAGAACTTTAAAAAAAAATATTTTTTCAAGGCGAAGGTAGAACGTAGAACATTCTTTTGTAAAAGAGATAGAGACCGATGAGTGCTGGAATAACAAAAGTTCTCCCATGCTTCTCATAGCATGGATCATGGAGCTTCTACCCTCATGCAATTGATTGCACTTTAACAAGGCGGTATTTATTTTAATCATATAAAAATGGTACATACTTGTGTAAGATTTGATTGAGGGACTTTCGCTATGAAATTTCAATTTTTGCTTTTACTCGTTTTTACTCAGGCATGTGGTGGTGAACAAATCAAAAACGAGTATGACTGGAAAACAATTTCTGATTATGTTAAGAATCAGTTGTCAAAAGAATACCCTCCCGATACTTTCTTCGCACCCCGCGATCATTCAAAAATTATTAATACCCCTGATGGTATGGAAATATATATGGATAGGATAGCTCTTGAATTTGATTTTAAAAATCCAAGTAGTGCCTCTACTCTAGACAAAATAGTTAAAGAACTCAATGCTATAATAATAAGTTCTTTACCCGTTATTGGTAGTTACAAAATTCAGGTAAATACTACAACTTACGAGGAACTAAAAGTAATTGTTGATAAACTTAACAATAATACTGACTATCCAGCCCTACAAGGAGCATGCTGGGTTCCTGCTAATATCGAAAAATATATGATATTTGAACACCCGCTTCCTCAGGGTAAAAAAAAAGTAAATTGACCTCGACAGAAGAGCTCTATTGTAAATATGAAATAGGTGATAATTTTCTTAATACCAGAGGGAATATGCGTTGCGTATTCAACGGCACTGATTATTTCCAAACTTATGCTATTTTGTTCCCATCCGGAAATTTAAGTTATTGATTCAACAGCAGTTGCAATGGATGTGGAGAGTCCATGTGATGCGAGGCTTTTATATGTTGGTTGTAAGATTTTAAGCCGGACTATTGAAAAAATTTGTGAAGTATCAAATAGGACACAGCCA
>JAFGWM010000023.1 GCA_016937155.1 Deltaproteobacteria bacterium
CATAGTTAAAATAGTCCGCTAATCCACACTTTCTCCTATACCACGGGGACCTGTTTCTCCCCCTCTCTTCTGATTCTCCCGCCATAGTTGACTTTTTAGTTATGTTGTTTTTCCCTCTGTTCACGATTTATTTTTTTCAGAGCAGGTTAAAAAATATTATTAAATTCCATTGATTTTTTAATATGAGCCGCTGCTCCAAATGATGATCTTACAAGGGGGGCACTTTCAACCATTTTAAAACCCATAGAGAGGGCAGTGATTTTTAATGATTCAAATTCACTTTCATCAAGATATCTGGTAACCGGGTAGTGTTTTCTTGTTGGCATAAGATACTGTCCGAGAGACAAAATACTCACCCCAGCACTAAGGAGGTCTTTCATGGCTTCAATTACTTCATCTCGTGTCTCACCCATACCAAGCATCATAGAGCTTTTTGTGACCAGTTTTGAATTAACTGCGTATTTTAAAACTTCAAGTGAGGTCTGATAATCAGCCTGAGGGCGAACCAGTTTGCTCAATCTTGGTACAGTCTCTATATTGTGACTTAATATTTCAGGATTTGCAGAAAACACATTCTCAAGATGTTTTTTATTATTTTTAAAATCCGGAATTAATGCTTCAAGAAAAATTCCTTTTGAATGAACAGCTTCAATTGTTTTTGCCCAGTGTGAAGAACCTCCATCACTCAAATCATCCCGGGTTACGCTTGTGATAACAGCATATTTCATCTCAAGTTCGTGCAGTGCTTCAGCTGTGTTGAATGGTTCATTCTCATCCACTTCTTCGCAGTTACCTGATTTTACATCACAAAAAAGACAATTTCGACTGCACCTGCTTCCCAGAATCATAACCGTCATACTTTTCTGGCTCCAGCACTCTCCGATATTAGGACAGGATGCTCCGGTGCATACGGTGTTTAATCCATGCTTTTTTATGGTTTTTTTAACCTGGGAGTAGTCTCCGTATCCTGGAAGTTTGCGTTTCAAAAAATCAGGCTTTATTAGAAATTCCTTTTTTGTCGTCATCTGGTTTTGTTTCCTAACAGAGTGTGTCTCAGCCTTCTGAACTCCGAAAGCAGAGCAGTTGCACTTGGCCTCTGGTCTGGAGTTTGTCTCATCATCCTTCTTACAAGTTGGTTCAGGATAGGATTTGCAAGTTCTCCGGATGTTACACTCATCAGAGGTTTGGGTCTTACGGTAAGATGTTCTTTCAGTATTGTCTGTGCATCATCTCCGTCAAATGGTCTGAAACCCGCAGCCATTTCATAAATCATAATCCCAAGACTATAGATATCAGTCTGTTCAGTTGCCTTTACACTTCCTGTTATCCGTTCAGGTGCAAGATACTGCGGAGTTCCAAAAAGTTGGCCGTCGATTGTGAGATCAACTCCATCCAGAAGTATCTTTGCCATACCAAAATCAATCAGTTTGATCTGATTACCCTGAGGACCTGTCAGCATTACATTTTCAGGTTTTAAATCACGGTGAACAATTGACTTTTTATGGCATGCCTCTAAAGCATTTAGAATCTGTAAAACTGTATCCACCAGAGTTCTCAGGCTAAGCGTTTCCTCTCGTTCGAGAAGGTCGCGTAATGTTTCTCCCTCGAGCCACTCCATCACGACATATGGTGAATCCCCAACATTTCCGTGGGTGATAAATGTAACAATGTTTGGATGTCTTACCCTAGATATGGACTCAATTTCGACACCCAGCCGTTTGATATCTTCCTCATCTGTAATATCTTTAAGTATTTTAAGTGCAACGAAATCCCCTGTGCGAGTATCAAGACACTTGATAACCTTTGCAATTGCACCTTCTCCCATCGAAGTAAGCGGGGCGTAACCTTCAGGTATCAATGAAAAATCCTTTCTGAAACACATAAGAAAAGCAACAAAACAGCTGTCTTGGCATTATTATTTAATTGCTTCTTTGTCAATGATATCTTTGTGTACTTTTTATCTGATAAATTGTACAACATTGCCAGTGTTCTTTATTAATGCCAGATTCAAAGTTCAATGAGTTCAGAAAATTCCGAACTTGAAAAACTTTTCAAAAAGTGCTATCCAAACATTTCCGGGGATGCTGTTGACCTAGTCAGTGTTGAATTTTTATTCAGGTATCACAAAAAAACAGTATTCACTTTTTCAATCAGGTTCTTGGGAAATAGATGCACTACTGAACCGGTTGCTGTTCATATTTACAGGAATCTGATATGAGGTCTTTTTTATGGATGAAGCAGAATTTAGGGAAAAACATGAAAAATTTATGGAGGACTTTGCTCTTATTTTTGAGGAATATGGAATCCCAAGAATGGCAGGAAGAATTTATGCCTGCCTTCTGACAAGTGATCCGCCATACCTCACTGCAAAGGAACTTACTTCTCAAACAGGCGGCTCCAAAGGTTCAATTAACACCATCACCAGAAATATGCTCGCTATTGGGGTTCTTGAAAAAGTAGCAGTTCCTGGTAGCAGAAGCAGCTATTTTACAATTGCAGATCCCTGTCTGATAGGAGTACTGAAACGAAAAATTGAACACATCAGAAAGATGAGAAATCTTCTTGAGCAGGGAATTGAACTGTTCAAGGACAGAAATAATAATATAAACAATATATTTGAACAGCACATCAAATTTAATCATTTTACAGAAAAAGCAATTGAATCCATCATTGACAATTGGATTATGGAGAACACCTGATGAGTGTAAGACCTGCCATATTATTAGTTATATTTTTGATTTCCATTTCTGGAGTAATGTCCTGTAAAGGACCTAAAAGTAAGAGAAAAGCAAAACCCAACACTGCCAAACCTTTAAATACAGTAAGTATTATTGTTTTAAAGAATCAAAAACACTTTCCCACCATTGATACTGTTTCAAAGGCCAATCCAATAAAAGAGGTCACTTTATCAATGGAAGCATCCGGAAAACTGATATACCTGCCTGGAGAAATTGGTGAAGTAGTTGAAAAAAACCAGCTTCTTGCGAGGGTCAGAACACTTGGTTTATGGTCCCAAAAAAATGCCGCAGTTGCAAGACTCAGCGAGATTGAAACTGCACTTACACAAGCAAAAACAGACTTTGAACAGATGAAGACTCTCTCAAAAAGCGGTGCAGTGAGTAAGCGTGACTTTGAACTAGCTGAAATAGCGTTAAAATCAAGACGGGCTCAGTTGGACACCGCCAGAGCAACACTTGGACAGGTTAAAGAATCTTTGTATGGGACAGCTATGTTTGCTGATTTTGATGGTGAAATTGCGGCTAAATACCAGCAGGCAGGTAACTTTGTGGGCATGGGAAGTCCGCTCTATAGAGTTGTTGATCTTTCTGAAATAAAAATTCAGTTCGGAATCAGTGAACTTGAAGTTAAGGATATAAAGGTTGGCGATATCGTTCACCTGAGGGCTATTGCATATCCTAAAAGAAAGTGGGAAGGTAAGGTCCATTTTATTTCTCCAGCTGCAGACACTATGCTTGGTACTTTTCCGGTAGAAGTAAGATTTCCCAACACTGTGATTTCTGAAACCGAAAAAAAAGTCAAAATGGATGCAAACGGAAAAGATGTGACCAAAATATATAAAATAAGGAACTGGGCGATAAAAGCAGGAATGACAATTCAGGCACGTTTTTTCAAACCTGTAGTCAGTGGATTCTTTGTGCCTGTTGACGCTGTGCTAAAACGTTCAGGCAAATCAAAGGTATTTGTTGTTTCGCAAAATGGCGATGATAAAAACGGCTATGCTGTAAAAATGGTTACAGTAAAAGTTCATGGCATTTATGAAGGCTGGTACCATATATCGGGTAAAGAGATAGTTGACGGAATACGCATTATAACCACTGGTAACAGCAGACTCAGAAAAGACAGCAAAGTTGTTTACAGGAGTCTGAAACTTGATTTTAAGTCCAGCATTTCAGATGACTGGCCAGATGCCCTTACCAAAGCAACAACAGTTGGAACTCCTGGAAAATCCGGTGAACAAAAAAAAGGAAATTCTGTTAAAAAATCAATAACATCTCCCAAAAGTAAAAATACATCCAAAGGTGTGAAATGAGTCTTCAGAAGGCACTTGCAAAATTCAGTGTCACCCAGCCGGTTCTCATGAATCTGCTGACACTGTTTCTTATTATCACAGGTCTGGTAACCGTTAGAATGCTTCCTAGAGAAATTTTTCCTGAAATACCTCAGGGAAAAGTATCAATAACTGCTGTATATCCGGGTGTCAGTCCTGTTGAAATGGAAAATCTCGTTACAATGAAAATTGAACGGGAGATAAAGGATATCCGCGGTATTGATAAGATAAACAGCATAAGTACTGAGGGTCTTGTCAACATGATTGTTGAAGCTGAAGAAGGCCTTGATGAAAGTGAAGTTTCAAGAATAGCTCTTGATATTCAGGCTGCTATCGGCCGTATTCCTGACTTTCCAACAGATATGGATAAACCGGTTGTAGCAGTTCAAAAATTTGAAATTCCCGTTGTATGGATAGGTATTCAGTCTGATATCCCTGATCTGGAAACAAGATCCATTGCAAAAGATATTCAGGAGGAGCTTGAAAGAAAAAAAGGTGTTTCTTCTGTACTTTTATTCGGGGTTCAGGAGCCTGAGATTGAAGTCGTAGTAAATCCTGAAAAAATGAAGGCTCACAACCTTACAATACTACAGGTGATGAATTCATTGAAGTCACGCCAGCAGGATATCCCCGGGGGTACCATAAAACTGGAAAAAGGTGAGTATCTTATAAGAATTCTGGGTAAAGTTGAAAAACTTGAAGACTTCAGAAAAATTATTGTAAAAGCTACTAATCAGGGAATAATTCGACTTGATCAGATAGCAGAAGTTCATGAAACTCTTAAAGAAGCAACCGTTATTGGTAGAGTTGATGGCTCCAGAAGTATTTACCTTGGAATAAATAAAAAATCAACCGGGGACTCCATTACTATAGCTGATGATATGAAAAGGTTTATCAGTGAGTATAACAAACGTGCTCCTGACGGAATTGCATTAAAGGTGCTCTTCGATACTTCAAAATTTATTAAACGAAGACAAAATACTATGTATTCCAATGGAATCACTGGTCTTGTGCTTGTGGTTGGACTTCTCTTTGTTTTTCTATCGTTTAAGACAGCCATACTTACTGCCTTGGGTATACCCGTTGCTTTTTTTGGCACTTTCATGATTATGAAGTTCATGGGAATTTCCCTCTCTATGATGAGTATGTTCGGCTTGATTGTTGCCTTAGGTATGATTGTAGATGATGCGATTGTTGTGGTTGAAAATGTCTATCGATACCTCATGAAGGGAATGAAGCCAAGAGAAGCGGCTATCAAGGGAACATCAGAAGTTTTTTGGCCTGTAATCGGTAGCGTAACAACAACAATTCTTGCTTTTTCCACTCTGACAATGATGCCAGGTAATATGGGGAAAATTCTCGCTGCAATCCCTCTGGTTGTGTCTATCGCACTAGGTGTTTCATTGATTGAGGCTCTTTTTGTTCTTCCTTCCCATATGGCGGAATGGATGAAAACACCTGAGATGAAGCAGACCGATCATGCCGGGGAGGCAACTGGAGAAGCAAAGTGGTTTTTGAAACTTCAGGGAGGATATGTTTTTTTACTTAAAGGTGTCACAAAAGTATGGCCAATATCAATTCTTGCTTTCGTTGGAATTCTGGTATACGCGGGATGGTTCGCTGGAACTCAACTTGAGTTTGTTCCATTCCCGTCAACTTCCATCAAGAGTATCACAGTCGATTTTGAGATTGCTCAGGGTTCAAAAGTTGAAAAGACTGAAGAAACTGTGAAACGTTTTGAACAAGTGGTCAAACAGAGAAGTATTGATGAAGTTGAAAGTTTCTGGTGTACTGTAGGCAGTGTTTCAAAAGGTCACTCCTCAATAGTGGCTTCCCACATTGCAAATTGTAGAGTTAATTTTTCACATGATGGTTATACAAAACCATTAAAACCTGTCCAGATGATTGGAATGTGGAGAAATTATCTTCAGAGTCAACCTGACCTTGAAAAATTCAGTTTACAAATAGCCAGGGGTGGTCCTCCTGCTGGAAATCCAATTGAAATCCAGGTTCAGGGACCTTCACAGGATGGCTGTGCAGAAATGGCTGAAAAAATTAAAGAATTCGCATGGCAGTTGCCAGGTGTAACTGATATTTCGGATGATATCAGTGATGGAAAAAGAGAGCTTCAGGTATCTGTGGATCAGGATAGGGCCAGTTTTTATGGTCTTGACCCTGCACTGGTAGGAATTGTTATCAGAAGGGCTTTTGCTGGCGGGATAGCCTCAAAGATTCAGCGTGATGATGAAGATGTTGATGTAGTTGTAAAATATCCTGAGAACCGTCGCAGAAGCATTAATGAAATTAAAAATATGGAAATATTAAGTCCCACTACTGGTAAAATGATTCCGTTCAGGGCGATTGCGAACATAAAAGAAGGACGTGGCCCCGGAAGACTTCTCAGAGTTGATCAGAAGAGGACTGTCACCGTTGTTGGTGAAATTGATTTTATGAAAACCAATACCACTGTGGTTAATAAAAAGCTAAAGGAGCTTACGGCACGTCTTGAAAAAGAAAATCCTCAGTACAGATTTGTTTATGAAGGAGAATCAAAAACTTCAGATGAATTGTTGAACTCTATGCTAATTGCTCTGCTTATAACTATGGGAGGCATTTATATTATACTTTCTACAATTTTGCAGAGTTTTGCTCAGCCGTTTATTGTACTAATGGCAATTCCTTTTGGTTTTGTAGGTGTCGTAATGGGTATGTGGTTTCACAATCTGCCGCTTTCCATGATGGCGATGATGGGGGTTGTTGCACTTTTAGGAGTGGTTGTAAATGATTCACTTGTAATGGTCGATTTTATCAATAATGAATTAAAAAAAGGCTGGAAAGCAAAGGATGCTGTTATCCATGGTGGAAAATTAAGACTCAGACCTGTAATTCTAACTACAGTCACCACTATTTTCGGGTTGCTGCCTATGGGTTTGGGAATAATGGGGAGTGAAGAGTTTCTTCAGCCTATGGCACTCGCTATAGTATGGGGATTAGGCTGGTCAACAATGCTGACACTGTTTTTGGTACCATGTGTTTATCTCGCAATACACAGCTCAAAAAGATTTCTTGCATGGGTGCTTAGAATAAAACCAAAAGATCCGGAAACTGAGTCTGTAAATGGAAACCAAATTGATTTACCGGAAGGAAGAGACTAAATGGGTATAATACTGATTCTAACAGGTATTTTGTTATCTCAGTCCCCGGATGGGGCAAGAAAACTGAAATTATCTGATGCACTGGTTTATGCGGTAAAAAATAACAGAACTCTTAAAGAGTCAAAGATTACTATTTCCCAACTGGAAAGTAAAAAACGAGCATCCACTGCAATCTTTGATACTCAGGTTACTTCAAAAATTAATTTTATGGAGACCAGGGCAGAACCTGTTGCAGGGCAGTTTATGAACACCACCATGTTGAGAAAGTTTGATTATGAAGCCGGAATCGGCAGATTGCTTCCCACTGGTGGCATGGCGCAGATTTCATTTTCCGGGTACAGGCAGGATCAGGATATGGAATTATCTCTTGGTGGAGCACCACAGGAGATCAATACGACAGTTTTCTCAAATGCAGTTAACTTTGTACTTTCACATCCTTTGCTAAAAGGTTTTGGAACTGAAGTAACAAAAGCAGGAATAGAAAAAGCTGCTGTCTATATCGATGCCGAAAAAGTCACTGCTGAAGCTAAAATTGAGGTCATGATAAGGGATATAGTATCAGCATTCTGGGATCTCAGATTTGCATGGAGGCAATGGGATACCTTAAAATCAGGAATAGACGTATTGAAAAGTCAGTTGAAAATTACTCAGGCTTTACTACTTGCAAACAGGGCAAAAACAGCTGATCTCCTTGCAGTAAAAGCTGCACTTGCCCAGAGGGAAGCTGATATTCTGAGTTTTAGGACTTCTATTTTAAGTGCCAGTATCAAATTAAAAACTCTTATGGGAATGGATATATCAAGAAAACCATATATTCTGAAACCAACAGACTCAATATCTATTGACTCCAAAAGTATTCTTCCTGATGAACTCGTGAAAACGGCTATAAAAAGGTCGAAAGATTTAGAAGTAATTCGTAAAAAGATTAAAGCTCTTAATTATGATGTTATTGCAGCAGAAAACTCAATGCTTCCCAGACTGGATTTGACTCTTTCTGCAGGA
The DNA here is from genome assembly GCA_016937155.1 of Deltaproteobacteria bacterium. Lineage (GTDB taxonomy): Bacteria > Myxococcota_A > Polyangia > HGW-17 > HGW-17 > JAHJMN01. The sequence continues at coordinate 8,227 of JAFGWM010000023.1, forward strand.
CCCAAAGGCGATGATACGGAATTCACCAAATCCATACAGAGATTAATAAAATTTGATGCATTCACTATATCTGCCGGAGTTTCATTTTCAATGTCAGTAGAAAACACTGCAGCTAAAACAACTCTGGAGCAGATAAAATTAGCTAAAACATTGATGAAGCTTCAGGAGGATAATCTCAGACAGGCAATTGCCGGAAGTGCAATACTAGCTGCAGATACATGGAAGACATCATTAAAGAAAATTGAGGCTGGTAAATTAAGTGTAAAGAATGCCAGACTTCATCTGGATAATGAAAAAACAATGTTTTCAATGGGCCGTGGTACAAATCACAGTGTTTTATTACGACTTACAGAACTGGATCAGGCCAAACTCACGCTGCTTCAGGCGGAAAAGGAACTGGTTCTTGCGATTACTCAGGTTAAGACTCTCGCCGGCACCCTTCTTAAGTCTCACTCAATAAAATTAACTTATTGATATTTCACAAAATACCAAAACGTTTAGGGTCGTTTCGCTTTTTCCCGTATTAAGTTTTGGTTTCTAATGATGAAATTTTAATAATTTTGTGAATTATTATTCTTGACCGAGGTTACTTTTTAGCAGATATTTCGAAGAGCATTAGATGATTTAAGAGGAGGAAAGATGAATCGTCGCATTATTTTTATTTTAGTAAGTTTATTGGGATTAACATTTTTTACTGATTCCAAGGCAAGAAGAAGACGGGTTCAAAGAAGGAAAGGTGTTTCTAACGTTGAACACCGAAAAATGTTACTAAAGGATCCCATCATCAACAAATATCTTAAAACTAATGGAGGTACCACTTCGGCTGGATGGAAAGATGAGTCCTTTAGAAATACTGTAAAATTATGTGGAGCCAACTGGCATTGCACCGAGTCATTGAATATGATGATTGGTAAGAAAAATTCTGCTCTGACAGAATATTATAAAGATGGTCTTGCTACTCAGGTTTGGGGAGGAATTTCAGAATTCAAAATGACCTTCATTGACGAGAATCATTATCTTAATGCGGCTTTTGGTGCTCTGTTTCATCAGGTTCCAAACGCAGCTGATTTGATTGCTCCGGTTATAAATACTACAGAGAAAATATATAATTTGTGGGGTCATGTGGCACACACCCCATACTGGGTTCTTTTCTATTTAGGGGCAAAAAATAAAATTAAGGACATGCTTCCCGGTCTTGAAGAAGCGCGTGCCACCGTTAGTCACGTTAAGGCTATGTATCAGTTTACACCTGCCTGGAAGTTATCTTCAGCTACAAAGGCATCAATGGAAAACATCTGTATCAATAAGGCTTTTCAGGGTGGAAAATATGAAAGTGTAGCACCTTACTGTCTCAGATGGATGGGTCTTACAAACAGTAAGAATAAAACAGCAAAAAGATTCCTGAAAAGATACTTTACAAGCAATAGAGGGTACGAACAGCTTGAAGCAATTCATGCTATTGCCCATTTAAACGATAAAAGCATGAAAAAATTACTTCAGGAAAATCTTGCAAAATCTTATTTTCAAAAAAAGGAAAATGTAAAGGTTGGAAGACGCTACAAGAAAAAATTAGTTGATACCTGGGGAAGAAACTTTAACAGTATTCCAACCGCTCTTACTCTTTTGGGAATGGATGATTCTAAAGCAAAGAAAGCTATAAATTACTGGCTTAAATTTGATGATAAAAAGAAGCGCTGTGATCACACCGCAATTGAGATGTTGTTTATGGAAACAGCTGTTAGCAGCGTATCAATCCAGAAAAAAATGAAAAAAGATCTGCAAAATATCTACAAAAAACTGGTGAAATATCAAAGCAGGAACAGTCAGTTTAAAAATGTTGTAAGATACGCATCTCTTGCACTTATCCAGATGGGTGACACCACAGGAATGAAGGGTGTAATGGATATTCTGGGAAGTGGTAACATCAATGATATAAAAGAACTTCTTGCTGGTCTGGGTGGAGATCCGGAAAAGTGGGTTGGAAGTCCGAGAAACAGGCAGGGCCTTGGTTATCTGAAAGTTGGGAAAAACGGTATCAGCGTAAAGAATGCCAAAAAAATTGCCAGAAAAATCAAATCCGAATTACCTGTTTGGGGAGATAAATTTGTTAAAGGTCTGGCATTAAGAGCTTATATTGATATAAATGCAAGAATCCATATAGCTGAGAAGAAACTATAATTCTCCATAAGAAGCACCACACAGATCTCTGCTGAATCACCTGAAATAGTTCCTGCAAAATTAATTAATAATTTACTTAGAAGTTTTGTAATAGAACTGGTGTTTTGTTTATTCAGGAGCAGTGTAACGAAGTATTTTCTTTCTTGCAGCCCATGTCTCATCAAGCCTTCCTATGCCTGTATTACGAGGAGCATTCAGGACAGTCTCCGGCTCGGATTTACATTCGGCAATAATGTTTTCAATTATTTCAGTAAGGGTATCAAGATCCTCTTTGGATTCAGTCTCAGTGGGTTCCACCATAAATGCCCCCGGTACTATGAGTGGAAAATAAACCGTTGGAGGGTGAACACCAAAATCGAGCATTCTTTTAGCAACATTCATTGTGCTACAAGTGGTTTCTTTCTTAAGTGTACGGTCAGTAAACACTGCTTCATGCAACGTATCTTCCTTATATCCCAGTTCCAGAATTGGTTCCAGTTTGACCCTTACATATCTGGCATTTAAAACCGCTCTGTCTGTAACAGTATAAAGACCCTGTTCACCAAGTTCTTTTATGTATGCATAGGCTCTTACCAGTACAGCAAAGTTTCCGTAAAACGGATGAAGTTTTCCAACAGTTTTTTCAGATGAATACCTGATATGATAAGTATTATCAGATTTTTCAATAACTGGGACAGGCAGGAATTTTGCCAGCTCTCTTGTAACTCCCACAGGACCTGCACCAGGACCACCTCCACCATGAGGAGTTGAAAAAGTTTTATGCAGGTTGAAATGCATCGTATCAACACCAATCTGGGCGGGTTTCACCTTTCCCATAATGGCGTTGAAATTAGCTCCATCCATGTATACATATCCGCCTGCTTCATGCACCAGAGCTGCAATATCCTTTAGTTCACGTTCGTATATACCCAGAGTGTTAGGGTTAGTGACCATTATTCCCGCAAGCTGTTCATTAAGATATGGCCGGACCGCTTCGGCTGTGAGAAACCCATGGCTTCCTGTGGAAACGCCAACAGGTGTAAAGCCATTGAGCACAACACTTGCAGGGTTTGTTCCATGAGCGGTATCAGGAATGAGAATAATATTCCTTGTTTTATCCTCACCTTTTTCCATAATTGCTTTTCTGATAATACTTAGACCTGTGAACTCGCCATTTGCTCCTGCACTGGGTTGAAGTGTAACCCTTGCAAATCCACTGAGGGAACAAAGAGATTTCTCAAGATTATACATAAGTTCAAGTGCACCCTGCATTTCTGATTCGTCCTGCAGAGGATGAAGTCTTGAGAAACCCGGGAGCCGAGCCATGCTTTCATTAATTTTTGGATTATATTTCATCGTGCAACTTCCGAGCGGATAAGAGCCAAGCTCTATTGCATGATTCCAGTGTGAAAGCCTTGTATAATGTCTGATAACTTCAACTTCGCTCAGTTCGGGAAGTTTTGGAGCCTTGATTCGCAGATAAGATTCAGGAATATCAGAAACCTCTGGAGTTTTTCTGTCAAGGCTGTAACCACTGTGTCCAGGTTTGCTTTTTGCAAAAATTGCAGGTTCTTTTCTAAGGTGTCCTCTTTTTAAAGTCATCTGGCACCACCTTCCATGAAATCCCTGACGAGATCGATTGTTTTAGTGATATCCGAGTCACTTATCATTTCGTTTGCATTAATGACAAGCATATCATCTGCGCCTTGGAGTTCCGGATAAAACCACTTAACCATTACTCCAAGTAGTATACCGTGTTTACTTAGGTATTTTCTAAGCTCACGGGTATCACACCTGAATGACAGAGTGACTTCATTGAAGTAGGGACCGGAATATACTTTCTTAACACCTTCAATTGAAGCTAAACCCTTAACAAGGGCATCAGTTGCATTTTTGCAGCCCGCACCTAGATTTCGGAAACCATCAGGTCCAAGAAGAGACATATGAACCGTAAATGCAAGAGCAACAAGTGCCTGATTTGAACAGATGTTTGAGGTGGCCTTTTCTCTTTTAATATGCTGTTCCCTGGTTGCCAGAGTGAGAACATACCCATCCTCACCATTACTATCGATTGTCTGCCCCACTATTCTTCCTGGCATCTGTTTTGTGTAATCAGTTTTACATGCCATCAAACCAAGAGATGGGCCTCCCATTCCACTGGTTCCAGCGAGTCCCATTCCTTCTCCAGTCGCAATATCAAAGCCGAGTTCACCCGGTGATTTGAAAAGAGACAGCAGGGAAATATCGGTCATTGAGCAGATGGATAACACACCGTTTTCAGAACATTTGGAAGTAACAGTTTCAAGATTTTCAATTACTCCAAAAAATCCAGGATATGGAACAGCCACGGCGGAAATATCAGCAGAAAAATCCTCAGGGTAAATTGTTTCACCTGTATCTGGATCAATGTCAAGAAACTCAATTTCTATCCCCCCAAAAGACTCAACCATAGTTTTCACTACACTTAAGTAATTTGGATTGATTGCTCTGGAAACAAGAACCCGGCTTCTTTTCCCCTTATGAATTCTGTTTGCCATCAAAATGGCTTCTCCGAGAGCGCTGGCACCATCATACATGGATGCATTGGATACATCCATGCCAAACAATTCACACACCATCGTCTGGAATTCAAAAACTGCCTGTAATGTTCCCTGACTTACCTCGGGCTGATAAGGAGTATAGGCAGTTAGAAATTCACTCCTGCTGATAATATTGTCTACAGCTGATGGAATACTGTGAAAACTAGCTCCACTTCCAGCAAGCATTATCTCGTGAAGTACATTTTTGCCGGAAAGTTCTTCCATACTTCGGCGGAGAACATGTTCTGTCAATCCGGAGGATGGAGACTCAACAATACACCTGTTGGATTGAGGTATACTTCTGAAAAGTTCCTCTATATCATCAACCCCGATAGCTTCCAGCATCTCTTTAATTTCGCTGTCTGAATGAGGCAGGTATCTCATTATTATTCTTCCTCTGAGCAGTGCTGTTGATATTTTTCATTGTCCATCAGTGAATTCAGTTCATCAGTACTGGAGGGTTTGATCACAATGAGCCAACCCTCATTATAGGGACTGTCGTTTACGAGCTCAGGAGAATCTTCCAGCTCTTCATTGATAGCTGTTATCTCCCCTGAAATGGGGCTGTAAATTGCACTGGCGGTTTTTACTGATTCAATAGTTCCGATTTCATCACCAGCCGAAACAGTGTTGCCCATTTCAGTGATTTCAACTTCAACCACATCGCCCAGATGTTCCACAGCAAAAGCAGTAATACCCATTCTCCCTGTATCAGCATCAAACCATTCATGTGATTTTGTATATTTCAGTTTATCAGTAACATTAGTCATTTTTTTTCTCCTTGTGTTTTATTTTCGCTTATAAAAGGGGCCTCTTACGAGTTCAATTTCAATTTCACGACCTTTTGAATCAGTTGCCCAGAGTCTTGTTCCGGATTTGCTGAAAGCGCTTTCCACATATCCCATTCCAACACTTTCATTCAGATAAGGAACCTTTGTTCCGGAAGTGACCATTCCAATTTCAATTCCGCTTTGTCCTGAAGGTGCGCTGAATATTTTAAAGTGTTCGCGGGGAATCCCTTTTCCAACTGCCTTGAACCCAATAAGTTTTTTTCCGGGTTTCATCTCTTTTTCTCTGAGGATTGCTTCTTTTCCAATGAAATCATGATTTTCAAATTTCAGAGTAAAATTCATGCCTGCTTCCACAGGATTAGTTTCAGCTGAAATATCATTTCCATAAAGCCAGAGTTTTGCTTCCAGCCTGAGAGTGTCCCGGGCTCCAAGACCTGCAGGAACCAAACCGAAATCCTTTCCGGCCTCAATCAGTTTTTTATATCCATTAACCGCAAGATCCGAAGGGAAGAAAATCTCAAATCCGTCTTCTCCCGTATATCCTGTTCTGGCTACCATTATTGATTTTCCGAATGCATTAAAATACCCAAGGCCAAATCCTTCCACATCCGACAAGTCTGCATCAAATGCCGCTTTCATTATTTTTTCAGAATTGGGTCCCTGAATAGCCAGAAGTGCCCAGATTTCACTTTCATCAACTGGAGCAATACCAACCGCATTTTCCTTCATCCACTTAAAATCTTTATCCTTATTTGAGGCATTGACTACAATGAGAATATTGTTGTGGCTCCTTTTATAAACTATGCAGTCATCGACAATACCACCATTTTCATAGCAGATCGGTGTATACAGTGCGTGGTTATCAGGTATTAAGTTGAGATCGTTAGTAATGAGTCTGTTGACTGTCTCCAGTGCTCCATCACCCTGAAAAAGAATTTCCCCCATATGTGCAACATCAAAAAGACCTGCGGCAGTTCTAACCGCCATATGTTCTTTTTTAATTCCATCATACTGCATGGGCATAATCCATGAGGCAAATTCAACCATTTTTGCCCCCTGTTCAACATGCATATCATAGTAAGGTGTTTTTCTTGCCTGAGTCATTTAAACCCTCCGATTCGGGAGTTAGAATTTATCAAACAAATCATTTCGTCAAGGGAAAAACTGGCGATAGTGTTCTTCAGGTAAAGTGATTTTTTTTTAAAGTTTTTATTGTTTTAATACAAAGAGTTATCTCAGGCTGCTATTGTGAATTTCATGGTGAAAAAAGAAGACATTTTTTGTTTTCAGGATGAACTGAAAATTATTTGTCTTTCAGACCATACTTATCCTTATATTTTCCTCGGGCCTTTTGCAGTTCTTTAGCAGTTTCTCTGTATTCGGCCATGAATTTTTTAACGCTCTCATTTAAAAGGGGAGGCTGTCCGCCATTGACCAGTCTAAGATGTTCTTTGAAAGCAGACCTCTGAGCTGAAAGCATTTTTATGTGCATCTTTTTAAACTTGATCACTTCCGGATCCTCAACTTTTATTGATTCAATGGTTGAGATATATCTGTCCATCTTTTTTATATAATCAGGAATACGTTTTTTAAATTCGCTGTGAATGGACTTGTTATATCCCTGCATCCACTTTTCATATGCAACAAGGTCACTCTGGGAACTTTTCAGGTGTGGTCTTGCCTTATCAACATATGCATTGAATTTTTTCATTGCTTTGTACTTTTTACAACCACTGGTCCCCACAATGGACAATAATACAAGTAAAATCAGTGAAGTTTTTTTCATTTGTGAACCTCCATGGATAAAAAGTTACATGAAAATCAAAAAAAAACGATAAAATTATCGCTAGGATAAACCCGATGAATGTACAAAAAATAATGATTTTAGTTAAGTAAAGGATTAAAAATTGTGCAGAATAAAGAACCGGGGATAACCTGAACAGCAGAAAATTAAAAATTTGGCCAATTATCAGTTACGGGATTACATAAATAAAAATTGCCAGAAAATGCAAAATACTTCCAGCCAGAACAAAACAGTGCCATACAGCATGCATGTATCTTATTTTTTTTTGAACATAAAAAACTGTTCCCAGTGTGTAAACAACTCCTCCGGAAAAAAGTAGAATCAAACCGCCTTTAGCAAGGCTTCCCAATAGAGGCTTTATGGCTATTAGTACTATCCACCCCATTGGAATGTATATCATGGTGCTAACCCACTTGGGTCTGAAAACCCAAAAAGACTCCATAATTATTCCAGTTAATGCGAGAGTCCACACCAGACCAAAAATAACCCATCCCCAGGGACCTCTTAGGGTTACCAATGAAAATGGTGTGTATGTCCCTGCGATAAGTAAGAAGATTCCACTATGATCCAGAATTTTCAAAATTCGTTTTGCGTTTGGATTTGTTATAGCATGATAAAGGGTGGATGCAGTATAAAGCAGGATCAGCGATACACCATAGACAGCAGTACTGACGATGTGCCAGGCATTTCCCCACTTTGCAGAAAATACCATAAGGATAGCCAGTCCGGCACTGCTAAGGGCTATTCCAATTCCATGGGTGACACCGGATGCTATTTCTTCTCCGGTTGTATATGAGACAATTTTTTTTGAAGACAGATCACTTCCATCAAGAATTTTTTCCATAATTCACCTACCGGGGTTAATATATGGATACAAAACATTCAAGTAAACCTTCTGGTATACAAGGAAAAAATAAAACATGCTTTGTATAAAATAAAGTTCTGGTAACACTTGTGTTACAAGGATTTTGAGTCCACATAATTCTATGACATTTTGAGCTAATTATCTGGTTGAAGATAATACAGTGTGACAAAGCAAAAAAAAAGCGAATCCATAAAGATTCGCTTTGGTGATCCCGACGGGGTTCGAACCCGTGTTTACGGCGTGAAAGGCCGTTGTCCTAACCTGTTGAACGACGGGACCGCACATTCAACCGTTACCGGCTTCAGTGAGAGACTAAATATAGTAATCCGTTTGTCATGTCAACAAAATTATTTCAGTTTGAAAAAAAAATACAAAAAAAGATATTTTCGTGATGGTTTTCTGATTTTAATTGGTTCACCAGATACATTATGTTATCAGAAGGCACTGATATCTACTGTATGGAGTAAAGAAATGTCGTTTACAAAAAGTTCATTTAAAGAATTCCCCAGGGTTTTCTGGAGTGCCAATATTACAGAATTATTTGAACGAGCTGCATATTATTCAATGGCCTCCTTTGTCGTTTTATATCTAAAGAGGATGGGACTTGGTAGTTACTGGCCAAGTACTATTAATGGAATATTATGGTTTCTTATCTACTTTTTACCTATTTTATCAGGTTCACTGGCTGATCATTTCGGATTCCGAAAGGCTCTTCTCACTGCCTTTGTCATGTTAACTATTGGCTACATACTGATGGGCCTGCCTGTCTGGACACAGATGACATCACTGAAGTCGGGAATAGATGTGAATGCATCCGACCTTAAGGTTACAGCCCCGTGGAAAGTTATTGTTACTGTTTTTACAGGTCTTTTTATGATCAGCCTTGGTGGAAGCATCATAAAACCATGCATAAGCGGGACAGTGCAGAAGTCTTCTCCTGCAAAACTTGCTACATTGGGGTTTGGTATTTTTTACATGGTGATAAATATCGGTTCTATTTTAGGAAGGGTTTTTTCCTATGGTGTAAGATCTTTTACTGACATGAGTTTTATTTTTGCAGTGGCATCATTTCTTGCAACACTTGCCTTTTTTGTTGTCTTTAGCATGTACAGAGAGCCGGAAATAACTGAAGAAACACCACCTAAAAAAGATTTAAAAAAGACCCTTTCCAATATGTTTCTTGTGCTGACTCAGGTCAGATTTGTTTTATTTCTAATAATTGTAAGTGGCTTCTCTTTTATTTATGCACAGGTTTATAATGTGCTTCCGCTTTATCTTGAGAAATTTGTCGATCCCAAATCTCCGGTTGATCTGTATACCCTAGCTAATCCAGTTGTTATAGTTTTCTTTCAACTGCTGGTAACAAGATTTTTTGGAGGAATGAAACCAGTGAAATCAATTGTTGTGGGAGTTCTGGTACTCAGTGCAGCGATGCTTATAAATATAATTCCCCTTGCTATGAAATCAGATCTGAGAAGCGCAGTTATAGGAACGCTTCCTCTCGGTGGGCTTTATGCAATTATTACTGTTGCGATGATTGCATTCGGTGAGTTATTTCAGGCAGCAAGACTGTTTGAATTCATTGGCAAGATGGCGCCCAAGGGTCAGGAGGGACTTTATATGGGGTATGCCAATCTTCCCATGGCCTTAGGTGCTCTTGTGGGTGGACCGGTTGGCGCGTGGATATTCAATGACATTATGGTAAAACAGGGAAGGGTTATTACAGGCTGGGTAATTATCGCAGCCATTGGTGTTATGAGTGCAACAGGAATTTTACTTTACGGCATCTGGCTTGACAGACAGCAACCAAAAAATGCCTGATTTGGTACCCTTATGAAATAGCAAATCTTGTGAACTATTTTTCGGGCATTTGACTTGAATGATGTTCGATGATTAACCAGTCATCATTCGTTTTTTCATAAACAAATGTGAATCTGGCATCTGTTACAGTTTCATCAGAAAATTTAAATGAATAAAGTCCAGAGTTGATAGCTATATCTCCAAATATCCTGATGTTGGACTCAATTATTTTTCCTTCAGGTTTATTTGACAGAAAATGAACAAAATAGTCCTTAATTTCAGAAGGGGTGTGTCTTACCTTATTGGACATGGTGGGTAAAAGAATAGCTGAAGGTTTATAAAGTTTAACAACCTCGCCAGGGTCACAAGTTTTAAGGGCATCATTCCATTTCTCAAAAAGTGATTTTATAACTGATTGTTCCATTTTACTCCCTAATTTAATTTTTAATTTCCTGAATTAAATAACTTAAAAATGCCAGAAAAAAGAAAACTGCAAAAACTAAACTGATTGTACGACGTCCATTCATGAACCAGTTGACAATATTGGCTATTGCTGTGAGCAGAAATATAAGAGTTATAATCCTGTTTTTAGTGAAAAAATCCTTCAATTTTACCTCCATAAATCCGTCAATCGAAGATTTTAATAGATACCAGACTAACGAATCAATTTCTAATAAAAAGTTGATATCACTCTCCTCGTTTATGACACTAATCAGTTTTGTTGCTTTTTTTCTATAAGGTAATTACTGAGAACGACTAATCATCAATTTCTAGATCCAAAGCAGATTTGGATATATTCTTAAAAAACTCCTGAAACTGCTCCTGAGAAGAACTGGCTGTACGATAAATTTCCAAATAAGTCTGATAAGCCGGGGAACCAAAAGATGGTTTTTTTGGTTTTTTGTCAGTGTTTCGGGATATTCCTGTAAGCTCTGGCCTGAAAGCATCTTTGCTTATAAAAATTTTTATCCCTGATATATCCATTTCGGGATAAATACTTTTTAGTTTTTCAATAATAACTATGCTCTGAAAAGCTACTTCTTGTTTCCATACAGAGTTATATACAGCAATTCTCAGTGTTCCTTTTTTGTAAGAAACAGGAATAGCGCCCTTTATTATTTTCTCTGGCATAAATTCCCATGCACTCAAAATCTTCACCATTGTGAGAAGATCCTGCATCCTTTTTTCAAGAATTTTACCAATGGTAGCGTCTATGGGAATCGGTTCTTTCATCGCCTTTTGAATCTGGTTTCAATTTCAGAGAGTTCCAGAAGAAAACTTACTGGTCTTCCGTGTGGACAAAAACCACCTGTTTCAGTGTTTAATACATCCTGATATAACCTGATGGCTTCTTCTGCAGTAATAAAATCACCTTTTCTTTTTACACTGTGGCACGCCATTGTTGCAATAATACCAGGAATTTTATCACCCATATTGGATCCAGTGCCCCCAGAATCAACTTCATCAAGAATATCCATGATTAATTCGCTTACAACTGGTTTATTAAGTGTAGCTGGAATTGCTCTCACTAAAATTTCATTTTTTCCAAATGGATCTATCTCAATCCCAAGTCCTGTAAAAATCTCAGCATACTGCAGAACTTTTTCCATCTGAAGTTGACTGACTGATATCTTTTCAGGGAACAGAAGCTGTGAGGAAACAATCATTTTTTTGCTGTATTGCTCAAAAAGTGAGTTGTATCTTACCCGTTCATGAGCTGCGTGCATGTCCATTACAAGTACACCACGGGGGGTGGAGAAAAAAAGATAAAGCCCACCATGAGAACCAAGATACTTCGCAGAAGGCACTTCTTTTGAAGAGGGTGAATCAAAAAGATCCCGGTTAACTTTTATTGGATTTGAGCTTGTGGACGAAGAATACTCTATTTCTACCGAACGTCTTTCAGGATTATCCGTTTTGTATAAATTTTTCGTACTGATTTGTTTCTCAGAGGGAGCCAGGAATGGATGCAGATTTCTTGCCCGAGATTTTTCTAAAGCGGCATCAATAGTTTTTGAAACGGTATCTATTACATTGGATCCGGAACCTGACGATTTTTTTTCTTCGGTGAAGTTGTTCTGAACTAAGGTGTAGGTCTTTTCCCTGACACCAGATGGCGCCCATCGGGAGTTAATCAGAGCTTCACTAACAGCTCTTCTTACTGCTCCAACAACTGACCGATCATTTGAGAATCTAACCTCAGTTTTCTGAGGGTGAACGTTGATATCAAGGGAATGAGAGGGCATGCTGATGTAAATAACAGCAATAGGATAGCGACCCCTGTCAAGGAGACCACCATATGCTCCTGTAACCCCCTTCATTAAACCCTTATCCTTTATGCTTCTGTTGTTTACGAAGAAGTACACACCACTTGAATCACGTAATGAAACATCAGGGTTTGAGCAGATTACATCGACATTTATTTCATCAGATGACTGAGTAAAATTATTGAGTTCCCCGCTTACACTTCCACGCCCTCTTCTATGTAAAACAGTTGAAGCACGTTGGAATCGGGATGATTCAACAGGAAAATCCAGAGTTAGTTTGTTATCGGTAATCAGTCTGAAATGAACATCCGGTCTTATAAGTGAAAACTTTAATACTGCATCCTGTACATGCCAGGACTCTGTTGAATCAGTTTTCAGGAATTTTCTTCTGGCAGGGACATTATGAAAAAGATCCCTACATTGTATACGTGTACCTCTGGATATTACTGCAGGCCCTTCAGAAACTATGCTTCCCGATTTGAAATCAACAAAATAGCCGTCCCCGGTTTCAACTCTTGATGTGATCTTCATCTTTGTCACAGATGATATCGCAGCTAAAGCCTCACCTCTGAATCCATAAGTGGATATAGAAAAAATATCTTCAGAAGTGTTTATCTTGCTTGTTGCATGTCTCAGTAGGGCCAGCTCCACATCTTCACGATGAATTCCGGAGCCATTGTCAGTTACCATAATAAGGCTTCGACCACCATCAAGAATCGTTATCTCCACAAAGTCAGCCCCGGAATCAAGAGAGTTTTCAACCAGTTCCTTAACTACACTTGCTGGTCTCTCTACAACTTCCCCTGCCGCAATATTGTTAATTACGCTATCAGAAAGAATGTGTATGGGGCTTTTCCTGCTTGACATGGAGATATTTCATCAGGCGGGAAAGACAATAACCAGAACCTGAATTATTCCCATAAATATCAAGCCGCTGATTAGAGTTACCGCGCCGCTGGCAAGAAAATCGGATTTGACCTTATTCTTAAGGGTAACGGGGATTTCGTTGAATTTCATAATGTCACCGAATTATTTCTTTTCGTATCTTTTTACCATATCTATGAGTCTTGGAAGACTTAGTTTTTCAAGTTTTGCCTTGTATGGCATATCTTTTACTTTGTTTTGAAATTCAAGAATTTTTTCTACGAGTTTTTCCTTTGAACCATAATTTTCCTTAATTTCAGATCCAACTTCAAAAAGTCGTAGGAGTTTAGCATTAGCGGCGGTTTTAAGTCGATCAGCCAGTTCTTCTTTTTCTTCTTTGCCCTGCGCAATCAGGTCAACTACTTTCTCAACAAGTTTGTCCTTGGAACCAAATTTTTCTTTAACCATCTGTAATGGTGTTGTTTTAGTCATAATGTGACCTTCCTTTCGAACAGTATATAACTGAAATCTATATGTATTTTAAAAAACCAAGTACTACGTCTCTTCAGGGCGTTAGTTTATAGCAGTGTTTGCCTTCTTGATCCAGTGTGTATTTACAATAAGGTGTTTTTTTATGAAATTCATTACATAATTTGCCTGATATCTGTCAAATCTGAAAAGCAATCTGACAAATGCACCACGACTTACTATATTCTTACTCAGCCCATTGTTATCAAGTGTAACAGTTCTTCCTATTCGTGGACCAAGTTTCTGAATAACTCTTGACATTCCAAGAGTTGCAAGCTCTTTCAATTGTCGGGCTGCATTTTCATCAGCCATTCTTACCCTTATCTGACACTCTATATTTCCATGTTCATCAGAATTAATGTAGCCTGAAAAATTCATAACATTTTTATAAATAGGTGCAAAGACTCTGGGCAAAGTCCATGGCAGAACAGGTCTGGAGAGCATTATTATCCAGAAAGTGGTATCGTTAGGGATGTTTTTTTTCATTTCGGAAAAGGCTTTATCTGAAGATATATTCTTTTCAGTCTTTTCACTTGCATACAGGTTAATTATATCAGCACCATTGTGCCCGGCTGATAATGAAATTCCCTTATAGTTCAATTTGAATATACTGTCTTTGTTTTCGGGTTCTGAAAGTTCAACCCCATACCCGGAAACAAGTCCCGCCATTGATTTCAACCGTTCCAGTATGTTTGCAGCATTCATTTCTCCCATGATTACTGCGGAATAATCGTCTATCAGTTTGAAGAACCTTTTACCGGATTGAATGCCAAATATTATTGACTGAACGCCTTTTCCAGGTTCAAGCCCCATTGCCGATCCGTAGTTAATGTACGAATTCAGAGAAGGATAATTTGAAATAATATCATCCCATAATGGCAGTTTTTTAATTGCTTTTACATTTAATCCAACAACGAGATCACTTTTTGTCGAAATATTCAGTTTTGGGGGAAACCGAACAGTTGTAGACACCGTAGCCAGAGCAGGAGGCTGAACCAGAGGGTATTTCTCACGTTTGGTATCTTCACTTATTTTTTTGCATGCTCGGGTTTTTTCGCTGCCCTCATCGTCCATCCCTTTTCGCCCCGAACAGTTTACAGTAAAAAACATGATGCTTAAAAAAACTAATTGTAATCTCATAGACTATCCCCAGACGAATGAATAATTTATAACCTTAAATAAGTCAATCACAAACCCTAATTAAACTCCAAAATGTTCCTTTCCTGATGTTCATCACTCTGCCAGTCTGAAGCTGGAATTAAACTGAATAGATATTAAATTATTGTTTTAAAAGATTTGCTGTGTAAAATCATTCGCATGAAGAAATATTTTCTCATGTTTATCGGTATTTTTCAGCTGACATCCTGTGGAGAATCTGAATTAAAGTTCGAAGGGCAGGGATTAGAAGAAAAATACCTTGTTTTTCCTGGTTTTGAGAGGGTTGTAAACATATCTACACCCCCGGAAATAAAAAAGGTCGATATTGGTCTGGACTATAATCCTTCAGAGCCGGAATTTGAATTTTCCGCAAAATCTGCGACCGGGAATTATGTCCATGGAGTTCCAGGTGTTTCTAGCATGAAAATAGTGATTTGCGGGATTGAGGCTGAAGAAAAAATTAAAACCAGAATAAAAGCAAAACGATTTTTTGGGGGAATTAAAGTCAGTCTGAGAGTTGAAAAATCGCCATCAGGAATGTGTAATGTAAAAAGTTCAGTATCTGATGACTATATGGCTTACAAATGATGCATCATAAAACCCTTCTTAAAAACAGTGCTCTGCTGATTCTGTCTGTACTGCCTCTGATTCTGCTTTTGTTTTTTACAAAAGAACCAAAAAAAGGTGCGGATAAAACTATTTTTGCACTTATCTCAGGGATAACTAATTCAAATAAAACTATTGAGAAGAAAAATTTTTCGAGAGTTTCAGATTATCTTAGAAAGAATCATATAAATTTTATAATTTCAGGTCCGGGCTATGAATTTTCTGACTCTAATCAGGAATTGAATAAATTTTATAAAAAGTGTCTGGACTCAGAAAAACAAATTTTCACAGACGGAAGAATGAACTGTATAAAATCAAAGGACAGGTTTTTCGTTTATTTAAACAGTGAGAAAAAACAGGAGATCCGAAATACTATCATTATTGTTGCTGCATTCCTTATTACTTTTTTAATTTTTATTTTTTTAGTCAATAATGAACTCAATAGGAAGAAAGAGATTTCTGAACTGGTTAATTTTGCCCGAAAAGTCAGCAGGGGTGGTATTCCCAAAATTGATAACTGGAAAACTGGTGATTTTAACGAAGTTGTCAGGGCTTTTGCTGTTATGACGGCTTCTCTGCACGAAACGCAAAATAAGCTTGAGGACAGACTGGAGATTATTGAAGCTCAAAAGAATATTTTGGAAAATCAGCAGCAGCATATTATTTCCAGAGAGAAACTGGTTACGGTTGGTACACTTGCTACGGGTTTTGCTCATGAAGTTGGAAACCCAGTGAGTGCCCTTATCGGAATGCATCAGTTACTAAAGGAAGAACTTAACAGCGATACCAGATTTGATAAAATTTTATCCCTGATGGAAGAAGAACTACAGCGGATTCATTCACTCATTGTTAGAATGATGGAATTCGCGGCTCCTTCAGAGGACACCGGGATAAAACTGCCATTGAACGAGATAATTGAAAAAGCAATTCAGATTGCTGCTCATCACAATGACCTGAAAAGTGTCAAATTTGAAATTGACGGTACAATTCCAGAGTTTCCAGTTGAACAGAATGTTTTACAGGTTTTCCTGAATTTATTTATTAATGCAGGTCAGGCAATGGATAGTCCGGGAAAAATTTCTGTATCTCTGGTAATAAATGATGATAGTGAACTTATCTTAAGTGTTGAGGATACCGGTTCGGGTATCGATGATGACATTGCTGATAATATTTTTGAGCCGTTTTTTACTTCAGGCAGAGAATTTGGTGGAAACGGTTTGGGCCTGAGTATTTGCTCCATGATAATGGAACGAGCTCAGGGGAGCATCAGACTTGATAAATCGTCAGAAAATACAAGGTTCATGCTTCTCTTTAAAAAAGTTACTGATATTTATCTCTGATTGCAATTATCACTTCAAGAATCTGAAAAAATGCATCAACAACTTCAGGGTCAAAATGTTTTCCTGATTCACTTTTAATGAGTTCAAGCACTTTCGAATCAGGCCATTTTTCCTTGTAACTTCGAACACTGCCGAGAGCATCAAAAACATCGGCCAGTGCTGTGATTCTAGCTGAAATTGGAATCTCTTCTCCTTTTTTCCCCTCTCCAAGGGTAACACTTTCATCTGACTCTTCTTTGAATTTCCCAGGGTATCCGGTTCCATTCCATTTTTCATGGTGATTAAGTGCGATTTCACGGGACAGGATATCCAGTTCACTTGATGCGTTATGGAACAGTCTTGCTCCAAAAATAGTATGAAACTTCATTATGTTATACTCATTATCATCAAGTTTTGCGGGCTTTTTAAGAATGGAATCACTTATTCCAATTTTTCCAACATCATGAAGCATTGAGGCAAGCCTGATTACATCTTTTTGTCTTCGAATAGTCTGTATATTGATACCCTTATTTAGTGCCCACCTGTGGTATATTTCCGCACTGTATGCTCCAACTCGTTGAACATGAGCACCGGTTTCTTTGGGATCTCTAAGCTCTGCCATAAGCATCATTCTCAAAATCATCTCTCTTGTCATTATCCCACGCTCAATTGCCATGGTGGCATTTCTGGCAAAAAATGAAATGAGTGACTCCGATTCAGGCGGAAAAGAGATTACTTTGCCGGTTGCGTCTGTAGCATTGATAATTTGCATGACACCCACAATATTTCCCTGAAGAGTTTTCAGTGGTACAGTCAGCATGCTTTTAGTATGAAATCCCGTTTTTTCATCAAATGAACTGTTGTGGTGAAAGGGAAGATTCTCCGGTAATGAGTATACATCATCAATAAGGAGTGGTTTCCCGGTGTCAGCTACATATCCGACAACACTATTGCGGTTGAGAGGTATTTCAAAGCTTGAATAAATGTATTTGTTATTACCTTCTTTGCCATAAAGCTCATCATTGTGGGTGTACCTGAACTTCAATCGTTCGTTTTCAACAAGAAAAATTGACCCGGCAACTGCTCCGGTTATCAACCTTGATTCAAGCAAAATCCTGTCAAGAATAGCATCAATGTCCTTCAGACTATTCAATTCTTCTGCAAGATCAAGAATGTTTTCCAGCTTCAGAGACTGTGTAGAAACATTATCTTTATTCATACTATCCCCTGATATTTAGAAAAGCGGAAAAAGACGGTTTGCTAATCATTAAGGGTTTTTTTGAGAATCTGGGAAGGCCTGAAAGTCAGCACTCTTCTGGTGCTTATTTCAATATTTTCACCAGTTTTTGGATTTCTTCCGGGTCTGGCACTTTTCTCTCTTATGATAAAGTTACCAAAGCCACTAATTTTGATATTCTCACCATTTTCAATTGTTTTTTTAAGAGTCGCAAAAACTGCTTCAACAAGATCAGCAGCTTCACGTTTGGAAAGTCCCGGTACACTTTCATATACCTTGTCGATAATATCAGCTTTTGTCATAATGACCTCCTGTCTTACAAGCAAATAAAACAACACGATTAATTTATTGTCAATTCCAAATTTCAGAAATTATTGCTTTTTTTTCTCAGAAAGGATTAACTGCGAGGATTATCAGACAAAATAGAGTTCAGAGTGAATGCACCATGAAATAACAAGATTTTCCAGAAGGACAAAAGAGTCCAGAGAAGATGATTTTAAAAGCAGGTCACATTTAAATATAGCATGATGTCTTGAATAAAGTTCATCCATCGAATAGCTTTTACTTAATCTGGACAGCGTTGAATGCATAAAATCCCTGGCTTGTGGGTGTAATGAAGATGTGGATTTTTGCCAGATTACAAAACGCAGCTGTCTTGCTATAAGGTTTATAACAGCAATAGGGCTTTCATTCGAGTCCTTCAGCCTTTTCAGGTGGAGTAGAGATTCTGCCAGGTTTCTTTCAAACAGAGAATCCACAAATTTGAACACTGCGGCCTGAGCACTTGTGCCGATAGTATTTATAATTACCATGGAATCCAATTCTCTTGATTCCCCTAAAAGTAGTGACAGCTTTTCAATTGCAATACCAACATCCTGTTCGCCAATAAGGTCCACAATCATTTGAAGATGATTTTTCTGGAATTTAAATCCCTGTCCAGTGAGCTCTTTTTTTATCAGAGCCATATTCTGTGCAGCATTTCCCGAATTAAACTCATTTAAAAACCCATATTTTATAAAATCCTTGAATATTTTCTTTTTTTTATCCACAGTATCGCCAATAAAAACAACGCATGTGGAGTCGCAGGGTTTTTCAAGATAGTTGACAAATGGAGTAAGCTCAGAAGTGGGCACAAGATCTATGTTTCTTATTTCAATAAGCCTGATATTTCCCATCATTGGAACAGCATAACAGGAGCTTACTATCTGACTTGAATTTGTTTCTTTGGCATCGAATTTTTCATGATTGAATTCAGCAGTTATCTCATCAAGCAAAGCATTTCGTATTTCAGATAAGGCACGTTCTTTCATAAACTGGCGATCACCAAAAATTGCATAGACAGGAGAATATTTCTCAGTTGATGCTGGTTTGTTGAGTAAGGAGACAGTTTTACTTTTAGTCATTGAAATCGGCACATATTGTTGACAGTTTCTGTTATTATCAATATTACATTCGAACGGAGTAGTTATCTCCATGGAGAAGTATTAATGAAAATCAGGGTATTTTTCAAGACAATTGGTTGGGGACTGACAGTGATTCTTGGTGTGCTTTCTCTTGGAGGAGGAGTATATCTGATAATGAGGTCTCCGGAGCCCGTAACGCCTCCTCCGGATGATGAGATAGCAATGCTCAAGAAATCTGTTGCTTCAAAAAAAGGTGGTAGAAACAATCTCAGAAATATTGCTGTAAGGGATATGACAAAGACTCCTGGAAAAGATAATAAATTTAAAAATAAACCGGGTGTACCAAATGTCATGTTTCCGATGTTCATGCCAATGGGGCCTATAAAATCTCCGCCATCTCTCAATAAGTTTAATGATGAGACCAAAGCAAAGAATAGACATGAGTATGATGAAGCCAAGAAAAACAGGCGGCTTGAGAGGGAAAAACGACGGTATGACCGTATGGATGAAAGGATTGAAAGACTTGATAAAAGATTGCAGTCCTTGAAGGAAGGTAATGGTACCGAAACACAGATCAAGCGGCTGGAAGGCAGTATTGACAGATTGAAAAAAAGGAAAAAAGAGCTGGAAGATAAACTAAAAAAAGAAGGAATCATCTGATTTTCTTTTGTTGAAACTGCTCTTTCAGTGTGGGATTATTATCAGGTGCCGGAATTATTGCTTGGGTTTTATTGATTGCATGCCGGTATACACCAAGCATTGATCCGATTAAGCTTTTGGACTACGGAATTTTCGTGCATTGGCGAATAGGAGAGACCTTGGATAATACTACTGATGAGCCACATCACCGAGTTAACGAAAAGACAATATATGGTAATGTGGATATTAGTACATTTGCGCCCGGTCTATATAAAGAAATCTTCCGAAATAATTTCGATTTTATAAGAGCCAGAATTTTAGAGAATAAAACCAGGGGATATTTGATATTTGCATCACTCAGGAAACAAAGGACACCTGAATTTCTCTCTGTTGGGGAGCCTGCCATCGTAAGGGATGTTATTGTCGGACGACATGAAAATTGTGATATACATCTTGCAGATGATTCTTCGTTAAGCCTCAGGCATCTTTTGTTAAGGTTCTATGGAACTAAAACTGAAGATTGTGGTTGTGTTAGAATTCTTGATTTAAATACATCTGCTGGTTTTTTTGATAAAAGTAACACAAAAGTAGCCGGACTTACGTCTAATGGCACTGTTTTTTTAAGAGCCAGCCAATCATATTTATTCATTATTCGGGTTGAAGGAAATGAAGAAAATTATGATACTTTTGATGCCATGTGGAGTAGTCTTCCTGAACAAAGCATCAAGGAAGATTTAGATACTGATTCATCTGATACAAGAATTTCAATTACGGTGAGACCGCGGTTGAAACTTTTATCCAATTCTGAAAGCAGGGCAATAAGCTGTATTACCCGTGTTCCGGGTCCTACACATTATGAAATACCGGATTTGGGGGATAGAAGAATATTCGGCTTTCTGTTTACTGATTCAAACAGAGGCGAGTTAACTATAAATTTGAGTGCAGAGCAGCTCTCAAAAGGAATTCTTATCGGTCGATATCCCCGATGTGAAATTGCTGATGAAAAAATTACTATGAGTAAAAATATATCAAGAGTTCATGCAATGCTACTACTTGATTTGACTGGTTTATGGATAATTGATATTGCAAGTACAAACAAAACAAGAGTAAACGATCTATTATACAATTCATTCAAAATTGAAAAAACTACGAAGTTTGTTTTAGGTGGAGAAAAAGAGTTCAGATGGATTTTCTCCTGAGGAGTGGAATATGAAATTTTTTTTAGTTTGGGCTTTCTTCTTTATACAGTTGCCGGGATGTTCTTCTGATAAAAAATCAACAACTCCTGAAACTGAAGTAAAACGGGCATCTTCAGATGAATCTGTTGTGGTGAAAAACGAAGAAAAAAAAGAAAAAAAAATAGGTAATACAGGCGATGTCCGTATGATGATTAATTCTGGTAATCTTGACAGCGCTAGAGAAGAGCTTGATTCCAGAATAAATAAATCTCCTGATAAGGCTGTAAATTATTACAACCGGGGACTTATTTTTCAGCGAAAAAAAAAGTATCCAGATGCAATAGTTGACTACTCAAAAGCTCTGGAAATTCAAAAATTATATCCAAAGGCCAGATATAACAGAGCTATGTGTTATGAACGGTCCGGTAAAAACACTGAGGCTTTGGATGACCTTGATGTTATAATAAAAAATGATTCAAAAAACTTTAAGGCCTGGAATTTAAAAGGTCTGATTTATGAAAAATTGAAGAAAAAAAGAGAAGCCATAAAAGCATATGGTCGCTCACTTAAAATTAATCCAGAATTCGAAGAGGCTATGGATAACCGGGGTTATTTATTTTTCAAAATGAAAAAATATAAAAAGGCTGAAGCAGATTTTAAATCAGCTATAAAAGCACACCCAGGTTATTTAAGAGCGAGAATAAATATTGCAAAACTTTACAGTAAGATGAAGAAACCTGATTTAGCTCTTACGTCATTAAATGAGGCATTGGTTAAGGATCCAAATTCAAAACCAGTTTTTTATGCCAGAGGTGTAGTTTACTTCTCCGTGAAGAAATACGTTGAAGCTGAAATTGATTTTAGTAAATGCATTGATAGCAAATATAGCCTCAGGACATCTTACTACATGAGAGGAATTACAAGGAACTTTTTAAAAAAATACAATGCTGCTCTGGATGATCTTAATAAAGCAATTATTGCCAGACCAGATCATGGAAAAGCCTATTATTCCAGGTCGTTAACCTTTTATTATTTAAAGCGGTATTCTGAGGCATGGAAAGATTTTTCAGTTTCAAAGAAGCTTAAGTATAGAGGAGGGGATAAGCGTTATGAAAAAGCATTGAAAAAAGTGAGTGGAAAATGAATAAATTAAAAGCAAAAAAAGAAAAAATATCAGATACTCACGAGGAATTGAGTTCCTTGTCCAGTAATGAGCCTAGCCATATTCAGAGTTTTCTTAACATTGTTTTAGGCCCGGACTGGGAAACAGTCAGTATCGACAGGGTTACAAGGAAAATTTACAGTGCAAAAATTACTTCTGAGAAGAACACAAGTAAGAGTAAAATTGCTCCGGAAAAAACTATTGTACTATACTTTTTACCTTCAGAAATGGATATAGATAGTTTTTCAAAAATACTGTTAAGAAAGTTGAATCTGAAGGAAACAGAATTAAAAGACTCTGATTCTGAGATGTGGGGGATGATTGTTCCTGAATCGGAGCAAACGAGACATTTCGCTTTATCGAAGTTGCATAAGATTGGCGGAATTGGTGTCGTCTTATACACGGAAAATCCTGGCCTGGATAGTATTAAAGCAGCAGTTCTTGATATTGAAAATGCGATGAACAGTAGTTTTTCCATGGAGCTTCTAAATAATGAAATAGTTAAATTGAAACCTTCATGGATTGGGCCGGGAGTAGGGGCCATTGTTTTTCTATCTGAGGCTCTGATGCTCTTTCTTGCCAGTTCACCTGTTTACCATTTTGGTAGAACCCAGAGTGCCGGAATCCCCAACAAATTTTCCTCAATATTTTTCGCGGTTTTAAGCGTCTTTTTTATTCTGAGATACATCCGCCCAGGTTATCTTTTTATACTGCTGACTGAGGGATTAACTATTGCACAAATTATCATTGGGGCTGTTTTTCCAGGACGCTCGATTGTTGATTCCTCTTTTCATGCATTGATAATTACTGCAATGCATATATTTCTTCTGATATTTATCCCATTCAGAGCGAAAGACTTTAATATTTTCAGTTTTAAAGAGTTTTTTCATAGAGTATTCAAATAAACTCTGTGTTCAAAAATAATAACCCGGGTTAGTTTTTTCTCCTGACTTCTTTCCTGCTCAACCTCTGGTATTTTTTACCCCCCTGATGCTTTTTATCCTCTATTTTTATGTTTCTGGTGTTGAATTTATGTGTTTCCTACTGGGATTTGTGGTTTCTGACTGAC
>JAFGWM010000003.1 GCA_016937155.1 Deltaproteobacteria bacterium
CACAAGGCAAACGGAACTAATTTTTCAAAACGCAACCCTGGGAGGGAGGAAAAATATGGGAAATGGTGAAACCTAACCCGGGTGGGTTATCTTTGTGCTGCCAGTTTGCCAGCTTCGGAGATGTTTAATTTTAATACTTTTGATATTCCTGGTTCGTCCATTGTGACGCCAAACAGAACGTCGCAACCTTCCATGGTCCTTCTATTATGTGTGATAACTATGAACTGAGTATTTTTACTCATTTCCCTCAGGAGATCGTTATATTTTTCAACATTGGAATCATCCAATGGAGCATCTACTTCATCAAGAATACAAAATGGAGTGGGTCTGAAAAGGAACATCGAAAACACAAGGGCTATGGCTGTCATTGCCTTTTCTCCTCCACTTAAAAGCTCCATGTTTTGAACTTTTTTACCAGGGGGTTGAGCAATAATATCTATGCCGGCTTCCAGTGGATCCCCTTCCCCTAAAACAAGCTTAGCACTTCCCCCACCAAACAGTCTGGGAAATAATAAACTGAATTTGCTGCTTATACTGTCAAATGCTTCAAAAAATCGCTCTCTTGTTGCTTTCGTTATATGTTCAATTGCATTTTCAAGGCTATTAACAGCCTTTTCAAGATCGTTCATTTGTCCTTTTAAATACTCATATCTTGGAAACAGTTCATTGTACTGTTTTATTGCCCCAGGGTTATAATCCGGTTTTAATTTTTCCAGTTTACGCTTTAAATCTGATAAAGTCCGTTGACATTGAGAGTCAAACAGCGGCTTTGAATGTAAATTAATCAAACCAGAGCCTATTGACTCTCCCGTTTCTTCCTGATACTGATTATCCAATAATTCAAGAGCGTTTTCTGTTGTTATTTTCCTCAAATTAAGAGCTTCTTTATTGTCTCTTAAAATATCCTGCTTTTTATCAAGATCATTTAGAATTTTTCTGAGAACATCAATGCTAGCATCAATTGCTTCCAATTCCTTAACACTTTCAGATCTATCAAGTTTTACAGAATGTAGTTTCTCTGCAATTTTCAGTTTTTCGCTGTTTAATATTTCTATTCTGTTTTTTTCATCACTTATTCTGCTCAAACTTAAATCCAGAAAATCCTTAATTTCTTCAATATTTTTGTTCCAGAGTAGTATTTCTTCCTTTACACGTGTATAGTTTGAGTTCTCAACAGAAAGCTTACCTTTCCATGTCTCAATGGCTACCCTGATTTCGGTAAGTTCTTCTCGAATAAAACCGAGCTCCCTTTGCTGTAGTGCATAGGAATCACCAAGCCTGGAATTTATTTCCTCAAATTTAAGAATGTCATCGTTCAAAATACCAAGTTGTTTTTCTTTCTCAGATATGCCTGAATTTTTCAACTGGAAATCAAGTCGTTTTGCTTCACCAGAAAGTTCCTCCAGTTGCATTTCAGAAAATTTCATCAACTGTTTAAGTTTTTCCGCGTTTTCACGACCTTCAGTGTGCTTTTTTGAAATTTCCAGTAACTGAGCACCTGATGATTTTTCCTTTTTTCTGAAATCATCTAATTGTGACGATTTATCACCTATATTTTTCTCAATTTCTTTCTTTTCAAGTTCAAGCTTGTCGAGCGTTTCCTGAATTGACTCATATTCAACTTTCAGTTCAAGAATGTTGGATTTCCGAGTTTCTTTGGTCCTTAATATTCCCTGCCAGTTTACTGAAAAATCAGTACGGCATAAAACCCATTGGCCCACTTCCAGCTTTGGAACAGCAGACATAGCATCATGCAATGAGTCTGTGTAAAACCAATTGCTTAAAATGTCTCTAACCGGGCCATGGCATGTTACGAAGGAATCACAGCATATTAACCCCTCCATCCCTGAAGCAGAGTGGTTGGATTTTATTTTCTGAGTTCCAGAAAACAGCAAACCATCAATTTTTTCTGCAAGCAACGATTCCACAAACTTATCTGATTGAAGTACTGTATCCAGAAGAAGAAAATTAATCTCTGATGCAAGAATAAATTGTATTTCTTTTACCCGCTCAGGGAGCACATCAATACTATCAAGAAGGGCGGACACACCACAACCGTATTCTTCCTGAAGTTTGGCTGCGATTCTTCTGTTGTCTGATATTTCAGAGGAATGAAGAGATGCTTTTTCAAGAAATTTTGAACGTCCACTGTATTCACTGATTTTTTCGATGTGAGATGCAAGCTTTTTTCTCAGAACACTCAGTGATTCTTCTGTTTCCCAGGATAGTTCACTGATACCTTCTATATAAGCCTGAATCATCTTCTTTTCATTCAGGAATGATATATTCTGTTTCTCTAATTCCAGTAACTTATACTGCCCAATTTCAATTGCACTGGATTTTTCTTTTTTTAACTCTGCAATATCTGATAATCGCCGTAATGATGATTCGTTATTTAGTTTAATTGTATTTATTTCACCCTCTATGGACGCTTTTTTAGTTTTTAATTTAATATATTCATTCTGTTTCGCCTGAATATTTTCTTCACTCAGCCCAACTTCTTTCAGCAAATCATCATGTTTTAACTGGATTTTATTTAAATGGTCTTCTTTTACCCTACATACAGCATCAAGGTTTGTAATTCGGTCCTTTATTTCTCCGCTAAGAATTTCTCTTGCTTTAATTTTTTCCTGATAATTTCTGATTTCGATTTCGCTGTTTTTACGTTTCTCAACTAGGTTTTCAATGTTATTTAATGAAATTCTGTAATTACTTTCATGCTGGCTCAGGGATCTTTCAAGAGCAATGATATCCTCTACTTTTAATGATATTTCCAGGGTTTTTGACTGACGAGTCAACATAAGAGAGCTCATCTCAGTGCCTTTTGTTACCTGTAGAGTCTTCAAATCATTAATTTCAATTTCCAGACTTTTCAACTGCTTTAACAGACTGTTTTTCACAAGCAGCTTTTCCAGATATTCCTGTGAAATCTTTAATCCCATCAGAAATATTTTTTCCTTCAGAAGAGATTCATACTGTATTGCCGTTTCTCTTTGTTTATCAAGGTCATGAACTCTTCCTGCAAGATTTCGGACACTATCGTTAATCCTCACAAGATTGGTTGTACTTTCTTCAAGCCTTTTCTCAGCTTCTTTTCTTCTGGCCCTGTAGCGGGTGATTTTTGCAGCTTCCTCAAAAAGTACTCGGCGCTCCTCAGGTCTTGAAACAATGAGACTCCCAATTTTACCCTGTTCAATTATGCTGTAGCTTCTCGAGCCAAGCCCAGTACCCAAAAAGACATCCGAAATATCTTTGAGCCTGCACGGAATATTTTGCAGTCTGTATTCACTGCCGCCATCCCGATGAAGTATTCGTCCAACTGATATTTCAGGAAAATCCAGATATGAGGTAAAAGGAATGTCGTCTTCGTCTCTTGCAAATACGAGTTTAACTTCAGCCATACCCATGGAGGCTTTTCTGGAGGAACCTGCAAAAATAACATCCTCCATCCCCTTCCCTCTCAGGGTTTTTGCACTCTGTTCGCCAAGTGTCCATTTTATTGCATCAACTATATTTGATTTTCCACATCCGTTTGGACCCACAACGGCATTAATCCGTCCCTCGAAATCCAATACTGATTTTCCAGAGAACGATTTAAAACCATGAAGTTCAATACGTTTTAAAAACATAGCGGGGATTGTTTTCCTGTTAAAAAACAGTGAAGTAAAAATAACCCTTTGATAAATAAGGGACTGTAAATTATCACTTTACGTAAAATTGTAAATAAGATAGATAAAATTCCCGGTTTTGCTGAAAAACAGTACAGTACTTACTCCATTTTGCAGCGGTGCTTGTGATGGTTAATATTTACTGTTTGAACACATGACCTGAAATGGAGGGTAATATGTCACAATTCAATATTTCCGGGAAAAAAGTCCTGATTCTGGGTGTTGCCAAAAGTGGTATCAGTGCAGCAAAAATAGCTGTGGAACTGGGAGCTGATGTAACACTGAATGATCTTCAGGAAAAGCCTGTTCCTGAACAACTTTTAACCAGATTAAAAACCTTCTGGGGTAGTCATCCTATTGAGCTTCTCACCTCACATGACATTATAATACTGAGTCCAGGAATTCCTCCATTGAAACAGATTGATATTGCCAGAGAGCATGGAGTGAAAGTAATAGGAGAAGTTGAATTTACTCTCTGGTATACAAAAGCAAGAATCGCTGCTGTAACAGGAACCAATGGTAAAAGCACTACAGTATCTTTACTTGGAGCATTTTTTGAAAAAATGTCATCCGCTGTTTTTACCGGGGGGAATCTGGGAACTCCATTCTCTGAAACATTATTGACTCCCCTCAGTGATGATGATGCCCTAATATCACTGGAACTGTCTTCATTTCAACTTGAAACCATTTCCTCATTGAATGCTGAAGTGGTTGCTCTTTTAAATCTTACAGAGGATCACCTTGACAGATATGCTGACTTCAATTCTTATGTGGATGCCAAATGCAGAATCTTCAACGGCCTGAAGGAAGACGGTTTTGCAATAGTAAATCTGGATGATCCACTTGTTATGAAGTGCATAGAGGAATCAGGAGTTAAATACAGGACTTTCAGTGTCAGTGGGAAAGATGCGGATTTCAGGCGTACTGATAATTATCTGGAATTTAATGGTTTTCCAGGCAGAATTGAAATATCAGACATACCGCTTGCCGGCAAACATAATCAGGCCAATGTTCTTGCAGCTGCAGGTTCAGCTCTAATGATGGGAGCTACACTTCAGCAGATAAACGATGCACTGAAAACCTTCAAGGGGTTGCCTCACCGAATGGAATATTCTGGAACCGTGAGAAATATCACTTTTTACAATGATTCCAAAGCAACCAATGTCGGGAGTGTTATTGGATCGCTTGGCGGTTTTGAAAATAATTACGTTCTCATAATGGGAGGGCGTCATAAGGGGGCATCCTACAAACCCTTAGGTGAAGTTATAAAAGGTAGATGCAAAAAAATAATAGCCATCGGAGAGAGTGCCCAGTTAATCGAAAATGATTTGAAAGATGACATTCCTGTAATAAACGCCCAGACACTTGAGGAGGCGGTAGAAACAGCATTTAAAGAGGCATCTTCAGGTGAAAGTGTAATTCTGAGTCCAGCCTGTTCCAGCTATGATATGTTTGAGAATTATAATGTTCGGGGTAGTGTATTTATGGATGCAGTAAGGAATCTTCAGAACTGATTTTTTTAGTCTTTCCATGTCTATATTGAAATTTTTTATACACATCAGAGAAAAATCGTATACATTATATGTGGAAACAATATGTGCTCCGCGCGCTTTGATGCAGGTTTGATGTCCTGAAAGGAGATTTATCATGCTTAGAACTGATAGAACATTATTCTTATTTATTTCAACTTTATTTTTATTATTTACTTCCTGTGATGGTCTGAAAGGACCGGATCTCAGGCTTTATGCTAATCCTGAATCTATTGCTGCTGGCGGAAATGACTACACTGAAATAACCGCATTCCTACAGATAGGAGGGGATCCATCAGGCGCAAAAGTGATAGAATTCGAGACAACCAACGGAAGTTTCGCCGAAAATGAGGAACTC
The DNA here is from genome assembly GCA_016937155.1 of Deltaproteobacteria bacterium. Lineage (GTDB taxonomy): Bacteria > Myxococcota_A > Polyangia > HGW-17 > HGW-17 > JAHJMN01. Next base: position 5,556 of record JAFGWM010000003.1, read on the forward strand.
GATACAATCACAGGCACCACAGATTCTGAAGGAAATGCCATTGTTAAACTATACAGTTCTATTCAGCAGGGGCAGGCCGTAGTTACTGCCAAGTATTATGATGATGACAGTGGAGAAGAGACCACTAAAAGTATAACTGTGGAATTTGGTCCTCCCTCCGCAAGTTCTCTTCCAATGGCGGGTAATTTCAATCTTGACTGTGATTACTCCAATGTTGGAGGCTTTGTGAGTATTTCAACGCCTGATGTAAGGGTACCTTGTGAGATAACTGCCAGAAGTGTAAAAAATGAACGTATACCCCCGGAATCACTGGATATAGAATACTATGCCGAGGCCGGTCAGTTGGTGGGAGAATTAGATGAGTATGGTACCTCATTTGAAGTTACTTATTATGTAAGGGGCGGGAGTGATTCTCCTCTTGATGTAGATCCATTGAGTGGAGAGGATTCCAGACCATGCAGTGGGAAAACATGTAATCCAAGAGACGGACTTGTAACCCTGCTTGTCTGTACAAAGGGCTCTGAGCCCTATGTTGATGATAACGACAATGGCATGTGGGATGAGGGTGAAGATTTTACTGACATGCCGGAACCATTTCTGGATAAAAATGACAATGGAAAATGGGACGAGGGTGAGCCGTTCTGCAGCAACAATAATAGCACCTATGACGAGGAAAATGGATATTTTGACGGTGAAACCATGATCGGAGCGGTATTTAAAATATTATGGACTGGTGTACCTGAAGAAAATGAAACAGCATCATTTATTACCCATTCTCCATCTTCAACTGATCTTGCAGATGGAGGCAGTTTTTCAGTAACTGTAAGGCTTGTGGATAAAAATCTTAATCCCGTAGCATCGTTTCCTGATGGTTATGATACTTTGACTTTTGTTGACTCACTTTACGGCCTTTCCCCAACATCTCCGGTCTCAAATCCTGGTACTATTTATCCTATTAACCAGATGGGAATGACTTTTGACAGCGAATGGCGTTTTCTGGAATACGATGCAACTGCAGCAGACTACACCGTTAATTTTGCAGACGCCAGTCCACAAAGTACCTCAGAATCTCATTTTCTGATTGGAATCGGAGCCCTGCTCAGTCCTGGGCCTGAGGGTGAATATGGAGAATACGAACAGTATACTTTTGATTTTTTAGAAACCATACAAGGTACAGTACAGTAATTTATAAATCCTGCCTAAGTATTTAAATAACAAACATGTGAAATTGCTAAAAAATTGAAATTTTCAATGTAGTTGACATCTACTAGGAATAATTTTTCCAGTGATGATGCAAAGCCCCCTGTTAGAATAACAGGATAACTGATATTGCAGTTTTTGCAGATTCTCCGACAGAGTCCTTCAATCATGGAAACCATTCCATGGGTCATAGAACTTTCAATACATTCCGAGGTGATTTTGCCGATAAGGGGAGCCTCCTTTGGATAGTCGATAAGAGGGAGAGCTTTTGTATGGTCTGATAGAGATTTTGAGAACAGAACTGGTCCAGGAGCGATAATCCCCCCGGAGAAGCAGTATCCTGATTCTGTTTTATCCACCACATCAATTGTAACAGCTGTACCTATATCAACAACAATGCATGGTCCGTTTGTTAAAAATTGACCAAATGAAGCATTACAAAGTCTATCAATCCCTACTGATGATGGATTCTTTACACATAAATCAATTCCAAAATTCATATTATGCGAAAGTCTCTTTACATCAGTCCCTCGCTTTTCAAGTTCAGTTACAAAGTCCTCTGATTTCTCAGAAACACTAGAAACACAGATTCTACAATTTAATGATATGATTGAATTTATGGTATCCTCAGTGAATTCCTGCTGAGTGATTACTTTATCAACCTTTCCATTTCTGATAAAAGCCCCTTTTAAACTGGTATTCCCACTGTCAATGACAAAGAGCATTTAAAAAATACTGTCTTTAAACAGAATAAGTAATACTACAACGGTTGTAACCACCGCAACGACACTTACAAGAATAATCATATTCTGTCTGGAACTTCCGGAGTTAACTATTCTGGCGTTTTCCACCTTACTAGTCGCTGCGGGAGGTGGAACCACACCAGCGGATGCAGGAGTCGCTGCGGGAGGTGGAGCCATAGGAGCGGAAGCAGGAATTGCCGCGGGAGGTGGAGCCATAGGAGCGGAAGCAGGAATTGCCGCGGGAGGTGGAGCCACACCAGCGGAAGCAGGAACCGCTGCGGGAG
>JAFGWM010000024.1 GCA_016937155.1 Deltaproteobacteria bacterium
TATATAAAGTTTTATCGACATTAGTACCGACTACTTTATAGGTAGTACGGAATGTTGAAATAGCTGTAAAAGTAGCAGTACCTTTATTACTCCATGAAAAAAACCCAACACACCCACCCGGGATGATATATTAATACTCTGCTAATTCTAATGTGGAACTGAGGGGGATCGAACCCCTCGGTGGCCATTGTTATAAACTTTTAAAATAACGCGCTGTTGCCTTCTACCTTTTGTTATTTTATGCTTTTTTTATGATGTCTTAATCCCCTTTGTTACCATCTTGTTCCTTCTAATTCCTTCTAGTTACATCCAGTCATGGCCGCAATACGGCCGCGAAAATATGGTAAGTCATTTTGCGAATTTTTTTAAATGCATGGACTGAAATTTAGAATAATGTATAGAATCTCCCTGCTTTAAATATCATTCCGTATTTCAAATTCAGCCCCCATTGCGCAGGGGAAAAACAAAGATATTGAATTCTGGCATTTGTTTCTGCTATAAATTTGTTGTAAATCAAAGAAGATTTAATATATTATTCTTATATTTACAACAGGAGTTTCATGAAAACTGTAAGAGATAAAATTATGGATATTGCTGAGAAGAAATCTCTTTTTCGGGCACAAGATATTCTTGATGTTAAAAAACCACAGACTGAACTTTGTCGAATGGTCAATGATGGTACAATTATTCGTGTTGGTTGGGGCCTTTACTCTCTTCCGGAGGCAGAAATTGGAGAAAATCATTCTCTGGTTGAAGCCATTAAGCTAAATAATGGAGGAGTTATCTGCCTGATTTCAGCACTGTATTTTCACAAAATTGGAACTCAACTTCCCTATGAAACATGGATTATGCGGCATAATCGTAATTTGGCATCTGATAAAAATCACTCTGTCCGCTTTGTGTATTGCACTGGGGATGCATTTTCCTATGGTATTGAAAAACACATTATTGAAGGAACGGAAGTCAGTATTTATAGTCCGGCTAAAACAGTTGCTGACTGTTTCAAATATCGTAATAAAATTGGCATGGATGTAGCTATTGAAGCTCTTGTTGACGGTTGGAGTTCAAAAAAGTTTAGTATGGATGAGCTCTGGGCAGCAGTAAAAGTGTGTCGCATAACAAAAATTATTCAGCCATACATGGAAATGATTGCAAAATGAAAAAGAAACCGTTGAAGGAGATTAGTACCTCAGTAAGAGCGAAACTGCTCAATATATCAAGGTCAACTGGTAGAGATTTTCAGGAATTAGCTGCTCGGTATACAGTTGAAAGATTTCTAGCAAGGATGACTATAAGTAATCACCGGGATCGATTTGTACTCAAGGGAGCCATGCTGTACATACCCTGGAAACTGGATGATAAACGCACTACAAAAGACCTTGATCTCCTTGGATTGGGAAGTTCTGATATGGAAAATATCAAGAAGGTATTCAAGGAGATTTGCGAAACTCACATTGAAGATGATGGTTTGATTTTCAATATAGAAAGCATAGAAGTGCTTCAAATTCGTGAGAAATCTATTTATGAAGGCGTTCGAATACTTATGGATGTATACCTTGAAAAAATGTCCATAAGGTTACAAGTGGATGTCGGCTTTGGTGATCCAATAATCCCAGCACCACAACCAACTGAATTTCCGGCACTTTTTGCTGAGCATGGCCCTGTCATTCGCGCCTATTCTCCGGAAACTGTTATTGCTGAGAAATTCAATGCAATGATTGTTTTAGGTATGGCTAACAGCCGTATGAAGGATTACTACGATATCTGGATGTTGAGTAAAAGTTTTAATATTGAAGCAAATGTACTTCGGCTAGCAATCAAGCAAACATTTAATAAGAGACAAACAGCATTTCCAGATGCTGAGCCCATTGCCCTCAGTGATGAATTTTTCCAGAATGAATCCAAACAAAATCAATGGAAAGGTTTTATAAGGAGGCAGAAACGAATTAACTCTGCCCCGGATTTACGCGAAATTGTCAAATCTCTGAGGATTTTTCTTCTTCCAATTGTAATTCAGTTGGATTCAGAATCAGTGACTATTAATACATGGACTCCTGAAAATGGATGGTCCTACAAGTAATTTCTCTAAGATGCTATTTTGTCCCTTAGAACTATAAATTACTCATTGCCTTCATTTTCAAACATAGTGTGAATCTAAAAATCATTACATGTAAAGTTTACCATAATTTCCCGCCCAATTTCCGAATTTGTGGTTCGAAAACACTTCCAGGTTCGCTTGGAAGCATACAGGAACCATACAGGGAATGTGTTTGTTCGCGATCGAGAAAAAAGCGATCTGGTGGAACACTGGGGATCTTTACCACGATTGTGCAACTTTCCGCTGAAAAAACTAATAATAAGTGCATGTTAGCAAGACTTATTGCCGGGAATGCTACAATTTTTGCAACAAGAAGAACCAGTGAACGAAGGTTTTTCTTCAAACCCAACAAAATGACAAATCAGGGTATACTTTACTGTCCTGGTCAGCTTTAATGAAGTTTCCATCCATCAGATTGCTTGTGGCTCTTTACATGAGTAACCACAGCCATCTCATTTATGAAGATGGCGATGGTGATGCTCCGGTGTTTACTGCAGAGCTTCATCGAAATATCGCCAAGTTCATGAACACAAATTTGAAGAGGAAGGAAAACTTCTGGTCGAGTGATAAGCCAAGCCTTCCTGTGCTAGGTGATAACAACGATACACTAATGAAAATCGTATATACCATGTTAAACCCGGTGAAAGCAGGTCTTGTCCACCTTCCATCTTTGTGGCCGGGAGAGCAAAGCTGCTTCCTACAGATATAGGTAAGGATACCGTTATATAACGACCTCAGAAGTTTTTCAGAAGGAAAAACACTAAACTGCCTGAAAAGGAAACTATCAGGATTTGTGTACCGAAAGATTATGGACGCACTGCGGAAGGAAAATACAACTACCTCGCCAAGTACAAAGAGCATCTGGATTCCGAGCTGGCAATCATAATGTCAGAGCGAAAACCTGGTGACCGCTGGCTTGGAGTCGAGAAGATAAAGAAAGTGAGTCCCTTCTCCAGTCCCAATACTGACAACCCACTCTGGCATTTGAAGCCTAACTTCCTGTCAGCGGATAAATCCAAGCGTATTGAGATGTGGAAACGCTGAAAGTCATTCCAGATTTCCAACCACATTGCCTTCGATGAATTTTGCATGGGAAACCGAGAAGTGGAGTTTCCTCTCGGCATCCACAAAATACTTCTCCTGCAAAACGTACGTGTTTCCCTCGAACACGTCATCTTCGAAATATCACCACCCTTCGAGTAAAATCCACAGCCTCCCTGACAACCTGCTTTATCCGTTAATCCTCCCTCGATTTCGCCTTTTTCTTTCAAGATAGATGATGAGCCAATCCAGAAGACGGCCTATTAAAGTGAATTAAAGTTAGTAGGAATAAAACAGGGCCGCCTATGCTTATCCAAAAACTTGAGTGAAGGGGAAGGAGCTATTATCTAAAAAAGAAATTATGAGTGCGAGGAACCAAAAAAAATTTAAATCTCTGGCATGAGAGATATGCTTTGTCCCTTTCCATCAGATTTCCAACACCGGTATGCCTAAAAATGCCTTTCCATTTTTCAATGCCCTTAGGCAAGAAGTAATGATTAACGTGGAAATATACCGACCCATAGTTCCTTATCTGACAGATAAAAAAAAAGGCCTGAACTATTTGTCCAGACCTTTTTAGTTGGGAGTAGCGGGGACAGGATTTGAACCTGTGACCTTCGGGTTATGAGCCCGACGAGCTACCATGCTGCTCCACCCCGCATCAACGGAGTGACTTATACTTGTGTGGCATGTTATTGTCAATGGAAAAGATAAAAAAAAAATATTTTTTTTTATTTTTATTGAAAATATTTTCTTGACACTTCACCGGTGAAATTATATACAGTTTCTCGCATTGAGATGAGAGTCCTGATGCAGAGCGCGGGAATAACTCAGTTGGTAGAGTGCAACCTTGCCAAGGTTGATGTCGCGGGTTCGAGTCCCGTTTCCCGCTCCAGTTACCCGAATCATTTAAATGGTTCGGGTTTTTTCGTTTTGGCTCGTGATTTAGCCTTGAATGTTCCTAATTCAGATTATCTCAATTGTCATATCGTTAGGAAAGATAAGATTTTCAGGCCATTGGATGCTCTTTGCCGTTTTTTCATCCGAATGAATGGCTACAATTTTCACTTCTTTGTTTTCAGAAGCTAAAGAAAAAATTTCAGGTGCACTGATATGTTTAACATTCGCTATGGGTTCAATCAGGGTACATTCAGTAATGAACATGTCACACAGCGGACATATCTTTTCTATTTCCGGTGTCAGTGTCGTATCACCGGTTATGGCAATCTTTTTTTCACCATCGTTGATTATGAAACCCAGAGAATCATCTGTATGATCTGTTTTAAAAGCTTTAATGCTGAAAGGTGTTGATGCAAGCTCCACAGTATCATCCGGATTGATTTCAGAGAAAACCAGATCAAAAGGAAAACTGATGCCAGGATACAACAGTTGGGTGAGCTGTTCCACGATGGTTTGAATTCGAGATGGGCCTGTTACATACAGCGGATTTTTTCTTCCAAGAGCATCTCTCATATACAGAAAAAGATATGGAAGCCCCCCGAAATGATCTCCATGGAGGTGTGTTATGATTATGTGATCCACACCAGAAATATCAACCCTGTCCTTCTCAATATTCAAAAGAGCCTGAGGAGAAAAATCACAAATTATATCAGATTCGTTGGATGATATTATTGTACATGCACCCGCCCTGCCCGTATAACAGACGGCATTTCCTGTCCCTGTGAAAAGAATTTTCATCGCAACATACCTTAGGATTCTAAAAATAACTCTGAATGCCGAAATATCCCAGATTGATATCCAGATACCGGTTGTCATCATCATCAATGAAGTAATTTATTTTTATACCCACATCCAGAGCAATATGACTGCTGAGGGGAAAAATAAGTCCAAAAGGAAAAGATATAAGTGTGCCGGAAACATCATAGGAAGAACTGACTATCATACGGTCAGCCTTATAATTACGTTCGTCTATTTTTAGAGTATTATTGGAAGTGTTATCAGAGCCTGAACTTATATTCAAAAAACCACCCTCAATACCACCATAGATATAAAACCTGTCAAACTGATGATAGTATCTGGCCCCGGCACTGATGGCATAACTCTTACCCAAGTGGGAAAAAGCATCACCACTCGGAACAAGTATCTCAACACTACCACTTAATGCCACGTTTTCTGTAATAAAGTAACCGCCAGCAGGAGCAATGGAAATCATTGAACCGGACAGAGAATCTCCAGACTCAGGAGTCACCCTGACATAATCACCGGATATGGTTCCACCAATTATAACTGTTCCTGTTTTAAGTTCCATAGGTCCCATTCGACCCTCAAGGGCAAATGAGGGTGATGAAAAGTTAAACAGAACCAAAATTGCTGACATAAGACTAAGAAGTAAGTGTTTCATATAAATCTCCATTTTCAGGGAAAGTAGTTCTATTACGTTTTAGTAATATTTGTCAAACAATAATATATCAGTGCTCATTTGTGGGGAACTGAACCGGAGTAGAATACTCATCACCTTCAACTTGGTACTGCCCTCTAACATTTGAACCCCAGCACCACAACAACCCATCGTCAGTTATTCCACATGCATGGTTGTACCCCACAGTTATATCGGTAAAAATTGAGGTTGCATAAGGTTTTTCGACTGGTCCGGGTATTATATTATCCCCTGCTGCACCATTTCCCATACGCTCAAACCGGTCAGTACCCCAGCAGTATATATCACCATCCTGACTTAGAGCACAGGTGAATGCAGATGAATTGTCTCCCCCTACCACTTCAGTATCATCACGGCTACAGCTTATTTTCGAAAAGCTTACACCTTCAGGTGAGTCAACCATAACAGGAACAGATGTTTCCTGCTGAAGATTATGCATGGGAGATTCCTCCACTCCCAGCTCGTAATTATTATTCGCACCCCAGCACCATATTTTACCATCAGAATCAATTGCACATGTATGGATACCACATGCAGAAATATCAACAAACGGCACATCCTGAGCTACTGGTTGTGGAGCTGCAACATACCCGACTTCATATTCATTATTTCCAAGCTGTCCATAGCCATTATAACCCCAGCACCAGGCATTGGACTCTGTATCAAGAAGACAAACGTGGCCTCTCCCGGATGAAATTTTTTCTCCGGTAAAAGCTGTTGATTCAGTAATAATGACAGGAACATCAGACTGAAAACTTCCAACTCCAATCACTTCATCATTTGTTCCCCAGCACCATGGTTTACCATTGGTGTCCAGAGCACATGTAAAACTGTGACCTGCGCTTACATCTGTAAACAATACATCAGATACATCAATTTCAACCGGTTCAGGAGAATCAATTTCGTCTCCAGTGCCCAGACGGTAATACTGACCATCTCCCCAGCACCATATTTTTCCAGAATCATCAAGAAGGCAGGAGTGGGTGCCGCCAACTGTATACTTCTCCACAGTACCTTCAAAAACATTTTTTACACTGTAATCACTGGAAAAAGTCGTTCCATCACCAAGTTGCCCCTGCCCGTTCAGGCCAAATCCGTACAGTGTACCCGATGAATCAAGAAGCATAGTATGGCCATAACCCCCTGCCGCAGATACAGCCAGAGTGCAGGCATCATCGGAGTAGGAGCACAAATTATCACAGCCAATAGCCCCTCCCCAGAATCCGAGATCCACACAGAAACTATCTCCCATTTCCTCACCATCGCATTCCTCACCCTCCAGAAGATCCACATTTCCATTTCCGCATGCTATACATTCATCTATTACAATCGTGCAATCATCACCACATGAAATTTCACCACTAGCATATCCTAAAGCCTCACATGAAGCTTCCTGACCATTTTGCTGTGCAAACTCTTCTCCATCACACTCCTCTCCATCATCATCATTTAAAACGCCATCACCGCACCTTCCAGCTGCAATACAGGAAGTAATTTCCAGTTTACATTCACTGGTGCAGGAAATGTTTCCCCCATGGTATCCCAATGACTCACAACTGTCGGTGAAAGTGTTTCCGTCACATTCCTCTTCACTGGTGTTTATCTGATCATCACCACACCTTGGAGGTATTTTATCATCTTCACAGCCTGATATACTGATAACAATAATGAGAAAAGTTAAAAAAACTCTCATGGGTATCTCCTGATAAATAATTAATCTCACAAGATAGAGTTTATCGGCTATTTCAGATAGTGCAAAAGGATTTTATTGGGTAACTGAGGATTTTTGAGAGGAAAAATTATTTGATTTTATCAAGACCGCGACCAAGGATAACAAATTCAACACGACGGTTTTTAGCTCTAGCTTCGGCTGTCTTTCTACGATCAATAGGTCTGGATTCTCCATAACCCTTGGCAGTGAGCCGTGATGAACCAATACCATGATCAATAAGGTACTGACGTACACTGTTGGCACGATCATCAGAAAGTTTGAGGTTGTAACTTTCGCTTGCTCTGTCATCTGTGTGACCCTGAATCTCAATCTTTGTGATTTTAGGATGAGCCTTGAGTGTAGCTACAATGGCATCCAGAATTCCGAAGCTTTTCGGAAGAATTTCAGACTTACCTGTTGCGAAATAAATCTTCTCATAGATCTCAATGGCTCCCTGGGTAACCCTGACTTTTCCCTTGTCGGGACATCCGTCCTTGTCTTCGAATCCGTTGAACGTTTCAGGCTCATTGGGACACTTGTCGACCACATCTAAAATACCATCCTGATCATTGTCGGGATCCGGACAGCCATCTTCATCCTGGAACCCGTCCATGTCTTCCTTGGTATCCTTGAAGTTATTTTTCTTGTCAGCATCTCTTCCTGGACAAATATCCTTAAAGTCAGGGATTCCGTCTCCATCATTGTCCTTATCAGGACAGCCATCACTGTCTTCAAATCCATCTTTATCCTCTGGATCATCAGGACACTGATCCTTGTCATCAGGAATTCCATCACCATCACGGTCAGAAGAGTTGTCTTCCGGACAGCCATCCTCGTCCTCATAACCGTCTTTGTCTTCAGGCTCATTGGGACACTTGTCGAATTTATCGGGGATTCCATCCTGATCGTTATCAAGATCGGGGCAGCCGTCTTCATCCTGGAAGCCATCAAAGTCTTCCGGATCATCCGGACACTTGTCAACATCATCAGGATAACCATCTTCATCTCTGTCTCCGATGAAGGGTTCAAACACGAATGTGGCAAAAAGTCTGAAATCAGGTGCTCCAACATGATCACCAAGGAGACCGGTGATTCCTACGCCACCACCGATTGCCAGGAAGGAATTGGCGGCAAGATATAACTTAAGACCGGCCAAAGCTTCAACAGGCATTACATTTTTATTGTACTCCATTGCATAAGCAGGGTTGGTAAGATCATCATCTTTCCCTAAAGATGAAAGTTCAACACTTCCAAAAAGTTCACTTACAAAATGGACTTTTTCAGAAAGCTTATAGGTGAGGCCAACGCCATAATTCACATCATAAAGCTGACTCAGGTTCTGTGTACCGTTATTATCCCTTGTTCCATCAAAATTACATGGACCATCGGTACAGCCAATCCAGCCGCTATTTTCAAGAAGTTCGTTGGAATCACTTCCCACACGGATCCTGGCGCCAAGGTTAAGACTCACAAATCCCTTGTTTTTACCAATTCGCTTGTCAACAACCATTTTAGGCCAGATGGTATATCCCCCTGTTCCCATGAATGCATCATCATTTCCGGTAGGAAAACTCACACTCATCATAGCAGCAAGACCAACAGGATACTTGGATGACGCAAGAATTCTCCATTTTAAACTGAGATAAGCATCTCCAGCACCCTGAACACCATATTTCCCCTGCTCATCATAACCAAGTGGTGAATCTATACGCTGAGGGTTATCTCCCTGATCCCAAACACTTACATCTCTGGGAGTTGTCTGACCGCTGGAAATTGAAAACGGCATACCAACACCAAGTTCGAAATACTTAAATAGTCCGATTGAAAACTGAAGATATGCACTAAGCATCTGATCAACAGTAAATTCCCGCCCGTTTCCTTCCAGTACAAGGGGATTCCATGCATTTGTAATCCCAAGAAGAATACTGATCTTCTTGTGACCCAGCACCTGAGTGGAATCAACACCGAAATGCCCTTTTGAGTCCATAGCAGGACGGAAAAGCTGCAAATCAACGGGACCACCCTGTGCGTTAACATTTCTGATCCCTGCAAGAGTAAAGATCATTGATGCAACTAAAATTATTAGTTTTTCTCCAGTTCTCATATTTTCCTCCAGAAACTGTCTGGCCTACGTTAGAAAAAGCAGGTGATTTTGTCAATATTTCAATAGTTATAAGTGAATTTTTATCAGTATTTACCCAAAAAAACTCAGAGTCCCTGATTTTAATATTCAAGAAGGATATCCGTCAGACCAAGATTCAGAACATAACATCCCCTTGAGTAAACACCTTCATCATACTTGTAAACTGGTGTATCATGCTCCCCTAAGAGACATCCTCTCCTGAAATGCTGACCATTAAAAGAAATAAGAATTCTACCGTTCAAAACCGGATATTCACAGATGAGATCACAACTGTCACCATCATCATTTGCCGCTGTAAGTATTGCATGACCGGGACACTTGAGATCTGCACATGAAGGAAGAACAGGATATTCACCACGAAATTCTCTATCAACTGTCATATGCTCAAAGGTTCCAACTTCAGTTTCAAGCAGAGTCAGATCCATTGAATCTCCATCTGAATTTTCAAACTGCAGCTCCAGTTCGTAAGTTTCATTCAGATATTCAATGAGTGCACGCCGATAAGAATTCATTTCTTCTGGAGCGAAAACAGCAACAACCTGACCTCCATTTTCCAGAACACTGTTCATTTCATCAAGAGATGAAGCATCCACGCTTTGTTTTGGTTCAACATTCATATGCACATCAGGAGTGAAGGGGAGCACTGTTCTGCTGGCGTGAGCGGTAACATCCTGTACTCGATTCATATTCACATAAAAGGTATAATGCTCATCTCCTCCGGTTTTCCCCATGGACAACTGATCAGAGGCTGTATCAATCCTGATGTTCAGCCCAGTGGTGGGACGATTTCTCAGAGGAACATCCTCATCCTCACGGTGGGCAAGCCACTCAAAGGCATTGAAGGCAAGACCATCATCATCTATGAAAAAGATGTAGGGATCACCAAACATGTTCTGATCACCGGCAACAAATACACCGCCCTCTCCATAACTAACTGCCTGAACCACAGCCTGAGGTCCCCACGGCTCACTTTCCTCCTTGCTCCAGTTACCGTAAAAACCAAAATCGTTTGATTCATCCCAGAAATCACCCCAGCCACTTTCAGAAGTAAAACCGGTTCCTCCGGGACCGTCAATAGGCCCGCCGGTCTGGAGACAGTACTCATAAATACCAGCATTAACCACGTGGTCAGTTAAATCCTGAACAAGAATCCACCCCAGACCGCTAACAGTGTGAGGCGAAACATCTATGGCGATTTCATATCTTATTTCAATTCCGTAGGGAGCCAGTAGAGGATTGGTCTTTTCAGCATGGCGATACACATTTGTGTGATCTGCAATAACAAAAAGACCACCACCCCCTTCAACCCATTTTCTGACATCTTCTATTTCCTGTTCAGTAAAGTCCGGTTTATCACTATCCATCAGATTGATAAAAACAATGTCGTAATTTTTCAGGAGGTCAGATGTAAGTTTTCCACTTACAAGTCTGTCATGGGAATATCCGTTCTCATTCAGATGCCTGAAAATACGCCGGTATCCGTACATATGCGTATACAAGAAATCGGATTCAACAAGTCCCAGAGTGGAATTCTGTTTTATTGCATGGACATTATCTTCAAGAATCCTGGTTACAGGACCTTCATAATCAACTGGAATTTCTCCACCTGTAACAACCTTTTCACCGGAAGAAGAATCATCATCACAGGCAACTGCCAAAAACACTATCATAAGCAAAAATAAAAATTTAGATTTCAATTTAACACCTTATTTCATTAAGAGAACATTCTCACTAATTATGAACCGGAAAGAAAACTGTGCCAGCAGGATAATCATTTTTTTGCAAAGAAATGCAAAAAGACTGCTCTGAAGTTAAACACCATTATGAGGAACAGTATCAGGACCACAGGGATTTTCCATAAAACGCCCCAACTTCGGGGTGTTTCATTTCCAACAATTACGTATGCATTTGAAGGAATATTAACGGGGGGATAAAACTTGAATTTCCGGAGGGATTTAAGAGGAAGACTGTAAGTTGACTGAAGTTTTTCATGTTCCAGAACTGATGCAGTCATAGTACGCCTGACACCATTTTGTGAATATTTGAAAGTGCGTTTTGTTTCTTTCAGGTACTTTGGAAAATCAGTTCTGGTACCCGCAATCACAAGGGATTCACCCTGAAGACTTATATTCCTCATCTCTGTGTTAAAAATAAAAGCACTCCGGGGTCTTATATACATTTCAGGATAAATATATTTACACTGTCCAGGTCCCTTGATTTTACTGTCACACTTCTTGACAATTCCACTTTTTGCAGAAATTGCCATTGCATCTTCAGATGGCATTCTCACGATAACTTCCCAATCCCCCTCATTTCCATCATAGGTGTTTGCGATCAGTTCAGAAGGTATTGAAAAAGGATAGTTTTTAAGTTTCAGCCAGTACAGAACATCCGGCAGCTCGGCAAAAGGCATCCACACCATGCCAAGTTTCAGACTGACACTTTTTGCATTACATTTTGCTCCCTCAATAATCATTCTGCCTTTTTTATCAAACGGAATTTCCGTCATACTGTTCATTTCAAGGATTCTTGTTCCGTATGGGACTTTGATAATTTTATCCCTAAGTTCAGATGTTTTTTCTGCGGTATCCTTTACTGAAGGTTTATTTCCTGTAGCCTTTTTGTCATGATTTATCACCACAGGTTTTTCAGTGCTTTTTAAAGGATCTGCTGCAGGATTTTTTACAGGATCTGTTTTTTCCACATGGGAGTTTCCGGTGACAGACTCATTCTCTGGTAAGGAATGAATATCCAAGGATCTTTCAATGATTACATCTCCACCTTTTTGACCATTGCAGACATCTGCCTTATATGTTCCTGACGTTACAGATATTTCAGCAGAAATTTCTTTTTTACGGTTAAACGTCAGGATATAGTCACCCTCAAAATAGGCTTTAACATCAACCTTGAAATCCCCATGTGGTTTTATAACCCTTGAAGTATCTGTAATGAAAACACCGGTATTATTTTTGAGATTATCCTTGTTTTTGCGATACATTTCCAGAATACGCGGAGGATCCTTCTCCTTGTCCATGAACATGGGATTGAATAAAATGTCCTGATCGAGATCTTTCATATTATTTTTATAGAAAGCCTGAATTCTGGCACCCTCTTTAACATCATCAATTTTAACAACTCTTCCTGTGTGAACTGTTGGAATATCACCAATAAATTGAGGTTTATCAGATGCCATCTTTACGATTACGCTGTTTTCAGTTTCCTGCAGAATGAAGTAAAGATAGTAACCACTGGCATTTTTCTGAGTACGGGGATGAAACAGTTTCTGCCCCCTTGGAACAGGAAGAATACTCTGAATAATCGGCCTTCCTGAAATCTTTACAAACTGATTGCTCTTAAGTGTACCTTTTTCAATGGCCCGTGAAATATCACCAATATCCGTTGGGGAAGAATTAAAAAGACCTTTGACTCCATATATAAAATCATTAAAGAAAAGATATATGAGAACACTGCTGAAGAAGATTACCGCTATGGACACATAGGGGTTACGTTTCCATTTCTTTGACCAGGATGGCTTGAAACTGAAATCCAGAGGGGCCTGTTCTTTCTCGCCTTCCTCGAAAAACTCGTTTTCGAGATCTGAATTTTTCATATCATTATCTTTGTTTTCTGACATACCTGTGTTCCTCCAGCAGAACCAAAATGCATAAATATGACAGCATGGTCAAGTGTACCGTTGAAAAAATGCAATAAAACCGTATTATTTCTCTCCGGACGGCAAATTATGGTATTTAACACTTCTTCTATACTTTCTAAACTCGTAAAGTTATCTGTTTTTGGAGTAATTTTTTCATTTTCTCTTCTGAGCGGTGAACTGGCCAGACAAAAAAGGAACATGATACCGGACAATCTGGATACTTTTTTTCTGCCATCCGGAAAAATGCTGTCTATCTCAAGCATAGGATACAACCGAATGCTTGCAGATCTGATATGGATCAAAACTCTTATGTATTTCGGTGAGGAAATGAATGGTTACGTCAGACAAACCTGGCTGCCCACATATATCAGTACCGTCCTGACCCTCGATCCCATGTTTGAATTTGCATATGAATGGGCCGGAGCAGCAATGATTTACAGCGGTGCTGTTATTGATGAGGATAATGTCAGAAGGGCAAATCATTTCTACGAAGAGGGACTTAAAAGATTCCCCGATAACTGGAAAATGGCTGCTGGAGTAGGTTTTAATTATGCCTATGAACTGCATCCTAAAGATCCTAAGGAAAAAAGCAAAAACAGAAGAAAAGCCATCAAATTCTTTCTAATGGCAGCAAAATCTTCTGATGCACCCACATACGTGAAAGCTCTGGCTCTGACACAAATGGACAGAGAAGGCTTCAAACAGATGGCAGCGACATTTCTCAAGCAGTCTTATGCTGCTGCCAGGGATGAAAACGAAAAACGTCTTTTGGAAGAAAAAATGAAAAACATCCTTGGAGAACGAGATATGTTTTTGTTGAAATACAATCAGGATCTTCTTTACAACAATTACCACAAGAGTCTGTCATACGGAGATATAAATCTCTACATTCAACTTGGTCCAAGACCCTCTACCCTGAATGACTCCGGTACATCCGAAAATTCAACTGAATCTGAAAATGCTGGGAATATAAATAAGACATTAAAATCTAAAGATTAAATTCACTTCTTTCTTTGTCCGTAATTCCCTTTTATAAAAATTTTTTACTCACTTTAAATAAAACCGTTGTAAACCTGTATAAAATTATTCACCAGTTGTATACAAATATTTACAACCGGTTATAATTATACACATTTTCTTAAAACATATTCCTTGACATCAATATGAACATGGGCAATTCTAATGTTGCTAACAAACTAACACTATGGAGGTGTCATGAAACATATTACAGCAATTTTACTAGCATCGGCGTTTTTATTTGCCGCATGTTCAACACAGCGGGTTTTAGTAGAATCGCATCTTCCAAACCAGGTCCGGCTGACCAGTCAACAGCAGGGCTGTAAATATCACAAAGGTGAACTGGTTGCTTATGGCGCATGGGGAGCCTGGGGTCAGAAGTCAACAGCAAATCTTGTTGAAGGAGCGAAAGGTCCAGTAAGAGTGGAATTTAAAAACACTCCCGGAAGCTGGCTTTTAACAGCACTTTTATGTCCTTTCACACTCTGTTTTGTTCAGTTTAAAACCCTTGAAGTTTACGAATGTGCGGAGTAAGAATATGAAAAAATTAATTTTTGTTTTAACTCTAGGTATGATTGGTATTATTGGTTCTTCCTGCACAACCGTGAGGATCGTAGCCCCTCCGGGAACTCAGGTAACTCTGGCTAGCCGAAATGCAAAATGCAACTGGGTGAAAAGACGCAAAGTTGTTTATCTTTACGGTGTTCCACTTAACTGGACAGTTTTTAATGAACTTCTTGCCGGTGTGAGACAGCCTGTTAAAATCCAGATTTTAAACACATGGTGGGATAATTTCCTCTCAAGTGCTTCCTCTAGTCATGACAGAAAAGGTCGCAGCAGAAACGAAATTGAAATCAAAACTATGGACGTTTATTCCTGTGTTGAACCTGGCCTTTAAATTAAATTCTTTTTCCCCTCTCTGCAAATCTAAGAATCAATAAATTTTATATAATTTCAGATATTTAATTTCATGGAGATACGGCTAAGTTTTCTCTGCAATACTGGAGCATACTTGACGTGGACTTTTTTATGGTCACATTTTTTCTATCAGTGCTGCTGACTCACTGAAAAATTGGAATCTTACATGAATATAAAACCGGTAATAGATCACGATATATGGAAATCAGAGAGTTTTCTAAATTCACATCTTCCTGATAACTTTCTTTTATCTGTATTTATCTATGCACTTATAGCGTGGGCTGTGACTGTACTTGATATGATGGTACCTTCCTTATCAAGAATTATGAGAGCAAATGGACACAATGTTTTCGAACAGGGAAGATATATTAATCTTGTCTGGGGAGTTTTTGCTCATGGGAGCATTTCACACTATCTTTCAAACATGATGTATATTGTAATTTTCGGAAGTCTGATAAGTGGATACTTCGGACACAGGATTTTCTGGTTCATGCTTTTCCCTGCAGCACTTATCACCCATGGTATATCGCTCTACTCTTACAGTCCCAACACTACTCTGATTGGTTCAAGCGGGTTTGTTTTTATAATAATGCCTTACTGGATAATACTCCATTACTTGTCCACAAAGCATAATGACGGATTGAGAAGAGGTCTTAAAACTGCAGGATTTGCAATCATGATGCTCTACCCCATGAGCTTCAAGCCCACAACATCATACCGCACACATTATATAGGAATGATAGCTGGAATAATATTAGGACTCATTTCCGGACAGGTTTTGAAGAATGACATCAGAAGAAGAAACATTGAATACTGCAGTGAAAAAACTGTTATTAGGGATACGGGATTATTCCACAATTCCTGATGAAACAGTGTAAACCTCAACGAAATATCTCAAAGCCGGATTTCCCAGAATATCCTGCTCAGCATGAAGATTGACTGCGTAATTTGAAATATAAAGTCTTGGACCCTTAAGTTCAGTATCAATATAGAAACCGAATGACCCTTCATATGGCTCTTCACCACCTCTGAGAATCGAAATATCCCAGATGGGATCATTCTCACTGAAATCATAAACACCAATATAAAGTTCCTGATTTGTGGCATCCTGCCAGATCAGAAATACTTTTGACCCGGCACTCTCGATTGCGGCATCGGCTCCGAAATAATGCTGTACAGGCATTGGAAGGCCGGAGTTATTATCACCGTCATCTTCACGGAAACCATCATCAATAAGCTCTTCCTGAACCTCGGATGTTGAAAGATTCAGTGAAGCAAAATAAAGAGATTTTTGCATAGAATCCTGGTATACAAAATGCACCATATTCTGATCATCATCATCAATGGCATGTGATGCAAACAGTCCTCGGGGAAGAACTGTATCATCATTTGCAGTTACAACCATAGGTTCAACAAAATCACCCCCGGACACCTCCTGATAACTGAATTTCAGAGTTTCCTCATACTGGTCATACCAGGAAATAGCGACTCTTCCATCGTCAAATCTTGTGTGTGAAACAAAAAGACCTGTACCCTGAGGCCAGTCATCCACAACAGCATCAATATCAGGGAATGGATAGTCCACAGAATCAACAGTGAAAAAAGTCCAGTCAGACGGACTCTGTGGCAGGGGTACATTTGCCTGAGCAAATCTTAGTTCACTTGTGAGACCAGTCCCTGAAACATTTGGAATATTATTAACCATATAAGCAACACTTGGCGCTTTATCAGAAGCTCTTATTGTCAGATGATTGAAAAATCCGGCACTTCCGAAATCAGTACCTGTGGGATCTCCGCCGTCATCAAGATCATAGGATGTAAAATTAGTACCATCGGTTGTGTATGTAATTCTCAGTGATCCGGTGGTGGTATTTCTATGGGCAATTATCGGCTGGCCAACTGTGAGCTCTCCAATTGAAGTATACTCACCAACATCTTCACCAGCGGCACTGATACCCCACCTCACATCACTTGTGGGAAGGACAACAGGACCTGCCGGAACACCATCAATAAATGACCAGTCATCGGGTCTGATAATCGCAGGATCTGTATCAGAAGGAAGAGCCTTTGCTATCATTAGATCTCCATAGGTGAGATTATAACTGCTGACCCAGGCATACTGACCAATAACGGTTACACTGGAGTGAGGGCCGGGAATTCCCCAGGGAATATCGTTTACACAATCACAAAAGCCCCCGATACACAGTGATATTTCATCATCAGGACAGGAAATTCCTGCACAGTCGTCATCAATGCTGCATGAAGGATTTGTATTGTTATCAACGGATTTTTTGTTATCAGCACATCCCGTGGTTATAAAAGCTGCAATGGCCAAAATACCAAGAGGAAGAATCAATTTTCGGCGAAGTTTAAATCCGGCAAAAACCATTCCCAGAATCAGGAACAGAGAAATACCGGTATCTGAGGCTCCTTTGCCGGAAGAACTACAACCAAACATTGAGGTTGTATCTTCAAAAATAAGAGTTCTGGAGGTTACAAACACTTCATGAGTTGAAACGTTATCCATTTCATCCTTGACTCTTACCTTGAGTATACCTGCACTGGAATATCTGGAAGCATAATCTCCGTCGATAATATTAAAGGAAGACCATTCCGACCAGGTTTTTCCTTCCAGGATACTGTATTTGAGATCTGAGGAAGATGAAACAAAGTCGTGGCCATTCAGAGTAATTTCACCCTCTGAGCTTTCAACAGTAAGAGTTGGAGCAACAGTATCCAGAACGAATGGAAGGGTAACAACTTCAAGATTCAGACTTCTTGGATCCCCGGCTCTTCTTCCGCGTATTTCAACAGTGTGTTTTCCCTGCAGGAAAAGACCAAGATCCTCTATTTCAAGGGTATCTGTTCTTATGAACGGAGACCAGAGACCACGATCAATCCTGTACTGGTATTCCCCGTCATTACCGTCAAGAGACACAATAATGTATGGACGAGCATTATCAGTGCCCATTAAAGTTGCTCTCAATCTTTCAGGAGAATAAGTCACAGCATCTGTCAGTTGGGCATCAAAGAGGAAAGGATCCATATCCATTTTCTTTGTTCCCACACTTTTTGAAATTATCTTTGCGTTTATCAGTATCGCATCCTGGGCTGTGGATGATTTAAACTCAAGATTGTCAAGTTGGACTATTTTCCAGGTGAGATAGTCACCGTTGGCGTTCAGTTTGGTTATCTCGAAGTTGGGCATCGGAATTGGCTGAAGTGCGCCGGTGAGCATTGGCATAATCATACCAAGAATTGACGGGAATATAGCTGCAACTTCCGCAGGATCCTCACGGATAAGATCACTGTTAAGAACTCTGGCACCAATCAGGGATTCATCCACCGGTCTGAGTACCGGCATAACGGTAACATTACCTTCTTCGTCCACACCTTCTTCAAGATCCATCTGAAGGTGCATATCAAGAGCAAGTGTAAGAGCTCTTGCATACCTTCCATTTACAAACGGGTAAAGATCGATCTGAAAATCCTGAAGATAAAGATCAATCAGACCACTGGCACCACCTGTACCCTGACCTACCTGGAACTGCAGTGCGTTCTGTGGTCTTATAACCAGTTGAAGAGGAGCATCTCCTGCTTTGGGATCTATAATTTCAGCCATGGACGGAATAAGAACAGAAAAAGTACCGACTTTCACGAGCTCATTATCTTCGGTTCCCATGGTGAGACATAAAGCACCACTGTTAACGATATGAAAACCTGCAAGATTAAGCATATCCTGAGTGATTGCAACGCTGACATCTGCCATATCACCATTTTCAAAAACAAGAGCAGCCTGATCATACATACCACTGTACTCTTCAATTATTGCCCTTGTAAAAGTCTTCATTCTGTCGGCACTTGCACCACTCACTCCACTTACAACAGAAAGTCCCGTCTGGGTGAGATCAGGAGTTGCAATGGGGGGAATACATCTGGCTCCCTCTGAATGCTCAGCTACGGAAAATTCATTCTTGGTTTCCCCACGGGTATCCGGGTTTCTGTCAGAGTTAAACCCTGTGATAATACCAGCAGTGATACCGTGATTTTTAACATCAACATATCCACCACTTATCATCTTCATCTCAAGATTTGCATCAACACCGCTGAAACCTGCAGAAGCAAGGAAAGAACCCGCATTGATCTGTCCCTCAAGACCGATATCCGGGATTAACTTGTCTATGGTTGGCTGAAGAAGAGGAATAACAAGATTATTGGCTATCCAGTTTACAATGGCATCACCCACAAATGCATCAAGGATTTCAATATACTGACCAATATTTTCCAGGACCAGAGCATTGATGATACCGTCCACAAAAGGAATGCAGTTGTTAAGACTGGCCTCGAGACCACTTAGGTCAAGGTTACTCACGGAGTTGATATCCATTCGCAGATAGCCATCTTCGGGTCTTGTCCTGAGGCCCAGTGCCACACTTCCGGAAAACGGATCATCAACAAAACCAACATCGATACTGCACTGATCAGAAATATTTGAGCCGGCAACTATTATATCTATGTCAAATCCGAAATAAAGATTGGCCTGAATATCACCGTAGATTTCATCACAGACACTGGAGGACATCACTCCATCCTTGCACTGATCAATGTTGTTCGAGTTTTCAGTGTTGTCCACAAGAGAAAAATCCAGATCGATATTGGGAAGTTCAATTCCACATCCCAAAGGACAAAAATCAATACCGTAACTGTGACCACTGTCTCCAACCCAGAAGTTGGGTATAAATGCGATATGCCCGAACTCACCTTCAACATACTGTGGAAGAATTGTTTTGATGGTATCAAACCCGGACTGAGTGATTCTCAACTGAACACCGTTTTCGATAATCTGATTTGGTGGTAGAGGGCTGTCAAGAGGTTCTATCTCAGAACACCCACCACCGCTACAACTCATTGAAATAGAAACAGAAAAAAGAAAAACAAAAGGTAGATAAAATCTGATTTTTTTCATAAGACCCTCCGGATTGGAAAGATAAAACACCAAGCGTTGGTTATTTTAGCCTGTTTTGGAGCTTTTCGCATTAAATTTTTATAATTATTTCTGGCCAACAACTGATTAAATAAATATATTGCACCTCATGACTGATACTAAAACTGAACCCAGACTGCTGTTAATATCAATTTTGCTCTTTTTATCAGGTGCTGCAGGCCTTGTATACGAGGTTATCTGGACAAGGATCCTCCATTATTCTTTTGGCTCTACTGAAATGGCAGCTGCCACGGTGCTGGCCACATTTATGGGTGGTCTTGCTCTTGGCGGTGCCCTTGGAGGTCGCTTCGCCTCAAAACTACGATATCCAATACTGGTTTACGGAATTCTGGAACTGGTGATTGCTCTATACGGCATACTTTTTACTCCCCTTCTCTATCGTATGGATTTCATATATTCAATTACGGGAAGTGATGGAGCCCCTTGGCTGCTTACCACACTCCGATTTACCAGTGGCATGATTATAATGCTCATTCCCACAGTGGCGATGGGGGCAACTCTTCCGGTACTGGTACAGGGAGTTGTACGAAAAAATGAAGCCGGAAAGGGAATAGCTCTTTTATACTTCATAAATACCCTTGGAGCAGTTGCAGGAACTTTCGGTGCCGGATTTGCAATAATTCCCCGCTATGGTCTTGATAAGGGAATATATATCGCAGTTGGAACAGGAATTGTGGTTTTTGCTTTTGCTGTGATTATGCAGTGGAAACTGTTTAAACCATCAGAAGTGACATCTGAAACAACCACGGGAAAATCTTCCCTGAAAACCAGACTCACACCCTTCGCATTGAGACATGGAGTATATTTTGCACTTGGAATTGCATTCTTTAGCGGTCTTATCTCACTGTCAAACGAGGTGTTGTGGTTCCGGCTTCTGGGAATAATACTGGATGGCACTGTTTATGGCTTCAGCGCTCTTTTAGGTTCATTTCTGGCGGGACTTGCTTTAGGGTCGCTGTGGATAAGCACAAGACTTGATAAACACAAAGATCCCTGGTCATTATTTGTAAAACTTCAACTGGGGGCCGCACTGGGGAGTGTATTTACCATTCTTGTGATCCCTCTTATTCCATTCCTCGTCTCAGGATACATCAGTGGTACACCAAAAACTCCCGGTAGTGTGTTTTTCCTTAAGGTTATTCTTGTATTTTTTACCATTCTTGTTCCAACATTTTTTTACGGAGCATCATTTCCTGTTCTGGTACGGCTGGCAAGCGTTCAGGGAAAACTTTCAAGAGCTGCAGGAAACATATACAGCCTTAATACCATTGGCTGTATTCTGGGAAGTGCCCTTACCGGAATGATTCTGATTCCATGGCTGAAAAACATAAATATGCTTCTCATGATTATGGTTTTCATGTCTGTGATCGTTGCGTTCGCTGCTATTTTCCTTGCAGGAGGAGCAGACACCGAAAAAGCTGCAATGAGGAAAATCAAACTGTTTGCATTTGTGGCTGTTTCTGTTTTGGGCATCGTAATCCTCAATCCGAATGTCAAGGTGGTACGTCTGGTAAATTCCAGATACAGCATTGAAGATTATCAGCATTCCATTGGAAGCAGCGTCAAATCACTTTATGGAGATGACACTGACAGAAAAAATCTTGTATTCGAAGCTGAGGGGGCAGTAACTGTTGTCACGGTTCATAAACACAAGGATGGTGGCTACAGACTGCGTAATAATGGACTGAATGAAAGCTATCATGCTGACACGGAACCGTTTTATGCTGAGGAAATACTATACCTCGGTGCACTACCTTATCTGCTGCATCCAAATCCATCAAAGGCTCTTCTGATTGGACTTGGTGGTGGTGGAACCCTTGATGTTTTAAGCCAGCTGGAGTTAAAAAACGTTGAGGTAGCTGAACTGGAACCGGAAGTGGTTAAAGCAAGCCGAATAATGTTCGGGAAAAGAACCCATCCCGTTGACAGACAGAATGTGAAACTGCGTCTTGACGATGGAAGAAATGCTCTTCTGAGACATGCAGTGGCAAATCCGCATACCTATGATCTCGTTATTTCGCAGCCGTCCCATCCGTGGCTGACAGGCGCTTCAAATCTGTACACAATTGAGCATTTCAGGATTGTCAGGAAAAATCTGAAACCTGGTGGAATATTCTGTCAGTGGGTAAATCTGTTCCGAATGAATGAAACCGGCTTCAGAAGTCTTTTGGCTGCGTTCACTGGTGTTTTTGAAGATGGACATATTTTTCAGGTGGATGAAAACAGTGTATTTCTAATAGGTTCCAATAAAAAATTACCTGTAAATACAGATGTTATATCAAAACACTTCACTGAAAAATACCTCAAACACACGATTAAACACTATCAGAGCGGTCTTAACAGAGTTCTCAAGATGTACCGGATTGATTACGAAACTGCTAGGAAACTGGCAAAGGGAGCCAGAATTAACAGTGATCACACTCCGGTTATTGAAACTGTACTGCCATGGGTGGGACACAACTCAATGTTCAACGTTACGAAATGGCTTCAAAAACTTGATATCCCATACTATCTGGAGCCACGTACAGTATCACTGAAAGGAAATTCCAAAGAGGTCTTCAGACAGTATATGAATTATCTTGGAAGTGATCTTGATATTCATTCTCAGGAGCCATCAGCCTTAAAGTCCAAACTGGAGAGAATAAACCGGACACTTAAACGCTGGGAAAAATTCCTTGGAGATGATTTCTACAGAATAAAAGCTGATATCCATCAGAGGATTCAGGATTTCAGTACAAGTGCCATGCTATTGGCAAAAATAAAGGAACCTGAGGTAAAAGACCATAGACTCAGAGCATCCAATCTGTTTCTTGCAGGTAAATACTCAACTGCAGCATTCCTTTATGCAGTAATTCTCAGCATGGATAATCCCGGTTTTTTCACAAGGGCGCTGTTCAACAAATTATCCATGGGTTTCTTCAAAATCGGAAATGTCACAAAATCTACCTATGCGAATGGAGATCTTCGTGAATTCACACGGATAATTGAAAAACTGTCCATTCCTTTTCTGACCGACCCGTTGATTACAACCCTGAAGATGGATCCACTTTATCTTGAACGCAGGAATGCAAACCTGTTTGAAATGTCTCTCAGAAAATCCTTCAGAAATAATTCGGTTATAAATGGAGATGAAGTAACTGCCTATCTGGATGAAGGCGGTGAGGACAGGTCCCTGCTGAAAAAAATTATCTACAATTATGTCAGAAACAGAGACACAAAAAATGCTGATTCCACTATGGTTATTTACCGGAACAGTTCTTCACTTTCTCCGGTTAATTTTGAACTTGCAAAAAAACTGAGAAAAATTGGTTCAGGTAACCAGGCTATCTATCTATTCAAAAAAGTTCTTGAGGATACTGATCATGGTATAGACAAGTCAGATATACTCAATGAACTTCTGGGAGTAATGATGGAAACATCTGAAATGAAAGGTTTTTCAAAATTATTCCTGATGTACAAAAAATACGGCACTTCTCAGGAACACAGGAAAGTACAGGAAGGTATTCTCAACAGATTCGACCAGTTCAACAGACAACTGATCGAAAAAGGAATAGATCCCAAAGCCCTCCCTAAAAAATGATATCTTACTTAGAAACTATACACAGATGAAAATCAGTTAAGTCTTTCCAGTATTGCCACGACGTTTGGGGGTGAATTAACTGCAAGTTGACGAAGTTTATCAGAATCAAAAATCACAACAGTGGTGTTTTCAATCGCTACATATTCACCATCTATCGCAATACCATGCAGTGCGTCCCTCATACCCACAAAATGATCGGGCCCTGTCTGAACAAAATCACCGGAAGGAAGAGTAAACTGAACTTTTCCATTCATAATCAGATATACATTTTCGGGAATCTCCTCGTCCTCAATGAGAACATCACCAGGAGAGACCATCATTATTGTGGTCATACAACCAAGAATTTCATCTCTGACACTGACTTCCAGTTCCTGCATACTTTCATGCATGGAAAAGAAGCTGTCAAGCTGGTGCATTACTTTGGCGTTCTTTATCCGGAAAGCAAGCTCCGGAAATTTTTCCATCAGTTCAAGAATTTTGCTTCCATGAAATTTCCAGACTTTTGTTTTTTCAGTTGGAGAGACAAGAGATGCTGTGCATGCCAGTGTACCCGGAGGAGAAAGAACACTGCTTTCACCAAGAAATTCACCGGGAAAACATGATCGCACAGTTCTCGGAACATCAAAACCCTCTAAAACAACATCCAGAAGGCCACTTTTTATAATAACCACCCATTGAGCACTGTCTCCCTCACGGATGATTGTTTCTCCGGTATTCAGATTTACCTCCTGGGCGACAATCTGGAGCTCTGTTATGGCACCTTCAGGAAGACCTGCAAACATGGGAACATCAGCCAGATTTTTCAGTGGATACATACGTTCCACTGTTTTTTTCATAATGGTGTATATACTTGTTTTCTCAAACTCTTCAACACCGATCAGTTTTTCCACACGATCAGCAATTTTGAAAATCAGTTCCACCTGAGCAAGATTAGCGTATTCTCTCGTGGCAGCTTCGAGATACTCCAGAGCAAGATCACGATTTGTCAGAGCTATTTCCAGCAAACCCATTTCATGAAGTATTGCACCTCTGGTCACTGGGTCCTGAAGCAAAAGAGGATAAAGACCTCTTGCTTCCAGCAAAGAATCCTCATCTCCTTTTGACAACAGTTCATCAATTCGTCTTCTTGTTTCTTCCGGATCAAAGGTTTCTGACTCATCATCAGCCATATCCATGAAAAGATCACTGAAATCATCACCACCATCTGATGAATCTTCCATCTCATCTTCGACAATCTGTCTGATTTTATCGACTATATCCTGTTTGGAAATTATGCTGATAAGATTACCATCAGCATCTATTTCAACAACACCAACAGTTATTTTCTCAGTATCCAGTTCAAGATGAACTTTTCCCCCCCAGCTTCGTCCTTCAGCTCTTCGTAAAACACCAACATCTCCAAGAGTCAGAAAAGTACCAAAACGATTATATAAAAGAAGTTGAAGGGTTTGTATCGCTTCATTTTTTTTCATGATTCAATTACCCCATGAAACTTTGTCACCAATTTTTAACTGATTCTTCTTTGCAAATCCTGCGTTAACTTCAAGAACGTACATTGCCTTTTCCCTGGGAGAAAGAACCGTCTCGTCATGAGGATTTGCATCCTCAATAATTGCGACTATTTTTTTATCCCTGTCAATGAATAACATATCAAGGGGAATAAGTGTATTTTTCATCCAGAAACCCATTCGCTGCATACGTGGATACACAAAAAGCATTCCTTCACTTTCCGGCATACTTTTCCTGAACATTAACCCCATCTGCTGCTGACTTTCAGAAACAGCAAGCTGAACTGATACCGTCAGGGTTTTTCCGGAACTGCTGGAGTGAATTTTAAGTATTTCAGTATCAAGGCCGTTCTGAGGTACGCCTGCAGTTTCTTTTTTATCAACAACAGATGTCTGATTATCATTTTTTTCCACGGAAGGGTTATACACTGACTTCTTACACCCGGCAAAAAATCCAATCTGAACCGATAAAAACGAAATTACTATAAACTTATTACTGAAAAAACGGGTGGGTATCCGCTGAGACGGTGGAAGCATCAGAATTTGCCACTGAGCCCTATTCCCCCGCCATTTTCCAACGGGAAAGGCATAATCATTACAGAACCAGCTGAATCTGAATTGACAGATGTCTTTCCTTCCACAACCGGTTCCTTACCACCACCAACAAAGTAAAGTACTGCACCAGTTACAGCCAGAGCACCTGCTGTGATATAAAGCGCGATACTTGCTGTCATGGCTGTCTTGTAATTGTCATAGTGAGTTTTAGCTTCACTGTCTGCCCATAGAAGATTAATTGAATCTGGAGCGGGACATGTTTCTCCAGGTTTTACAAAACACCTGTTTATTTTGCTGTCATCAGCTGTGGGCTGGAAGACGGATTCTTTTTCCATGTACGCAAAAACATTTGCTCCCGCTCCCAGAACACCTACCAAAACCCCAACTCCAACAACACTAAGCCCGATTTTACTCATCTTTGTATAATTTTTCTTTACGGGTTTTTTCTCGGGTAATGTTATTTTGGTTCCATCCGGGGGATTATTTTTACCCTTGGTCTGATATTCCTCCAGCTTTTTATTTGAAGCCTTCAATTGTGCTTGAGTCTCCTGAAGAACCCTTTTAATTTCCGCCATCTCTTTTTCACTTACCCCACCCTTTGCCACTGCTTCAGAGAGCTTCTCAAATTTCTTCTGAAGTTCATCAACCTTCCTCTGGGCATCCTGAGCATTTTTATCAATAACCTTGGTGTCAACGGGCTTTTTATCGCCGTCAGGAGTTTTCAGTTTCTTATCCTTCAGACCCTTGATCTCGCCAAGTCTCTTCTGAATTTTCGCCACAAAATTTTTATCAACCTTTACCTGATCGCTTGTCAGTAAAATCTGGTAATGAATTGAGGCCTTGGTGTACTGACCGAGTTTATCAAGAGCTGTTGCATACTGATACCTTGCTCCTGCACTTGAAGGAACAAGTTTCAGAACACAGTCGAACGCTTCCATAAACTTGATAAAATCGCCCTGATTTTCAAAAACCTTTCCCATCTGAAAGTAGGTCTTTGCATTTTTCTTGTTCATTTCAGCATCAGAAGTAGGTGTCGGACAGAAAAGCTTTTCCCCCCTAGCCTCAAATGAAAAAAACAGACCGGATATAATTACAAATATTCCAATAAATTTCATATTCTGCCTCACACTATAATGCGTTAGGATCGAACATACTGGACATGGGTTTTTTCATGGTTACAACCTTCATGACTGTATGCTTCATGATCTTTTTTACACCAGTATGCTTCATAGTGAAAGTATGTTTTTTGATCTTTTTTCCAAGATAGGAAATTTCAAAGTTTTCCTTATCCGGAGCAAATGTGAAACTCCAGTTTTCATAGCCCTTTGCGGTAACTGAAACATTTACCATTTTTTCACTTCCAGGTAAGGAAAATGGCATAGTCTGTTTTACCCCGTTTAACAGAACGGTGGCTTTTGCAGGGAGATTTTTAACTGTTACTTTTACCTTTTCCGGAATCACCTTCATGGGAGGTTCAACTTTCATTTCAGGTAACATTTCAGGAATTTTTTCTTTTTTATCAGGCTCCACCACCACTTTTTTTTCAGGAACCGGCTTTTGTGCAACAGTCATTTCCTCTTTGGAGTTTTTACCGCCGAAAATAAGATAACCACCGACGGAAGCGGCAATAATTCCACCTATAACTATACCGGCAATCATGGTTTTCTTTCCACCGGTTTTATAGGGAACAACCTCTCCCGTGGTTATAGTGCCGATGGGAGTTTCCTTTTTAGAGTGTTCCATTGCAGCAGTTACAAGTTTAGGATCTGTAATCGCCGGGGTTTCATTCCTGCTGGGCAGTCTCTCGTTGGTCTGAATACCCTCGTTTCCCTCACCGGTGAAGAAACCGGTTATGTTGCTTCCCTGATAAAACTGCATGAGGTCTGTCCTGAAAGCTGCACAGTCGGGATATCTCTCATCACGATTCTTTGCCATCGCCTTTTCTATAACTGCAGTAAGTTCAGGAGGGATATCACTTCTTATCTCAGAAATTGGATGATGTTCCCCTGCCACTATCTGAAGTAAAACCCTGTTGTAATTGGTATCATAGTAGGGAAGTCTGGCACTTAGAAGTTGATACAGGATTACACCGACACTGTATATATCAGCCCTTCCATCGACCTTTTGACCCATTGCCTGTTCAACACTCATGTAATACGGTGTTCCCATTACAGTACCGGTTCTAGTCAGAGACATATTCTGCTTGTCAAGAGTAAGAAATTTTGAAATTCCGAAGTCCAGAATTTTGACCTGAGGCACCGGATTCTTGTGTCTTTTATGCAGATAAACATTTTCAGGTTTCATGTCTCTGTGGACAACGCCCTTATTATGAGCAGCCCCAAGTGTATCAAGTATCTCACACACTATAAACGCTGCTTTCTGTACAGACATTGGGCCTGTTGATTCCAGATGTTCATCCAAACTCTGTCCATCCAGAAGTTCCATGGCAATAAACGGTGAACCACTGGAATCAGTACCGGAATCTATAATCTCAACAATATTTGGATGACCGATGAGAGCAGCAGCCTTGGCTTCTCTTCTTATTCGGGCAAGGATCTCTTCATTGTGGGCATATTCCTGATGCAGAATCTTAACAGCAACCCATCTGTCAGTAATTGAATGCTGAGCCAGATAGACCTGACCCATTCCGCCTTCACCCAAAAGCCGTTCCAGCCTGAATTTTTCAATTATTTCACCACTTCTGTCCAGCAATTGTCCATCCATTTTTATCTCCACCAGTTTTCTTAGATCAGACTGAATGTATTCATCAACAGGTAATTATCTCTAGTCTTAATAACCTGATTTGAATGTTTTTCAAGCTGATATATGTATACACCCATATCCTATCGGCTGCAAATGCAATTATCTGAAAATAATCACTATCAGATATATTATCTTTTAGCAGGAGATCTCTCCTTTTCCAAAATTAATGAAAAAAGTTGTGTTCAAAAAATTGCCACAAATACGAAATTGGGGTTATCTGAAATCCATAAATCACTAATGGCATAGTTTTGCCCCTTTCAGGAACCATCTGGTATGAAAAAACAGGTCAATATCGTAAAAGCCGCAGGCATAGTTTCTATTTTTACGTTACTCAGCAGGATTTTTGGTCTTGTGAGGGATATTGTTATTGCAACTATTTTCCCTAAAGCAGCAACAGACGCCTTTTTTGTGGCATTCACAGTCCCCAACGTCCTCCGTAGGCTTCTGGCTGAAGGAGCACTTACCATCAGTTTTATCCCTGTATTTACTGATTATCTGAAAAAAGACAGTCAGGAAAGTCTGGATTTTGTATCAAGTGCATTCACTGTCACCGCAGTGGTTGTATCGGTAGTCTCATTGATAGGGGTTTTGATTTCTCCACTACTGGTGTGGATGTTCGCAGCAGGATTCAGAAATGACCCTGTTAAGTTCGCCAATACAGTCAACCTGACAAGAATAATGTTCCCGTACATTCTTTTTGTCTCACTCATGGCCCTGAGCATGGGTGTACTTAATACTCTCGGACATTTTGTAATGCCTGCAGCAGCTCCGGTGTTTCTCAATCTCACTCTCATTGCATCCGGAATCAGTGCCCCTTTCCTGGGAAGATGGATAGGAATTTCACCGGTATTTATCCTTGCCTGGGGCGTACTCCTCGGAGGTGTCGTCCAGTTTCTGGTCCAGCTTCCACCCATGGTGAAAAGAAAATACAGACCATCCTTCAAGCCAAATTTTAAACACCCGGGGGTACGGAAAGTGATGCTTCTGATGGCTCCAGCCCTTTTCGGACTGGCCATCTACCAGATAAATGTCATCCTTTCAAGACTCCTTGCCAGCTTTCTTGAATCAGGTGCCAACAGCTATCTGTACTACAGCCAGCGACTTATTGAATTTCCGATGGGAGTTTTTGCTGTAGCGATTGCAACTGCTGCCATGCCCAATCTCAGTGATCATGCAAGTGAAGGTCAACTGGATAACCTCAAAAAAACACTGAGATCCTCAATGGAACTTACATTCTTTGTAATTCTTCCATCCATGGTTGGATTACTGGTGATTTCAATCCCTATAGTGAGTGTGTTTTTTCAGAGGGGACGTTTCGACTACGCCATGACCGTGGAAACATCAAAATCCCTCATTGCCTTCGCTGCAGGACTTCCCGCAATGGCTATTGCAAGACAGGTTGTTCCGGCATTCTACGCTATGAAGGATAGTAAAACACCCGTCATATCAAGCACAATTGCGTTAATAGCATACATAATTTCCGGTCTGACTCTTATGTGGCCAATGTCACATGCAGGACTTGCTCTTGCAATATCAATCAGCGCATGGGTAAACGCTATGACCCTTCTTTTCATGTTCCGTAAAAAAACCGGTTCTCTTGGTGCGGCGGAAATGCTGAATCCGGTACTGAAAACCGTTCTGGCATCACTCCTGATGGGCGCTGTATCGTGGGGAGGCTGCCGTTTTGGAAACTGGCAACTTGGTGGAAACAATATAAGAAATGTTGCAGTACTTGGATCCACTGTAACCATAAGTGGTATTGCCTATCTTGGATTTTCAATCATTCTTGGTATGAACCATGGTGTAAAAATACTTTCAACTGTAAAAAGAAAACTTGGTTTAAAAAAGTCGTAGAACTGATTTGATTATAAACTGCTTTCGGAATAGCCCCGGTTTACTCGGCCAGATACTGGCATTTAGAGGTTCCTGTATACACACCGGTATAGGTGTTTGTCGGCATTACCCCCTCAAGCCATATCCACATATCATGGGTGGCAGCAAAAAAATCATAGTGCATACCGTTTATCCATCCACCCACATCATCAGCTCTGAAACAGCCATCGTGAACATAACCGCCCACACCATCTATTTCAGGAATTGTAATTCCATCCCAGCCCTCTGCATAGAGCACTGTCCCGGACTGAATAAGATCCGAATCCACTGCCCAACTATGAAGTGGAATCAAAGCATTCTGTGAACTTCCCATACCCCATGGAAAATTCACTGAATCGAGAATCTGGTAACATACAATACCACCTGTGGGACAGCTGCGTCCGCAACTGCAGCTTGTGGCATAATTTAAAATCCTTCCGTCGGAAAGTTTTCCGCTACCCTCAATACATATATCATCACTGAAATCACTGGAAACATTTACAATAGGGTTACAGCTTGAATCATAAAGAGTGGCATCACTTCCAGACGGGTAATCAGACTCCATCGCCAGATAATAAAAGGTGTTGTACATATTTCCGAAAAATGTTCCAGGATCACTGTCATCAATGGTTATCACAATAGAATCTGAAGCAACAACACTGCCGTTTGAATCAAATCCCTGAAGAACAATATTTCTGGCATATCCGGTTCCACTGAAAGTATAAGTCAGTGAAGTGTTCACAGCAGGATCCCAAGGATCAGACAGCGGCCAGTCATCAGCAAGAATCTGTACCGTTGCAACATCATTGTATCCAATTGTAAAAATAACAGGATTTTCAACGCTGGAACCATCAGAAGGAGATAAAATTTCCACCGAGGGATTCTCCGTAATATCTCCATCGGGCAGTGCATCGTTTTCGATGATATCTTCGATCACATCATTTTCGGCATCTGCTCCTGCATCATTATTGTTCGTGTTTATATTATTCGTTGCGTTATTTGTAACACTGTTCGTGGACGTGTTGTTATTGGTGTTCGTATTGTTATTATCAGGATTTACAGTTTCAGGATCACAACCGGAACTGAAAACGACTGATGCCATAAATATAAATAAATAAATTTTATACATATTCATTCACATACCTTCCCAAAAAACCTTCATAAAATTCTAGCAGATCGGATTCTGGACATCAATGAGCATTACTTTGAGATGCCAGAATTTTTTTCAGTTTTGTAAAAGAGAACTAAACATGCTTCGCTGATAACGGGTCAATCCAAGTAACTGGAACAACAGATTTAAGTATCATATCATTAAGTTACACAACAATACACATAAGTGTCGTAAGTGGAATCAATAACTCAGCTTGAAACCTTTTTTTTTTCTGACAAAATGCATCAGATTTTTTGGTGAAAGGATCGCTGAGTATGAGCGGCAACACGTATTTTAATCATGCATATGCAGGTATTGAGGCAATATCAATATTTGTGCCGAATCATTATTTCCCCATTGAGGACCTTGCCAGAGTCAGGGGTGTTGATGAAGAAAAATTCACTATAGGGCTGGGATGTAAAAAAATGTCTGTTCTGAGTCCTTTTGAGGATCCGGTTACAATGGCTGCAACTGCCATGAAAGACCTGATCAGGAAAAGTGGTATATCAAAGGATCAGATAGGATGTCTGGTTGTGGGTAGTGAAAGTGGAGTAGATGAATCAAAACCGATAGCTGTGTACCTCCACGAGATGCTTGGCCTTGAAGACAACTGCAGATGCTTCGATATTAAAAACGCATGCTATGCCGGAACTGCAGCCCTGAGAAGTGCAATGTCATGGGCAATGACACCAGCATCAAAGGGAAGAAAAGCAGTTGTAATAACAACTGACGTTGCCTACTATGATCTTGGAAGTCCAGGGGAACCCACTCAGGGTGCCGGAGCCTGTGCAATGCTCATAGGAACAGATCCGGGGGTGCTTTCTCTTGATACTGCAAATGAAGCGGTTCATACCAACGAGGTTATGGATTTCTGGAGACCGGCCTACCG
The DNA here is from genome assembly GCA_016937155.1 of Deltaproteobacteria bacterium. Lineage (GTDB taxonomy): Bacteria > Myxococcota_A > Polyangia > HGW-17 > HGW-17 > JAHJMN01. The sequence goes on from JAFGWM010000024.1 coordinate 32,304, forward strand.
CAACAGTGCTATAGTCAACGGACACTACTCTCTTGAATGTTATCTTGAAGGTCTGCGTAAAACCTGGTCACTGTACAGGGATATGACATCCTACCGAATGAAGGATTATGATTATTTGCTGTTTCATACACCTTTTCCCAAGATGGCATGGAAAGCCCATAATCTGATTTACAAACTTGAAGGTGGTTTCAAAGCTCTGGGTATGACTGAGGAGGAAAGCTTCAACACAAAAGTACTTCCCACACTCAAGGCAGCACAGGAAATGGGAAATATCTATACCAGTTCTATCTTTGCAGCAATCACCTCACTTGTTGAATTTCATGACATGAAACCAGGAATGCTTCTGGGAGTATTCTCGTACGGAAGCGGAAGTTCATCAGAATTTATTTCCGGAACCACGGGAAAAGCAGTTAAAAGCTGGGCCAATAGAACAGGTTTATCTCATTATCTGTCAAGACGCAGAAAAATTTCCTATGATGACTACGTGCTTTACAGAGCAGCTTACGAACAGAGAATGAAAGATGGATATTTTGTAAATCATGAACCTTCAGATGAAAATCCTTTTGTATACCTAGGAATAAAAAACCATAAGCGACTTTATTCTTATACAGCACAGGATTCTGAAGATGTAAAAACCATCGGTCTGACCAAACCGCTTCAGGGATAACAGATTCAAGGGAACTAATTTTCTCCCAAATCAATATTCAACGGCAGGGGTTATTAAGCAGTGGAGTAAAATTATCCTGTTGAATAATTTAAGTTATTTTAGTAACAATGCAACACCGGGAGGGAAATATGTATCTGCTGCTTTTAACAATGCTTTTATCAGGAAACAGTAACAGCGCCGGTGTGGAAATCACTGAATTTCACAGAAGTGTTCACGTGGAAAAATCAGGTGCCAGTACCACAACCGATTTAAAAACTTTCCGTGTAACATCATCAGTGGGTATAAAAAAACTTATTACTCACCGTTTTGACTATGATCCTTCCACAAACAGAATAAAAATTGCCGGTATCAGAAGAATAAAGCCTGATGGAAAAAGCTATCCCCTTAGTTTTACAGTAAAGGATGCTCCTCAGAGTGCCGGCTGGATTCTCTGGAGATTCAGAATGAAAATAGTGACACTTCCTCCTTTGGAAGTGGGAGATTCCCTTGAGATTACCACAGTAAAACAAGGGTTCATGATTGCCTATCTTAGAACTGAAGATGAATTCATCCCACCAATGAGGGGACATTTTTACGATCAGATAATCTTCGGAGAAGAATCCTATCCAGTAAAATTTCAAAAATATTCTGTAAGTGTTGAATCCTCAATGCCATTGACTTTTGGTGTATATAATGGAGCTCTGATGTCAAGTATCAGCCATAAAGGAAGCAGGGTAATCTACACCTGGTGGAAGTCAGGCATGAAAGCGTTCAAACACGAATCCAGAGCGCCTTATGGAAGTGATTATCTGCCAAAAGTTGTTATGGCAACAGTAAAAACATGGCCTGAAAAAAGTCGATGGTTCTACAACGCAAATAAGGATCAGTTCAAGGTTACACCTGAAATTCAGAAGAAAGTTAATTCGATAATCAGGGGAGTTAAAAAACCCGAAAGGAAAATGACACTTCTGAACAGGTGGGTTGCCAATAACATAAGATACAGAGGGTTTTCCAACGGTCCCACTGAAGGATATACTTTACACAGCGGACAGCAAGTTTTCAACCAGAGAGCCGGTGTGTGCAAGGATATTGCCTCCATGCTGATCACCATGCTTAAAGCTGCGGGTTTTGAGGTCTATCCGGCAATGACCATGGCAGGAGCACGGGTTGAAAAGGTTGCGGCTGATCAGTTTAATCACAGTGTTGTGGCTGTGAAAATGCCTGATGGAAAATTCCATATGCTGGATCCCACATGGGCTCCAAAATCTAAATTCGACTGGTCATATGCTGAAAGACAGCAGAACTATGTAGTGGGAACACCAGGTGGGGAAAAGTTAATGATTACTCCTCCCTCACTTCCGGAAGAAAACCATCTGTCGGTGCAGGCTGTAAGCTCAATAATAAAAAACAAATATAAAAGTTCGTGGATTATTAAAGGCACGGGTTACAAAGATACTTCTCTTCGCAGAATGATAGGCTATTCTTCCATCGGAGAAAGAAAATCCACTGTGGAGAAACTCATTAAAAGAATAAAATCAGCAGTTGTTGAAAAAATATCATTTCTTCCCATAGACAAATATGAAAAGGACATGGAACTTAAAATTTCATGGAATTCCAGAAGAAATACTATTGAATTACCCGATGGAATACTGCTTACACCTTCAGTTCTGGCTGCACCATTAGCTTCCGGCAGACTGATGCCATGGTTTAATTTCAGAGGAAAAACACGAACAGCACCAGTAATGCTCAGAACCAATCAGAAAATAACAGTTTCTGAGAAAATAACCTTTGAACGCAAAATAGCACTGGAGAGAAGTTCAAAAAGTGGCGAATTCAAATCCAGATATATGTCTGTAAAATGGGATTTCAAGGTAAACAATAGAGTACTTGATATCAAAATGGTGGTTATTTTCCCCTCCAGGAACATTCCTGCGACTGAATGGACAGAACTTCTGAGGGGCGTAAAGATTGTCAAAGATTTCATGAATGAAAAATTAGTAATCAGATTCAAATAGATTTCAGGATTAATAAAATGATTTCAATACATATATTACTTTCACTAATTATAAACAGTCAGACCACTGATTCTGAAATATTCAACCGACAATGGGAAATTAATGAGAAGTCAGGTCTGGTATCAGTTGATTATAAAAGCACAGAAACAGTAAATACCGCACTGGCACGTGACTCCTTTCTGGATAAGAGAGTCCGTTTCAACAAATCATGCCAGAAAATTTCAATGGATGGATACACTGTATTCACTAAAAAGAGAGTGCCTTCACCATCTCAGGCTATAAATACTGTGACACCTTATGGCTATGAGAAAATTCCGGGAGGTACTCAACTTAGAGAAAAAATTCTGTCTCTGGTTGGCGCTGCAGATTATTCTCAGACATTTACGCATTACAGACTCAGGGATACCAGTGTTTGCCGCCAGGTTTTTGAAAAAATAATACCCCTCAGGTATCCCCGTCCGGTAAAGGAAATAAAAATAACTATTTCAGGAAATCTTTCTGTTCAAACCATCTGGATGCCATCCCAGTGCACCTTGTCTAAATCAGGCACTTCAACAGTCATAACATGCAAATCTCTTCCGGCACTCGGATACAGAAATCTGCTGGGTAGGAAAGTCTCCATGTCTCAGGCAAAAATGAGAAAACTTCCCAGAGTTATAATTTCCGCGTGGAATCAGAAAAAACTTTTAGAACATCTCAAAAATATGGAAAATGCCACACTTGCTAAAATTCACAAATCCATGACAGTGGGCCTTCAGGCAAAACTCGAAGAGGCTGTTACTGTCACCGAAAAAATAAACACCATATACAAATGGACCACCAGTAATTTTAGGCATCTTCCGGAACTGGATTATCCAAGATCCATAAAAAATATAATCGCAACAAAATCATGTGATCATACTGAAAAAGCACTTTTAATTGCAGCACTGATAAGGAACCATATTCCTGAACTGAAAAATATCAGCCTCATTCATGCTTCTGATACACCGACTGTTCCCAACAGAATTTTCTCAATGAATACCTATTCCAGAAAAAATATCCTTATTGAAAATGGTGCATCAAAACTCATTCTTGATATCTCCAAAGGATCATTAAGCTCATGTGGCCTGACTGGAGGCAAATACATCTCAGTTTCCAGATTAAAACCTCATACTTATGCAGATATCTCAGGAATTAAACGGATACTTAAAATGAAAGGTGTTTTAAAGAAAGATAAAATTTCCTTTAGAGGAACCTACTATTTCAGTGGTACTACATCAGACTGTTCTGTTCCGTTGAAAAAACTGAATATTAAAACATCAGAATGCAATTTCATTGAAAAATCTTCATCATATTCACTGATTTCTTTCAGAGCATCTCAGAGTTTTAGTGGGTTATACACTGAAATTAACGGTCTGACATCTATCGGAGGAGATATTAAGCCCGGAGTGGATAAAAATTACAATATCGCATATACCCTTAAAAAAACTAATCTTGATGTTTCAGTTGAAATTGATCTTGGAAACAGAAAACTTTTCTCCCTGATACTTCCGGAACAGACATTCAAACCAAGAAGTAACAAACTTAACGGAGCAGTTTATGGAAAAACATTCAGTTATACATACAGCTTCGGTAATGGAATTGTAAAAATGCGCGCAAGATATTTTACGAAATACACCGATGTGCTTCCGGAACATTTCGGTATAAAAAACAGTATGTCCATAAAAACCCTTGGTCAGGAAATCCGTAATTTCGGCAATATGGGTATAGTCATAAATAAACAATGAGCAGAAAACATTTTCAGGAGATTTTAAGCTCCACAATAAGCAGTGATGATTACATGGTTATTTCAGCATCAGGATTGAAAAGAACCGCTGCTTTTCTGGTTGATTTCCTCCTCTTTTTACCGTTTATGTATTTCGGCTGGATTTTCACCACAATGCATTTCAAGGGTGCATCAGTAGAACATCAGTCACTCGCATGGTATGACCAGATTTCCATCATTCTGGCATCATCCCCCGGGATGTTTGCAGCTGGGTGCATGTCTATTGTCACCACTTTCAGCTTGCTTAGATTCCTTTGTTCTGTGTCATGGGGAAAAACACCCGGTATGTATCTTTCAGGCATAAGATATCATTTCTCCGGAGGTGGCAAGCTCTCTCCTGTAAGAATGTTCTTTAGAGAAATTCTTTCAATGACACTTACGATGTTTTTAATGTCCACTTGGATTTGGGCTTTTTTTGATGAAGGATTCAGACCACTTCACGATAAGATTTCCGGAGTATTCCTGATTTCAGAAGAAAGGTGAACTGTCTGGATCCAGCCACCACCCACAACCAGATCGTCCTTATAAAAAACAGCAGCCTGGCCTGGGGGAACTCCCCTGAGTTTCTCATGAAAAATGACTGTAGCTGTGGTTTCATATAAAGGAAGAACAGTTCCTTTAACAGGGGGTGCCTTATATCTTGTCTGGATGTAAAAATCACCTTTCAATACTTCATTACGACTCCAGACACAATGGGTTAGATCCATGGAGCGTATCTCCCCCTCTGTTTCATCTCCCACATAAAGAGTGTTGGTTTCAGTATCCTTTCTGATAACATACAGAGCTCTTTCAGAAGCAATCCCAATCCCTTTTCTTTGCCCTGCAGTATAAAATTCAAGACCCCGGTGATAACCAAGAAAATTGTTTTGCATATCTCTGATAATTCCCCTTTCGGTGAGTAGTGATTCACGTTTAAGGAGCTCATCAAAACTACCGGGAGAAAAACATATATCCTGACTTCCAGTCCTGTTGTGCTCAAAACCCAGTAAGGATGCCGTTTCCAGAGCATAATTTCGGGTATGCTCACCCATAGGGAAGATAATACTTTTCCTGACTTCAGGTTTTATCCTCCAGAGAAAGTAACTCTGATCCTTTTTTCTGTCTACACCCCTCTGAATATATCCATCATAGGTTATTCTGGCATAATGACCTGTGGCCATATAATTAAAACCCAGTTCCCTGATTTTTTCATACAGTAAACCAAATTTTATTTTGCGGTTACAATACACACAAGGATTAGGGGTTCTTCCAACTGAAATTTCTCTCCTGAAACTCTCTATAACTGTACTTTCAAACTCCCTTCTGAAATCCAATATAACCAGTGGAACTCCCAGAAGGTCAGCTCCCTTTTCCACTTTTTCATCAGTTTCCACATCTGCAAGTCTGGCATGGACCGCAGTTACAGTATTTCCAGAATCAATTAACAGCTTACCCGTAGTAAGACTGTCAATTCCTCCACTGAATGCAAGAGCAATATTTTTTGTCAAGGCAGATCCATTCTCCTTTTTTCGGAAAAAATTTCCGATTCTACGAAAAAAGTTTCCTGTATTTGCAGTCAATATTCAAACATAAATAAAAATTCAATTCCCGGAGATCTCAACACATTGAAATAACATATATATTTTTTTATTTTCAAATCACACATTACGGCATTTCATTTGCATGGAAAATCACACAGGAGTGTAAGTGTGCATGAAAAAGCATAAATATCCAGCAGGAAAAAAACCAAAAGTTTCTTCCCAGAGTGGTTTTACGATGATTGCAGTTTTTCTCATTATGATTGCAATGGTCGGAGCCGCGAGCACTGTATTACTTAGTACCCGCAATAACATCCGCGGTGCAGGCCAGGTAAGAGAAAAAGTTGTATCCAAATATGTAGCTGAAGCAGGAGTTGCTTATGCCAAAGCAATTGTTCTCGCCAGATGGTCCAGTACCACCAAGTGGGGAGATGTGCTTACTACTCCTCCACCAGAAGCCGGTGTATACCGGGATTTCACATATGGTGGAACCGGCGGAACACCCCTGGTTAAAGCCCGCTATTATTTTCTTGCTCAGAATAACACTGATGATCCAAGCATGGTGGCCACTACAGATCAGGATGGGAAAATAACCCTTAAAGTATGGGGAGAAATCCTCGATCCTGGCAGTACAAGTCCAATTGTGATGTCCTCTTCATATATTGAGGTTCAGATTTACAAGGAAGACGGTGGTTTCAAGACTATGGGTTATACAGCTCAAAGCCACGGGGGAAGCACCCAGTCCGGAATTAATACTTTTGATGCTAACAGTGTAGACTTTACAAAATCCACAAGTTTCTGAGGTGTGATTATGACTAAAATTCTCTTTACTTTCATTCTGCTACTGTCCTCTCTGACTGCAGCAAATGCTTTTTCCACTCCCAGAGGAAGATATCTCAGGGGCCAGAGAATCTACCGTGAGAAATTGTGGAGATGTGCAATGTGGTGGAGAAGGCTTGGTGATATTAAAAGTTCATCCGGGAAATGGCTTACAAACGGTACAGACCTGGTTGATGAGTTAGGGAAAAAATCAGATATGTACATACGCAGATGGCTGCTTTCTCCTTCAAAGCTGCCACCCCGTGTAAACTGTCAGGTTGGCACTTTTCACCATGAAATCGAAGTTGTTGATATGATAAACTTCATACGCACAAAGGCAACCAATCCTCCGAGAAAACCTGTTATCAGAAGAAAAGTACTTAAAAAATCAAGAATAAGACTTCTGAAAACTCATGCAATTCTGAGACAGCGAATGAAGGCAATGAAAGAAATAAAAAAACTGAGATTTTCAAACCGCTTAAGGACCCGATAGGGTCAGGAGGATACTATGAGAAAACTTCTGACGGCTTTTATTTTTGTCATATCGGTCCTGACTGCAAATGGAGCAACTGCTGCTGAAAAGGATTTTTTCAGTGTTATTAACCGGTTTCTCCCGGTGGCCACTTCAACCTATTGTTATAACGAACTGGACAGAACCACCTATGATACAGGTTTTGCCGACAGCGATTTCACCTCCACAATGAGTGTGGATATTGTAAATGGTAAAATTGTCCTTAATACCGACCAGAGAGCCCTGGGTAATACAGATCGAATACTTATCAGAACAAGACAGAATCTGACAGTTAAATATGTTTATGAAAGTGCAGATCAGAGCCAGACACTTGGCTGGTTTTTGTGGGACTCAAGAGCATCACAGTTCACTCAGGAAAACGGTTGGAATTACACTGAACGCGGCTGTGCAGACGATGGCGATTGTGATATGGGTGAAACATGCAGATACTGCATTGGAACATGTGCTGCAGTAAAAACATGCGCTTATCCAAAACTGCAGTTAAGGGACAACACAGGCATTACCGGCACAGGAAATGGTAACGGTGTTTATGACTGGTTTGAAAAACTTTTTACTAAACCAAGTGGTGTAACCGATATTTACACAGTCCCGTCCCTGTTCAGACCGTTTCCTCTTTATCGCCCGTATTCAAACAACTGGGCCGATATGTATCAGTTGTGGGTGTATGATTACTACAATCTTGATGGAAACAGTTTTGACGATGGTGGAGTTTATCCACATATCTCCAACTATATAGAATGGCTTGTTGAAACAGGTGGTGGATGGTTATATCTCCTTGCTGACGATGACACTGATTATGAAACAACTGTTACCTGCAGAAGCTGGGATTATGGGGAGCCTGGATGCTACTATGCAGTTCAGCACTGGCAGTGGGGAACATTCGTATTACCTCCTTACAAGGATTATTACGGGAGTTTCAATGGAGTGCCTGACTATGATGTAAACGGCGACGGATATGTAACCAGTGATGACAGAATCGTTGATATGGGCACATTCGATGCTGGAAGTGAATTGATTTTCTTTATTAATTCATACTACAGAAATACTCTTGCAAGATATGAAAGTGTTGGAATGAAAAAATACTATAACTGGTATTTCAACACTATCCGTGTGGCTACAATGCCATATTTTTCCAAATCAATACTGAACCCTGACTATCATACAAGTGGAGATAATATCAGACAGCTTGATATTGGCTGTTCATTCACATTTTCCAACGGTTCTCCCGGACACACCTGCTCCGGCATTATGGGCTGGCTTGATCAGGCAGCCATCAATCGTCTTAATACATCCGATTACAATTTTCTCGTTCTGCCCCATGAAGTGAAAACCTTCAATACAATTCAGGACGGCATCAGAACTCATGTTATTCTGGGTGCACCTTCCACTGATCCCACAAGGTGGCTTCTGGGGTTTGAGCAGCTTTATGATGGAGGTCCCGGTGGAGAAAATAATTCGGGTAACGACTACAACGATGTTGTTGTTCTGGTGGAAAGACAAAACGGTGGTGAGGCAGTTTCTGATCTGGTCGTTACAGAAATTCCTTCGTCCCAGCTTGATAATACAACCATTACCAAGGTAAAAATAACAAAAAATGATTATATCCCAATTCCACCATGCACTTTGCCTCCTGAAACAAGAATTGACTATTATATAAGTGTTGGTGAAGACAGTTTGGGTAATCCCATCTGGATTCTGGTTGAGTTTCCCACAGGAAGCAATGAGGCCACAATAGATCTTAGTGCGCTTGGGTACACCGGTGCAAAACTGAAGTGGAAAGTGGAGATAATTTCTCCAAACGAGCAGTGTCAGCCTCAGGTAAACGATGTCAATATCGGTTATGAAGCTCTGGTAGGGGGAGATTATACTTTCAGTACTCCAATTCCTATCTCAAATGTGATGTTCAAAGGAACTCTTGAAACTCCTTCCTCATCATGGACTGTAAGCGGAAATGATCTCAGGAACCGCGGACATTTCTACATGTATGAGCTGTATGATCCTGCAGATCCCACATCCACAAACGTAACAACTATCTGGGATGCCGGACAGAAACTATCCACAAGAAACCCTGACACCAGAAATATCTTCACCAACTACGGTCTTACCCGAAAGGATTTTACCGCTGGCACCGACACCTGGCTTTTAAGGGAAATCCTGTCAACTTCTGAAAGAGCCATTAAACATAACGGCAAACCGGTATATGACATCAATGCAGACGGATACTCAAATGATAATGACGCCAGGCAGATTATCAACTGGACCAGAGGAAAGGAATACCCTATTGGAACCCAGCCCACGGTAATACCCAACAGAGCCTGGCCTCTGGGTTCCATAAGAAGGAGTACCGCTGCAATTGTAACTCCTCCTGGAACACCTGCATGGCTTCAGGGAACTGGAATTACACCTGCTCTTAAAAGTTCATACACGACATGGGCTACAAATCCCACAATTTCAGAAAGAGACACCATTGCTGTGGTTGGTGCTCAGGATGGCATGATTCACGCCTTTAATGCCGGGAAATACAGATATGGCGATGATCCCTCAACCGGTGGAATAACCGAACAGAGAGGTTACTTCCTGAAATCCGGCTCACTTCGTGAATACGGTGACGGTTCTGAAGCCTGGGCATGGATACCAGCCTCACAGCTTCCAAATGTTAAGAATAATTATATCAAAACCTACTATCCTGAAACCCACCCCTGGGCTCAGGTTGATGGAAGTGTAACTCTTGAAGACGTGCTTTACTATGACAACTGGACAACGGGTGTTTTCTTCAGCCATGGTTCACAGCATCCCTATATAAGCGCTCTGAATGTTACTGATCCGTGGAATCCACAGCCCATGTGGGAAGAAGATTGGACAGAGATGCATTATAACGGGACATATCAGCCACCTGCAGTAGCATGGTTTAACTCCAACAAATATGGTGGACGTGGAAAAACCTGGGCAATCGCAACCACAAGCGGTATGAGTGATAATTACAATGACATATATCTCTACATAATAGATGTGGATGACGGTGATACCCTCCCCTACGGAAAAGTTAAACTCAATACCGGAGGTGGAAATGAGGGACAGAAAGCTCTTGGTGTCTGGGGAAGTCCCGTAGCTATTGATTTTGATGGTGATGGATACACTGACAGATTTTATGTTGCCGATACTAACGGAAGAGTCTGGAAACATTACATGAATGGTTCAAATCATAACTCATGTCTTGTTGCCGATGTGGGTCCTGAACCCATTTTCACAACCCCTGCATTCAAGGTTGCCAAGGATACCGGCACCGGACAAACTGTTGTGGCCTTTTATTTCGGAACCAGTGATCATCCTGATCTGAATGACACTGAGGTCACGCCCTATAATTTCTATGCTTTTGTTGACCGTGATGCTGATCTTCAATGCTCTGACGCAGAAATGATCTACAACTTTCCACTGCCGGCGGATGAAAAAGTATGGGCAGATGCATTCATAAGCGGTGATGAAGTTTATGTGGGTTCTTCCACAGGCAAGAAAGCTGACATCTGTGATGAGGATACAAGTAACCCTGGTACCATATATACATTCGCTCTGGATGCCAGTCCATCGGGGTTACCAGTTCAGAATTCACCAGCAGTAAGCGCCGGAGGAAATGTCGTTTCCGGTCTCATTGTTTATGATGAGCATCTTTTCGTAAATTCACTCGGTGGAAAAACAAAAATCATCGGTGGTGATGACTGGAACAATGTCTCCGGAACCGATAGCGCATTTTCCGGTGTGGAAGATGTCTACTGGAAGGAACAGTAGTATGAAAGAGAACTCTTTTCGTAACCAAAATGGAATGACACTGCTGGAAATTCTAATTTCGTTCACTGTCCTGTTCATCGGTATGCTCACTCTGTTTAAGGTTATAACAGTTGCCAGCAGCACAAATCTGAGTTCAAGAAACATCCAGTCTGGTATCACCAAAGCACAGGATCACCTTGAAGCACTTAAGGAAGTACCAGTTCAGACTCTGGCCTGTCTTGCATCAGGAACCGCTCCTTCCGGTTGTCTCTCCTCATGTGTTTCAAACGGTGCAGATGTTAATCACTGTAATCTTGCTCTGGGACTGGATACTGTACACAACAGCGATGGTCATGGGGTAACATTCACCCCCTCTTTCGGAGTGGTTGGTGGACCATATCCCAACACATATGAAATTGAAGTTCTTTCCCAGTGGCAGGGAGAAGAAAATCCTCCAAGAGTTCATAAAATCTATCTTAAAACGGTGGTATACAGACAATGAAACATAACGGTTTTACCATAATTGAATTGATGATTGCTGTATTCATTAGTAGCCTCGTGATTGCCGGGGCCTTTAACATCCAGACTGTTTTCAATCAGACCTCCCAGCAACAGGAGGAAATAAGTGATATGCAAAATACCCTGGATGGTCTTAAAAACTATATGAGACGCACGCTGAAAAATTCAGGAGCAGGCATGGCGACCAATGTTGAAATTCGCTCATGCAGTGGTGCCACAGAAATTTTACCTGTCATTAATATTCATAACCGCAACAATTATCCCGTATGGAGTGATTTTGCTGACGGTGGAACTGATAATGATCCCGACTGGATTGAATTCATTCATCCAACCAGCGTTGCTGTAACCAGTGTTTATGACTGGTTCTCTCCTACATGGGCAAAAGTATACTCTACAGTAGGATTTACTGCAGGTGATGTTGTTGCTGTTAATGTAGGTGCGTTTAGCTGTATAAGAAGAATTAACTACATACTCAATTCAAACCCGAGTTATCTTGGCTGGTACTCCAGAGGTGGAGCTTACTGTATCAATCCTGGAGATGATAGTCATCCTTCATGTGGAATTTCAAACAACACATATAACCCAACTCAGACCGTCACAATAACCAGTCTTGGAGAATTTCCCTTCCAGGCTCTCAGAATTGACAACACAACCTACAAAAGACCAATTCTGATGCATGGAATCAGAACTGAACAGAATGGACAAAGCACATACACATGGTCTCCTTTAGCTGAGAATGTGGAAGATATGCAGATAGCGTGGCACCTTGACACATCTGTTCCAATGGATGAAAGAGGAGATATCTGGATTAATTCAAGGGATCCCCTGCCCACTGAAAACGGAAGAATCAGAAGTATCAGAATCAGTCTTGTGGTACGAACCTTCAGAGATAACAGTAAAATCCGCAGTTTCCGTCCAGCTTTTGAAGACAGGACTGCAGGTACTCCTGACAATTATAAAAGACGTACCATAACATTTAATATCAGCATGCCTAACAGACCGATTACAGGGGGTACATTATGAAAAATAATTACCAGTATGGCCTCACTTTGGTCGAGCTTCTGGTGGTTGTCGCTATAATAAGCATACTCAGTGCTATTGCCCTTGCAAATGTGAATGTGCGACGCAACGAGGATCAGATAAGAGAGGCTTCATACAAGTTTTCAGCTCTTGTTTCCGAAGCCAGAAGGCAGGCTCTCAGTTCGAGATCAGTAGTCATGTTCAGAGTGAGTGCCACCACAATTCAGTGGTGTGTGGACACCTGTTATGTAAACAGCGGATTACCAAAGAGTATCGAACACAAATTTGATTACACTAAAATTATCAAATACGCCAGAGAGGCTGTGTTACCCGGGATGGTTCCGTCAAGCTTACTGACACTCCCCGGGGGATGGACCCATTTTTACATACAACCCGATGGAACTCTTGTGGGATATACAACCGATACAACCCCAAGGGGAATTACTCTTTATTTTCAACATGACAAGGATTCTTCAAAACAATACAGGACAGCAGTTCTTCCCATTATTGGAAAGGGTCGTGTCTATCCGAAATGGTAATCAGTTATTAATTTCTTTTCTAAGTTTAGCCAGACGTTTTTCCCGCCATTTGGCAAATTCAGTTCCCTTACTGAAACTTCCATCCGGTGACAGAACATCCTCTTTGGTCTTTTTCTTCCACTTGAGACTCAACAGAAAATCAACAGCGGCTCCTTCATCGTGCTCAAAAGCAGCGTGAATAGCCTCATCAAAATCAAAATGATCACTGGATGAAATATGATTTAAAACCTGAATATCCCTTATGGCGGCTAACTGGAGAAGCTTCTCAACATCCTCAAGTTCTCTTTTTTCAGCTCCATCATCCCAGACATTTGACTCATAATGAACAAGTTTTGCATCAGTATGTTCCTCAACCGTTCTTACTGGAGCAGGATGTTCATCGTTTAAAACTGTATAGTAGTCTTTCCAGTACTGCCTGATTATAGCATTTCTATTTTTTTGATCCCGTAAGGCAGGAAAACGAAACTTGTGAAAATCGTCTTCAGCTTTTTTCATCCTGAAATACCCGTCAATTGTCATGTTTCTGGCATGATTGATAATACCGGCATTAAACCACGCTGCGCTGGCTAAAGTCGGTTTGATTTCATTCAGACTTCCACAGTGAGGACATGTCTCGTTTAAATTCTGATATCTTATTTTTGTTTCAAGAGCACCACCACACTGGGGACAGTTGACTGGAATATCTTTTTCTTCAAGCATTTTTTTTCGGAGAATATCAGCCCACTTACCACCGTTTCTGATTTCAAGAGTTTCTGACATTTTCTCTATGTTATCCATAACATTTCTGGAATCATCATAGAGTTTCCACCAGAGTTTATAGATAATACTGTTTTCGCTGGATTTCACCTTCAGATTATCCTGAATGTCCTCCCATTCCTGCTCAAGTTTTTCCACACCGTTTTCAACCTTTGTCGAGAGTGCTGAAAATCTCCCTTTCACTGCACTGAATCCAGCACTTACAGCACCATAATCATATGGATAATTATCAATAAGTTCTCCAATACCCTGATTCACTTCATCCTTAATTTCATCAACTCTGGAAAGTATCTTCCCTTTGAATGAATTATATCTTTCCACAAGTGGAATCAGTTTTTCTCCAGATTGTTGCCCCAGTTGTTCAATTAACTTTTCAAATGCCATTTTAAAAATCCTGTCCGCAGAAACTGCATGAAGGCTTACCCGGTCTAAGTCTTGGCGCACCACAACCATTGCAGGTATTTACAAAGGCTTCAGTTGAAATTGACTTTTCGTCCGCTGCAGTTTTGCCTCTGCTTTCAGCTGCACTCATTGCTTCTGAAAACATACTTTTTTTAGGAAATACTCTTGAACGGTAAAATACAACAGAGTCATCCAAAGAGTCATCAAGACCCCTTATGAATCGATCCTTCATTTTTTCGGAGGAATCATCTGTACACTTCACAAGTTTTAACTTTTTCCTGCTGCTTTTTATAATAGCAGTGATCACATCCCTAAACTCAGTTATCGGAGCACCGTGCAGCATTGAGCTGGATACAAAAAGCCGTTTTCGTTCTGATAATTCCAAGGGAATAACTTTAAAGTGAGACATTAGCTCAACCCAGTCCTGAGAAGGTTCATCAGGACCGGATTGAGAAAGAGCGACTGTAATAGCCTGGTGCAGATAACTTCCTGTCCAGTGTTCAATTTCCCTGATTCTGGTTTCAGGGAGATCAGAACTCATATTTGAATATCTCCATCCTGATCGCTGCCACTTAAGTACTGTGCTTTGTATTTTTCCATAAGGTCCGCATGCTTCATACCAAGTTGATAGTCAGCTACAAATTTAGCACTCCAGTAGGCTCCATAATTTGATACGTCAAGAGCCGTAATTCCAAATACCTGCTGAAGTTTCATATTTACATCAGCTCCGGTTTCACCCCAAGCTGCCTGTGCCCCTGCGATTTCACCATATTTTTCAAAACTGACGGGTTCAGGTCCTGCAGCATTTACATTCTGAGCCTGTGAGAATGCATTTCCGTAAATTGTAGCTATTGTAGCAGTTGTATCTCTTGCCATTCTGGCCTGAAACTCATTATTAACCCTGTCGTAAAGAGCTCTGTCCATGCCAAGAGCACTAAGTTTCTGTACCTGAGCACCCTCATCAGGTGTTGAAATCATCATTGAAGCTGCCTGTGCCCACACTTCAACGGTAATTCCCTCACATGGAGCCACAAGACCAGGATCCGCAGCTATTGTGGCTGCCTGTTTCGCTTTAATATCAGCATGAGCCTGATCCACCATGGCCTGAGTCTGACGTCTCATTTCCTCTTCTTCCGCAGCTTTTCTCGCCGCTTTCTCTTCAGGAGATTCTTTTGGCTTCTCAATTTTATCCGGAGGGGGAGGTGCCGGATTTGTCATTTTCTGTACTGCCTTGTTTTTTGCTTTCCCAAATAAAAAATCAAATATTCCCATACCTTTATTTCCTTTCGTTTTAATAAAACCGCTAATGATTAGCACTTAAACAGCACAAAATGTCAACTAAAAAAAATATTGAACTATATAATTTTTATTTGATTTTAGAGCAGGAACTGCTTCCGGAGCTTCCTTACATTAATCTTTTTCAAACCACGTATTTAAGAGTTTATCTGTTCTATGGTTGAAATTTTTTCTGAAATCATACACCCTGTGTTGTGTAAAATTCAACTTCATATTTTTTGGAGACGTCATGCAATTAAATCAGGAAATTATAGACTTTCAGAATCAGATTAAAACTGGTATTCCCGAAATCCTTCCCCCTCCTGCCAGTTTGAATCCCCAGTTAAATCATGCCCCTTCAAGGGTTCAGGTTTTATCCGAACCAGAGAAGATTCAGTCTTTGACAAATGCGCTGAGATATTTCCCCCAAAGCTGGCATAAGGAACTGGCACCAGAGTTTGCAAAAGAACTGTCCTTGTGGGGAAGAATCTACATGATGAGATTCAAACCATCATATTCCATACATGCAAGACCCATAGAACATTATGGTGCAAAATCTGTAAAGAGTGCGGCAATTATGCTCATGATACAGAATAATCTTGATCCTGCCATTGCGCAACATCCTGAAGAATTAATCACTTATGGTGGAAACGGTGCGGTTTTTCAAAACTGGGCGCAATATCTCATCACCATGAAGTATCTTTCTGAAATGGAGGATGATCAGACTCTGGTGTTATACAGCGGTCATCCCCTCGGCCTCTTCCCCTCAAGTGTTGAAACACCAAATCTTGTGGTTACTAATGGGATGGTAATTCCCAATTATTCTTCCAGAGAGCATTATGAAAAATTCGCATCAATGGGGGTGACTTCATACGGTCAGATGACTGCTGGCAGTTTCATGTACATAGGACCTCAGGGAATTGTTCATGGTACAACTATTACTCTTTTGAATGCTGGAAGATTATGGCTGGGAACAACTGAAAACCTCAAAGGAAAGGTATTCGTAACATCCGGACTTGGTGGAATGAGTGGGGCTCAGGGGAAAGCAGCGGTTATTAGCGGTGCTGCGTCAATTATAGCTGAAATCAATCCTCAGGCAGCGGAGAAGCGTCATTCCCAGGGGTGGGTTGATGTAATTACTTACGACGTGGATGAAGCTCTGCAAAGATGTGACGAAGCCCGGAAACAACAAAAACCTGTTTCAATTGCTTATGTTGGAAATATCGTCACACTGTGGGAACGAATTCTTGAAACAGGTTTCAAAGTGGATCTGGGAAGTGATCAGACATCACTCCACCTTCCTTTCAGTGGTGGCTATTATCCTGATTCGCTATCATTTGAAGAGTCAAACTCTCTGATGTCCAGAAATCCCGAAAGGTTTAAACTTGAGGTACAGGCGTCCCTCAGAAAACATGTCAGACTGATAAATGCACTCTGTGAACGCGGAATGAAATTTTGGGATTATGGTAATGCATTTTTGCTGGAATCATCCAAAGCTGAAGCTGATATTACTAACCCGGATGGCTCTTTCTATTACCCTTCCTACGTTGAGGACATTATGGGTCCTATGTGTTTTGATTATGGTTTCGGCCCGTTCAGATGGGTGTGCACATCCGGCAATCAGAAGGATCTCCAGAAAACAGATGAAATTGCAGCTGGCGTTCTTGAAAACCATCTTGAACTTGCCACGGAAGATATAAAACTTCAGGTAAGTGATAATTTACACTGGATTAAAAATGCCATGGATAACAATCTGGTGGTAGGAAGCAAGGCCAGAATACTCTATGCTGACAGCAAAGGGCGAATTGAAATCGCCAGAGCATTCAATAACGCGATAAGAGACGGAGTAATATCAGCGCCTGTAGTTCTTGGAAGAGATCATCATGATGTAAGCGGAACCGACTCTCCGTGGAGAGAAACTGCCAATATCAAGGACGGCAGTCGTTTTACCGCTGATATGGCTATACAAAATGTCATTGGGGATGCAATGAGGGGAGCTAGCTGGGTCAGTATCCATAACGGCGGAGGTGTTGGCTGGGGAGAGGTCATTAACGGAGGATTTGGAATGGTTCTTGATGGAACTGAACTGAGTGAAAAAAACCTGGAGAGTATGCTCTTTTTTGATGTCAACAATGGACTGGCAAGAAGAGCCTGGGCCAGAAACAAGGGAGCTGTAGATACAGTTCGCAGAACTCAGGAAATTGATCCCAGACTAAAAATCACACTACCCCATGAACTTCCTGATTCTGAACTCCTTATAAATTCAATTGACAGGGCATATCTGAAAAATGACTGATAAACCCAATCCTCTGGTTATAGAAAATATTGAAAAATCGTTTCAGACAGGTTTTTTAAATCTTAAAAAAGTTAAAGCTGTCAAAGGAATAAGCCTGACTATAAAAAGGGGAGAAATATTCGGTCTTCTTGGGCCCAATGGAGCTGGTAAAACCACAACTCTGAAAATGGTTACGGGACTGATTTTTCCAGACAAAGGAAAAATATCCATTTTTGGCAAATCATCAAGCAAAGCCACTGCCAGATCGGAAGTAGGATTTCTTCCTGAAAATCCATGGTTTTATGATTACCTGACTGCCAGAGAATTTCTCTCTATGGCAGGAGGAATTTTTTCAATCCCATCGGATACTGTAAAAAAACGCTCTGAAGAACTGCTCGAAAAACTTGGAATTGCTCACGCAGCAGATATTCCAATGAGAAAATATTCCAAAGGAATGCTTCAGCGTGCTGGTCTTGCTCAGGCT
This sequence comes from Deltaproteobacteria bacterium, assembly GCA_016937155.1. Lineage (GTDB taxonomy): Bacteria > Myxococcota_A > Polyangia > HGW-17 > HGW-17 > JAHJMN01. The sequence goes on from JAFGWM010000024.1 coordinate 50,669, forward strand.
CTGATCAACAACCCCGAGCTTATAATTCTGGACGAGCCCTTAAGCGGACTGGACCCTATCGGAAGACGAGAACTCAGAGAAATAATTCTGGACCTGAGAAAAGAGGGAAAAACAGTGGTCTTTTCAAGTCATATTCTGGCTGATGTGGAAGATATCTGCGACAGCGTTGCAATTATTGCAAAAGGCAAATTGCGGGAGACGGGAAAACTCTCTGAGTTACTGCTGAAGGGGCAGTCATATTTTGAAATTTTTGCAACCGGGGTTCATAATACCATCTCAGAATTATGCAAATCTGTTGATGAAACTGTGGTTGTTGAAAAAACTATTTCAGGAACTCGAATTCAGGTTTCCACATCTGAAATTTCCAATAATATCCTTAAAAAACTTGTTATGGAAAATATCGAGATAAAAAAATTTGATTCCCATAAAAAATCCCTTGAGGATCTATTTATGGAATCCAGCAGCAATAAATCCGATGAGGAGAAATAAAATGGGAGCGATTTTTTCCATTGGACTGAATACATTCAGAGAAGCCATCCGGAGTAAGGTTTTTTATTCCATGGCTCTTTTTGCAATTTTAATCGTTATAACCGGTCATTTTCTGGCAGATATTTCCCTTCATCAGGAGAAAAGAGTCCTTCTTGACATTGGAACCGGCCTGATCAGTTTTTTTGCTCTGATGCTTTCCATATTCACAGGTACAAGTATCATTTATAAAGAGATTGAAAAGAAAACGATTTATCTCATTCTCTCTAAACCTGTGGAAAGATGGAAATTCATTGCTGGAAAAACAGCAGGTCTACTGGCCACTATTTTCACAGTAGTGGGAATTATGCTGATATTTTTCCTTCTTGAACTCTATCTGATGAGAATATCTCCAGGAACAAATATCCTGAAAGCCACAATACTTATACTTTCAGAAGTTATTGTTGTTGTAGCAATCACAATATTCTTCTCATCTTTCACATCACCGTTCATAACCGGAATGCTGACAATCGGAATGGTGGCCATCGGAAGACTTCTCCCTGATCTGAAACACATCATTCAAATGAAATATGAACCTGATTTTATCAGGAGTTCGGTGGAAAGCCTTCTGCAGATTTTTCCCCAGCTTTATCTGTTCATTCCCAATGGACATGATTTCAATGGAGTACATGTTTCAATAACAAGTGATTTTGTAAACTGGAGCTTTACGTTCTGGAGCACTGCGTATGCACTGACATACAGTGGTATATTTTTATTTCTTGCATCGATCATTCTTTCCAAGCGCGATCTTACATGAAACTGAATGCTAAAAAACTGGTAATTTTCTCAGGTATTTCAGCTCTACTGGTTGCAGTAAGCTTATCAGCAGTTGCTTTGAGAGTCTACCAACTGAGGAACACCACCACTTCAGACCCCGGTTATGATGCATGGTTCAACGCATCACAAAAACTTCCTTTTTCAACACTGAAGGAAAATAATCTGCAAAAAATCCTTATTTCCGGAAAAGTTCCCGAAATTAATAAAACTGTCTACATGCTTGCAGCAGGTCTTAATGACGGTTCATTTTGCCGAAATATTCCCAGGCCACATGGAGTAAACAGATATTTATCTTTTATGAGTGCATTTTTTTTCATTTTTTTTATCCTCAGTGTGGTGCTTTTTATTTACAAAGTTTTTAATAAATCGTTGAAATTCAATGTGTCAGCCTTCAGAAAATTTGGTCCCTTGTGTATTATCACTTTATTTCTCTGGATGATACTGGCCAGAGTTAGTTGACAGGAGTATAAAAATGCTGATTGCCCCCAGAGATACCGGATGGCTGGAAGTTATTGCCGGCCCGATGTTCAGTGGAAAAACAGAGGAGTTGATACGAAGGCTCAGACTGGCTATGTATGCAAGACAGCGTGTGGTTGTATTCAAACCTTCACTTGACCAGCGTTTCAGTGAATCCGAAATTGTCAGCAGAAATCAGATGAAACTGGAAAGTGTAAGTCTTACATCAACTGACGAAATACTTGCTCTAAGTGAGGACAAGGATGTAGTTGGAATTGATGAGGTTCAGTTCTTTGATGAGTCAATTGTTGAAATAGCTGAACGTCTTGCAGCTATGAAAAAAAGGGTAATTATTGCCGGACTGGATCTTGATTTTAAAGCCATACCTTTTGACAATGTTGCCAGACTCATGTGCCTTAGTGAATTTGTTACAAAAACTCTCGCAATATGCATGGTATGTGGAAATCCAGCATCAAGAAGCCAGCGTCTTGTTACCGGTGGTGAAGAACGGATACATGTTGGGGATGTGGAAAGCTACGAAGCCAGATGCAGACGATGTTTTTCCCCAAACCCCATTTGATTTACCTCCATACAAATATCCTCTCCCATTAAATAGTTATTTCTTTGAGTTTTTTTACAGGGAAAGTCGTTTAATACTTATGAATTCTAGAGGAGTTCCTTACCATGACCGGCACTTCCGAGGACATTTCTGTTTTTGTGAATTATTAATTCTTTCAGAGCATCTCTTGCAGGTCCAAGATATTTTCTGGGATCAAATTCTGAAGGTTTGGTTGCAAGAACCTCTCTGATCTTCCCTGTCATTGCGAGTCTCCCATCACTATCGATATTTATCTTACACACAGCACTGGTGGCAGCTTTTCTAAGTTGATCCTCGGGAATACCAACGGCACCGTCAAGATTTCCGCCGTATTTATTTATCATCTGAACAAATTCCTGAACCACACTGGATGCTCCATGAAGAACAATGGGGAAGCCAGGTATTCTTTTCTCTATTTCTTCCAGAATATCAAATCTCAAAGGAGGAACAGTTTCCCCTTCCTTGAGTTTGAATTTATAAGCGCCATGGCTGGTTCCGATTGAAATGGCAAGAGAGTCAACACCGGTTCTGGAAACAAAATCCTCAACTTCATCAGGATTTGTGTAATGACTCTTTTCAGACTGAACTTCATCCTCAATACCGGCAAGAACACCAAGTTCGCCTTCAACAGTAACATCATAAGCATGAGCATATTCCACAACTTTTTTAGTGAGAGCGATATTTTCCTCATAAGGCAGATGGCTACCATCAATCATGACAGATGAGAAACCTGTTTCAATACAGCTTTTTGCCAGTTCAAAGCTATCTCCATGATCAAGGTGAAGCACCACAGGAATCTGAAGACCAGCTTCCTTAGCCATTGCAACTGCTCCTTCAGCCATATAAGTAAGCAAAGTCTGGTTGGCATAAGCTCTTGCACCCTTGCTTACCTGAATAATCACAGGGCTGTCACTTTCCGCACATCCCATAATGATAGCCTGAAGCTGTTCCATGTTATTAAAGTTATATGCAGGGATTGCGAACCCACCCTTGTGTGCGGCTTCAAACATTTTTCTTGAATTTACCAGACCAATATCTTTGTAATGAACCATAATTTATCAACCCATTTCCTTTCGAAATATTTTTCTTTTATATTTTGAATTATTTTATGAAGTTATGGCATTATCGCACTGATGGCAAGAACTGTATATCCATCAGGCGTACGTACCTTGTAATTTGCGCTGCTTGTGATATCAAATCTGAACCACACTGTAACTCCGGGATTTATAGTAATCGTTCCAGGAACAGAAAACTTGAATGTCGTGGAGAAGTTGGTGCTAGCTGCAGGATAATACCCGGGAAGCCAGAAGGGATAGTCCTCTTGAGTCTCTAATACCACTGTTGAATTATAGTAATCATTTTCATTGGAGGAGTCACCGGTCTGACCGGAAGTATCGAGATCCACATCAAAATATACGATTCCATCAGAACCTGTGTATGTATTCAAACCGGGGATACCATTTCCGATGTGATGATTGAAAGTAACTATAATCGGACTTGCAGGATCAATACTGTTTTCTTCCACCAGAGAAACGCTAAGATCTCCATCCACGGGAGTGAAAACAGCAACAGATCTTTCAACGAAATACATCGAATCAGGAGTGGTTGCATAAACCCTCAGATAATACTTTTCATTAAATTCAATATCCTCAGGAAGATCAAAATAAATCAGAGATCCCTGTACTGTGGGTTCTATAAGCCATGATGCGCCACCCTGAGTTTTTTCCATAAGTTCAACTTCGATAGTGTCTTCACTGACTTCTCTACTGAAATTAATGTAAACGGTGTCTCCTGGACCGTAGGTCCCAGGAAAAATCGTTGAACCTGTAAAATACGGCATAGTGGAATCAGAAATGGAGAGAGAACCACTGTATACCCTTGAAAGTTTGATAACCTTAATTGTTTCAGAATTAGTCCTAAGGTTGTAACTGACTGTGGTGCCGTTAAAATCAGGGTATCCGTCACCATCTGAATCATACTCGGAAATATTGACGGTAACAGCATTATCAGAATAAATCTGATTTGTCGCAGGAAGTTCATCAAACTGAACAATACCCAGAGTATTTGTGTTCTGGCTATCAGTTGTCTGACCCTGTCCATAAAAGTTTCCCCACTGATCAATGGTGACAAAAACCGGGTCAGCATTAACCTGCACAGGAATACCCTCCACAGGCCTGCCATCATCATCAATTACTCTGAGTCTCAATACGCCTGTGCTGTTTACAAGCCAGGTTGGAGGCACAGTGGCTGTGGGGGATGCATAGGGAGTATCCGATTCGGATTCGCTGAAGGATACCACCTGTCTGGCGCTGTAATAATTTTCGGCATCATAAAGTACCACAATATTTCCAGTGGCAGGAACATCTGCAATGGAATAAATACCTGTTTCATCTGTAGTAACAGTAAATACATTTCCTCCACTGATTACTGTCACTTCTACTCCTGCAAGTGGAGCATCTGTTGATGCATCAAATATCACTCCACCTACAGTTCCGATTATTTCCACCGGATTTACTGTAATATTTTCATCGAATGTCTGTTTTCCATCATCACATGCTGAAAATAACCCCAGCAGCAAAGCTAACAAAATACCAATTCTAACATTTCTCATCACTGGTCCTCCTGAGAGTTAAAAACCCTTTAATAAATTAAATTCCTATCTTAAAAGTTTAGCTCCGGTACGGGGATAATATTCCGATCCCGAAGTGGCAATTATTATCGCAGTGATTGTTCCAGCAACAATCACGCCACCAATCCCCCCCACTGCAGGCCAGAAATATCTGCTCTGGGGAATTTTCTTCAAACTACTGAACATCACCGATAAAGCACCTGGTTTTTTCTTCTTTTTCGGCCATTTCCCATTTAGAGGCACACCGGTAAACAACCTCTTTATAAAATGTCGCTGCTCCTCAGGTGTTGAATTCACGGCGTCAAATGTCTTTTTTATTTCATTCAGTTTGCTTGACAGCCTTGAATCAAAAAGGAATGCAGTAACTTCAACCGAATTTGTTCCGGCAACCTTCATTATCATGTATACCATCATATCAACTTTGGCTTTTCTACAACTGTCGAGGATATTTTTTCCCGCACTCTTGTGTGAAAGCTCCATTCTTGAGTTGATGAGACTGTTCAGAATACCGGTTTTATTGGGTTTCATCACAATATGAAGGGTTTTACCGGTTTTTGCATCAATGGAAAAGTCCTCCACAGCCACTTCATATCCCGGAAGGGTGGCAACAATAACAACATTTCCATGAGGTGCACTTTTAAAGGTGACTGGAGCGGCACCCTTCATTTTAGTCTTATAATAAATTGTAGCCCCCGGAGGCTCTGTTGTAACAACAAGCTTTCCTCTGCCTTTTTCAAGAAAACCTTCTCTTACTTTCTTAACAAAGGTCGCCATCTGATCAGGAAATGATTTTTCATCTGCTTTTGGTTTCCATGCCAGATATTTAAGGAGATATTTTTCTGCGGCAGTTTTATCATTCAGAAAATATGAAAAAGCCGCAAGATTTTTAAGAGTATTACGGAACTTCTTCTTTCCTTTTTTTCCTTCCATCGCAAGAGCATAATGGTTTTTTTCATAGACTTCCATAGCCTTGCTGAAATTATCATATGCACTCTGCAGATCCCCAGCCTTACCTGCTTTCTTACCTGCCTTGTAGAAAGCAGCTCCTTCCAGAAGCTGGTCACTTGCAGGAAGAGGCATCGAAAGGGAAACCTGTTTCCATTCAATTATTTCACTGTATCCTAAAGCCCCCTCCATGGAACTTTTAAACTTCAGAATTGCATCAGATGATTTTCCCTCAATGAAAAAATGAGAACTGACCTGAGGTTTTGGAGAAGTCTTCTGAGCATTGGAATTTCCATGATATAAATGGAAAGAAAGAAATATGATCAGATAAGAAAAATGTCTCATTATAGTTACCACAATTTCCGTAATGGAATAAGTTATCCCTTCCACTACATCTTTTCAGAGATGAAATAATACCTGCCCTGAGGATAAATTGCAAATAGTAAAAAAACAGGTTGTTTAGTCTCTGTTTTACCGCAATACTTCCAGAAACCGGGAGTTTATTCAATTTTCTATTCCTGGTAACAATATAATTCAGGAGAGACAGCAATGTCTATTGATGTAGATGTAACTGCAAATTCAGATGTTGAAATAACTGTTGTCAGCGACCTGCATATCGGTGCAGGAAGAAGACAGGAAACTGCTTCGTTCTCCAGACATGAAGAATTTTTTTATGATGTTGAATTTTCTCTTTTTGTGGATCACCTGATTCAGAATTCAAAAACCAGCGGGAAACCACATATTCTTGTCCTCAATGGAGATGTTATGGATTTTCTTTCCGTCACTGATGTCCCGGTTCGGGAAGAAATAGAATCCATGAATATTCCTGTCACCAGAAATGAAATGAAGTTTGGACTTGGAAGCAGCGAAAACAAGGCATTATGGAAAACCAGAATCATCCTGAAGGGTCACAGCGATTTTTTCATGGCTTTAGCCAGATTCCTGATGGAAGGTCACAGGGTTGTCTACATCAGAGGAAATCATGATCTTGAAATTTACTGGGAGAAAGTAAAAACCGAACTTGAAACCTTTTTAAAAAATTGCCTGATAAAACTTGGCAGCACGGATGGAAGTGAAATTTCCGGATGGGAAGTCAGGCAATGGTTCTTTTTTGAAAACGGGGTTTATATTGAACATGGGAATCAGTATGATGAGACAAACGTCATCACAAGCCCGCTTTGTCCACTGCTTCCTGATGGAGCCTATGGCGGAAAGGAACTTTTACTCGATTACCCTGTTGGAAGCCTTTTCGCCAGATTTGTTTACGGTCCAATCCGTGGGCTTGATCCTTACAGAACCCATGTTATAAGCCTTGCTCAGTATCTCAGTGTAATGAGGACTTATAACCTGTGGGATTTCATAAGAACTCTTCACCTCAACTTTCCGTTTTTCCTGAGAGCAATAAGAAATTCTCTTGAAACCGGGGGAACCAAAGCTAGAGAATTTTTAAAAAGGCACATCATTGAAAGAAAGACACGTGCTCAGTTAGCCGGGATAAATGAAAAACAGCTTAAAAAAATTGATTCCCTGAGAGCTCTTCCCCTTGGTCACAGTGGATACGAAATTTTTATAAGAATGTTTAGACCATTTCTGATTCAAATGATCATTCTTTTTTTCCTGGTGATCACATCAATCTTCGGCTGGATTTTAACATTTACAACACTCTCTTCAATACTTTCCCACAGCGTTTTTGGCAAAGCCTCCACCATAAGTGTGCTGGCAGTTCTAACATTTGTGGGAATATTCTTTCTGTTTGCCAAAATTGGTAAAGCTATTTATTCTTACGAGGATCCACTGATAATAAATACCAGAAAGAATGCCGGAAAAATTTCAGAAATAATCAAACCGAGAGTCATCGTTATGGGGCATACCCATGTTTGCGAAAAAGTTATTTTTCCAAATGGATGCATATATATAAACACTGGTACATGGATACCCTATCCCGGGCCATGGGACCTGCTTAAACAAAGAGCGCGTCAGTTTACTTTCTGTCGCATAAGCTCTGATAATTATGAGCTTCTTCAATGGGATCCCGTATTGAGGTTGCCTGTTCCTCCACTTATTCTGGAAAATTCCAGAAAGAATCCCTGGGAAAAGGTCATCGGAGATGATTTCATTCCTCCGGAAGAAAAAAATTAAGTCAGTTGTGATTTTTTTCTCTTCATCACGATTGACTTGGCAGTTTCAGTGATTATCTGTCATTGTCGTAATTTTAAAGGTTTTATTACCTGAAAATATTAATTTTGTACTTTGTACTTTTTACTTTTTATATTGGAGGTTTGAAATGAAAGTAGTTCCTTTTGACGAAAGAGTTGTTGTTGAACATGAAGAACAGGATATCAAAGAAGTAGGTGGAATTATCATCCCTGAAAGTGTAAAGGAAAAACCCCAATACGGAAAAATCTGTGCGGTGGGTACCGGAGAACTTATCAGCGCCATGGTTAAAGTCGGAGATAAAATTCTTTACAATAAGTATGCTGGAAGTGAATTTGAACTTGACGGCAAAAAAATACTTATTATTTCCAAGGACGATATTCTCGCTAAAATTTCCGAATAAAAAAATTTCTTCACCTTTTTTTTCCCCTTAATATTCAAATCTTTCACGCCGAAAATCATCATTATGTAACGATGATGGCGCCATTTTTACACTCAATGGATAATATAAGAGAGTTGATGTTGACAAACAACTTCTCAAGGAGTGTATTTGATGGCCCTAAATTCTCAACTCCCTTCAAAGAAATTTAAAAATACAAACAAAAAAGTTTCCATTGTGATTCCTTCCCTAGGTGTAAAAAATCTTACTCCTGAAATGGATCTGAAATTCACCTGGTTTGTACAACTTGCCACTGAACTGGATGGCCATGGTATTGAAACTGTTGTATATAATGAAAATTACTCCATAATTGACTATCTTGAACTGTTACATTCTTCCCTGGTGATAATTGACGTTGATGCCCCACACGCCATGAAAGGATATGCTCTTGCTGATGCATTACAACGGGAGGGAGTAAATTGCATGATACATACTGCTTCTTCCATCGACCTCATCAGAGAATCTCTTGAAGTCTGCTCTAGGGTGACTGATACTTCGGACAATCAGAAACTTAAATCCTTTGCCATTGAAATTCTCAAAGGGGAAATGATTGCTGATGAAAATTTCTTTACAGATTTTTCACTCATTGCAAAATCAAGGGAATTTATCAGGAAAACTGAGTCTGTATTTTCACAGACTATTCCAGATTTTTTTCTTGTTCACTCATGGGATGAACATCACGCCCTCAAACGCCCCAGAATACCCGTGGTATTTTGGGAAAACCGTCCTGTTTCATCTATTCTGGAGGAAATAAAAATATACCGGAATGAAAAAGTTCAATTTGTTTTTTCCGGTCCGGATCTTATGAAGAATGTGGATCTAATGAAGTCCTTCCTTGAAAGTATTTCTTCAATGAGAGAAATATCCCATTCCAACTGGTCAGCAACAATACCACCATCATTTGCATCAGATGATGAACTTGCATCTCTGATGAAGAGAACAGGCTGCAGTGGAATTGATTTTGAGTTCAGATCCCCCGACGATATAAATTTTTCAGGTAATGCAACAGGTTATAATCCCGGAGATCTGATGAAAAACATAAAAAATATTAACTCCCGCAACATCAATGTTAAGGGGATCTTCACATGTGGATTTGAGAGTGAAACTATGGACTCACTCAGACAGTTGCTGGAATTTGCACTTGAATCTGGTGTTAATGATGCCGAATTCAATCTTCATACAGCACTTCCTGGCTCTCAGGAATACAAAAGTCTCGAACTGGATGGAAAAATAACTGTCTCGAACTGGTCACTTTATGATGGAAAACACGTAACTCTTACCAGCACATCGGTTTCTCCATGGGAACTTCAGGCATTTCTTTCTATGGCAGAACGAAAATTTTATACCCCCAAAAGGCTTATGTCCAATATGCTGAGAGGTCACTTCTTAGTCGCAGCGGAAATGTTTACTCATAGAAATTCAGGCTTAAATATGAGTAAAATAAATTCGCTTTTCAAAGCTGCACTCAGGATTTCCAGAAAAAATCCGTCTGTTCCATTCAGGTTTGATCTTAAACCTGCTTTCACGGATATATACAGACATGTTAAAATCGCCTCAGGAATTCTGGGACTCGCTCAAATGGCCAACTGACTTCTATTTTATTCACTATCGGAATACCACGACATCGGGGATCTCTTTATTTGTGAACTGCTAAAATTTCTTCAGTAATAATTTTCTGTCTGTACAGCAAAGTTATTGAAATTAATACTTCTTTGAATTTAGCACATGCTTTCCAACAAACATATGTATTATCAAAAAGTTAGAAAATTCTGGCAATTCAACCTTTAGTAAGGGCTTACTTTGCTTTTTAAAATCCATTGAAATCTTAGAGCTGAATGACTCTTGCTTGAATTGATGAATTTCATTTGCTACATAACATAGCAACTACCTGATACTCACTAGGTTCATTGCTTTTGCCGGCAATATAAAACAGGCACCTGACAGTGCTTTTGTCTGAACCTTACATTTCGGGAAAAATGATAATCAGTGAGTTTCTATTTACCAGAAATTCAAAGCCGGACAGGACAGGAAATATGGAAAATCTAAGGATAGGAATTGTCGGAAATATAGGAGTAGGAAAATCAACGCTGGTAAAAGCTGCGAGTTCCGAACCCTATAAGAATATACTACTGGAAACACTGCCGGGGCGTAGTATCTCTGATAATGTGAGTGTTTTTGAAGAAGAGTTCAATCCTGAAGTACTCGATGCATTCTATAAGGATCCCATTTCCAATGCTTTTATGGCACAGATAGAATTTTTTAACGGTCGTCTTGATAGACAGAAAAAAATTCAGCACTGTCATGGTATTGTGCTTGAAGACAGAACACTCAGTGAAGACTACTATATTTTTGGTCTGGCTCAGAAAATTCTTGGAAATATGTCAGATGAGGAATTTCTTGCATATCAGCGTACATTTGAACTCATGACAGAGAAAATCGGCGAGCCGGATCTTATCATCTATCTTAAGGCCGATGTCGAAACATTAAAAAACCGGCTTTCTGAGCGGGGTCGCGAGTCCGAAAAAAGTATTCCTGAGGGCTATCTTAAACTCCTGAATGAACTTTATGAAAAATTTATAGACAGACATGTCAATTGTCCTGTAATAACTATTGACGCAACTGAGAACTTACCCCTTGAAATTTATCTTGATAAGACCGTAAGAAAAATTGGAGATGGAATCCGGGATTTAAATCTGAGAATCACCACTCCCGGCATCAGCGACTGGGTAACTCTTCCATTGACCAAGGCAACACTTAAAGCAATAGATGCTGAAACCAGTCTTGAAAGCTATCTCAGGGAAAATCCCACACTTATCACTATCGCTGGAAATGTCGGTCTTGGAAAAAGTACTCTGACGGCCCTTATGGAAAGAAGTCTCAAACTTGAAGGCCTTTACGAAAGCCCGGAGAAGAATCCCCTTCTGGAAAAATTCCTTGGAGACAAACCTCAGTATTGCTTTGATTTACAGATGCATTTCCTGAAAATGAGAGCTGAAATGCAGATTAGAGGCCATGATGAAAAAATGAGCTACGTCATGGACAGGTCACTTCCTGAAGATTTGCTGGTTTTCTGTTACCAGTTCAGACAGGATGGCCACCTCACTCAGAATCAACTGGATCTTCTCACCAGTGAATTCAAACGTGCCTGTGATCAGATCCCATCCAGTGATTTAATGATAGTCCTTAAGGGCCCAAGTGAACTTGCCTGGGATCGAATTACACAGCGGGGACGCCTCATGGAAATGGAAGGCGGCTGGGTAAAAAGTGAAATTGAAAGTCTGAACAAATGGTATGAAACTTATGGGGCTAACGTGGTTGATTACGGTTATCACCGTGGAAAAGTTCTTGAACTTGATGTGAATATCCTCGATTTCACAAACCGAATCCATGTAGGCTACATCTTTGACCTCATCCTGAAAACTCTTAAAAACTGAATTTTCTCTGTTTATCTTTTCACAATGTGTTATTAAATTTCATCGAATCTGGAATTCCGGCAGGAGATGCTGATGAATAAAATAATATCATTCGTATATGTACTGGTTCTTGGAACAATCGCCGCATTTTTATCTATTGAATCAACAAGAGAGCAGTTTGTCCTGATGACACGAAACTATCCATTCTTAATGGGATTTCTGAAAATCGGGATTCTCGGAACAATGGGTGAACTGTTATCCGGCAGAGTGGTAACCGGAACATGGAAAATTTCTGGAGTATCAATACACCAGAGGTTTCTTATCTGGGGATTTTTCGGTCTGGCGTTTACCGTTGTCTTTCCTATGTTTTCAATGGGTGTTGAAGGATTACTCAGGGCATCACTTCTACCGGGAAAAAACAGCACTTTCCTAACAGCATTTTGGAAAAGCTTTTTCATGAATATTATTTTTGCACCACCCATGATGACTTTCCACAGGCTTACAGATACACTCATAGACAGAAAAATGCTTTTTAAAAAATGGCCGGCTGTGGAAATTTTTCAGAATATGAACTGGGCAAACATGATAAGGGTTGTCGGTTTTTCGTGTATCTGGTTCTGGATTCCAGCTCACACTGCAACTTTCCTTCTTCCACCTGAATTCAGAGTCTTAAGTGCAGCACTGCTATCTCTTGCGCTGGGTTTGATACTGGGATACGCAAAAAGAAAATCTCTTCAGTAATCCATAACTGTTTTATTTCGACCTGCTCTTTTTGCCCTGTATAGATTTTCATCAGCCTTCTGAATAATTTCCTCAGGAGAATATTCACGTCCTGCCTGGGTTGTACATATTCCAAGACTTATGGTAACAACGATTTCATTTCCTTCTGCAGAAACAGGACTTGAGCAAACTGTATTTCTTATTCTTTCTGCTATTTCAAAGGCAGATTTCGCATTTGTATCCGGCAGACAGACTGTAAATTCCTCACCACCGTATCTCGCAAAAATTTCATTTTTTCTCACATTGGATCTGATTCTTGAAGCCACTTCCTTGAGAACAAGATCCCCCACAAGATGTCCAAAATTATCGTTCAGGACCTTGAAATGATCTATATCAATCATAAGGAGACTCATTCCAGATGAGGTATTTCTTTTTAGCCTCTCAATTTCTCTTGTGAGATACTCCATAAGATATCGTTTATTATATGCATCTGTCAGAGCATCAATTATTGTGAGTTTATACAGGTTGTCATGATATTCAGCTTCAACGTCCTCCCCGCTCAGAAATTTAAGCAGCACCTGACCAATACGAATTTTCGCACCGTTTTCTATTTTCATTTTTCTGCGGATAACAGATTCATTGAGATATGTTCCGTTTGTTGAGCCCAGATCACTTATAATACAACCCGAACTTGAAAACTCCACCATAGCATGCCTTCTGCTGACACTGTCATCATTGAGTTGAAGTTCACAGTCCGGATGTCTTCCTATGACAAGTGGTTTTTCAGATGATATTTCAACCTTTCGGCCAAGTACCGCACTGGGAGGATAGAGTACAACCAGACAACTGTTTTTAGTTGCAGGCCTGTCTGGAAGAAGATTCTTGGTTACCCTTGTTACCTGGGTGACATTTCCGGTATCAGATTCTTCAGACTCATCTCCATGAACAGAATCTTCTCTGCCCATAGGGAGAATATACCTGGTTCTCTTTAATTCCCTTTTGGTTTGAATATCCCTTTCATCATCCTTCATTTAAGTAAATTCCCGTTCAAACTTTCTTAACCATCTCTTCCCAGAAATTAGTATAGTGAATTACACTTTCTTTGTCCATAGATGGATAAAATATCTTTTCTTCAATAATATTTTTCGCTATTTCATCTACTCCGTTACACAGTTCAACACCTATTGCGGACATTGCTGCAGCCCCAAATGCCGTAGATTCAAGATTTGCCGGTCTGAACAGTGGAGTTTCCAGAATATCACTCTGAAACTGCATAAGTACATTGTTTGCTGCAGCCCCACCATCGACTTTAAGCATTGAAATTTTCTCTCCTGCTGTTTCTTCCATAAGTTTCAGAAGCGCAAGATTCTGAAGAGCAATTCCTTCAAGTACAGCTCTGGCAAAATGCCCCTGTTTAGTTCCTCTAGTAATACCCCAGAACATACCACGTGCATCAGTTTTCCAGTAAGGTGCCCCCAAACCTGTCAGTGCCGGCACGAAAAAAACTCCACCACTGTCGCTCACTGTCAGGGCGAGACTTTCTATCTCTGAAGCAGTGGAAATAAGTTTCAGACCATCCCTGAGCCACTGTACTGCTGCACCGGCAACAAAAGCACTTCCCTCAAGAGCATAAACTGTTTTGTCACCAATACTCCATCCCACAGTAGTAAGAATTCCATGGGAATTGAATGAAGGTTTTTCACCTATGTTCATCATTAAAAATGAGCCGGTTCCATAAGTGCATTTTGCCTCACCAAACCTGAAGGCTCCCTGTCCGAAAAGTGCACTTTGCTGATCCCCAATCACCCCGGAAATGGGAATACCATCCGGAAGGATATCACAACCGGATGTATAACCAAAAATACCTGCACTGGGTTTTATTTCCGGAAGAATCTCCATGGGGATGTTGAGATGATTGCACAGGTCCTTGTCCCACTGAAGAGTTTCAAGATTCATAAGCAGTGTTCTCGACGCATTAGTGGTATCAGTAACATGCTGCTTTCCACCGGTTAGTTTATGTATAAGCCATGTGTCAACCGTACCAAATTTTATACCGCGGGATCTGGCTCTCTGATGGAGCCCATTGTAGTCAAGAATCCACTTTATCTTTGTGCCGCTGAAATACGGATCAAGCAGCAGTCCGGTTTTCAGATGAAATTCCTCTTCAAGGTTATTGTTTTTAAGTTCAGTGCAGATATCTGCACTTCTTCTGCATTGCCATACAATTGCTTCGTAGACAGGCTTTGATGTTTCAGTATCCCACAGAATGGTTGTTTCCCTCTGGTTGGTAATTCCAATTGAAATGATATCCTTGGGATTAACTGAAGCATTTTCCAGAGCGCTGGAGATAGCTTTCAGAGTCGATTTCCACAATGCTTCAGGATCCTGTTCAACCCAGCCACTTTTGGGATAAGCACAGTCAAGCTCTGAATATCCTCTGGAAACAAATTTCAATTCCCTGTCATATATTGCTGCATTTGTTCCCGAAGTTCCCTGATCTATTGAGAGTATATACCCCGACATAAATTATTTCCCTTCACTGAGTATAGAAACTACAGTTTTTAAATCCTCACTAGCCTGCATTAAACCCATTATTTCAAGATTCTGTCTTACACTGTCAATAATACTGGATATTTCATCCATTTGTCCCTGCCGGGCCTGATAAACTATAAGATCTGTTTCAAGAGTACCCAATTGGGCATTCAGTTGACTTAACTGCACCTGGGATGCTTCCAACTGACGTTTGAGAACAGTAGTGTCCTCCGAATCACCGGAAAGCGAAAGCATGGACATGTTTTCAATCTGAGACTCCAGTTTCTGTATCATAACGTTCAGATGTTCGAACTCATCAGAAACGCTGTCCTGAACATTCCCCAGTTCATAACAGTACTTCGCAAGCCTTGTCTCTTCCAATTGCAGTGAATCTTCAAGGTCATCCATTGAATTTTCTATAATAGTCATCTGCTCAATGATCTGCTGTTTTACAGCATCTCCAAGGGATGAGGTACCTGCCACTGCTAATTCAGCTGTGAGTGAAGCACTCTTGGCTTTTTCCTGAGCCAGAGCATGGTAGTATGAATCACTAGCTTCCCTTGCCAGACGAAGTTCGCCTGATAATTCACTAATTCTGTTTTCAAGCCCTTCAACACCAAAATCAACCAGTTCCTCATGATTACTTTTCTGGGATTTTAATCCCTCATTTTCATCCTGTAGAAATGCTTTTTCAAGGTTAAGTTTTTCAAACTCGGAGGAAATTCGGGTTATTTCATTCTTTAGGTTATCGGAATCCTCAGATGCTAAAATATATTTATCCGTAATTTCATCATATTCTTTTTTAAGATCTTCCAGTTCAATTGTAAGATGTTTTACTTCCTGACGAAGCATTTCAATCTCATCACTGTCTTCAGATCCCTGAGGTGAATCAATTCCCGGATCAGTTGTTATTCCGGAAGAGGAACCAGTTCCTTCACTCTTTTTAACACTGGAAACAAACTGCTCAAGTTCAGCTACCTCAGACAGAACCTGATCAAATTTTGTATTTCCAAGGCGCTTTTCAAGTTCCGTTGCATTTTCCTCCAGCAAAAGAAGCGAATCCTCCATACCCTCTATATCCCCCTCCAGTTCCTCTATCTGAATTAAGGATTCATCAAGTTCTTTTTTGAGATTCTCATTTTCAACCGAAAGGACCTGGGATGCTTTCTCAAGATCCTCTACTGCAATTCTAAGAGTATTAACTTCCAGCACAAGTTCATTTGAGTTCTTCTTTTCTGAGAGTAATTCATTCTCAGATTCAAGAAGCCTTTTGCTCAAATCCTCTATTTCATCTGAAAGGTTGTCTATTCTGCTATTAAGACCATTCACTTTTTCCTTGTGCTCGAACTCTGATTTCAGTGTTTCCTTGTCTCTTCGGGAAATAGAACGGTTGATTCCCTGAAGCTTATTCTTCAGGTTCATATTTTCCAGTTCTTTTTCCAGAAGATTTCCACGAATTTTGTCACGTTCAATTCTGGTGGAATCGAGATTTTCCTGAAGTTTTTCATAATCCCGGGCACCCTGTGAAATGACGTGATTCAATCTTGTGACATGTTCCTGATTTTTTCTGGAATGCTCAAGTTCTGTGGCTGCACTTTCCAGTTCACTTTCCAGTTTTCTTATTCTGAGAATATATTCATCCTCAGCATCAAGCAATTCCCCCAGTTGTTTTCTGGTGCTTTTAAGTTCCATCACAAGTTGTTCATTTTCACCCACAGTTTTATCAAGAACACTTGTTGAAAACTCATTCATTTCTCTTTTGAGATTCTTTAACTCCCATGAAAGATTCTCATTTTCTTCCAGAATCCTGAGTTTTTCTTTTTGCTCCTTATCGAGCATTTTCTGAAGATTTTCATTATTCAATGAATCCTGAAAAAGATTTGTCCTGATGGAGGGAAGACTTCTTGACAGCATGTTGAGCGACTGCAGCAAATCATTGAATTCACCCTGAGCCCTTACAATAATTTCCTCCACTTTACCATTGTCTGCGCCATCGGTTTTACCGTGGAAATCTTTTTGAGAAACAGCAGTTACCACTACAGGCACATGTTTTTCCTGATTCTGTATAAGTATTTTTTGCCTGAGAAATTCCTTTTCGGCCCAAAGCCGGTCAGTATTCTGATTCATCATTTTTATGGTGTTGGTCAGTTCACTGATCTCCAAAAGAAAACTGTCTTTTGTTCTTTCTCTCATTCCTAAGACCTTTCATTATCCTCAAAAAGAGGCTTCCAAAGACAAAATCCTCATTTTCAAAACGAATACAGAAAACTCTCCTGTATTAAAATCAATAGAAAACGGGATAAAACAATTCAGGATTTATACATTATACATATGAAATTTGATTGGAAAAGAAAATCTCAAATATGAAACGTTTTTTTTCAGGAAAATCTGAAAATCTGAAAG
The DNA here is from genome assembly GCA_016937155.1 of Deltaproteobacteria bacterium. Lineage (GTDB taxonomy): Bacteria > Myxococcota_A > Polyangia > HGW-17 > HGW-17 > JAHJMN01. The sequence goes on from JAFGWM010000024.1 coordinate 68,260, forward strand.
TGGGGAATTTACTGTTTAACTAAAATTACAGCCTGTCTTGGAGGAAGTGTGATATCCAACCCCCCACCTGTTGTTGTGACAAAGGTACCACCTTCAGTTCCTTCACAAACATGATCTCCACAGTAAACATTAACCAGAGAAGTACCCTGAGAAAAAGATGTAACCATTGGGTTATTGGAATAATCATGTGTATATGAAGTCAATGTATCCGACGCATTCATTACCACAAGAACGATATCTCCCTTATAGGATCTTTCAAAAGCAATGATTCCCCTCATGGGATATAGTGGGTATCCATTTGTATCTGTCTCATTATTGTCTGATCTCACATCAGATTTATATCTCATAACAACACCACCCCGTCTCAAGGGTGCATACTCTTTCCGTATTGAGATAAGAGTCTGAACTGTAAGGAAAGTGGGATTTTCAGTATTGAACACTCCATACCTCTTCCCCGATTCCGAAACAGGCATATTTAGACTTTCAAACATATCCTCTCTGTTCATGGGATCATTTCCCCCTGAAAACTGCTGCTCTGTCCCATAATAGAGACATGGTATACCATCCCAGGTATAAAGATATACCAAAGCATTATGAAGAGCATCTATACTTGGTTTATCAAAAAGAAAACGAGGAACATCATGATTATCCATGAAATTAACAAGCATTGACCTTGGAGAGATTTCTTCGTCATCTGTATCCTTTGGTCCATTGGTATTTCCTTCTGAAGCATAAGGAGCCATACCATTTTCACCGGTCAATCTTAAATTAAGCAGTGTTTCCACATTTGCTGTCGCTTCACCGTTTTTAAAAACATTATCAAAAACACGGAACTTCTGAGAAAAATAAAATACACCATCAAACATTTCCCCTCCGGTATAACTTGCTAAAAGCCAGTCCAGACCGGAAAATGCTTCACCAAAGATGAAGAAATTTTTCTTTCCGAGAGTATTCACTGCATAATCCCTGATAGCTGAGTTGAATTCCACCCAGAATTCATGTTCAACATGTTTTACAGTATCAATTCTGAAACCATCAAAATCTGCAACCCTTATCCAGTACTTGAAAACATCTATCAGAGCTTTTCTGACTTCAGGAAGTTCCGTTTTCAGGTCCTTGAGGCCACCGGGGAAGTCACCATATAACTCCTGCTCTCTGATATAATTGTGACAGTCGGTTCCATAATCATCAGGCCCCCCTGACAGACCTAGATCAATACATGCCTGACCTTCTCTGCCCCAGACAGTGACTCTGCCTCTTTTATTGAACCAGTTATCATTATGGAACTCACCGGGGTTGGGGGGTAAACGGTTAATTTCCGGCATATTCACCCAGATAATAGGAGCAGGACCACTTTCACCGAGACTTGTCCATCCCTGGATACCACGGGAATCATAGTCAGGATCCCACTCGGTAATTCTGGTTAAAGGGGAATCACTTCCTGAACCCATTAGTGTATCATCCGGACTACCGTTTCCATTGATGTCATAAAAGAACAACTGACCCACGTGGTTTGTAACCACATCCAGAATAACCTTGATATTTCTTTTATGTGCGGCGTCCACAAGTCTTCTAAGGTCTGTCAGATCTCCAAAATGTGGATTAACAGATAGAAAGTCCTGAGTCCAGTACCCGTGATATGAACCGAAACCTGCATCTTCCTCCACGTTACGTACAACGGGACTAATCCAGATAGCAGTAATTCCGAGAGACTCAAGATAATCCATACGGTTTATAAGCCCCTGCCAATCGCCACCGTGATATTTAGCCATGGCACTTCGGTCAACATTGTAATTATTATTCACATCACCATCATCAAAACGATCTACCAGTACCTGATAGATAACCTCATCCCTCCAGTCACCTACATTGATTTTTTTGATGAAGGAACTTCCCATTATTTCATCGGGATCCTGTGTTGTACAACTGCCAGTCAACTGAAGTGCCAGCAGAACAAAAACCGGAAAGTATAATTTATATCTCATAACTGTGCTCTCTTTCAAATCAGTTGTATGTGGAGGAATTAAACCACCATTCAGCCTGAATACCTATAAAATGCTCAACACTTCTTGATCTTCGGTAATCCTTTTCATGATACCAGAGTCTTGCATCATCATCAGGCATGGCAACCGTATAAACCAGCCTTATTGCGGGTCTTGAGTAAGAAGTCCGTGAACTAAACCATGTTGGAATAATGGAAAATTTCCATACCGATGGATGAGCGCTAACTCCAGTATCCGGATTCAGCCCGTTACGCTCTGTCATCTGATAACTGACTTCGCCGGAAAGAGCGAGATTCCTTCCCCATTCACCAGGCATCCAGTAAATTGGTCTCGCTGCAAAAACTATCTCATATCCGTCGTCCCAGTCATAATCAAGGGAATCAGCATCAATAAAGTTTCTGAAGTAACCACCAAACATAAGTGAAACATGTGAACCGAATTTTATATTTCCAGTAGCTGCAATAACAAACTCTTTCGCATTTTTGGCACTGTAGGATGAATCTAGATCCTGCTCAAATCCAAGACCGAATGGTGTGGAAAACTCCCCGTATGAGGCTATTCCTGTTGAATATCTTGCAAAAACATTAACAAAGGATTTTGGCATAAAATCCCATATTCCAAACTGAATACCTGCGACAAAACCTGTTTCCGAAGGAAGAGCTATCTGTTCAGGCTGATCCTCCAGTGCATTATAGGTACCGGCAGCAAGTGAGTGAAATTCCGCATAACCTTTCACCTTAAACCCCATAGAGCCTTTATTCTGATTCCAGTATTCGAGTTTTGCACTGGCTATGGTTCTCTGACGGTTGAGTGTGGGGATAGATTCTGACCCGACATAGGGCGTTTCCACACTGCTCTCCTGATACTGAAATTTTCCCAGAACTCTGTTAATCCCCACATGAATTCCACCTCTGAGTGGCTTTTTATCCCACCAGATTCCGGCACCAAGTGTGTTGAGATTGTCAAGTGGCCAGAAATCCAGAAGATAGATATCATCACCCCTGTACATTCTTGAACCTGCCCAGAATGAAAGTCCTTCAAGTCCGGATTTTTTTACTTCCAGATAGAGATTTCTCACCGCAATGGAACTGTCCCATGTGCCGTTGTAATGAAACAATGAGTCAGCTAAAGCTAAGGTGGTAACCGTCTTGGTAAGTATATCTCCCTCGAATCGATGATAATAATATAAGTCAAGTTCAACATAGCTGGATTCCTCCAACCTCGGAGCATGAGCAGTAATATTAACCGGATAAATAGGCTCTCCATCCATATTTCTACCAAAGTTAACTCTACCGTAACTTCCAAACCTGAATCCATTGAATTTCTCACTGGCTTTAACTGGTTTCTCTGTCACCACAGTTTTTAACTCAGATTTTTTATTTTTATTAAGCAGCTCTTCAAGTCTGGAAATTCTGTTTCTGAGTTCAGTGTACATTTTAGCGTCTTTAAGATCACTCTGATGCTTTTCTTCGGCGGATTTTTTTACAGAATCACCAACAGTTTTCTTATCGGAATTATCAGATTCAGAAGTTCCTGCTGTGATTGCTGCTTCACTTTTCTCTGATTTTTCAGAGTCTTTGTCGGATTGAGTAACCGCACCACCTGATTGTGAAGCAATTACCAGAACAGATGACATGAAAAGTCCTAATATTCCCATAGTTTCCTCATTTCAATAATCCAGATCCAATAGTTTCTTTTCCGGATCATCTTTGAAAAAGATTCAAATCAAAAGTAGATTATGACAAGTTAATGGTCAAATCATTTTTCCAGCGGGCGGTATTATGGAGTTTGTACAGAGTTTCTTTCACCCGAAGCAGATCCTAAAATGAAAATTTTTGATAATTATCCCCTCCGGTGTCCATATCCGGATGAAGTTAACCACCACCGGATGATTTTGCTCTTAAATACACTCTGCGATTTCCATAATTGCCTATTAATACATATAGTTAACATTCTGGCATGATTATTGTTAATAAATAAGTCACCCTGAATGGTCAGGGAATCAACAATAAGGAGCCTTGAAATGAAAAATTTTGGAATTCTCAAATCAAAAACAGCAATTATCGCACTTTTAACAGCAGTTTTCTCATTGGCTGGAATTTCCGGGGCAAACGCCGCCAAAAAGAAGTACAGGTATGAGGTATCAGGTAAAGTTAATATCAATACCGCCCCTATATCAAAACTGAAATACATTCCGGGTATTGGTAAAAAGAAGGCAGTGTCAATAATTAATTACCGCAAGAAACATCGTTTCTCATCCATCTCTGATATTAGAAAAATCAGAGGTTTTGGACGCAAACTGTATAATAAAATTTCGAGATTTCTCAAAACAACCGGAGAAAGTACTATTGTAAAAAGACGAATACCCAAAGCCTGACACTGATCACCACCTCCAATGACACACTGCGTCATAACCTTTTGATTCTCTTATACTTTTTTAAATTTTTCTTTTGACACAGCAAAGAAATAAACTACTATAGTCCATGGAATGGTGGAAATCATTTTCATCCACCTGATTACCCTTTCGGGGAAAATCAGTTTTCACTGTCTGGAAATATCTATGAAATTTTTACTGTTATCTGTATTTACATTAGTAATGTCTTTAGGGTGTGAAGAAATCAACACCGTCAATATTAACACTCCGGCTCCGGGGAGTGTATTCCAGTCAGGTGAAACTGTCACTGTGGATGTAAGTGGTGGTTCATCGTTTTTGTGGATTGAAGGTAATGTTTTCCGGAAAAAACACGTTCAACTTACAGTTCCTCCTGTTGATGGTCTTGGATTTATAAGAGCAAAGGTCCTCACATCCACATTACTTACCGTAAGATCATATCTTCAGGGAAATTTTCGCAAAATTGAAGACTACAACAGTTCCACTGTGCAAACCAGACTGGGGCCAGGAATAATGGATGGTGAAGGTACTACGTTCGCTTCCCTCTGTTCTGAAATGATGGCTGGAGAAGAACTGGTTGAATATATGGAAAATCCAATCGTTGTGGAAACAGAAATAGCCTATATTCCTGTGACCATAAACATAAATGCCACTAGTGTTCTGGCAAACAGTATTGATGTATCAATATGGTTTGAAAACGGAATTCTCAAATTTTACAGTTATCTTCAGAACGTTGTAATTGTATATACTTCAGAGGTTAGTGGAGTTGAATCCTCTGGAACAGCCCAGTACGAATGGATGGAAGTTTCAGGAGACGTTGTTCTCACAACCAATGACAGTGACCTTATCAACATGACGGCCACCGCCAGTGATCCTGTTATCACCGATGACGGGGGAATCCCACAGCAAGCATTCAATCTGGTGATTGATAAACTTGATACCGCAGTATGTGATGCAATAGCAACAACCACAAGGAACAGTTCCAGAGTTGTATTCAATACCCTGATGACAACTCTAGTTCCTCAGGTTGTACTTGAATTTGAAAATCCAATTTCTCAGGATACCAAAGTTGAAAAATTAGATGTTTCAGGAGAGAATGTATCACTTTCTTATAAAACACTTGTTGAGGCACAATCACCTAAAGTTGCCAGAGGACAGGGAGTACTTGAAAGAATCCATACAGATGAATCCTCAGAAGAAGTTATGTCAATAACTTTTGGAAGCTCACTTGTGAACCAGATTGCATACGCAGTATGGGATGCCGGCAATACGAACAATATCATATATACAAAAAATCAACTGTTTGAACTGGGAATGTCCGATATGGGCGGCTATTATGACAGACTTGAAACATCTGAAATCAATCTGCTTCTTCCCCCAATACTGGAGTGGGATACTCAGGGTCCCTATCTGGTAATGGGAGGAATACAGATTATAATGAGTATGGATGGAGCAAACGACACTACAGCTCACACCGCTGGAAGAGTTCCGGTAAAATTCTCCATGGAAGATAATGCTCTGGTTTTAATCCGGGATGAAGCAAGAGAAGTGGAGTTTTTTGATGTAGGATTTGACAGGATGAGTACTCTTGTTGATCCTGATAAAGTTGTCAAACTTTTAAAAACAGCGGTACCAGGAGTTGTAAGTGATCTCTTCTCTACTTTCCCCATAATAAAAATGACTTCATCAAATCTTGCAATGTTAAATGGTGAGCCTGGCCCTGAAGTTCTGACTATACTTGAAAGCATCACTGTGGAAGAAAACTTCTGGAGAATGAATCTTTCGTTTGAAAAAATAAACTGAAATTATTTTCTGAACATGAAGGGAACCAAAGCCGGGGTCTTCGCTCTGTAATTGAGATAACTGTCTCCAAAATGCTCCACAAGCATTTTTTCTTCAACGGTGATTCTGTAGTAAAGTGATGGAAGAGAAACAGTTACAAGAATGAGAAATCCCACCAGACTTCCGGTTAAAAAAGGAACTCCAGTGAAAAGCAACAATGTTCCAAGATACAACGGGTGCCGGACATAACGATAAATACCGGTTGTCACGAGCTTATGTTCCGACCTCACTCTGATGTTGTAGTCATAGTACTTTCCCAGATATAGGAAGCCACCCAGCCTGACCATTATACCTGAGACAAGAAAAACCATACCTGTCAGTGATAAATAAAAACTCCAGTCTGAAATAACAGAAAAATTTAGCCAGATGTAATCAAGAGCAGGAAAAAACCAGACAGCACTTGAAAAAACAATAAGAACCGTTGACAGGATTTCTTTTCCTCTTCCATTTTCAGGTGTTTTTAATGCTTTATAAATTTCAATTACAGCAAAAATTATCCCGAAAACACACAAACTACCAATTACCAGGTAGGAGCTCATTTTTCCAAAATTCCTTTATAATCTTGTACTGCTATGGGGGTTTTCCATCAGTTCTACAAAATCCATTGCACGCTGTTCATCTCTGGCATTAGCTCTGGCTGTAATGATACCTTTGTTGCAGTATAAATCCCTGACAGGTCCCTCAGGAACTTTCTGTGCCCACTTCCAGAGAAAATCCAGAGCATCTGACCAACTGAATTCGGCTTTATATATCTCAAGAATGGAATCCACCAGTACACTGTCTTCAGGAGTCAGTGATAATGCACTTTCATAGTAGTAAATTGCCTTTTTGAAATCATTTTTTCCTGCACTGAGCTTACCAAGAGTTTTCAATGAATCCAGTTGTGTTAAATCGTATGGAGAGAGCTCAGTTCCATCCTCGACAGAATGAGAATTATCAACAAAAGAAGTAACTTCCTTTTCCACAAAGTTACGTACTTTTCTGCTTATTCTATTAAGTTCATCATCCTCATCAGACTCCTCAAAGGTTTCAGAAATAACATATGCATTTTCAACAGGTAATCCTCCTGTTGACTTCTTCTCCACAACCACGTCGGGAATAGTTTTTTTCTTTCCTTCAATCTCACTCACCTGGTTTTCAAAACTGGAAACAACATTTTTTTCAGAAACCGGTATTTCAGGGGCAATATGATGAACGTCAACTGTAGCTTTCATTACAGAAATAAGATTATCCAGTTGCTCCTTTTCGAGACTGTACAGTTTCACCCTGAATTTTTGTCCATCAATACCATCCAGGTGGAGATGCTGTTCAAATTCATAATCCTCAATCCAGGGTGATTTTGAAATATCAAGTTTTACAAACTCCCATGGGGTTGAAAAACTGCTGCGACTGATGCAACCAAAAATTTCATCTGTAAGAACAAGATATGATTGTCCCCAGGTCGTTTCAAGACCGGCTCTCATTTCAACCCAGGCAACAATATCCCTGTATGAAAGAAATTCTGCTGCAGCCTCTTTTAATTCCCTTGGCAAATCCATAATTTACTCCTTAATCTCTGTATTCATTGAGGCCATGGCAGAAATAGCTATTGAAAGAAAGCTTTCCAGAGTAATTCCAAGGCGTTCGCATTCCCTTATGGTGTCACGGTTTACAGTTCGTGCAAAAGCCCTGTCTTTCATTTTCTTTTTAATTGACGAAACTTTCATGCCTTCATAACCCGTGGGTCTGAGAAGGGATGCCGCATGAATCAGACCTGTAACAGTTTCCGAACATCGGAGGGCATACTCAAAATCGCTCTGAGGAGTTCTGAATCCATTATGTTCATAGTTATGTGCCTTAATGGCATCAATTATTTCCTGTGGATAAAGATCCTTCAAGATACCAGATGCAACCAGACCATGTTCAGAAGGATTTTCTCTGGTCTGTTCATAATCGATATCATGTAAAAGTGCTGCAGTTCCCCACAGTTCAGCATCATGACCTGTCTCAACTGCGAGTTTTCTTGCAACAGCTTCACTTTGAAGACTGTGAAGTCTCATGCTGTCTTCTGAAATATTTTTAAATAGTAATTCCTTTGATTTTTTTCTGTCCATTCCTGCACCTTTAATTCAGTTTTTACATTTAAGGTTTTATCAGAGGAGAATAAAAATGAACATTGAAAAAACAGAGAATACCCGTCAGGGAATTGAAATTTTAACTGTGAGATGTTCAAGCCTGTCAGCTAAAAGACAAACCATGTTATATGTAAACTGACTGGCAATATGTGCATTCTTTCCCAGAACATCCATTGCCATAAATTTGTCCATCATCAGAACTTCACAGTTTTCCATTGCAGCAACTGTTTCATGGTGTTTTGAATCCGGAGCCAGAATACTTCCCTGTCCCACAAGATAACCATAATGAGCAGTTGCCACCGTAACTTCACCCTGAGCACGTTTTATACTGAGTCTCAGTATTCCCGAAAGCACAACACCAAATGCATTTCCTTCAGCACCCTGATTACAGACAATATCCCCGGTTTTAAAGCTTCTTGTACTGAATTTCTCCTTCAACCAGTCAATTTCCTTTTTTCTCAAACCCTGAAACATGAAATTATCTGAATGAGGCCTTAGTTCAATTTCTCCAATATCTGTGCGTCTCATCAGATTTGAGATACGTTCCTTCTCAAGGCTGACTCTGCGCGCTACTTCTTCAAGATTGGCTTTTCCGGTATATGAAATATACCCCTGCTTTTCTACATTATCCAGTATCCTGTTTATCTGCTGCTCAGAATTATTGCTTCCATTTTGAGAAACAAAACTGTCCACAAGAATGTGATTTGTATCAGTAATTGCATTCCACAGATTTTTTGAAAGATTAATAAACAGTTTTGCAGCAATTTTAGGATAACGCCGTTTCAAACGCTGAAGTGTTTTCTCATTTAAAACAAGAAGTTTAACATTTCCAATTGCTCTTGCATATGTTGTTCTGAATGTCTTTCGGAAAAGAGCAATTTCTCCGAAAGTGCTTCCCACCTGAAAATATGACAGGGGTTGCTCCTTCCCGGTTGTATCACTAACATTATAAACAACAACAGTTCCTTCAATTACTGCATAAAGCTCATTTCCGCGATCATTTTTTCTGAAAAGAATATCTCCATCATTCATTTCCACTGTGTATGCCATTAGCATCGATATTTTTGTTTCAGGAATAGTCATACCCTTAAACAGAGTTATTTCCTGAATAAAATCTGTATCATAATGCAGTGACAAATAATCCCATGCCGTTATGAGCCGTGACTGGACAACTATTGAAGGCAGAAAATTGAGACCAGCTATAAGACACACAAAAAGAGTGAATGCCATAAGAGCCCCAAAAAGAACCTGGGCACTCATATCGGATACTGCAAAAATTCCAAACCCAAGTCCCAGACTCAGTGTTGTGAATATCATCGGTTGACCGACATGACGAAGAGTTTCCACACTGGCCAGCTTCTCATCCCTGATAACTTTAACTTTTTCATTAAAATCCGACAGAAAATGAATGGTATTATCAACACCTATTCCCAGTGCAATACTTGCAATTACACTTATTGTAACTCCCACTGGAATTGAGAACCATCCCAGAAAACCAAAAAATACTGCAATTGCAACCAGATTAGGATAAAGAGCAAGCCCTCCCATCTTAAAACTGAAAAACAGTATGGACAGGATAATGAAAATCACACCAAGGGCAAGTGCAACACTCTGAATCTGACCTTTTGAAATGCTGTCAGCACTTTCAGACGCCAGTATTCCCGTACCAGTGAATCGGAGAGTAAAATCGGGAAAAATAACAGCAAACTTTTCACTGATCATTTCCTTCAGTTTTATCAGTCCTGTAGATGAACTGATTCTCATCCTGACCATCATCTGCATATATTTTCCATCGGGGCTTATAAAAGTGGGAGCTTTAAATTCCTCAAGTTTCTGCATGATGAAAGTAAACTGATTTTCTGTCAGAGTGCTTATATCAGAATTAAAATACCTCACAAAAAGATCAAGGTACTGAACCGGTGAATAAATTTTATCAAGATGAACACCTTTTATTTTTTCGATCTCAGGCTCCGAATGTATCCATTTGATAAATTTATGTATTTTTTTTGCAGTATCAAGAGAGAAAACTTTTTCCCCGGACTTGTCCTGAATTATCATCTGAAATGTATTGGTGCCAGCAAGATTGTCCTGAATAAGCTTGAGATCCAGCATTATTGGACTGTCATCAGGGAAATTTTTGGGGTCACTGTCCACACTGACCCTAAAAATACCTGCAATTGCAACAGCACCGAGAATCATCCAGGCAATAATAAATCCTTTGGAATGTTTTATAATGAGATTTCCCATTCCCAGAAGAAACTTATCTATGATGCCACTTCTTCTCTTTTCCTCGGAAGTCTTAAGATTTTTTGGAGCAGGCAGTAACTTGAGCACTGCCACTGCAAGGGTCAGCGAAAGAAAAATAATTACTGCAATACCTATACAGGCAAATATCCCCAGTTCCCTGATTGCAGGTATGGGACTGATGGTGAGAGCAGCAAAACCGGCAATTGTGGTAAGTGCTGTTACAATAAGCGGGGTGGTCATCTTTTTCAGGACATTATCGATATAGTCACCCTTTAAAGCAGCTTCGTGGTAATACTGATGGATAATATGAATGACATATGCGCTACCGATGGAAATCAGCAGCGGTGGAAGAACTATTGTCATCAGATTCAGTCGCCAGGAGGTAAGCGAAAATATTCCCGCAGTCCACAAAAGTCCTGTTGAAACAATAACCAGTGGAATAAGAACGCCTGTAATTCTTCTGAAACTCAGCGCCAGAACCACTATCATCAGCAGCAACCCAAGGGGAAGAATATGTTTTACATCATTCTGAATAATTCTGGATGCTTCATACTCCAGCCGACTTCTTCCAGCATAGGCGAAACGAAGATTCTGCAGTGCAGCACTATCAGCCAGCTTCTGAATCTGGGATTGAATAGCACTGTCAGAGGGTCTCACACTGTCATCAAAAAATATCATAAACGCAGCGGTACGGGAATCCTTCCCCAGCAGATCTTTTTGGATAACAGGTTCTTTGGCAAGTTGTGAGAGAATTTCAAAGGTTCTCGCATCGTACTCCCGCTGAACCTCATCCATTGATCTTCTGGGTATTTTTGCACAGATTTTACTCCCGGCTATTAGTGACAACTCCAGTCTGAATTTTTCATCAAGTGTTATACATGACGGAGAACAGCCTTTGAAATTTTTAACATGAAACTGAGACATTCCTGGGCATTCACCAAATATTACAGGGATATCAAGAAGAGATATTGACTTTTCAACTCCCTTCAGTTTCTTTGAAAAAAACTGTGAAAGTTCTCTGTATCTCTCGAGAAATACAATTCCAGGACGGGAACGATCAACTTTTTCAAGGGCAATAACCATCAGTTCATTTTTACCAAAAATTTTCTGCACCCTTTTGAAAAAGTCAAATGCACCACTTTGTCTACTCAAAATTGGTTCAATGGTAGTATTGAGTATCAGGGTTCCTTTTGAATCAAAAAGACCGTTTCTAATTCTGTACGAAAAAAACACTGAGAGTATAATACTCAGGAATATTATTGTCTTAGGAAATCTTGCTATATATCGAAAAAAACCCGTAATCAAAAAAACCCTGCCTGGTTCGGTTTAAATGAAATACCGTGTTAGAATAACACAGCACAGCATCATAACAGTCACCGCATGAATTTTAAATGAAAAAATCACGATAGAAGTAATGCTTCAAATGAAACTGAAAACTTTACCCGGCATAAGAATTCTGACTTTAGTATCTGTGTGCAGATCAACTAAAAGACAACAATATGATATGATTTATTATTCATTTATTACTGTTCTATGTGGGCTAGTATCTCAAATTGCGGAGGATTGAACATGGTCTTTTTCACCGCGCATTGATCAGCACTTCTGATAACAGCTTTTTTGTATTTTTCAGGGAATCCTTTTGGAAGATTGATTTCCAGCACAATTTTGCCGATACCACCATGCTCTCCACTCATTACTTTTTGTGTAATAGTAAGACCACTGGTATCAATTTCCCTTGCCTGACAAAAACCAAGAACATAGATACCTGCACAGCTTGCAATGCTCGCAAGAAAAAGAGCAAAGGGCTCAGGTGCACTGGCATCACCACCACCAAGACGGCTCTGATCAGTCTTTACCGTAAATGCACCAAAAGAAACATCTACCTTTTTTCCACCGGGGAAACTTACAATCATTTCACTCATATTTACTCCTGACTTCCGCCATTAGCGGTTCTTTCAAATTTATCGTAATCACAATTTGCCTTCACGCAACAATCTCCCCCGCAGAAAATTCATCATTACTTCAGGAATTTGTGTTCTGATTTTTTATCCAGACCGCTTCATGAGTAAAAGGATCGAAAGCGATAAAAAAGGGGATCGACAAAAACTGACTGGCTACCTGTAATTAACAAATTTTAGTATCATATTATTCATGAAGCGGTCTAAGATCAGCCAGAGAAACTGTTGGTGATTTTTTTGTTACAACCATTTTCTCAAGAATTTCTTTTCCGGAACTGATTGTAAGTAGTTTTTTAGCTCTTGAAATTCCAGTATACAGCAATTCTCTTGACTGCATCTGTCTCGAATCAGGAATTATCAGATGAACAGAATTAAATTCACTTCCCTGACTTCTATGGACACTTATTGCCCATCCCCGGTTTACATATCCAGAAATCTCATTGAGGGGTATTAAGCGAAGGCCATCCCTGTCCATCACAAGTAGATAGAGAGATTCATCTTCAGAATCTTTCAGATTTGCACATACACCCATATCACCGTTAAAGATGTTCCATCGATAATTATTCCTTGTGACAATAAGCCTTTCTCCTGGAATAAAATCTTCAAAACCGCCATAATTAAGTTTTTCAAGATTATCTCTGATCAGGGCGTTAATATTTTCAGTTCCCGATAGCCCCTTGTTCATGGTGGTAAGAATTATTGAGGACATCAGTTTGTTAAAAGATTTAATATATTTATTATCCTTAATCAGACCATTTTCAACTTCATGAGCTTCAATACAATCCCATCCGCTGTCAATTTTGCCCTCTTTTAAAATCATTTTTCTGGTAACAGAAACATCCTCTATGTGGGAAACATCCTCAAAATCATCAAAAACTGAAGGTTTCAAAGCACCATCTCTGACATTTTCAATCAGTTTCTTTATTCCCTGAGCTCCAGCACGGAAATTTTCACTGAGAACACTGACACATACTCTTTCACTTTTTTTAGTGAAGAAATCAACCATATCACCGAAAAATCGCCCTGTTCCCACCGGAGGCAGCTGCTGCGCATCTCCAATAAAAACCATTGAAACGTTGTCGTTTACTGAATTAATCAACTGTCTTGCCAGAAAAATATCCAGCATGGAGCATTCATCCACAACAATCAAATCAGTCTCAAGAGGTGATTGAGGACCTGCTCTGAAAGTTCCCCTCGAAGGTGAAAATCCCAAAATACGGTGAATTGTTGAAGGAATAACATCTATATCCTGCTGTTGAAAAACAGCACCAAGCCTCATTGCAGCCTTACCTGTGGGAGCACATACAGTACATCTGAAATTTTCTCCGTAACAGTTCTGAAATTCTTTTATAAGCCTTGCTATCACCGTTGTCTTACCAGTCCCAGGACCTCCTGTAATTATAGAAACTCTAGTGGACATGGAGTTGATTACAGCCATTTTCTGTTCATCACTCAACCCTTTGGTAAAAATGCATTTATAATCGGTAAAAAAGCGAGGGGAAATTGTATCGAAAAAACTCCAGATATCCGAAACTGCAAGAAAAATCCGCCTTGTCATCAGAATGTCGTTTTTCAAAACGAATGGAGTTACTCTACCTCCATCTGAAATAAGAAAATCCTGTGACAGCGACGAAATATGAAGTTTCGATTCTCCATCAAGTCTGATGCCGTATTGTCCCTGTTCCTGAGCATTCAGTACAGCTAAAAGTAACTGTGTAACCTTAGGATTTTCAACGTTGTAATATGAGGCCAATTCTTTAACAGCTGTATTGTCCATTATTTTGCACCAGAATCCGATAAATTTTCAATCATACGATTTCATTACCCAAAAACCATCCTGTCCACTAATAAGCCCTCTTAAAAAAACATAAATCAGCCCTCCATACCGGGTATTTTCATGAAGAGCAGCTATTTTTTCCCCTGCCTGACTGTATAACTGCATCTGAATACTGTAATTTTCCATCACATGAAGATCTATTGCCTTTGATTCGTATGTTTCAAGGAAATCTGTTTTCCAGTCAATAATCCAAATTTCATCATCAATCAAAGCAGCATAATCTATTATCCCACGGATAAATCCATCAGGATCCAGCGAAGACGCTATCTCAGGATTTAAACCGGAAAGTTTTGAAGGAGTAATTTTTTCCAGAAACTCCATTTCCCTCTTTATTACAGGGGGCTGAAAAAGTCTGATTTTTCTGCTGTCAGTAATACCAATCTCAACGGTGTATCCGCTGTAACACATCCGAAAACCGGTTTCCACAGACATTTCACTGATTTCATACATATTCCTTATTTTCAGCATCAGATCTGTTGTAGTTCCAAGAATCATCCATTCATCGTATGTATAACTGTGTCTGAATGAATCTAAATCCACAAGCTCCATAATTTCATGAACCATTGTCCCGAATTCAGCTCCACGATCATCCTTTTCATAAGATGATGAATAATTCAGAGTTTTTACACCAGAGGACAATTTGTGCTTGATGGATGAATAACTTTCCACAGTGATCCCTCTTCTGGTGAGATCAGGCGGTTTTCTATCCTCAGGAAATTCCGGAATGTTCTTTTCTGTATTTTCGGATTGCTTGTTATCAATAATTTCAGATGGATATTCAAAAGGATATTCAAAAAATCTGATGTTCGCGGATGGCATTTTTTTTAGTTGATCAATCCGAGCACCCTGTGCTTTTAAATGAGCAGCCCCCGATGGTTTTTTGCCTGACAGAACAAAAAATGGAAGAAATAAAGCTTTTGCTGCTCTGGTAAAAACAACATAGAAAAGCCTTTGATTTTCCAGCTCTTCTTCAAATTTTAAAATATTATTTATCTCTTTTTCCTTTTTCTTATCAGTTATTTTACCACTCCACCATAGCATCCGACCCTCGCTAAAGGTTGTTGCAATTCTGTTTCTGAAACTCCCATGACGACTTGTCTGAAAGTAAAAAACTATTTCATTTTCCAGTCCCTTGGATTTGTGACCTGTAAGAATCTGAACTGCCTCTGAATCATCAGGATTTTTGGAAATATCAATATTACCTGAAACATCATCATTAAACCTGCCGTTCATGAAGTTTTCCAGGTTTTTAACTATTCCTTCAATTCCGGATTTACTGCCCAGAGCCCTGTTGAAAAGTTCTTCAAAAATAGTTTCAAAGTCGTGATACTTATCAAACTCTTTCCTGACAAAAAGGTTTTCTGCAAGCTTGCTATCCGACAGTATCTCCTCGAAAAGATGGGCAAATTTATGCTGCCGTGCATAAGAATTCCACTTTCTGATTACATTCCATGCTTCGTCAACTCTGCCTGATGGTTCTGATATATCCTTCAGTGAAAGCCCGAACACATCCGTCAGAAAGCTTTTTCTTACAAGATCCGGGTCCAGAGTACGTACTGCACGCAATATTTCCAGAATCTGCTTGGCACTTTCACGACTGTATAAATCATTTTTTTTAAAAATAAAGCAGGGTATTCCCAGTTCTCTTATTTTTTCCTCCATAAGTTTTGCGTGATTCAATGTTCTTGTAAGAACAAAAATATCCGATGCCGTAATTCTGGTATGTTGCACCTCGCCATTTTCATTGAGCACTGCCTTGAAGTGGCCATCTGTTTTAAGCAGTGTCGAAATCATCCCCGCCATGGATGATGCCACTTCTTCTTTGGGGCAGGTTGACGAAAATTCCAAAACATTCAGAGAGGAAAAAGCAGGTGATTCAAACCACTGGGTGTTCTTTCCACATTTTATACCTGCTGTGAATTGGTTTGGAGAAGAAAAAAACCCTTCTCTGAAAAACTTTTCTGCAACATCAATCATTCCGGGGGAGGATCTGTAATTTGTGTCAAGAGTAAGTATTTTTCCGTAAGGATTTTCCCTTATCTCATTTTTTGCATTGAAATAAACATTAAGATCCGCTCCTCTAAAACTGTATATTGACTGTTTTGGATCACCCACAAGAAACAGCAGTGAAGTTTTACTTTCATGCATAAAAATTTTACGGAATATTTCCCATTGAGCAGCATCTGTATCCTGAAATTCATCTATAATACCTACAGCATATCGTTTCCTGAGGCTCATCAGGATAGAAGGTTCACCCCTTTCGTATTCCAGAGCTTTCTTAAGATTTAATATCAGATCATCAAACGTGGAAAGATTCTGCCACGTGGCCGTTTGTTCCACCAAGTTTATCAGTAATGGGAAAAGACAGCTTATAATTTTGCTTTCGATATTTTCCGTCGTAAGACATGATTCTTCATAGAATTCACTTCCGGTTTTAAATGCATCCATAAATAGCTTTTTCAAATCATCAATGGAGTTCTCAGATAAAAATGCCCTTATGTATTCATTTTCACTTATATCTTTTCTCCTGAGAAATATCTCAAGAGTATCCATAAAAAACTGTTGACCATCAACTATACTACTATCAGAACTGAAAGGATGAATTGACCCGAATTCCTGAAGAACTTTTCTGGCAAAACCATGAATAGTAAAAATCCCAGCTGAGTTGAATTTTTTAAGAGCTCTTGCAATTACAGGGGTGTAACACTGATCCTGATACTCCTCCAGAGATTTTCTAATTCTTCCACTCAATTCAAATGCTGCTTTTTCTGTGAAAGTAACAGCAAGAATTGAATCAATTTCATATCCCCTGAGAACAAGTTTCAGGATGATTTTTTCCATTGTCCATGTTTTGCCAGTACCAGCTGAGGCTTCAATCAGAAAATATCCTGATCTATGATTTTCAATTGAGGCAAAAATCTCTTCTATAACAGGTGAAGTGTCTGCATGTTGTGTATCGTATGTTTTCATGAGTGAATTCCTGAATCCACCGGTTTCAGTATTGAATCATCATCAATCTGAATAATTTTCCTGAAAATATCCCTGAAACAGCCCTGAGGATTTATCAGAGCCTGCTGATATAAAACCACTTCCCATGGAACATCACCGTATACATTTTTTTCTGAAATATCCTTGAAATATTTATTCATCTTTTCAGTCATCTCATTTTCAGACACCAATGGTTCCTTTGTTTTCCAGATTGAAACAGGAAGAAAATAGTCATGAACACCATTTTTCATAAAGTTGCATAGATCGTTAAGAAAACGCTCCGGACTTTCAGGCAGAAAAATATCATAAAGTTCATAGGAGGGACTGCCCTCTGCATAAAGAAAACAGATACGAAGATTCATTTTTTTCGGATATTTTTTCAGTACGGAGATAATACTTGAAATCACAAGGGCGTGTGTTTCATCAGAAGGATAATAACCTCGTGAACTTTTTTTCCTCCGAAGCTTGTAAATTACACCACTGCCAAAATCCGATAATCCCAGACCACCTGAGATAACATTTTCATTTTCAACTTTCAGATTTTCACGAAATTCAGAATAAAACCTGCTCCTCAAGGGAGATTTTTCCCCAAGATATACAAGTTCTATTTCAGGATCAGGCAAATTATAACTGTTCATAAAAACATTAATTGAATATATATATCGCGAAATACTTTCCAGTAGTTTTGTTCTGGCTGTTTCAAGAAAAACTCCAGAAGGAAAAGTTCCTTCCAATACAGCAGTTGATGTCAGTTCTTCAAAAACACAATCGGGTGATTCACCTTTTAAAATTCTCTGAAACATGATATCCGTAAAACGGCTTTTTAATTGAGCATCAACTTCCAGAGGTTCAAAATTCCTGAATTCAGGTAAAACATCAAAAACAGGCAATTTTAGAATATACCGGCTCCAGCCTTCATGTGGAATACTTAAAAAATCCTTAAGTTGATAAATATGAAATCTTTCTGGTGAAACCTTATCAGTTGAACCAGATACCATTTCACAGGGATTTTTCTGTAAAAGTGTTGTTTTTTCTGGGACTTTACTCTTTATCACGGCATTTGAATATGTGATAAATTCTCTTCTTGCATTATGATTGAAAATACCAGTGGTTGAGACATACCCGGAATCATATCTTCTGAGAGGAATTTCTGAGACTGGAAAAACCTCCCCGGCGGCAATGGAGTGTTTTAAAAGTGAAGACCAAACAACTGATGGTGGTAATTTTCTGGATGTTTTCAGATCCATGGATACATAACTTAAAAATAGTGCCTTCTCCGTTGCAAAGAGGGCTGAAATAAAACTGGCAGCACTTTGGTAAAAGAAAGTGATTGATGACGGAGATTTCAAATCAAAAACACTGCAGTTCTCTTTTCCTGGAAAGCCGGATTCATTAAGTCCGGCAATAAATCTGTATTTTGCTGAAAGGGGCACACCAAGCCTGGAAACTGTTACTCCAGTGCCTCTGTACTGCCCGGCTCTTTCATTGAACTGTTCCAGAGATAATTTCATCAGTTCAAGGGCAGTCTCAAGATCCAGTTCCAGATCTATTTCCGGTTCAGATATCTGTTTGATTTCAAAATCTATATCAACTAAAAGTTTCCGACCGCCTTCCGATGACGGTCTGATTACTCTTTTTATGTAATCAGAAAACAATTCCACCCAGCCAGATAGTGTATTTTTTCCGCTATTTCTTATCTTTCTGGCATTCTCCAGTATAAACATTGAAGAATCTATGAAATCAAAAACCATTTGGCTATCCCAGATCCCTCCACATGAAAGGTATTTTTCACCATCCGGTGTGGAAAAAACTTCAGGATAATCAGGATCCGAAAGTCCACCAAGGATCATCCGGAAAAATCCCTGCTTCCACGTATGTAAATCTTCTGTGAGATATGTGTTTTCCATATCACTTTTATCAAAACCACGAAATATTCCGGCCTTTTTCAGAAGTCTTTCGATGTAAATTCTGTTTTCAGGGGCCACTGTGCAGATGGCATCATGAAAAAGTATTCTGAATGTAGTCTCAATATCATATACGGATTCAGGAAGTGACATAAGAAGCAATACGGCTTCCAGAACCCTCTCTGCACTTTCCCGTCTGGTATCAATAAATGTTGCATGAATGCCTGAAGACCGGAAAAAATATTCCAGATAGGAAACATATTTTTCATACTCAGCGGTGTCAGCTATATTAACCCCCACATCACTTAATTTAAGTTCATTGTTTTCAGATAAGAGATTCAGTACTGAATCCTTGATAAATTCGCATTCTCTTCTTACTTCAGGGGCTTTATGAAAATAGATATTGTTCTGAGTTTTTTTTGTATCCTGGAAGGGTTCATCAGATGAAATTCCCTGCTTAATCCTTCCCAGTTCAGTACCATCGTCTTCATCAGTGTCGATGATATTTATATTATAATCACAAAGAGTGTAAATTTTCTCCAGATATTTTTTTATACCAAACCCGAATTCATTCAGAAATGGGTTACCCTCTAAATGTGAATCATTCTCGTCATGAAACACAACATCAGTCAAAAGCCCGGAGTGAAGATAAAATCTTACATCAGCGCAATTTGTTTTTAAAGTGTTACCAATGATATCAATACTGGAAAGTCCTGATATATCAGGCATAAAAATCATTACAGTATGCGGGAAGTCAAGTTTTTCAAAGTTATCAGAAAGATAGTCATTCAGATGAATGTATCTGGATTCAGATTGTGCTGATTCCCTAAGTGCCGAGAACAGATTCTGTTGAAAATAACCGGCAGTTTCCGATTCGGTATATTTTAAATCATTAAAATTTCTTATTATTTGATATTCATGAGTGTAATAGGAATTTAAAAGGGCAGACAGCTCCCTAGTGACAGTAACAAGTTTATGACCTTCGTAAAAGCCCCTTTCTTTCAAATACTTCATGATATTCATAAACAGTTCACTGGTTTTCCAGATTCTATTGAAATCAGATCCTATGATACTTGAGAAAAAAGGAATCAGTGTGCTGTAGTTAACCTCAGATGAAATTCCTATTGTATCTGAAATCGTAAAATCAAGAATTTTCTTTACGTTATAGTCAGGAACAATTATGGCATGTTCCATACTACCGAAAGGATATTTTCTCTGTATCTGTCTGAAATCCTCGGAAAGTTTTTTAGATAACAGGTTAATATCCTTTGATAAGTAAGTAATGATCATATGATGATATATCCCGATGGTAAAAAAGTATTATTTGACATCCCGATAATATTTTTTTTCTCAGCCTTAATAAAGTAATAATTTTTTTTAAATACCTGAACTTATTTTTTATTACCGATTATGCAAAAGTAGAAATACACTAAAAAAACTGTTATCATGCGGTATTATTATAAAATTGCTGAAGGAGAACACATGAGGTTTTCAGGTTTTTTAATTGTTTCACTACTGTTTTTTATAGTTTTCGGATGTGATGATTCCTCAGAATCCGCTGTCTGTGGCGATAACATTCTTCAGTCAGGAGAGCAGTGTGATGGAACTGCTGAAATTGAAGAAACATGCGAAAGTCTTGGTTTTTACGGAGGAACTATTTCATGTTCGTCTAGGTGTAATCTGGACACAGCATTATGTGAAACTGCGGGCTACTGTGGTGACAATATTCTGCAGACTGAGCATGAAGACTGCGAAATGAATATATTTGCAGATGTTTCATGCAGTGAACTGGGGTTAGGAGATGGACAGTTAGGCTGTAATACAAACTGCACATTCAATACTGACAACTGTTCTATCCAGCCTGAATGCGGCAATTCAGAGATTGAAGGCACAGAAGACTGTGATATGAATGAACTGAACAATAAAACCTGCGAGCTGTTGGGTTTCGAAGGTGGTGTTTTAAGCTGCAAAAGTAATTGTGAATTTGATACTTCAAACTGCACCGGGACACTAATGTGCGGAGATGGTATCGCTTCAGAAGGAGAAGAATGCGATCTGGATGACCTCAGGGATAACTCCTGTGAACTTTCAGAATACTACGGTGGAATTCTATCATGTGATTCATCTTGTAATCTGGATTTTTCAGACTGCATTTCAAACGGAAGATGTGGGGATGGTGTTATTCAGGATACCTGGGGTGAGGAATGTGACGGAAATTCTCTTGGCTCAAACACATGCATTTCAGAGGGATTTATGGGTGGTTCCATTTCCTGCAGTAATACCTGCACTCTTGATACATCCGCATGTGGGGATAATGAAATTGAAATCGTATGCAGTCGATGGAATCAGGATAGAATGGATCTTTCTGAAGGAACATGGAGCGGAAATACTGCATCGTGTGATGAAGGAGATATCTCAGATTCCGGGCGGGCAAATGCACTTAAACTGGTTAATCTTTACAGATTTCTTGCTGATCTTCCACCGGTGACCACTGATCCAAATCTTGATGCCAAAGCTCAACTTTGTGCACTGATGATGACATCAAATAATCAGTTAAATCACTTTCCTCCGGAATCATGGAGCTGTTATACAGCAGATGGAGCAACCGCAGCAGGATCCTCGAATCTTGCAGGAACTGCAGGTGTCAGCGCAGTTGATCTTTACATGGTGGATCCTGGTAATCCAACCACAATGGGACACCGAAGATGGATTCTCTCAAACAGCTTCGGGCCAACTGGTCTGGGATCCACTAACTCATATTCATGTATGTGGGCTTTTGGAAATTCCAGTGCTGGAAAACAGTGGACAGCGTATCCCCCGCCGGGAATTTTCCCTCATGGCGCTGTTGGCCCCACATGGACAACGATAGACTCCACCGGATGGACGTTCCAGAGTGATTCCATAAATCTTACCGGGGTTACTGTAACAGTAACCAGAGACGGTGACACCGTGCTTCCAGTCACAGTTACGCATCTTGGAGCTAATTATGGAAGTTCATATGCCATTTCCATGATTCCAGACGGCTGGACAACTCAGGCGGGTCATTCATATACTGTGGAGCTGTCCAACATTTCCACACCTGTCCAGTACACAGTTGAAGTTACTGACTGCACAGCTTACTGAAACTCAAAAACTTATTCTTTAATAAAAATCCTCTCATTAGAATGAAATTGTTTTCAAATCTCTGACATAATGGTAATCTTCCATTTGCGTAAGTGTAACAATAATGACCCGGAGAGGTTTAACAAGATGAATTATGTTCTGGACACAAATGTGCTTTTACACGATCCACAGTCACTTTTTACTTTCGGAGCCAATGATGTTTATCTTCCGATTTATATCTTCGACGAGCTGGACAAATTCAAAAAAGAACTTTCCCAGAGAGGCAAAAGTGCACGTGATGTAATTCGGAAAATAGAAAGTATGAGGCAGACCGGTTCACTCGCCACAGGCGTTTCACTTGGTGAAGGGTTGGGAAAACTTTTCGTTGCTTATGCAAAAACTGAAGAACTGAATGTACCATTTGAATCAAACATCAGGATAATGGATAACGCTATACTTGCCACAGTAAAGACAATCATGGAGCGAAATCCTGATAAGGAAACAATTTTTGTTACCATGGATGTCAATCTCAGGTTGAGAGCAGATGCGCTGGCTATAAAAGTTGAGGATTATGAAGGTGAAGCCCCAAGAAACATTGAAGAACACTATACCGGCTTTCAGTCAGTTTTCATCAACAGTGAGCAGATTGATACACTCTACAGAGACAGCCATGTGGAGTGGGAAAATACCGAGGGAAACGAAATCTACCCTAATGAATTTGTTTTTCTTAAAAGCAGTGACGAAACCAGTTCACATAGCGGTAATGCCAGATACATAAAGGACAAGGGAATCCTGAAAGTTGTCACCTTCAGTAAAAAACGTGCTCATAGTGGAATCAGAGCCAGAAATATTGAACAGTCCTTTGCATTTGATATTCTTCTGGATCCTGAAGTGCGATTAATTACTCTTGTGGGGAAAGCAGGAACCGGAAAGACTCTTCTGGCCATTGCTGCAGGACTTGAAGCAATGGAGTCAGATCAGTATAAAACACTGGTGGTAAGCAGACCTATTTTCCCGATGGGAAGAGAAATGGGGTTTTTACCGGGAGATGTTGATGCCAAACTGACACCCTGGATGCAACCTATTTATGACAATCTCGAACTCATCGCTCAGTTGAAAAATGGTCTTGGTGCCACATTCAAAGAGGTTATTGAGAAAGAAAACATCAGAATAGAACCCCTGACTTATATTCGTGGACGTTCTCTACCCAATCAGTACATTATTGTGGACGAAGCACAGAATCTCACACCTCATGAAGTAAAAACTATTATTACCAGGTGTGGTGATGGCACAAAAATCGTTCTCACAGGGGATCCCTACCAGATTGATAATCCCTATGTGGATTCAACTAACAATGGTCTCAGTTATGTTGTGGAAAGATTCAAAAAAGAATCAGTTGCTGCCCATATCACACTTATGAAGGGAGAACGCTCCCAGCTGGCTGAACTTGCATCCAACCTTCTCTGATGATCGCTAGAATCCTGTTTCATATTTCTCTGGCGGGAAAATTCCTTTGGGATCCGGAAAAACTCCTTGAGGGATTATCAGTTTCCTTCCCGGAGAAACTCGAATCCCTCTATCTGCTTGGTGGACTGCTGACTCTGCTGGGATTTCTTTATTACAGTGGTTATGCACACCTCACCTGCTGGACTCCAAGATTTTTTACCCCTTTTAAGATGGCAGGTCTTTTAGCTGGGTATTTCATGACTGTTGTTTTGATAACAAACTTTAAAAAGTTTAAATCTAAAATACTCATTTTATCATCAGGAGTTATCACTCTGATGGCCAGTGTTCCTCTTGCTGTATTAAGCTCAGTAACTGTCCTTTTATATTTTCTTGTATTGAAATTTATTTCAGGAAAACTCATCAGACATCTACTTGTTGCAGCCATTATCGCATCAATGCTTCTTCTCTATAATTTCAAATTGTTCCCTGAAGTTGTGTTCAGTGATTTTTGGGGCGTGGCCGGTCTAATGTGGGCGTTTTTTATACCCTTGAGGCTTATATGGTTTCATTATCAGGTGTCAAGAGAATCAGAATCACCTGAATTTTCGGAAATTATTCTCTACTTTTTCATGATACCCGCACCCATTATGCTTCCATACATGTTTGCTCTTCCAAGACGAAAAGATTTTTCCTCAATTTTTCAGGATAACAATTCCAGTATTAAAATCCGTGGAACAGTCTATATCGTCACCGGAATCATTTTTTATCTTGCATATAATGTTCTTGATAAATTCATCATACACCTGAGCACTTTAAATCACATGAAATGGATACTGCTGCCATGGAGCTATCCTTTTGAACCTGTTTTTTACGCTCTTGGAAGCGCCTATCTGATAAGTGGACTTTATAACAGGCTTGGGGCTGATGTGTCACTGGCTTTTAAATCCCCCCTTAACTCACACAGCATTCTGGAATGGTGGAGAAGATGGAATGTTCACTTCAGAGATATGCTGGTTGAAATTTTTTTCTATCCCGTTGTCATGGGAAGAGGGAAAAATCCATACCTGCGACTCTGGACTGGAACTTTCGGGGTTTTTATTGTGGGTTCAACCTTACTGCACTGGATGGTAAAACACTACTTTTCGATTAATGATGCAGTCTTTTACTGGAGCATGCTGATAGAAAACACTATTATGTTCCTTGCTGTTGGCTCCATGCTGCATTATGAAAGATATTCCACCGATAAAAATATACGAAAAAGAAGAGAAGCCAGAAAGCTTGGTAAAAAGATTTCACCGCCGGTTGAAAAAAGTAATCTGGTACGCCTCTCAGGTTACCTGGCAACCTGGACTCTGGTGTTTTTTTCAGTAATGTTTGGCTATGCATCCAATTTATTTATAAATGGAACATATATAGATCAGGGAACTGCCGTGATGTATTATGCATTTAAATTAGAGAAGCAGGGAAACATCACGGATGCAAAGTATTATTTTTCAAAAAGCAGCGAATATTTTTCAAAATCACTGCTTCATCACAACGATGTTTCTTCCCCATGGAGAATAAAGGAACGTCATGCAGCAATGAAGTTGATTCTTGTTAAAATTCATGAAGAAAATTTGAAAGATACAGTTCACCTTTTAAAACTTCTGAAATGGGATATAACTCTTTCGGAAAATGCTCGGATTTTAAAAGAAAAGGTTTTATATGAACTTGAAAAAATGAAGGGTCTTAGTGGAATAAAAAGAATTTTTCAGGGTGATTCGGGAGGCTGATAATGAAGGCTGTAATACTTTTGGTTCTGACTATGTTCAGTTGTGGTTGTGAAAAAGAGAAAACTGACAATAAACAACAGCAAAATCCAGGAAAAAAAACTCTTAACAAAGATGACTCATTTGCTCTGAAAACCGGAGAATTTAAAAAGTCCTATAAAAAGGCAATGGAAGAATTAATAGATCTGAAGGAATCAAAAATAAAAAGGATAGAGGAATCCATAAATAAGTTTAAAAAAATGCTGGAGGATTCCGGAGCAAGTGAAAAACTAAAGGACCTTTATCTTAAAACAATCAAAAAATTGGAGAAAACCAAAGATCTCATACTTCAAAACTTCAATGATAAAATGAAAATTTATCAAAAAAAATTAGAGAAAACCAAAGCACCACCTGTCTCAACCATGTAGTAGTTTTTTCATCACAAATGTATTTCGATTCCTTCTTAAAAGATTTAATCCTCAAAGAAATCCGCAGACAGGATTTAATAATCCATTTACACTTGCCAAAATTCCACTTCTGGATGTAAAAGAACCATCATGGAGGATCAAATGGATTATCTTGAAATTGATGGAAATAATCTTGAAGTCAGTAATATCATAGACGTGGCAAGACACCGGAGACGTGTGAAGCTTTCAAAAAAGGCAATAGAATTGACTGCAAGATGCCGAGCTGTAGTTGATATGCTGGTTTCCCACAATGTTCCTGTATACGGACTGACCACAGGATTCGGTTCAAAAAGAAATGTTTTTATCGATCGGGAGGATACCAAGAAACTTCAGCATAATTTAATTCGATCCCACGCAAGTGGAATAGGCAAACCATTACCTGAAGATGTAGTCAGGGCTGCATTACTTTTAAGGGCTAACGCTCTTGCCAAGGGTCAAAGCGGACTCCGTACAATCGTTCTTGAAAAACTGCTTGAAATCCTTAACAAAGATATTTTTCCTTGGGTTCCTGATCAGGGGAGTGTAAGTGCCAGTGGCGATCTTGCACCTCTTTCACATCTGGCTCTGGTGCTTGTGGGGGATCCCGGAGGGAAAATATATGATCCTTCATATAAGGTGAAGTGCTCAAGACCTGGTTCATACGTTGAATATCCGGATAATGAAGGTTTTATATCAAGTGAACGGGGAAATCTTAAAAGTCTCTTTGGATATTCTGCCATTGATCTTGAGGCAAAAGAAGGCCTTGCACTGACAAATGGTGTACAGGTTACCTGTGCTATGGGAATGATGAATGTATATGATGCATCACTGCTTGCAAAGCATGCAGATATTTCTGCAGCACTCAGTCTTGAAGCAATAAAAGGGATACCCAGTGCTTTTGATGAAAGACTTGGACTGGCCAGACCATATAAAGGACAGATTGAAAGTGCTTCCAATATAAGAGAAATGGTGAAAAACAGCAGTATTCTCTCAATACCTCTGAATCTGGCAATGATACGCAAGGCAGTTGTAACACTCACAGAGAGTATGGAAACACTTCCGGTTGAAGATGAAATTGCTTCCATTGTTCACAATGTCATTAAAGAACTTGAAGGTGTTCGCAACAAACCGCACTCCCTTATCTCGGGTGATTTAAAAGATTTTTCCAGCCAGTTGCGTCAGGGACTTTTGCCCATGCAAACCAGCATTCAGTCAATCATCAGGAAACTGATGAATCTGGAAACTCAGTCTGATATACATCTGACTTTAAGAGAGAATCTTGTAATCGTTGCAGATCTTCTCGAGAAAGCCGTACCCAAAATAGCCAGTGTTCAGGATGATTACAGTTTCAGGTGTGCATCTCAGGTTCATGGAGCTGTAAGAAATACAATTAATCATGCAATAGAGCTGCTTACCATTGAATCCAACAGTGCAACAGACAACCCACTTATTTTTCCACCTCAAGGACCTGAAGATCCTGAAGAGTATAAAAAATCTCTGACTGTGGAAAACTGCACATCAGCAGTAATAAGTGGTGGAAATTTTCATGGAGAGCCTATTGCACTGGCAATGGATTATCTGACCATGGCAATGAGTGAACTTGGATCCATAAGTGAGAGAAGAACCGCAAAAATTGTTGATGGCGGTCACAATAACGGGTTACCATCACTTCTCATTGATAAAAGCGGGTTGAACAGTGGATTTATGATACCTCAGTATACCGGGGCAGCACTTGTTTCAGAGAATAAATCCATGTGTTTCCCAGCCAGTGTGGATTCAATTCCAACCTGTGAAAATACTGAGGATCATGTGAGTATGGGACTTATTGCTGCAAGAAAAACAAGAACAGTAATTGAAAATGTGGAAAAAATCATTGCAATTGAGCTTCTCACTTCATTTCAGGGACTTCATTTCAGAGCGCCATTCAACCGTGAACTTGGTGAAGGCAACCAGATAGTGTTTTCCCTCATGGAACAAACCAAGGGAATTGAATTTGTATCAGAGGATCGTATTTTGGCACCTCTAATTTCCACTGTTTTGTCTCTTGTTAAATCAATGGAAATCATCAATGACCTGTCCACTTCTGTCAGTTTGAAATAAAACTGTATTTCTCTATAAAAACCCAGCCTCCATGAATCATCAGTAAAAACCATCTTTTTTCTCCGAAAATCATATATTTTACATGGTTATCAATATGTGACATTTGTGTTTTAACTTTACTTTTTTTGATTTGTGGTTAATACCAAATCATTCATGCTGCATATCGCTGGTATGGATTTTGGTTTTTATTATTCCGGGCTCTAGTTCAAAAACACTTATTTCCAAGTGTTTAAAGGTAAACCTATCGAACTGAAAACCGGAAAACTACGGAGGTCAAAATGACCAGGCAGGAATTGGACACCATGAAAAAGAGCGAACTCCTTTTTCTTGCAAGACAAATCGGGATGAATGGTTTCTCAAGATTCACAAAATCTGAACTGATTGAGAACATTTTAAGTTTTGTTGCCAAAGGAGGTGAGCTCATTGAAAAGAAATTCAATGACCTCATGGGAAAATCTAAAAAATCCGGGATTCTCAGATCAAGAATGAAACAGGAACCTCAAGATGAAATTTCCAACTCGACAAAACCATCCACCACCGGGTCTGTTATTCCAGATGAGAATGATTCACCCAAGACTTCAAAACGCAGAGTTTCTTCAAAAGCCGGCAAAGGAAACAAGGAACCCCAAAGCACTATAGACAGAGAAGCTAGTGCAAGGGAGGAAGTTGAGAAGTTAAGATACAGTGGAACACCACTCCATGCCAGAGGTCAGTTAATTACCCCTGAAATGCTAAGAGAAATTGATAAGGATTTACCTGATCTTCCGATGGGATACGGTGATGGAACTATTCATCTGATGCCCAGAGATCCAAGATGGCTTTTCTGTTACTGGGATATTTCTGAAGATACCAGAGCACACAGTGGAAAATACAGCGGTGGAAGACTGTTTTTGAGACTGCATGATGTTACCCATATAAAATTTGATGGTACAAACAGCTGGAGTGTTCATCAGTTCGAACTCAATGAAGAGGCCAGATGGTGGTACATACCTGTTCCTTCAGAGGGACGACATTTTTTAGCTGAACTGGGATATCTTCTTCCAGGTGGGAAATGGAATTCTCTGGGAAATACTGATCCTGTGGTGCCACCTCCTGGAAGTAAGTCACCATGGGTTCATGATGTTTTCATTACTCTTCCTTTTGAAGAACCCCTCCCAGTGAACTTTGAAGCATCACAGACAAACTGGCTTGGCAAAGAACTTCCACCAAGAGATTCCAGGCCGGAAATGCCAAGATTTGGAACACCGATGGAACCGGATCCGTACTTTGCAGTAGGAATGGAAGAGTCCTCATCAAGTCCTCAGAGTATCTCATCATGGGTTGAGATGAAAGATGAAAAGAAATTACTTACTGTTTTTCCACTTAAAATAGATGCAGATCTGAGAGTATATGGAAGAACCTTACCGGAAGCAAAACTGGAAATTAACGGTTCTGAAAAACGTCTTGAAAAAGATGGTTCTTTCTCATTTTCCCTGTCGTTTCCCGATGGGGTTCAGAGACACACTTTTAAAGCAACAGGTCCATCAGGAGAAATTCGAACAGTAACCCTGACTTTTCAGAGACATACAAACCAGTAAAGGTCATGGATATTAAGTGGTTTTCTAACAACCGGATTAATATCCTTCAGGAGTATCCACTATGCACAAAGGCTATCTCGCTTTAGTACTTCACGCTCATCTGCCGTTTGTCAGGCATCCCGAATACAGTGATTTTCTTGAGGAAGACTGGCTGTATGAAGCGATCACCGAGACTTATATTCCTCTGCTGCTTATGTTTGAACGTCTTGAAAAAGACTCAGTTCCATATAAATTTACAATGTCCATGACTCCCCCCTTGCTCTGCATGCTCAGTGATGATGTGCTTAAAGCAAGATACACCAGGCATCTTGATAAACTTGTGGAACTAGCTGAAAAAGAGCTCATCCGAACTGCTGATGAATCACATATGAATTATCTTGCGAGACATTACTACGATTCTTATGTTGAATTCAGAGACTACTGGAACAGATGGAACGGAGATCTTGTGGGTGCATTCAGGAACATCCTAGAAAAAGGGAATCTGGATATCATCACATGTGGAGCCACTCATGGTTATCTTCCACTAATGAAGAAAACTCCTGGTGCAGTAAATGCTCAAATTGAGATGGCCGTTAAAACCCACAAAAGACTTCTGGGACAAGCACCTACTGGAATCTGGCTTCCTGAGTGTGCTTATTTCCCCGGTCTTGATAAAGTCCTTGCCAGACATAATCTCCGGTATTTCATTGTTGACTCCCATGGGATACTCTATTCTCATCCAAGACCCAGATACAAGAATTACGCTCCGCTTTACTGTGAAGGAAGTGGAGTTGCGGCATTTGGTAGAGATCTTGAAACAAGCGTTCAGGTCTGGAGTAAGGAAAGCGGATATCCCGGAGATCCAATGTACAGAGAATTCTACAGGGATATTGGATACGATCTTCCTTTTGAATATATCGGTCCCTATGTGCAGCCAAACGGTCTGAGGAAAAACACTGGAATTAAGTATCACAGAATAACCGGAAAATCAGATCACAAGGAACTTTATGATCCCTACTGGGCAAAAGAGCGTGCTGCTCTGCATGCAGGGAATTTCATGTATAACCGTGAGAAACAGATAGAATATCTCCATGGGGAAATGGATCGCAAACCAGTTATTCTTGCTCCCTATGATGCAGAGCTTTACGGTCACTGGTGGTATGAGGGTCCATGGTGGATTGAATTCCTTATCAGAAAAGTCGCCTACGATCAGGGTTCTTTCTCTCTGACCAATATGAAGGAATATCTCAGTGACAATCCTACTCAGCAGGTTGCTATGCCGGCTGAATCAAGCTGGGGAAATGCTGGATACCATGAATTCTGGCTGAGTGACTCCAATGCCTGGATATACAGACACCTTCATAAGGCAGCCGAAAGAATGGTTGAAAGTGCAGAAAAGAATCCCACGCCGGATCCTTTGAGAGAACGTGTACTTAATCAGATGGGAAGGGAACTGCTGCTTGCTCAGGCCAGTGACTGGGCTTTTATCATCAGAAGCGACACTATGGTCGAATATGCTGAAAGAAGAACAGTAAATCATATTCGAAGGTTTACAAGACTTTACAATGAGCTTTCTGAAAACGCAATTGATGAGTCATGGCTCCTTAAGGTTGAAGCATTGGACAATATATTCCCTGATATGGATTACAGAACATACCTACACAGATAATGCTCTTATTTTTCTATCTGCTGTTATCAAATGAAATCAATACTCTGCCGCAATCACAGATAAAAAGCGGATATATCCTGAAAGGAATATCAAGGGTATATCAAAAGCCGGCATTCACCGCAGAACCCCACGCTAAGATAAAAGGTAAGGGTTATTTTAAGGTTTTAAAAGCCGGAGCGAAATGTACATTTGGAAGATGGTATCAGATAACCCCGGAAGGCTGGGTTTGCAGTGGGTGGTTTATCCCTTCAACTTCACCTCCCGGTGGAACATTCAACTGGTCAATGGGATTCTCACCTGGAAATTATTTTTATGATATAAAAAAATATTCTTCTCTGGCTGTAACATTAAGTGATTTTGGCAGAGGTAAATTCAGGCGACTCAGAAAACTGAGAGGTTTTATGCCGACTTCTCAGTTTTTTATCGGTAATTATCCATGGTTCAGGCTTTTTGAAAACGGTTTTATCAGTACTTCCGGATTAAAACCATACAAACATTCAACACTTTCAGGATTGACACTGAAGGCAAAAGAACTTCCCGTCGCTTTCATAACATCTGCCCGGGGAACACCTCTTCTGAGAAAAAAAATTGAAAATGGAAAAGTTGGATACAAACCATCAGGTCAAGTTTCACAATACAGTATCAGAAGTATAAAAAAAATCACCGGAGACTACATTTTACTTAAATCACCAAAGGATTTCTGGATAAAAAGGACTGACGCTTCAGTTGCTTTTAAAATTCCATCTCAAAATCCGAATGTGAAACCCGACGAACAATGGATAGATGTGGATCTTGATGAAAACATCGTTTATGCGAGAAAGGGTTCAAAAGTTGTCAGGGTTATGCTTTCATCAACCTCCGATGAAACACCCAGTGGTATATTCAGGATTTACTGGAAAACAGTCTGGCAGACTTTTGACCGTCAGCGACAGAAGGATGCTTATTTTCTTGAGGCTGTGCCATTTGTAATGTATTTCAAGGAAAGCTTTGGTTTTCATGGTGCTTACTGGCATGATGAATTTGGCAGAATAAAAACCCATGGATGTATAAACCTTAGTATTGCTGATGCAAAATGGCTTTTCAACTTTTCAAATCCTGTGCTTGAGGATGGATTTTTCTCTTTAAAATCTTCAATATCCAACCCTGGTACTCTCGTAAGATTGAGACGCTCTAAATGAAATTTACAATAATTTTGATATTTTTCTTCGTTTCAGGTTGTGGAAAAAACGTTAATAAAGTGATTGATTCTAAAATTCCTGATGGTTATCAGAGAATGATTATTGAAATCAAACCTGTATTTTCATCATCCAGAATAACAGACGATACTGAAATAATTAAAAACAGATTCATTCATATCGGTAAGTTTAAGAATGTAAACGTAACTGAAGATAAATTAATTTTTGATCTAAAAAATGACTTTCCTAGGCATCTGCTTTTAAAGATTGTTAAGCCACTGCTGAGACAAAGGGGAATCATTCAACTGCACAATCATCAATCATTAAAAATCCCTGAAAATATAAGACTGCCAGGAGGATTTTTCAAATCTGTCAGTTGTGGAAATAATATTCTTGAGGGAACAAAAATTGCTTTCCTGAAAAAAATAATGAAAGAAAATTTTGGACAATACTCAAATCTTTATCTGTTTAATTTTCCCAAGGGAGATCGTGAATTTTCACAACTTGCCACTCAACTTCATCAACTGAGTGACGGTATTTCCTATAAGGAAGAAGCATACAACAGTATTTCCACTACTGAAAAAGGACATTTTGCAATAGTGCTTGATGGGAATATTATTGCCACCTGCCTCACAGGAAAAACTTTAAAAATAATAGATCAACGTAAAAAATTTCCCAAACCCGCTTTTGAAGCAATCCTAAAATTCAGACCGCTTTCCAGTGAATGGAAAACAGGAACAATTCAGTCAAAATATGGAAACTAGATTACCTCAACATGTTGCAATTATAATGGACGGAAACGGGAGATGGGCAAAGGAAAGAAATCTACCCAGACTTTCCGGACACGCAAAAGGTGCGTCAAGCGTAAGAGAGATTACCACAATTGCCAGAAAAACAGGTATCAGAGCGCTTACTCTGTATGCTTTTTCCACAAAAAACTGGTCGCGACCTGATGAAGAAGTTAATGGTTTGATGAAGCTACTGGGTAAATATATAAAATCAGAGAGAGAAACCCTTCTTTCAAATGATATACGGTTCTCCACAATAGGAAATATTGACCTTCTTCCGGAAAATCTTAAAACATCAATCGCAGAACTAAAAGCGGTTTCTAGAGAATGCGCTTCTATGGATTTTTGTATTGCTTTAAACTATGGTGGACGAGATGAAATAATAAGAGCTGTAAAAAAAATAACTGCTCTTTGCATGACAGGAGAAAAAAAACCTGAAGATATAAACGAAGATACCTTCAGATCATATCTGGATATTTCACATCTTCCACCTGTAGATCTTATTATCAGAACATCAGGAGAACTTCGCCTTAGTGATTTTCTTTTATGGGAGAGTTCCTACAGTGAACTTTATTTTTCAGAAAAATACTGGCCTGAATTCGATGAAAATGAATTCAATAAAGCCCTTAATTCTTATGCTAAAAGAGAACGAAGATTCGGTAAAACAACAGAACAGATTATGGAGAAATAAATGAGCTTCATTAATTCCAACCTGGCAAAAAGAGTAGCTGTTGCTGTAGTCGCTGCACCGGTTATTATAATTCTGGCTCTCATTGACAACCATATTCCGTGGAAACTGCTCACTGCAGTTTTAACAATCCTTGGACTATATGAATTCGCTTCAATGGCTTTCTCAAAAGATGATCCTGCTGACAAAATACTTCTTATTACATCAGGTACCATTATGCAGATACTGCTTCTCTGGGACTTCAGATACACAATGCTTATCTTCCCATGGGCTGCTATTATGATTCTCACCTCAATAGTACTGACCACAAGAACATCTCAGGATGCCGTTCAAAGACTGGGAAAACTGTTCCTTGGTGTTTTTTATATTGCCATGCTGTTCACATTTGTTGCAGCCCTGAAAACATTCCCCCAGGGCGGAAAATGGATCATCTTCACTTTAACAGTGGTGTGGTTCTCAGATACCGGAGCATATTTTATGGGAAAAGCCTTTGGAAAACACAAGCTTTCTATGATTTCTCCCAATAAAACATGGGAGGGAAGCGCCGGAGGAATTTTAGCAAGTATAGGTGCCGGAGCTCTGGGAATGCTTTATCTGGATGGTTTCTCCATTGCTGTCTTAATCATTCTGAGCATTTTTGCAGGAATTATGGGACAGATAGGCGATCTTGCTGAATCTCTGATAAAACGATCCTGCAATGTAAAAGACAGTGGAAATCTTATCCCAGGACACGGAGGAATTCTTGATCGTTTCGATGCACTGCTTTTCGCAGCGCCGATAATTACCGGTTATTTGATTATGAGTTCAATGAATTAGAAGATTCTTTTAACATTACTTTTTCTATTATTTTTATTAATTCAGAAATTCTGTACGGTTTAGGGGCGACTCCACTGAATCCATATTCTTCATACCGTGACATTACCAGATCATTTGAATATCCTGATGATACAATACCCAAAGCAGAAGAATCAATCTTTAACAGTTCTTCCATACACTTCGCGCCACCCATTTTTCCAGGGACAGTGAGATCCATTATTACAACATCAAAATTAAATCCACTCTCCCGGGCATCAGCATACTTCTTTAAAGCTGTTTCCCCATCAAGTGCAGTTGCTACAATATAACCTGATTTGCCAAGTGCTCTTGCTGCTGCTTTGAGTATCATTTCCTCATCATCCATAATTAGAATTCTCGCTCCTGGTTTTCTAATATCCACTGAACTGATCTTTCTTTCGATAACACTTTTCTTTCTAGCAGGAAGAGTCATATTGAATGTGGTACCCTCATTGAGCACAGACTGAACTTCAATGTATCCACCATGTTTTTGAACAATTGAATATACCGAAAAAAGCCCCAGACCTGTTCCCTGTTCTTTTGTAGAAAAGTAGGGGTCGAAAACCTTTCCGGTATTTTCCGGACTTATTCCACAGCCTTCATCCTTTATTTCAAGTGAAATATACAGACCACTTTTCAGCAAAAGAAGATTGGTATTTTGAAGGTCAAGTCCTTTTGCACTTACTGTGATAGTACCTCCTTGTGGCATTGCCTGAACTGAATTTATAAGCAAATTATTCATAGCCTGGCCTATCTGCGCCTTATCTGCATATAAATCATAAATGGGTTCTTCAAATTCAATTTTATAATTAACTCTGGTGCCTCTTAGAGCGAATTTTACCGTATCATTGATAAACTGTTCAAGACCAAACTGTTCCATTATAGGATTTCCTCCACGGGAGAATGTAAGCAACTGACCCGCGAGATTTCTGGCTTCTACTACAGCATTTTCAGTATCCCTTAAAACTTCCTCAATATCCTTTTGAGATTCTCCATCAAAATTTAAAATTGATAAATTAGAACTGATAGCAGTCAGGATATTATTAAAATCATGGGCTATACCACCCGCTAGAATTTCAATGGATTCAAGCTTCTGCCGTTTAATAATTTCAGTTTCAAGTTTTTGTCTCTTACTTAAATCCCTTACTACAAGTACTCTACCCAGCAGTTCACCTCTGAAATAAACAGGGGAAATACTTAATGATACCGGCAGTGAACTATCCATAAGTTCAGTTTCAAACTCTTCGTAATCGTTATTTATTTCAAATTTTTTAAATAAACTTTTTGCCTGAACTCCTTCAAGTTTCTGATTAACGAAAAAAGTTCTGCCCGTATCATTAACCATGGTTATTCTCAAATCCACATTAAGAATCAGCACTGAATCGTTTATTGAATTAAAAATATCATAAGCAGCATTCTCCACATCAACTGTCATAAAGCCATGACGTATAATTCCTATGAAGATAAAAAAGGATAAAAACATGGTGGATGGAGATGACAGGCTGATAAAATCATCGGCGTGAAAAAATGTGGGCATCACAAAGTCAGCTATGGTTCCTGTTGAAAGCATAAGAACAGACCCCACCAGAACCGGCCATAAAACCCTTGAACGCCTGGGTTTTAACCTCATTTCCCTGAATCCAAGGTATAAACCTATGATAATTGGCAGTATAATCATTATGAAGGTAATATAGGCAAAATACTTTCCATGATTAACATTATAACCCCAGTAGTATCTGGTTGCTCCCTTCAACAGTAAATCGCTGAACAGAAAAACGGGGGTGGCTAAAATAAAAGAAAACAGGTAAAACCTGATTAAGTTGTCTCTTCTTCTTTGGAGAAGATTATAAATGAAATTCAGATAAAAAACACCAACCCACATCCAGGCCAGAGAACTTATTCTCATCATAATATCCGCTGTTTGCTGATTCAGTTCATACATATGAAAGAAATCACAAAACAACCAGAAATTAACAAGCCCGCTCAGATAAAGATAGCTTCTGTTGAGTGAAGCTTTTCTGTTTATGGAAAAAACATATGTAAATGCGAATAAATTCACTAACAGCGCAACAAATGGAATAAGCTGGTAAAGATTCATCAATCACTTCCCATTTATGTATTATCGACTATTGATGGAAGGTCTTAAACATACCACATGGTTTGTGTCAATCAGATTTGAGTATTTTTGAATAAAAGACTAATTTTCTTTTTCAGTTACCTGGAGTCAGCATGGATTCGATATATTTAAGAAGCTCTGCAGGATGATAAGGCTTTTGAATGAATCCAGCCAGACCTTTTCCGGCAAAACGGTTTACTGTATCTCTTTCGTTATATCCACTGGATAAAACAACTGTCACCTCAGGGTTTATCCTTCTAAGTTCCTGAAATACCTCTCTGCCGTTCATATGAGGCATTGCCATATCAAGCAGTACAGCACTGATATCAGACTGATGTTCCTTATATATTTCAAGACCTTCAATGCCATCTCTGGCACCAAATGTTTTATAACCAGCTCTTTCCAAAGTCCTGATAGCTACTTTTCTCACCCATTCTTCATCATCAATTACAAGGATAGTACCGCTTCCTTCAAATGTATTGATATCCAACTGCAAAGAGGCTGGTTCAGTTTTTTCTGAAACCGGCAGTAGTACCTTGATTGTTGTTCCGCTTCCCACTTCTGAGTAAATCTTTAAGGCGCCGCCATGTCCTCTGACAATGCCCATGACAGCTGCAAGGCCAAGACCTCTCCCTGTGAATTTTGTTGTAAAGAAGGGATCAAATATTTTTTCTCTAATTTCGGGCTCTATACCAGTTCCTGTATCGGAAACTTCGATATATACATACTCTCCGTCAGATATATCTTCGGGTATTTTTGTTTCAGAAAGGTAAGCTCTGTCACAATGAATGGTTCCCGTGGAAATAGTGACAACACCACTTCTGTTTTCAATAGCCTCACCGGCATTAATAACCAGATTCATAATCACCTGCTGCATCTGACCAATATCAGCTTCAACCGATGGGAGATTCTCAACACAGTCATATTTTAGAATTATATTTTTCTGAAGAGATGCTTCAAGTAGATGGGTCATCTCATCTATCAGAGTCGAAATATTCACTGTATGAAGTAAAAAGCGGCCCTTTCCACTGTAAGCCAGCATTTGTTTACAAAGATCAGCAGATTTGATTGCAGCCCTTTCTATCTGCCTGACACTGTTACGGGCAGGGTTTGTCGGGGACAATTCAAGAAGCGCCAGACCAGCATTTCCTAAAATACCCACCAGGAGATTATTGAAATCGTGAGCAATACCACCTGCAAGGACGCCAAGACTTTCCATCCTTTGTGTTTCCCTTATTTTAACTTCCAGCTTCTGAATATTTTTAAAATGTTTTTCCTTTTCAGTAATATCATTGAACACTCCGAAAAATCCTGAAAGTTTTCCCTCATCAAAATACGGAACATAAGATATGTTGAAACTGTACTCATTACCCCTGTAGGAAAAAGCCATATCATAGTTTCCACTTTTTCCCTCCAGAGCCCTTTCTATGTGTGGTTTAACTTCATTAGAAATGCTGTCAAACACAAGATCCCTAAAATCAAGGTTTGTGAAATCATTTTCAGACAGTTGAAGAAACTCACTGAAGGCTCTATTTGTATAGCGAACAGTTCCATCCGGACCAATGTAACATATAAGTGTTGGAATAGAGTCCATAACTGCTTTGAGTATCTTATCATCGCAGTATGAATCAGGTGCAGGGTTACCTGACTTTTCAATGGATATATCTCTTATCACACCAACAATGGAGGCATTCTCTCCAAATTTACTTACTCTTGAGTAGACTCTTATTTTCCTTACGATTCCATTTTTATCAAGAACCCTAAACTCTATGATGTCATTTCCGGTCCTGAGAACATCGGAAAATCTCCCCATAACTTCACTTAAGTCATCCTTATGAATAAAGCATGAAAAAGGTTTTCCTATTAAATCATCAACGCTGTAGAAACTACTTTTTTCAATCGATGGCGATATATATTTAAATATTCCTGAACCATCAAGGGCAAAAACAACATCTCTCATATTTTCTGAGACAATCTTCATCTCTTCATAAGTAAGTTCAATTGATTGCTTGTTTGCAGTATTCATTCTTAAGCGGTTTACATACTGATCAAAAAGGGAGCGGGATACATTGGGACTGAATACTACATCATGAGGAATATAGTAAATATTTTCTAAAAGTTCCCCGGAATAATACAACCAGGGGAAAAATTTAATAACATCTATTAAAAATTCAGGATGAGCAGTCCTCACATCAAGTAAAACTATGCTGTAAAATCCAGATAAATTTCTGGCACGGTCTATTCCTGCACAAAATCTGACAATATCATCGGATTTTATGTCATCAGGTTTTATCCATGATAAATCAATAATAAATACTGAACTTTCCTTATCATTAGAAAGATTTTCTAAAAACTTATTATGTATATAATCAAAACTGAAATTATTTTTAGAATCCTTAATGAATTCCAGAATATTGACAGTTTTTTTTACTGAAGCAGAAATACCTGAATCCTGATGTGAAAGAAAAATAACATCTTTATTATTCAATAAAGAATGTTCAAGCAACTGCAGCAGATACTTATTTCCGGTTACTTCTCCACTATAAACCAGGGCTATGTTGGTAGCCTCTGGAAAAAGACTCAAGTCAATCATGAAATCTATACTCCCAA
>JAFGWM010000025.1 GCA_016937155.1 Deltaproteobacteria bacterium
TCTGTGCTTTATGTCGATCAAAAAAGTTGATGCCCCTTTATTTTTTTCGTTTTATTTCAATAACTTAAATTTCCGGATGGGAACAAATTTGTTGAAAACAAATACCCACCTGAAAAAGATGAAAAAATTTTAGTTCAGTATCAAACTCAGAACAACCTTCACATGAGACATAAGAAAATAATGCAACTCATTTCCAGCAAATAACAGTTTCCAATTGAGTCATGTTTTTACTACAACAGGAGAATGCATACTTTATTTTTACAGATACAGATTATTACCATGACATCTTTGAGTATTTTCTCATGCAGCAATATTGAGACGAACTCAAAAACCGGAGGAGGAGAACAAATTAGAGAAAATACTACTCAAGTGACATCCTCCTTATCAGAAATTGTGGAAACAAATCCTGTGGGAATTATGCACCAAAAAAAAACTTCAACGGTCAGAATTCCCGATAAAAGAATTTCTCATGTGAATAAAG
The DNA here is from genome assembly GCA_016937155.1 of Deltaproteobacteria bacterium. Lineage (GTDB taxonomy): Bacteria > Myxococcota_A > Polyangia > HGW-17 > HGW-17 > JAHJMN01. The sequence goes on from JAFGWM010000025.1 coordinate 482, forward strand.
TTGAAAAAATTCCCGATAAAAAAACTCCGGAAGTTATATCGTCAGAAAAAGCAGCTCAACTTCTGTTTCCAGTTGGGGGAAAAAATAATAATGAGATCTGGAAGTTGAAACTGAAAAGCTGTACCGGAACAGATTCTGAGAAAATCAGATGCCTTCTTCGCAAAAAATATTCGAAATATCCAAAAGCCCTTAAGCTTGCAATTGATTTTTATAACCGTTTTGGAAATGTGGCCGGTGTCAGACCGGAGCAGACAGTTGACGGGGGATGGAGAGGGATTCTTAAAATGATTCCCAGACTGCCAGTTGGCAGAAAACACAGACATCTAGCAGGAGTACTGGCAAGTTTTAAAGAATATGAGATGTTTTTCAAATGGCTGTCTGAAAAAGGGAAAAAACACCCAAACTTCAGAATTACAAACATATCCTTTAAATTTTATGTCACTCCTGGCAGAAAAACGCCATCGGCCAGTGCATGGAAATGGAATATTGCATACAATCTGAACGGTTCTCTACTTAAAAACATGGATGGAATAAGGGAGACACTCTATCATGAGCTTTTTCACCTTAATGATGCAGTACACAATAACTGGTCAGAGAGAAAACTGAGAGTAACATATGATTCAATTTTAGCTAAATGCCGAAAATACAGAGTCAGGGGTAACAGGCAAAGTCGCAGATATCAGAAGTGTCTTTTACCATATGCCCCATATAAAACAACTGTTCTGAAGGATAATGTTTTTTACGCCTTCCATCCTGAATCTGATGCAGGAGAATATGCAGCTGAACTGGCTGTGAGGTATTATCTTGAACATCGGGCAATTTTGAAAAAGCTCCCCGAACATAAACATAAAAAAACACTTGGGTACAGTGCCAGAGGAAATTTTAAATGTGGACCAAAAGAAAACCTGCTTGTGTGGAATCTGATCAGAGATGAATTCTTCGGTGGAAATGATTTAACACCTCCCTGTAAATAAATTTACATTTTTTTCAACCATAAAACCCATTCCTGAAATCACTGAGTACTGTCTGTATAAAAAAAATATTGATGTTTTTTAATTCTGAAGTTATTTGATAACACACTAAAAGGAGGATCCACGTATGTTAAACATTTCTAATCGATATCTTACTTTGATTTTCTCAGTTTTATTCATTCTGATGGCATGTGACGACGACAGCAGCAATGAAAACAACACGACAAATAACACCACTAACAACACCATAAATAACACAACTAACAACACCACAAATAATACAACTAACAACACGACAAATAACACCACAAATAATGCTCTGCCAAGATATGCATCTGAAATAACCGTCAACCTTCATGATGCTGCCCTTCAGAAAGTAAATATTATCGAGTATACCAGTGGTCCAGATATTGCGGACTGTCATTTTGGAATTAAAACAACCACAAGTGTTCCAGCAGTTGTATTATGTGATGGCACTGAAGTTTACAATGCAGGTGATGCTGACTTTTATACTGTTGATTCCGTGGAAACCGATGCAGTTTTTATCGCAGATGATGGTGAAACATACGCCATTGGTGATACATGGCAGGACGGTGGAGATGGAATTTCCGGCTTTAATATGACAGAAAACGTTTATGTATTAAAACTCCCTGATGGAAGTTATGGAAAAATGGAAGTCCTCAGCGCAGCTTCTGGTCTTGTTAAATTTCTGGTATTTTCAGATCCTGATGGTTCTGATGATCTCAGTTGTGAAGAGCCTCAGTAGTTAATTCTACAAATATAAATAATTTTTCCTGATACAAGTTAACAAATTTCAGATAACCGATTTTGCTGCCGCCATCCCGGCTGCGTGCCCTGTTGAGAAAGCGGCCTGAAGATTGTATCCGCCAGTCTGGGCATCAATATCCAGTACCTCACCGGCAAAATAAAGTCCCTTTATCTTTTTGGATGCCATTGTTTTAGGATCAATTTCACTGAGGGAAACGCCACCTGCTGTAACAATTGCCTCATCTATAGGACGGCTTGAATCAATATGAATTGTATAGTTCTTTAACCACCACCCTAAGCGTTTTCTTTCTTTCGATGTCAATTGATTGATTTTCTTTTCGGGATTAATCGAAAGGGCACTGATACAAACTGGAATTAGTTTTATTGGCAGCAAACCGTTTAAAAGACTGCGAAAAGTGGAGTTTCCGGAATTATTTATATCTCTGAGTATTCTGGCATCAAGTTTTTGGGAGTCCAATGCTGGTTTAAGATCTATAACAATATCCACACTGTGCTTTTTCTCCATGGCGACTATCGCCTGAGAACTGAGGGCTAAAATTACCGGACCAGAGACACCACTTTCAGTGAAAACCAGATCACCAAACTTTTCATTTATCTTTTTACCGTTAGCATTGAGAGTGGCGTTGATATTAACAAGTTTCAGGTTGTTCAAATCATTTTTTGGCACATCACGGCTATCAAGTGGGACAAGGGCTCCATGTAAAGAAACAACAGTATGACCTGATTCTCTGGCAAAACGATATCCATCACCAGTGGATCCTGTTAAAGGATATGAACATCCACCAGTGGTCACTATAACATTCTTGCTTAAAATAATTCCTTCTGAAGAATGAACACCTTTCACGGTCAAATTCTCAATTATTATGCCATCAACTGTAACTTCAGTCCGAATTACTGCTTTTTTACTTCTCGCCCATGATACCAGTGCATCAACAACATCGGTTGCATTACCACTTTCAGGGAAAACCCTTCCACCCCTCTCGAAAACTACCTCAACACCCATGCTTTCAAGTAATTCAATAAGTTCAGATGAAAAAAACCGTGCAAATGCCTGATGAAGAAAACGTCCATTTTTACCAAATTGAAGAATAAATTCCCCGATTGGGTCAGTGTTGGTGATATTACAACGGCCTTTACCGGATATTTTTATTTTTCTTCCGGGTCTGTTCATTTTTTCAAGAATGATGGTTTTTGCACCCTGAAAAGCAGAGGCGCCCCCTGCCATGAGTCCAGCCGCTCCTGCTCCGATAACCGTCACATCATATTCGTTCAAAAGTAAACTCCATACTACAATTTTCTCAAATCACCTGAGAATATAGAAAAAACAGCAATTACCTAATGGAAAATATTCATAATTCAAATTTTTCACTTTTCACCTTGAATATCCACGATTGAATAAGAATTATGCATTATTTTTCTGCATTTTGAGAAAGCTTCTGAAATGTGTCTAAACTCATCTCCATTTTTTAGAGAGTCCATTTTCTCTGATATCATCGACAGAGAGATAACTCTGGAGCTCATAAGGTTATGACAGGTTACAACCACACTTTCGCTGTAGAACAACTTTGAAATATAATTGATATCTTTTTTGGAAAGTATCCCATCTGTTTCTGATTCAATTAAAAAATTCAGACATCTATACAGGGTTGAATCCTGATGGTTTAATTTACAGACCTCAATAGCGTTTTCACACCAGATCAGGGCATCATCAAACCGTCCTATTCCCAGTGAAAGAAATAAAAGCAACTCTGAAACCGAAATTGATGATTCTCCCGGGATTCCAATAAGTTCACCTACTTTATGGTCTCCACTATAACCAGAGTCACACAACTCTTCATATAAAACTTCACATTCATCTGATTCAGCATTTTCAATATTTAAAAGAATATCGCGAACAGATCTGTAGCGGTTTTTATTGTTATAGACGAGTTCATGAACAGGATATATTTCTGACATACCCGGAATAATCAGGCGGCATACATCTACTCCCATCCAGTTGTATTGGGCCATATAGATTTCATAGCCCTCACTTTTAATTATATTTTCAAGGTAAGCCAGTTCTTCATTTCTACCACCCTCAAAACTCCAGCCTTTATAAGAGAAATCAGACGAGGACAGAAAATATTTCCAGTGTAAAAGTCCACTGGAATCAATAAAATGTTCTTCAAGATTACCTGGATCTGCCACTAAAGCTTCATCGAAAACAGGAGATGGAAAAATATCAAGACTATCCAGATCCCGCCCCTGCAGCAGCTCCGTAAGAGTTCTTTCAAGGGCTACATGAAACCTTGGATGAGCTCCAAATGCTGCGTATACCCCAGAGTTTTTTCGATCAATAAGAGTTATGTTTACAACCGGATATTTTCCTTCCAAAGATGCATCCTTGAAAAGAATCGAAAAGCCTGCAGATTCAAGAATTTTCTTTCCGTACTGTATATTTTTGTATTTGCTTAAAACAGCAGCAGGAATATCAGGAAGTGTAATTTTTTCTGCTATAATCCGGTTTTTAACATAACGTTCAATAATCTCAGAAAGAGCCTGGACTCGTGCTTCATTCAGGGAATTTCCAGCAGCCATTCCATTACTTACATAAAGGTTATCCAAAATATTCACCGGAAAATTAATAACTTTATTATCATTGAGTGAAGTAAATGGAAGAGTACAGATACTTCCTTTGGTTCCCACAGTATTGCTGTCCATAAGATGATTTGCATCAAGTTGTTCAAGGTAATTATAATAATTAATAAGCTTTTTATTTAGAACACCTTCCGGAATTGAAGCATCTCCTTCAACTTCAAACCATTTTTCGTCAGGAAAGAATTTCCATTTGGGAAATTCATCATCGATTCCTGCAAAACAATAGTCAGCAAAAAAATATCCTGTGGAAAGTCTTTCGAAAAACTCACCATAGGCACTTGATAGTGCACCCTCCATGGAAATCCCTTTTCCATTGGTATAGAGATTATGACATTCTGAGTCCCTTACATGAACTGACCAGATGCTATCAATCGGATTCAACCACGAAACAACTTCTATTTTAAAACCATTTTTCCTAAAGGCTTTTTCGAAATTCTCTATCGTTTCTTTATAACTAATATCTTTTTCGGGTAAATTCATATCTGCTGTAATTTCCAATCATATTCTCCCCGTTCAAAAGTCCCGGAGTCAGTATTTTATGGCGTTTTTGTCTTTATTTTCTTCAACACTTTATCGTAGGGACGCAACATTCCTGGGATCATTTCCTTCATATAAAATCTACGTCTGAATGGGGGAATTTTCAGAACTGAAGAAAGTAGAAACCTGAGAATACTCATATGTGGTTTTCCAGTTGGAAAGTCAAACAGTTTGTTACTCTTAAAATGTTTATAATCGTATTCAAAAACAAAACCGAGACGTCCATATACCTCATCCCTGAACAGTTTATGAGCCCCAACAGCTGGAAATTTCATAAAGGGAATATATTTTTCATTGAAATCATTCATCATCTCTACTGCCATTGAATCAATCATAGTATCAAGCAACTTGGAATCGTTCACTTCATCTGAGATAAACTCCAGAATGGAATTATCACTGTGAAGTAAAAACCCTTCAAAAATCTCCCTGATAAATGGTCTTTTATTAAATCCTCCAGAGAACAGAAATCCCATAAATTTATTCTTAACCAGAGGAACATGACCATTATAAAAAAGTCTTGTGAGAAATTTTTGCCATTCTGCAGAGAAATATCCGTGACGGAGATCAGCTGCAATTACAAGCATATCCGAAGGTACAATAATTTCTTCAACAATTTTACGATGATTATCCTTGTTATTAAAAATACATATCTGATCACCTGCGCACTTAAGACAGCCCATGCAACCTGATACCAGTTCAGCTTCCCTGAGATGAACAATTCTTGGTGGAAATTTAAAATTGCCAGCAAACCTTTCAACCATTGAACCAAGATTTGAATCGGAACCATGATCAGTCAAAATCACAACTGAACTTTCACCAGAATCAATTTCAGTACAAGCCTTACCAGGATTGTATCTGAATTCCGGAGAAATAATTTTTTCAAACTGTTTGGGAGTTCGATGATTATTTTTCGACAATCGGATGGCTTTTTTCATAAAGCCAATCATTTTGGCAGCGCCCTCAGTCTTTGTCATATCCTCCATATGAGCACTCAAACCGCAGGTGAAATTCATGTCCAAAATATCACACATCGATCTCACATAATCGTGAGATGTGTGATCAAAAAAGTGAATTGAAGTTGAAAAAAGAGCACCAGATTTACCACTGAAATGCTTATCAAGGTGCAAATCCTGTATAATCTCAAAAAACCTTAAATATGGAGCCGGGACACTCATGTAATATACTGGCCAAGCAAACAGAATCAGATCTGAATCATCAATAAATTTTAGTGTTTCAGATTTGTATTCGGAAGAATTTTCAAATTTTTTTATTTCTTTTGAAATATAAACTGTCCTGAATTCCACTTCGGGAAAATTCATGGAAAAAAATTCGACATGTTTTTGCGTTATGCTGGTTTTACCCTTGGGACTTCCGTTGAAAACCAAAACTTTCATTTTTTAATCTCCCACTTTAAAAATATCATATTTCATTACTGTTGAGCATATGATTCATCCTCTGAACTCTGCCTGATTGAATTTTCACCGGCTTTTCCGCCAGAATTTATTCCGTAATATTTTTAACAGTATTTTTCTGATTGCTACAGATATTTCTTTCTTCTCAAATGGTTTTCTAACCTCTGATATTTGATTTCTTGTAATTTTCCTGCTCAGACGAGAAACTGCGTCCTGTGATTATCATAAACTTTCTTTCAATAGTTGGAAAATTTGTAAACAGCCATTGACAGTATCTGCCATCAGACCCCTGTACAAATACTTCAGATTTGTAATTATTTTTTTTAATTTTAGCCATGTATTTGATTTCATTGAATGACATATTAACAGCAAAATCAATAACATTATTCAGATCATATGCCTCCAGTACATCCTTCTCTACCCTTGAAAATATACCAAAGCCCTTTTGGTTATATCCTTTGTTTTGTACAGACCATCAAAAGTCTCTTTGAGTGTTTCATGTATATCTTCGGTATCTTCAGGATTCAGATAATTTAATATTTCATTGAAATCATCAGTTGACAGATTTTTGCGATTATTACACTGCTTCAGTTTTTCAGTAACATCAGAAAGAATGCGTGGAAATTCTTTTTCAAGACTCGAAATGTTATATATCAGATAAGACAGTGGATTATTGATTACATGCGCAATTCCTGCTGCAAGCATCCCCATGCTGGAGAGCCTGTCAGACAGAACAGGCATGCTCTGGAGATTCTTGATTTTTGTAAGATCCTGATCCATACAGAAATAATTTTTTCTTTTCATTTTGAACAGGTACTGCATGCAGGAGGATATTCCTTTGGGTATTGTGCTTTCCTATTATAAACAATTCCAAGGGGAGCCATACTACGGATATTATTTTTATTTGTAATCGGTTATGGAAAGAATGGAATATTGGGATATAATAACTCTGGTTTAAAATACTTCTGGATGGAGGAGACAACTAATGAAATCACTAAGATATTTTCTTGTATTTATTTTTCTGGCAATTTCATGTTCACCGGGTGTTCAACACAGCAGCAACAATGGTACAAATAACACGAACAATCCTGATTGTGTTGATTCCGATGATGATACCATCTGTGACACCGATGAAGGAAAAGATGAGGGAAGAGATTCCGATAATGATGGTATTCCGGATTATCTGGATCCCGATTCCGATGATGATGGTATTCCAGACAGTGTTGAAGCCGGTGATGCAGATAAAAGCACTCCCCCTGTTGATAGCAATTTTGACGGTGTTCCCGATTTCATTGATGAAGACAGTGATGGAAATGGTATTCCCGATAAAGACGAAGGGACAGCTGATATCGATGCTGATGGTCAGCCCAATTATGTGGATCCCGATAACGATGGTGACTACATCAGAGACATAGATGAAATTGGGGTGGATCCCTATAATCCGAAAAACTCCGATGATGATATGATTCCTGACTATAATGATATAGATTCAGATAATGACGGAATTGGAGATCTCTTTGAATCCAATTCGGATGCTGATGAAGATGGCATCCCAAATTTCAGAGATCTTGATTCAGATGCTGATGGAATACTTGATGCGAATGAAGGTGGCACCGGAGGTGATCCTACGGTGGAACCCAAAGACAGTGATGACGATGATCACTATGATTTCCTTGATGCTGACTCGGATAATGATGGTCTTCCTGACAATCAGGAAGATGTAAATCACAATGGTATTGTTGATGGAACAGAAAGTGATCCTACCAAACCTGACAGTGACGGAGATGGAGTAAATGACCTCATTGAAGTTGCAGCCGGTACAAATCCACAGGATGACACTGATAATCCCAGAGCAAATGGCGATTTCGTTTTCCTTGTTCCCTTTGAGGAAGATCCGGATCCAACTGAGGATGTTCTCAATTTCTCCACGGCATTCCAGAAACTTGATTTAATGTTTGTGGAGGATGTCTCCGGTTCAATGTCATCTGAAATAGGTTCCGTTTACGACGGGCTGTCTAACATGCTTGAAAATATCAGTTGTGCACCTGGTGATGATCCAAGTACTACACACTGTATTCCTGATGTGGAAAGCGGTGTTATTGTTTTCGGAGGACCAAGTTCCCCATCCAATGTCTACCAACTTTTAAAAGCGGTGGACGACAACAATCTTTTAGCGGACGCTGGTGATGACAACCTTTCCACTCAGCACATAATCCCCGATGATGACTGGTCAGGCGGAAGTGAGGATCCCATTACTGCAATGCGTGCGGCAGTTCAGGGAAGTTGTGGTTATGATTCATCAAGAGTTGGCCAGGGATGTTTCAGGCAGGGGGCTCTAAGACTTATTCTTCTTATCACTGATGAGGATGATGATGAAGATGCGATGTATCCCAGTTTCCAATCGGCATGGGATGATCTGGTAGCTGCCAATGTGAGGATACTTCTTGACTTTGGAGCCAGCACAAGTTCTTCCGATCAGAATGATATATACAGTCTACTAAGCGGTGCTCAAAGTGGAGGTACTTATCTGGTGCCGACCCTGGATCTAAGCTCAATTGATATACCTGCATGTAATAATCTTGGCTCAAATCCATTTTATAATAATCGTGCAATACTTCAGGGTTCTGACTCTAATGCAGGTGATGCCCTTACTTGTGCAGTACAGGCAATCGGTGCCTATATTCCTCAGGATGTTGAAGCCACTATTTTGAATTCACCTTCGAATGTTGACTATAACGGAAATCCTGTTGACGCACCTACTGAATTCATAGATCACATAGAAGCGTTTATGGCTGGTGATGCCACATGCCCAAGCGGATACCAGACAACTGATGTGAACGGTGATACATACCCTGACAAATATCTGGGAGTATTACCTGGAAATCCTGTTTGCTGGAAGATTTTCGTAAAACAGAATGTGACAGTGGAGGGAGCTCCTGAACCTCAGATGTTTACAGCAACCGTTGAAGTATATGGTGAAGCAGGTGCACTCCTTGACACAAGAGATGTTTATTTCCTTGTTCCACCTGTGATCGAAGGACCCGGCGTTATAGAATAGTCCCCTGAGTAAAATAATTACAGGGGTTTTTGAGAAATGAAGTAACTGAAAATATCAGGGAGAACAGTATGTCAAACATAACCAGAATTTTTATGATTCATGACAAACTTTCAAGAAGATCTCATTTCAATGCTCAGGAAATTGCTGATATTCTTGAAGTATCAAAATCCACAATCTACAGAGATATTGATTACATGAAGGATCATTTGAAAGCTCCAGTTGTGTTTGACCGTGAAAAGGGAACATACACGTATGATTCCGGAACCGATTTTCAACTTCCCGCCATGTGGTTCAACTCTCAGGAAATACATACCCTGTTGGCTATTAATTCTCTTCTGAAAAGTCTGGACAGTGATCATTCCAGATACATTTTTGAGGATTTGACCCATCATGTTTCCACCCTTCTATACAATACCGGATATGATGCCCAGTTTATTATCAATCACATCTCAATAAAACCATTTGAAGCTCGGCCGGCACCTCCCAGAATTTTTGCAAAAATTGTGGATTCAATGCTGAATAAAAAAACTCTGGAGATGACTTATAAAAGCAGAACTACACTGAAACTCAGTGAAAGGACAATTGAACCTCAAAAAGCAGTGCATTACAGAAATACCTGGTATCTGGTTGCACACTGCCGGAGCACAACAGCCCTAAGAACCTTTTCTTTGGACAGAATAGTGGAACTGACGAAAACCTCAGAACCCTACGAAATGTATCCTACTGAAAAAATTGATGAATACATTGATAATGGTTTTGGGATTTTCATAGGAAAACAGCATAACAGCGCAACCTTAATGTTCACTCCTCAGGCTGCTTTGTGGGTCAAGGATGAAAAATGGCACCCTGATCAGGAGGGAGAATTAAACCCTGATGGCAGCTACACATTAAAACTCCCGTATAGTGACCCTACTGAACTTGTTATGGAAATAATGCGTCATGGGCCCCATGTTGAAGTCATCGAACCGCCTGAATTGAGAAAAAGCGTTGCCACAAGGGTTTACAATACACAAAAACTTTACAGGGAATTCAGGAAAAAACGGTACAACCGGAATGGTGGACGATATAACGAAAACATCAACCACAGATAGTCTGACCTGTATTTATAAAAGGTTATTTTTTAATGGGGAATAATAAAGAAGGCTGAGTACTGCAAAACCCCAAAGCATATAGAAATCAATGATATTTCCGCCAAGAAAAAGACTTACCATCCCATAAATTCCACTGGAACTGGCTATAGCCCACGTAATTATTTCTCTACTTTGAATAGTTGAGTTTTTTTCATGTTCATCACTTTCAGAATCAGAAAGATTCTCTATTTTGGGATTGAAAATATATTTTCTCAGGAAATGTACAACAAGCATTTCCAGCAAAGCTACCGTAAAAAACAGATAAATAATAAGTCTGTTATCAGACTTAATCTGTGATGCAACTTTTGAGTGTAATCCCAACCATGGAAACATTCCAATCAGTAGTGTCTGAAGCAGAAAAACACTATAAAATATTTTAAGCATAGATTTTTGTTTGTTGATAGTCATCTGTTCAAACCCTTCTGTAAAATTTCCGGATGCCATCTTCTTATTTCAAATTTCTTTCCTGGAGGGTATGCCGATAAATTAAAATTATCAATTCCTTTTCTATACTTCATTATTTCTCCAAGACGCCTTCTAAAAGATGAGATAACAACCTTGCCTGTATATTTTTTCAACTCATAGTTTAAACTCTCAATTACATTATTCACATCAAGCACAATAACAACATGACCAGGCCATAATATCAAATCAAGTGGTTTGACGATTTGGGAAATCTGCTCCACTGATTTTCCCTCAATCTGAATGTTTTTTCCAAACTTCATCAATTTTGATGTATTTCTTGGTGTAAAACCATTGGTCGCCTCAAAAAGCAGTCCACTGCAGTCAAGACCTGTAAATGTCCATATCCAGTTTCCGGGAGAATTTTTAACTTCAGGGTAGAAAAAACTGATGTCCCTTATCCCCTTGCGCACATTACAACCCCAACAATATCTCGAGCCGGCACTGAGCTTCAAATTTTCTATGATCCTTTTTAGAGATGGAGGCTTTACAGATTTTTTTTCACTCCGCAGTGAAAGTTTTACAACCCTTGAATCTATATAACATTTTTTACAGGGATAAACTTTACCCGTAACCTGATAAAGCCATATTCCACCTTGTCTGATTACTCTCTTTACATTCAGCAGATCACCTTTCACGGCGATATATTCAGTCCATGGAAAAGTTCTATCTCTATGTATGGCAGACTTTTTTCCGATGAGATCAACAGCCCATGGAACAGAAAAAACAGGGAAATCCATTACCACCTCCACTTGAGGTTTAATACTTTCCACATAAAACAGCGGGGCAATTTTCAGAGAAATCAGCAGGGCAAAAACTATCATTTGATAAGTTGATACATTAAAAATGCAATCAGGAAAATGAATTTTAATTAATAATCATCGATTTTCCGATATATTTTTTATTCCATATTTGGGGAGAATTTCACCGCTCAGAGCCATAATCTGCTGCATTGCCACATTCTGATCATGTCTGGCACGTTCCAGCGACAGTTTTGCTACATCAAGTTCAGTCATACGTAGTAAAATACTATGGTTTGTACTTTTTCCGCTCTTAAAAAGAAGTATTTCATTTTCAAGATGAATGGCTGCGGCTTTAACAGCCAGTTCAGCTGCCAGAATCATTTTTCCTGCACTCTTATAGTCAGTTTCAGACAAAACTGCACTCATAGCCAACTGATTTTCAACCTTATCCTTTTTTATTTTGATTAATTCTGAAGATGCCCGCACTCTATCAACGTTTCCTTTGGCACTACGTCTTTCAAACACACCGGAAACACTGATACCGGCGCCTACCATATAACCATTGAATTTATAAAGATTTTTAACAGTATCCACAAATCTTTCACTTTCAATGGAGGGTCCAGCTGTAATATTAAAATCAACTCTGGGAAGAAGAGAATTTCTAGCCACTTTCATGTCCAGGTTGTTATTTTCAAGCTGTTTTTTTAGTACAAGAAGACCTTTACTGCGTTTAATACTTTTTTTAACCAGATTTGATACATTTACTTCAAGAGCAAATACAGAGACAGGTTTATAGGGTTTGAATCCTCCAGCTATTTTCACTCCCATGAGATCCGCCAATTTCAATGAGGCTTTTACTATTACATTTTCCGCCATTGTATAATCCAGCTTTTTCTGTGCGAGGGCGCTTTGCACTGCTAAAAGATCACTTTTCTTTCCCATTCCCGCTTCAATCAGAATTTTTGTATTTTCCAGTTGTACTTTCATGGATTTCAGAGATGACTGATGCACCCTTAACTGCTTCCAGGCCAGATCCAGATCCATCCACGCCACAGCAACATCCCTTACGAGATTTTCAGCTGCAATCTGAAAATTCAGTTCTTCTATCTCAACATTTTTTTCAACTTTTTTAATCTGAGCCTGATTGATTTCTGTCCCCATACCTGCAAGCAGTGGATGAGAAATTGAGAAAAGAAGACTGCCCTTTTTAGTTGTTGTATCTATTTCCGATAAGGCAGTATTTCCCGTCATAGATGACATATCGATAATCTGCTCAGTGGAATTCCATGAATTTGATGATTTTAAACTGATAACACCCCCACTTGAAAGTCTTTTGGATATCCCAAAATCGAGACTGATGCTTTTCTGGCCGGTAACGGACATAAAACTGCCACCAACAGGCTCTGAATTCATATAACTGGTGTTTAAGGTTGCCTGATACATCACATCAAACTGGCCTTTTTCAACTTTCTTTAATCCCTTCTGAATTTCGATCATGTGATATTTTTCCCTCAATGTGGAACTGTTACTGATTGCTTTTCCCAGAGCACTTTTCAGTGTAAGGTTTTCATGAGAAGGAGTTGCTATAGTAAGTGTACTCAGTATTATAATCAGGATATTCATTGCTGCTGTCCCTTCACTAAACTGGTTATTAAATTATTATTTTCCTGCCCGATTTTTCCTGAATCCCGATTTCACTGCATGAATCAGCAGATAAATACATGGAACAAGAAGCAGGGTGAATATTGTTGAGAAGCTCAAACCCCAGACCATAACAACAGCCATAGGCTCAAGCCATTCCTCACTTCCGAAAAGACCTGTTGCCATTGGAAGAAGTCCAAACACTGTGGTGAGAGTGGTAAGAAGCACAGGTCGAAGCCTCAATTTTCCACCTTCCACCACTGCTTTTTTTACATTCATCCCTTCCTTTAGTTTATTATTGATGAATTCAACCATAACCAGAGAGTCATTTACAACCACTCCTAGAAGTGAAACCATCCCCAGGAGACTTATCATTGAAATTGGAAGCCCATGGAAAAACAGACCTGCTATTACGCCCACAATACCGAATGGGACTGCCATCAGTACTATAAATGGCTGCAAAAAACTTCTGAAAACTGTTGCCAGAATAATATAGATACCCATCAGAGCAAATATCAGTGACATCACTATACTACCCATCAGTTCGTCAGAAGTTTCAGTTTCCCCCTTGAATACAATTTCAACACCAGGATATTTTTTACTGATTTCTCCGGAAATTTTCTTCAGTTTACTGTTTACCTTATTTACTGTGGTAATTTCGTTGTCTATTTCACCGGATACAGTGATGGTTCTCATCTGATTTACTCTGGTAAGTGTCGATGGACTGTTTGTATATTCCAGTGTTGATACGGCTCTTAGGGGAATATACTTTCCTGTCAGTGGACTTAGAACTTCGTAATCTCTTAATTCAGATAGAGTTTTGCGTCTGGAATCAGGATATTTAACCACAACTTTAATATTATCATTTCCCCTCTGTATGCGGCCTGCAGTTCCCCCGGCAAATGCCCGTCTTATTGAAATACCGGTGGTCTGAGCATCAAGACCGTAAAAGGCCGCAGTTTTCATATCAACTTTAATCGAAACTTCTCTTTTACCTGATGAAGAGTCATCATCAATATCAATAACGCCACGAATTGATTCAGTTTTATTTCTCAACATCAGTGCTGCTTTTTCAATTTTAGTTGAGTCCTTTCCCCTTAACTGTATTTCAATGGCTTTTCCTGATGGAGGACCGTTTTTTGTAATAACAAAACTGACTTTCTCCAGCCCACCAATACCACTGAGCATTTCTCTCCATTCGGAAATAAGCTGACGTGGACTCTTGGGCCTGGAATGTCCATCATTTGCAAACCGCACCTGACACTGTATCAGATATTTTCCAGTTAATAATTTCGTTCCAACAGTAGCACTTCCTATACTACAGAAGCTTGCATCTATTTCTTTGGTGGTTGTACCGGAAAGTATTTTTTCTATTTCCAGAGCAGTTTTCTCTGATGATTCCAGTGATGAACCACGTGATGTTTCTACATTTATTGTTACCGCCTGTATTGTTTTTGAAGGGAAAGCCTCAAAATCCAGATGATTTATAGCAAACCAGCCTGAAAAAATAAAAAGACCAATAAAAAAGGCAATTGATACCGGCCAGAAACGGGTAATACCTTTTAACAGACGGCCGAAATACATCTGTAATGACTGAAACCATTTAGATTCATGATTAACTTTTCCTTCCATAACCGGAGTTTTAGCCTTACCGAATTCTGCCATGTGTGAAGGAAGCACAAAAAGAGCCTCCAAAAGAGATATGGAAAGAGCAATGGCAACAACCATCGGAATAACCGCCAGTACTTTTCCCATAACACCAGGCATTATAATAAGTGTGGAAAATGCCACCACAGTAGTTGAAACACTGGCAATAACAGGCCATAAAACCTCCCCTGAGCCCGTTATTGCAGCCTTGAGGGGACTAACACCCTTCATCATATATCTGTAAATATTCTCAACCACCACAATGGCATCATCCACAATCATTCCCAGTGCCACGATGAGGCCGAACATAGCCATCATATTGAATGATATACCCAGAAAATACATCACCAGAAATGTTCCGAAAAACGCCACCGGAATACCAATTGCAGTCATCAGAGCTGAACGGAAATCAAGAAAAATAAAAAGCAGTACTCCAACCAGAATAAGTCCGGAGATTCCATTTGAATAAAGAGTATTCTGCCTTTTAACTATATACTTTGAACTATCCCAGAGAATTTCAAGACTCAGATCTGAATCCCCTCTGGAGTTAAACTTTTTAATAAATTTTTTTACTGCAGTTGAAACATTTATTGCATCTGCCTTCTGTTCCTTGCTGACAATGAGATATACCCCCCTTTTACCATCAAGATGAGTAAGTGCTTCAGGTTCTTCAAGTGAAAATTTTACTAAAGCAATATCCCCAAGTTTCACTGTGCCACTGGCAGATGTTTTCATTATTATGTTTTTAAAATCCTCAATTTTTCTCGCTGGTGATGGTATTCTTATCAGATACTCGCTGCTGCCGGCTTTGACGCTGCCACCCGGAATGTCTCTGGTATACCCTCCAACTCGATTCATAACTCCTGTAATATCAAGGTTAGTACTTTTCATTTTTTCAGGGTCAACTGTAATAATCAACTGTGGTTCTCTCAAACCAATGGTTTTTACTGAAGAAACTCCTGAAATTCTTTCTATATCAGACTGGATATCTACTACTGTATCTCTTGTCTTCAGTTCATTCATGCCGGAGGTTATTCCGATGTATACAACAGGAACTTCCATCTTCTGAATTCTGGTAACCGGTTTTTCCATGTCTGAAGGAAAATCATCGATCCTTCCAACAGCACTCTGGATATCCATTGAAATCTGTGAATGTTCATTTTCTGAAAGCCCCTCCACAGTTTCCACATTTATTCTGCAGATACCTTCACCTGAAGTAATGTGGATATTCTTTATTCCACTGATTCCCTTGATTTCCCTTTCGATTTTTATTCCCACAAGGTTCTCCATTTCCAGCGGACTGGCACCCGGGTAACTTGCTGTCACTGTAATATTACCCACCGGTATAACCGGAAATGTTTCACGGGGAAGTCTGGTCAGTGCCAGTAAACCGGCGACAATTAAAAATATTGTTAGAAGATTTACCAGAACCGGCTGCTTAACTGAAAATTTGGAAATGTTCATAAATCACCTCGAAATCTTATCTCTGAAAGTATTATTAATCGTGATTGAGGGTGATTTGCATTTCACATAGGCAATCAGTTCATTTATTTCCGTGAAAATTCATAAAATCCGGTGAATGGCAGCATTTTAGCGGTGAACACCAGCTGATAAATTTATTTTTATTGGATGAATAATCGGATATAATACAGCTCTACGGGAGAAAAATATGACTGAAAAGATATTATACAGCGAGACACAGCAGGTGAGTTCATTCTGGAAATATTTCACATGCCTTCTCATCAGTATTCCAGTTATTGTCTTTACCTATATAGTACTTAACAGATACGACGGCAACTTCATTACCGGTTGGAAAACCACTGATATCATACTCTGGCTGGTAACAGTATTTTTTGCCTCCGGAATAGTATTTCTTGTTTTTATCACAAAACTCCAGATTGAATTAACCTCAAGTGTGCTGTCATTTAAATACGTTCCACTGATGCTTAAATGGAAATATCGTGAGGTTGAAAACATACATAAATGGGAAATAATAAAATTCCGGCCTGTAGTTCAGTACGGTGGCTGGGGAATGCGACTGGGTAGAGACCACATTGCATACATAATGCGCGGAAACGCTGGCATTTTCTTCATTTTTAAAAATAAGGAAAAACTTATGATTGGAACGAAAAACCCTGAATTATTCAGTTCAAAACTCAGGGAAATAACCAAAGAAGGTTCAGAACTGCTCAGTCACAAGGATGATGAAAAACACTTTAGACCACTTCCTTGAAATAATGGAAGCTTCTTATTCCCATTGATTCTGTAAACTCATATCCATCCACAAGATTACCGGACACACTGCGGTTCATTTCAGGATAAAATGCCATAAACAGCATTCTGAATTCTTCTTCTGACATGGAATTTTTTATAAACTCTGGAATATCCTCATCACTGTCAAAATTAAACAGGGTATAATGATGTTCCTGCTGCTCCTCATTTTCCACCAGAATATCCGCAATAAAATTTATAATGGAGTTTTTGTGAAAATTTTTCCAGAAACTGTCATTTTCATCTATACCGCTGATTTCTTCAAGTATGTCACTGACAACATCATCTGAATTTTCCAGTAACTCCTCTATTCTGTCATAATCCCGTACGTCAATACCATCGTAGGTATAATCTATGATCAAATCCACAAATTCGTTTTTTTCTCCATCTATATCCCTGATTCTGTCTGTAACCTCTTCCCAGTATTCATACACGAAATGCGAGAAATCCTCCGAACCCAGACGCTGAAGCTGCCATTTCACAAAAGAGGATGTATCCACAGCAACTTTTTCCCCGTTATCCCTGAAGGTAACACTGAAACCGGATTTTGAATTCTCTTCCTCCGTAGTTTCAGGGACAATGATTCCATTACTTTCAATCATCTCAAGATAATCATCCACTCCCATATCCTCAAGAGGGGTGTCCTCACTGATTTCATACATCATGGGTGCAAAACACGGAAAATATCTCCAGGAATTCTGGAAACTGAATTCTCTACCTGAATATTTTTTTGAAAATTCATTAAAATCTATAAGCATCAATAAGTTTTCCTGTCTATAAAATGCTTTCCAAATTTAAAATAGGAATACTATTCAGAAAGCAACTATTAATTTTTTTAAATATAAATATCATGGAATGAAAAACCGGCACTCAACTCAGCACCAGGTTCAGCTTTTATACTTCTTCAGATATATTTTCAAAGAAAAAAAGTACAAACGGAATGGTCATTAGTACTTTTTTATATAAAACCTGTTTTCCCAAAATCTTACCTAGGCGGATTAAGATATACTGAGAAAGGGAAATCAGGAATTTAATTGACCTGCAACCCTTAAAGTGAATACTCTCTACAATTGGAGGAACCATGTCCAGAAATTTTCAGTATCAGAAAGACGGTCAGTATTTTGCACAGGTGTCCGGCGGTCTTGAAGAAGCTTCCGGGGATGAACTTAGAAAAGCTGGTTGTAAAATCATCAGTGATGAATTCAGGGGACTGATTTTTCAATGCGATGTGGAAAAAGTTTTCCAACTGAACTACACCGCACGTACAATAAGCAGAATTCTTGCTCCCATTGCTTCGTTTCAGGTTAAAAATGCAGATGATCTTTATAGAAAAGCTATAGAAATCCCATGGGAAGTTTTGATTTATTCGGGAAAAAATTTTGCATTATCAGTTCAGGGGAAAAGTGACGTTATTGATAACAGCCGATTTGCTCTTTACAGGGTAAAGGATGCAATCACTGATCGAAGTGTGAATACCGGTATGGATCGTCCGATGGTGGCCAGATCCAATCCTGATATACTAGTTAACATCTATCTTGAAAAAAGATCAGTTACACTGAGTATAGATACTTCAGGAGAAAGTCTTCACAAGAGAGGATATAAAAAAGCCACAGGAAGAGCACCCCTAGCTGAAACTCTTGCCGCAGGAATTATTGATTATTCACAGTGGGATGGAGAAATGGATCTTCTTGATCCCATGTGCGGAACAGGGACACTGCTTACAGAAGCACTGATGAAAGCTGCAAATGTACCTGCTGGATATTTCAGGAAATCCTGGGGTTTTTTCGGAATGCCTGAATTTCAAAGGGAAAAATTTGAAAATTGGAAAACCGGCCTGAATAAAGGTATCAGAGAAGTATCCAGTGTAATTACAGGTAGTGATATAGATCCTGAAGCATTAAATGCAGCAAGAAAGAATACAGAACTAATACCTGGTGGTGAAGATTTAAGATTCAGACTGGTGGATTTCCGTAAAAGAAAACAGTTTACAGACGGTGTTTTAGTAACAAATCCCCCTTATGGGGAAAGAATTGAAGACAGTAATCTTGTGGAACTTTATAGAGATTTTGGTGATTTTCTCAAACACAACTGTGCTGCCAGTAATGCATATCTTTTTACCTGCAATCTGCCATTACTCAAAAAAGTAGGACTCAGGACATCCTTCAGAAAACCATTGTGGAACGGTCAACTTGAAGGCCGGTTATGCAGATACGAAATTTATTAAAAAAACGAAAAAATTTTTTTGTTGCATTTTGGTTCATTTCAGCTAATTTTTTCCATATATGCTGCGAGGAGTAAAAAGCGTTTTATTTTATCATCCATTAGTATAATTACTGCCCTGGCCCGCTTTACCATTACAAACGAGGCATTAGGAGATTTTAAGGAGACTAAATGTTTAAAAAGATTTTTGTAGGCAACCTTTCGTATCAGACTTCAGAAGATGAGCTTAAAGAGCTGTTTGGCCAGCATGGTGATGTCCAGAGTGTAAAAATTATTGTAGATCGCGATTCAGGACGCAGCAGAGGTTTCGGATTTATCGAGATGGAAGAGGCTCAGGCTCTTACGGCAATTGATGCAGTAAACGGCTATGAATTCATGGGTAGAAATCTCAGAGTGAATGAAGCTAACGAACGCACAGGAAACCGTGGCAACAGAGGACGCTTCGGAAACCGCAGCTACGGCGGAAACAGAGATCATTCAGATCGTTTTGATGACGGATACTAGTTCATCTCACATTTTCCTCATTTATAACCCATACATGATATCTTTTTTCGCAGCGTAAGATATTAATTCCAGCATGAAACACAGTTGAAAAACTTAGTTCAGGTGCTATCATTCTGTATCATTCTCAGGGAAAGGATCATCTCGTATGAAATACTATAACTGGATCGCACTTTTTATGATGATCATGGTTTTTGGTTGTGCCGGGGGGGCTTCCCAGACACATCAGGACGAAATCTGTGACAACGGGAAGGATGATGACGCAAACGGATTGATAGACTGTGATGACAGTGCATGCACTCATTCAACTTATTGTTCATCCCCCGAAATATGTGATAACGGAACTGATGATGACGGGGATTTTCTCATTGATTGTGCTGATCCGGGATGTATCGGCAGATTAAATGGGGATGGAGTATACTGCGAAACTGTTGAAGTTACCTGCAACGACGGAGGAGATAATGATGGTGATGGTCTGGATGATTGTGACGATCCTGACTGTTTCAATTCTCTCCTATGTCAGAATGTGGAAAACTGTTCAAACAATATGGACGATGACGGGGACAATCTTGTGGATTGTGATGATCCGGATTGTGAGACGAATATTGCATGTCAGACAGCATCTGAAAACTGTTCAAACAATATTGATGATGATGGTGACTATCTCATTGACTGTGATGATCCCGACTGCACAGGAAACGCATCATGTCCGGGAACTGAAAACTGCACTAACAATATTGATGATGACGGGGATTCTCTGGTAGATTGCTTTGACCCTGACTGTGCAACTCACACCAGTTGTGCCACTGATCCTGAAGACTGCACTAACGGTGTGGATGATGATGGAGATTCTCTGGTGGATTGTTTTGATCCTGACTGTGCAACTCACGCCAGCTGTACAACCAATCCTGAAGACTGCACTAACGGTGTGGATGACGACGGAGATTCTCTGGTGGATTGCTATGATTCTGACTGTGCAACTCACGCCAGCTGTACAGGAACAAGTTGTACCACATTTTCAGAGGGTTTTGAATCATCCTTTGTTCCCACAGGATGGAGTCTTGACTCCTACAATTCTCTTTACACATGGGAACAACTTTCCGGAAGTGGTGATGGTGTTCATGGCGGCTCATATATTGCGTATGTTGCCTATGATGACTGGTGGGATGATCAGTCAGAAATTCTTATGAGTGCCGAAATTACATGCGGTGCCGGGACAGTTTCATTCTGGTGGTCCGGTTCCTCCACCTGGGCCTATAATTATGATGTGAGCGTTTATATCTTAACTGACACTGACCAGTATCTGATAAGTTCCGGGTTACTGGCAGATCAAGGTTCGTTCACTGACTGGACATGGATTCAAAAGTCATTTACCATTCCGGCACAGTTTCAGAATGTCCCGTTCGTTATTGCCTGGTGGTACGTAGGTTTTGACGGAGCTGATTTTTATCTGGATGATGTTTCTCTCACATCAAACTGATCCATAATCTCAATTCACATTTCTTGCATTATTTTTGTTTTGTATATAATACTGCTATCTGGTTAAACATTTTCTCAGATTTGGAGTTTTTAAATGAATAAACATTTTTTTGTTCCGGTTATTTCTCTTTTAGTTATTACGTTTGTTGTTTCCGGTTGTAACAAGGAAAACAAACCAGCAAAACAATGGCAGAAAATGCACTCGGAAATAAAGAAAAACGATGAAAAAGTTATAAGCGCAGTGCAATCATTCAATACCTGGATTGAGAAAATATCAGACTCAAATTTAAAGGAATATGCCAGAGATATCGATAAGCGTATTAAGGAAATGACAACACTGAAAAGCGAAATTCAGAAAATTCATGCAGACAACAGTGAGTTAAAAACAGTTAAGGATAATTACATCAAGGGAATTACACTTTATGTGAAAGTAATGGAACTTTACAAAACCGCTATTAAGGATGAAAGACCAGGTCTTTTACAGAGTGAAATTGATAAACTCACACGTTTTAAAAGTGAGCTGGAAGCTGTAAATAAGAATTTTTTAAGACTCCGTTCAAACTATATATCCAAGTACGACATCAGAACCAGCAATTAGTTTTCCTGATTTGCGTATTTTTCTCTCATGGCAATAAATTTCTGTTGTAAAACCCACGTATTATGAAAACCACGACGTCTGTTTCGGTTATTTCCCCTGAATATAAGTGTTTGAATTCCTGAACTTTTACATATGGGACACATACATTTTTCCCAGGGTCTGTCCTTGAGAGTTTTTAAATATCCCTCAAGGCGGCTCTTGCCTTTCTGAACATAAAGACCTTCATATTCCTCCAGAAGATTTTCCAGAGTGGAAATATCTGATTTATATTCTCCATACTTCATTAATTCATCAAGAACTTTGCTTTCAAGTTTTGTTGCACTGGACAGTTCACTGCCAGCCAGATTCTTAAGGGGCCCTCTTCCACCCGGTGATGGAACCCGCACAGCACAATACGATCCATCTGATGTATGATAATTATCCGTACTGCCCATCCAGGCTCTTCTCAGAGCGCTTGCACTGTCAACACTGAAAACGCCATAATCCGGAAACAGATCAAAAAGCTGGGGTCTTGCAACACCAAACAGATGTAGAGGAACCAGTGGAGCAGCTTTTCTTACTTCACTTACAATTTTTCTCACTTCATCATTTTTAGTTCTAACGAGTCCCCCCACTGCAAGGTAGGTGTAACCCATTTTTACAAGTTTAGCAGCACATTCTCCATAACTTTCAGTGTTCCATCCCTGAACAGCACCTACTGCAATCCAGCGTGGTTTTTCTCTTGTATGGATTTTTATAAACTCTGCTGCGTTTTCTATGGTTATTTTCAAACGGAATTCTCTGTCTGAAAATTCAGGAGATGGGATAAGATGATCAACACTTACACCAAAATCAAATCCCCCGGCAGTGTAATAGTCAAAAACATCAGCACTGCTGTAAGGAGGAATTTTTTCATCTATATACCCGAATGCTCCACAGTCACCCAGTACCGGAAAATCCTGGGGTACACGCAAAGCTCCCTTCACACCTAAAGCCCTTATCCTCTTTCTTCTTGCAACACTTTTTTCCTCAACAACCTTGGAAACCAATATCCCGTCATATGGTGGAGGAGATATAAGCTCATGAGCATAGGACTGCTTTTCCCAGCCTTTATTATACTGGGTCTCGGTCTTAAAATCGAAATCAGGATCCACAAGATCATCCCAGTCAGGAATGAAATGCCATGGACCCCTGGTTTTTATAAACTGTTCAGGATTAAAACTCATTTATCCTCCAGAAAAGCCAGAGATGCCTGGGGATTGCCCGAAGTAAATATTTCCATTGTCTGCTCAGGCATTTCACACATCTTTTTAAGCAGAATTTTCACCAGATAACCTTTAAGGGATACTAAAGTTGCACCAAATCTTCGGGCTTCATCCATTCCAAGTTTCAGGTGAAGTACTCCAGGAGGCAGTTTACCTGAAGGGGCAGCAAGAAAAACATATCGTCCATCAGGAAGGACCTGATTAAGATTGGCTGCTGTCAGATATGAATTTCCAAGAAGAAAAACAGTTAATTCAGATGGTTCTGATAAGAATTCAGAAATCTTTTCGGGTATTCCAAGCTCAATTCCCTTTTGAAGAATTTTTTTGGCGGACTTTCCTGAAAAAGTATAATCGTAAGGGGGAATTTTATCGTTTTCATCCACAAGACCAAGCCCGGCACTTACTATTTTAAGCCTGATTTTCCCGCCGCATTTTCTGTAATAGGATATCCCCTGCATCAGGTACCGGTGCTGCATCCCTGTGTAAAGTTCAGAAGCCTTTATGGTCGCAAGTTCATCGGAAAAACAGCCGGTTTTTAAAAAACTTCTGAGTTGATTCTCAGTTAAATCCCCTTTTAAACATTTGTTTCCCGTACATGAAGAAATAATTTTAATATCAGGAAGGTTACCTGTCGGCATCACTTCTTGTCCAGGTTGTTACGGCAAATGCTTTATGGTTATGTATGCTTTCATCGTTAATAGCACTGACTTCATACCACTCAATGCGTTCATCATCCCTTAGGATTACAGCGGCATTTCTCACCATGTCTTCAACAAAAACAGGATTATCATATGCCTGCATCGTTACAAAACGCTCATCTTCACGTTTGAGCAGAGCATAAATCGGAGCACTGGAGGCCTTTTCCGCCACTTCGAAAAGTTCCTCAAGCCATATGTGACGATAATTATCCGGGCCGTCAATAACCGGTCTTACCTTAATAGTTATAAGCCCACGCTGATTATGTGCTCCATAATCACTTACAGCTTTGGAACATGGACACAAAGATGTCACAGGAACAGTAGCCTCAAGGATAAAATCACTGTTTTCACCATCGGCACTGATATGGAAGGCACATTCATACTGAAGAAGACTTTTTGAACCACTGACTGGAGCAGATTTTTCCACGAAATATGGAAATTTAAGATCCAGATGAGCTTTTTCAGCATTAAGCCTGCGCTGAATCTCTCTAATCATCTCGGGTAAAATATCCGCTGTGATATTATGACTGAAATCACTGAGTATAGTCACAAACCGACTCATATGAGTTCCCTTGAACTCCTTGGGCAGATCAACACTCATTTTGAACTCAGCTACAGTCTGCTGATTTTCTCTGGCTCTGTCAGAAACTGTGACAGGCCACTTTATATCGGTGATACCTACGTGATCAATTGGAATCTGACGGTGATCCCTTGAGTTCTGGATATCTTCCATATTAGAGCTCCTCACCGTAATAGTCACATCTTGAATTAACAGTTTCATACACTGTTATCCTGTGCAGACCCTCAATGTTTTTTTCAAGTCTTTTCCATATCCATCTCGCAAGAATCTCACTTGTTCCATCTTCAAGTCCTGGTATTTCATTGAGATAGGTATGATCAAGTTCATCAGCTATAGGTTTGGCTACACTGCTTATATCCTTATAGTCCATAAACCACGCAGTTTCAGGATCCACTGGCCCCATCACCTCCACATCAAATCTAAAACTGTGTCCATGAAGATTCCGGCACTTGTGACCTTCAGGGGCTTTAGGCAATCTGTGAGCTGCCTCAAAGCTGAATTGTTTTGAAAGTTTTACTGTATGCATAGTCATGCTCCCTAACCCATCAGGGCATATCAAGTATTTTGTGCAACTGAAGCTGCAGTTTCATTGTTGGAGGACCTTCTT
Organism: Deltaproteobacteria bacterium; assembly: GCA_016937155.1. Classification (GTDB taxonomy): domain Bacteria; phylum Myxococcota_A; class Polyangia; order HGW-17; family HGW-17; genus JAHJMN01. The sequence continues at coordinate 25,707 of JAFGWM010000025.1, forward strand.
CTAAAAGCCATTTTGCCAGAATCGAAGGTTCCATTCCGGGACTCACCGGACTCATCAATTTTTTAAACTTTCCATCAAATTCCCGAACGATGGAAAGTGCATATTCAAAGTCATCCCTTGTTGCCACAGGGAATTTCACTTCATCTTTTTCCCTAAGTATGGAAAAGTTTTCCTTTCTCAGAGTTTTTTCCATACCGCTGGATGGTCCTTTGACATCCATGATAATGTGTACATTGGAAGGCACTTTATCAAGGGGGAAAGCACCGGAAGTTTCAAGCAAAACGGTATAACCCTTATCAGACAGACGTTTCAAAAGTTCAATCGAATTATCCTGGGCAAGGGGTTCTCCACCGGTCACCTCAACAATACTCCCACCAAGAAATCCAAGATTACTTACAATATCATCTATTTCCATTGGTCTTCCGCTGGCATTTCTCACGTGTGGAGTATCACACCAGGAGCAGTCAAGAGGACATCCGGCCAGTCTTATAAAAATACATGGATATCCCTGAAATGAACTTTCTCCCTGAATTGAACGAAAGATCTCAAAAACATTGATTTTCATTTCGTATCCTGAACATAGACAGTGGGATCAGCAATGCCCGCCTCTTCAAACCCTTTTTTTCGGAGAAGACAGCTGTCACAATGCCCACATGCTCTTAAGTTTTCATCGGGATCGTAACATGTATGTGTCATTGAATAATCAACGCCCAAAGAGATCCCCAATTTTATTGTTTCCGCCTTGGTAAGATTAATCAAAGGGGCAATGATATTTATATGGCCAGTTGTTGTTCCAATTTTAGTTGCCGCATTGGCAAGTTTTTCAAAGGCATCAATAAACTCTGGACGGCAGTCGGGATAACCTGAGTAATCAACACTGCTTACCCCAATGAAAATATCCTCTATCTCTGTTACCTCTGCCAGTGCAAGAGCATAACTCAGAAATATTGTATTTCTCGCAGGAACATATGTTACAGGAATTCCCTCTCCCGAAGGGCTCTGGTCGTATTTGGGAACTTTTCCCTGTCCTGTAAGAGCACTTTTAAATGCATTTGAAGGAAGTTGCAAAATGGTATGTTCTTCTACTCCAAAGTGAGATGCAACTTTACGGGAAGCATCAATTTCACCACTATGCAATTGCCCATACTGAAAACTCAGACAGTGTGGTTTAAAACCTTGAGATTTGGCAATTGCAAGACATGTGGTTGAATCAAGACCACCACTCAGAAGAACAATAGCTTTTTTATCAGACATTATTAACTCCGGACTCCCCGAGGAAAAAGGGAGCTGAGTCTCCATAGCACAGTGAAATTTCTAGTCAAGATGAGGGTAAATTCCTGCGTCTAAGTAATAGTTTTCATGTAGTTGGAATAGTCACCATCTTCTCTTATGATTACCGGAGAGGAACATTCCAGTGGTTTTTTCCCCCCTTTTCTCAGGGTCAGCAGCATTCGCTTGGCCTTGCCATGCAGTTCATTGTATACAGGTTTGATATTTTCCGGATTCAATCTGACTGATGCACACTCTGCCAAAACACTGCCAAGCCTTTCGGGTGGAATAATCATATACATGGCGCCTGATGGTTTCAACACACGTGAGGCAGCTCTCATGAATATCACTGCACTTCCAGTTCCTTCTGTCATTGCCATCCGGCGTTTTTCATCAGGGGAGCTTCTACCGTCAGATCTGTAAAATGGAGGATTGGAAATCACCATGTCACAACACTCCCCTGGTAAAAACTCCTGACTTTCTGAAAGGTCTCCACATACCGGTTCTATCACCACCCCAGCTTTTCGCTTTTGAACGGTTGCTTTAAGAGCCTCAATACTACTGCAGTTGATATCAACACTGAAAATTCTCTCCACAGGATATTTTTCAGTGAGAATCAGAGATAAAACCCCTGTATCACACCCTGCATCCAGAATAGTTTTTTCAGTTCCCTTCATTTCCTCAAGAGCGTAGGCTGCAAGGATTACACTGTCAGTTGTAAATCTATATCCCTGAGAAGGCTGATAAAGCCCTCCGAGGCAACCTGGAATGCTGAACCATTCATATCCTGAAGGAATTTTTAATTCACCTATCTGATTCGGTATAAGATTTCCCTCCCTCAGGATTTTCCACCTTCCATCGGAAAATTCAGCTATAGTTGATGGCCGCCCTCCTGGACTTTCACCACCATCCAAAACAATATCCACTCCCTCAATAGCGGCCATTTTGGCATTTGAGGCAGGGGGCATTCCCGTTATGTTGGCGCTTGTGGATGTAATACATCTTTTTGTCAGTCTGGAGAGACTTCTAGCTGCACAATTGGATGAAACCCTCACAGCAACTTTTCCACCCATGGAAATTCCCTCAGGAAGATCACTTCTGGCTGGACATATTACCGTAAAAGCATCAGGCCAGCCGTAGGATGCAATTTTCATATATTCATCATGAATATCCGATACGGCAGTCTTAAATGTATGAATGGAATCTGCAATAAGAGGAAGAGGATTGGATTCTTTTCTTCCTTTTATTTTAAAAATTCTGTTAATAGCTTCCTGATTGTAAATATCTGCAGCAAGACCATAAAATGTTTCAGTGGGGAAGGCAACAATTCCACCATTTTTTATCACAGCAGCGGCAGCTCTCAAACCTTTTTTAATATCAATAATTTCTGGCAAATCAAACACCCTGTGGATTTTCTAAAAACAAACCAGCACAAAAAGCATCTACTGTTTATTGAAAAATTCTTTTACTTTGCGGTCCTTTTGAAGAATCTTCTTTTCAAAATTATCACGATAACTGTGGAGATATTTCTTCATCTCAACATCGGATGTTCCAAGTATTGATATCGCCAGTAGAGCAGCATTTGCACTGTTTCCCATTCCCACTGTTGCCACCGGAATGCCTCGAGGCATCTGTACAGTTGCTAAAAGAGCATCAGCTCCACCAAGACCCAGTGTTGGAAGGGGCACTCCAATAACCGGCAATACAGTCTGAGAAGCTATAACCCCCGCTAGATGTGCAGCACCACCTGCTCCGGCAATAATAACTTTACATCCATTTTTTTCACCTTCAATTACAAGCCCTTTAACGCGTTCAGGGGTTCTATGGGCGCTTGCCACATGTATTTCAAAAGATACCCCTGCATTATCAAGTTCTTCGGCTGCTGCCTTCATATAATCAAGATCACTGTCACTTCCCATCAAAATAAGCACTTTACTCATCAGATTTTCCTTTCTGAGGAAATACCGATATCCCGTCGGTACTGCATCCCTTTGAAGTTCAGTTTTGAAATACCTTCATATGCTATTTTTGCAGCTGCGTTGTAATCAGTGGATCTCCCAACCACTGTAAGAATCCTTCCCCCGGATGCGAAATATTCACCATTGTGTGTTACTGTGCCGGAATGAAATACCTTGAGACCCTTTATGTCAGCAAGTTTTTCCAGACCGGTTATTCTGGCTTCCGGACTTTTTCCACCGGGATAATTTTCTGAAGCACACACAACACCAACACTGACCGTTGTGGGAGCATCAATTTCCTGGTTACCGGCATTTCCTCTGGCGGCACTGAAAAGCAAAGGCAGTATATCATCATCCATATTGTACAAAAGAGGCTGTGTTTCAGGATCGCCAAATCTACAGTTAAATTCCAGAACCCGTGGTCCATCTTCGGTGATCATAAAACCTGTATAGAGCAAACCACGATAATCAATTTTTTCCGAGTGAAGCCCCTTCATTATTTCACCCATAAGAGACTGAATATTCTCTTCAGTCTCTGGGGTCATCCTTGCCACAGGGCTTACTGCACCCATTCCTCCGGTATTCGGTCCCTTGTCCCCGTCAAGTAATCTCTTGTTATCCTGAGATTCAGGAAGAAGGATAAAACTGTTCCCATCGGACACAGCAAAAACACTCAATTCCCATCCGGTCAGAAAATCCTCAATAACAATTTTCTCATCCGGATTTTTACTGTAAATTTTTTTCAGCACATTTACTGAATTCTCATAACTTCCCGGAATAAAAACACCCTTGCCGGCAGCCAGAGTGTCCAGTTTAATTACAACTGATTCCTTTTTGTGATGCAGATATAAAAGGGAATCCTCCAGATTACAAAAAGCTTTTCCTGATGCTGTAGGGATACCGTATTTATTCAGAAAATCACGAGCATATGATTTGGAACCTTCAAGTTTTGCTCCGGATGCCCGTGGCCCGAATACCGTAATTGAGTTTGATGACAGTACATCAGCCAGACCATCCACAAGGGGTTTTTCAGGCCCGATTACAACCAGATCAATTGAAAGTTCTCTGCATAAGGAAAGAATACTCTGATGATCACTTTCTTCATATCTGCAGCCTACAAAACTCTCTTCCAGATGAGCAATGGATTCATGAACAAAAACAACCTGACACAGTGGAGAACATGAAATTTTCCACCCGAGTGCATGTTCTCGACCACCTTTTCCAATTATCAATACTCTCATCTTACTCTCCTAAAAAACCGGCAACTGCTTTGTCATATTCTGATGTAATTCTAAAAACTGCAGCAGCCATTCTTTTTCTGAAGTTCAGATCACATCTGCTGTGTTTCTCTCTGTCCATAAACTCTTCATACTGAGAACTGTCAGAAAGACAAACAACCCTTTCAAAATTCTTTGCAGCAGCTCTGAGCATGGTGGGACCACCAATATCGATCATCTCTACAATCTGCTGCTCTGTGGAATCAGGGTTCTCAAGGGTTTTTTGGAATGGATAAAGATTGACCACAACGAGATCGATTGCTGGTATACCATGTTTTTCAAGTGTATTCAGATGCTCCAATGTATCTCTAGCTAAAATCCCGGAGTGAATCCTGGGATGGAGTGTTTTAACCCTGCCATCCAGAATTTCAGGGAAACCGGTATGATCACTTACATCAATAACATCAATCGAATTCTCTTTAAGTATTTTTGATGTTCCACCTGTGGAAAGTATCCGGTAGCCATTTCGCACAAGAAACTTCCCCAGTTTTTCTATTCCGGTTTTATCGAAGACGCTCAGGATTGCTGTTTTATGATGTTCCATAATCTACATCTCCTGAACCGTATTTTTCTACGCTACACGAAAGATAAAAGCAATAGAAAAGAAAGGATTTAAACAGGAAATCAATGAACTTTTTCCTGGTCAATAATTTTCACGTTGTACTTAGAAATCAGTTGGGTAAGCAGCTGTAATCCTCTGCAGGACAGGTGGTGAGAGTTGAGCCAATATCACCGCCTTCGGTGCCATCAGAATTCTCATAGCCCACTGTAGCTGAATAATCTTCACCAATCCAGTTTGCTCTGTCATAGTAGACTTCAAATCTGTTGGTTGTTTCGTGAAGTTTTACCTGAAAAGAAGCTTTATATTCAGTGCCTCCGCCTAAAACTCTTAGAGAATACCATTCCAGAGTCATCACTCTGTTTGGAGAAGTTCCGGCAACCTGATATAAAAGTCTGGCATCCGGCCATGTGTCCTGACTGTAAACAAGATCATCCCAGAAAACATAAATTGCTGCATTTGGAGTTTCGGTTGTCGGGAGTGCTGTATTTGTATAAGTGGTCACACCAGGATCATTTCCGAATGAAATCCATCCGTTGGAACACAAATATCCTGATGTGTAGGATACACCATAAAAATTGAATGCAAATGGAATCGTAAAAGAGTAAACTGCATCGTCAGCATATGTATCAGAAGTCAGTTCGGTTCCTGTTCCTATAATGGAACTGTACAGACTGCCCGCAACATCACAGGTATAGGCTTCCACAGCCATACATTCACCATCAGTACATATCTGTGAGAGGGTTGCACAGTTTGTAACATTCACCCATTGGGTACATCCATAGGTATTAGTCTGACATTCCCTTGTATAATCACCATTGCAATCCTTTTCACCCGCTGTGCAGGGATTTTCACATAAACACTCCCCTGCGGTGCAGATTTTTCCGGATGATGTGCAGTTTTCTCTATCTGTCCAGTCATAACAACCACTTGCCTGTAGTGTACAGTCCTGTGCAGTTGCTGTGGAACATCTTTTTTCCCCCAAACTGCAGGAACTTGTACAGGAAAGCTCACAACTGGCGGTTCCTGAAGAGGAATCACATACCATGGAACTGGATTCACAGTTTTCCACTTGTGCCCAGTGCCAGCAGTTCCATGAATCGCTTACACACTCCTCAACAAATGTACCATTGCATCTGGTATCACCATCTGAACAGTCATTGACACACTGACAACTCCCTGAAGTGCAGTTTCTGGAAGAATCATCACAGTCCTGGGCTGTTTCCCAGTAACGGCACCCATCAACTCCAGTAGCGCACTGCTGAACTACAGTTCCGCTGCATTGATCCGAAGAGCCCAGCTCACATTCATGATCACAGGGATCCAGACATGCGTAACCAGCACCTGAGTCAGCGCAGACCCATGAAACAATTGAACAATCCTGTTCATCTTTCCACTGGGTACATCCATTTTCCCCCTTCTGGCATAGTTGCAAAACAGCTCCCTGACATCGTCTCTCATTTTGTGTACATGCATCTATACAACTGTCTGTGCATATTGGAGTTCCTGAGGAATCATCACACAAAAGACCATCATCTGTGCAATCAGATGTGCTGAGCCATGAAAGACAGCCTGATGCGGCTTCAGAACAGGTTTCTATATAGTTACCGTTACATCGGGTGTCACCTTCCGGGGAACACAGATCCTGACACTCACCTGTACAGCCTGAAACATCGAGAGTACAATCAGATGAACATTCCAAAACACCACCTGTAAATCCCTCAGTTAAACAACTTTTACCGTTCATCTGGGTTAAGTCGCACTGCTCAGTTCCTTCAATAACACCATTTCCACATGAACTGTTCCCGGTTCCGCCCTTGGCACACCCAAAAATCAATAAAGCAGTGGAAACTAAAAAGACTTTGGAAATTACTCTCAGTTTTTCAATCAAAGAAATCATATAAAATCTCCATTCCTTCAGCTCATAAATCCTAGCATGTTTACATAAAATTTACAGGTATGAAGATTTTTTTCTTCATAACAAAAATATCTTCTGTATTATGTGTAATGTCTCAAAAAACATGAAGTAAAATAATGGTTATTGATTCAGAAACTTTCATTGATGTTGTTGAAAATATTGGCTCGGGAGTCATCATGCATTCTCCTGAGGGCAGATGTCTGTTTCTGAATAAAACTGCCCGGTTATTGCTTAATCTATCCGATTATGATGATGCCACTTTTGATATTTATAAAAATTTAAAACCTTGCCCTCCCCTGCCTTATCCCATAGACCCTGTCACAGAAGTGATAAAAAAACTGAAATCCTTTCAGGGAAAATTCACGTATGATATAAATGATATCCACAGATTGTTTGATGTTAAATTTTTTCCGGTGATTCGATCAGATACACTAATATATGTTGTGGTTAATATCACGGATCTCTCCGATTAATACAACACTCAGAAGCAGTTGAAATACAGTGAGGAAAAATTCAGAAATGCTTTCGAAACCTCACCGGACAGTATCAATATAAACAGACTTTCAGATGGTCTTTACATTGATGTAAATTCAGGTTTTCTCAGTATAATGGGTTATGATAGGGAAGAGATCATCGGAAAGACCTCAATTGAACTGAATATCTGGGCGGATACCACTGACAGAGACAGACTTCTGTCCGGCCTGCGCTCAAATGGGATTGTAGAAAACCTGGAAGCCAGGTTTATTTCAAAATCCGGTGAAATAAAAAACGGCCTTATGAGCGCCAAAATACTGGAAATTGAGGGAGAACTTTTCATTCTGAGCATAACCAGAGACATTACTTCATGGATTGACGCATCACTTGCATTAAAAAGAAGTGAAGAAAAATACAGAGGTATTTTTGAAAATATCAGAGATGTTTTTTATGAGGCCTCACTTGAAAGAGAAATTCTCGAAGTAAGTCCCTCAATAGAAATACTGTCCAGAGGTCAATATAAGCCTGAAGATGTTATAGGCAAAAATCTAGCTGATTTTTATCAGGATCCTCAATCAAGAAATGCACTGATTGAGACTCTTTTAAAAAAAGGTACAGCATCAGACTTCATACTTATGCTGGTTAATAAAGATAAATCAGTAATACCATGCAGTGTAAGTGCATCCATAAGATCTGATTCCAACACAGGTCATAAATGGATTGTGGGCAGCTTAAGGGATATTTCTGAACGTATAGCTGCTGAAAAAGAACAGGAAAATCTTGAAAACCAGCTAAGGCAGACTCAAAAGATGGAATCAATTGGAAGACTAGCTGGTGGTATTGCACATGATTTCAATAATATGCTTGGAGTTATTCTGGGACAGTCGGAAATGATTCTTCAGGATGAAAACATTCCCCAAAAGCTTGTTGCAGAAATACATGACATCAGAAATGCAGCCATCAAAAGCAGTGAACTTACCAGACAGTTACTGGGTTTTGCCAGACAACAGACCATAGTCCCTAAAATAATCAATCTTAACTCAGTCGTTGAAAACATGATGAAGATGATCAAAAGGATTATTGGAGAAGACATTGAACTCATCTGGATTCCTGAGAAAAATCTGTCCAGAATTAAAATTGATCCGACACAGATTGATCAGGTCCTGGCTAATTTATGTGTGAATTCAAGAGATGCAATAAAGGGTAATGGAACACTCACCATTAAAACCTCAAACTGTCTTGTTACAGCAGATTATGAATCGAAAAATATCCACAGCAAAAAAGGAAATTATGCCGTATTGACAATTCAGGATAACGGTATTGGGATGGAAAAATCTATACTGGAAAATATTTTTGAGCCCTTTTTCACTACAAAAAGTCCCGGTGAAGGCACCGGCCTTGGTCTGTCCACTGTTTATGGTATTGTAAAACAGAATGAAGGATTCATCGACCTTCACTCAGAAAAGGGTAAGGGAACCACATTCAGTATTTTCTTTCCGGTATGTAACTCTGTGGATTCAGTTAAATCAAAAACAGTGGATGAGATTTCAGAACTAAAGACTGGACATGAAACAATTCTTCTTGTTGAGGATGATGTTTCTATCCTGAAAATGACCACGAAAATGCTGGAAAAATTCGGATATGAAGTTATTCCATTTAATTCTCCCGTCCAGTGCCTTGAGAAAATCAATTCCATAAAAAAAATTGATCTGCTCATTACCGATGTGATCATGCCCGGAATGAATGGTAAGGAACTGGTGCAAAAGTTAAATAAAATCATACCTGATCTCAAAAACATTTTCATATCGGGATACACAGCGAACATAATAGAAAACAGAGGTATATTGGATGATGATGTCTGTTTTCTTCAAAAACCCTTCTCTTCTTCTGAGCTTTATGACCTAATAAAAAAAGTATTGAAAAACTGAAAAGTCAGTTTTAGTTCAAACATGTTTCAAATGTCCTGATATAGCTCAATCAGGCGAACTGGTTTGCATTCACTCAGTTTATGTGGTAGTCCATCACAACAAGAAAATGCTTTGTTTTCAAATTGATTTTCCTGCCTGTAACAAGGGTTTTATACATTTATTCTCCTTTATTGCGCTTGTTTACTGTATTTGAATCATTCAACTGAACAGGAAGGTGTTTTAGTATGAACTTACTTGTAATAAAAAAAGAAAGCCAGTTTCCGGATTATATCACCATTGATTTGCTGTCTGATTTTTTACACCGAGTGATGAAACCATGGGAGGACAAAACCTCTGATATAAAAAAAGGCATCCAATATGCACTGGATGACTCGGATAAAAGGGGAGGTTTTATAATTCTTGCATTGGAAAATAAGAAACTTCTTGGTGGAAGTGTTGTTCTGAAAACAAATATGTCAGGATATATCCCACCAAATCTTCTCCTTTTCATCGGGGTTGATCCTGAACTGAGAGGAAAAGGTATCGGTGGAAAAATACTTGATGCAGTTAAAAGCAACTGTATTGGAGATATCAAGCTTCATGTTGAGCCGGAGAATAAAGCAGGAAACCTTTATGAGAGAAAAGGTTTTAAAATTAAGTACAATGAAATGAGGTTCTCAGAAGAATGAATAAAGTAATAATAAACCTTGAGGCCCTTAGGCATAATCTTGCTCAGATAGATCGCATAATAACACTTCAGGGGGCCAGCTGGAGCGTTGTTACAAAAGCTCTGTGCGGGCATGCCGACACAATTGAAGCATTGAAGATTATGGGTGTAAGATCCATTGCAGATTCCAGACTGGATAATCTTCGCACAATAAATGAAGTCACCCCTGAACTTGAAAAGTGGTATCTGAGACTTCCTCATATGAGTGCTATCAGGGATATAGTACAACTGGCAGACCTGAGTTTAAACAGCGAGATAAGAATTATCAGGGAACTTGGCAAGGAAGCAGTAAGACAGAAAAAAATTCATAATATAATCATTATGATTGAACTGGGGGATCTCAGAGAAGGAATCACTCCGGGAACTCTAACGGAATTTTATAAGGAGATTTTTCAAACTCCCGGAATCAAAGTACAGGGTCTTGGTGCTCAGATTGGATGTCTGGCAGGAGCGACTCCAAACGAGGATCAGGTTGCTCAACTTGGACTTTATCGTGAACTACTGGAACTGAAGTATCATCATAAAATGAAATTCACATCAGCAGGCTCCACAATCTTCCTTCCATCTCTTTTTGAAGGAGGAAGATATCCGGCGATCAATCATTACCGGATAGGAGAAGCTCTGTTTCTGGGGACGAATCTTATATCCGGTGGAAGAATTCCATCTCTGAGAAATGATGTCGTACTTCTTGAAGCTGAAATAGCTGAAATCAAGGAAAAGAATCTCACTACCACATCAGCTGTTGGAATAAGTGCTCCTTTCGAGTCTCCGTTGACGGAGCAGCATGAACCAGGTAAAAGAGGTCATCGGGCTCTTGTTACTGTGGGAAATCTTGATACGGATGTAAGCGGGTTGAAACCGGTTGTGGAGGAATACAGTGTAGCCGGTGGTTCCAGCGATATTACTGTTGTTAACATGGGAACCAACCCCAACAACCTGACAGTCGGAGACACAATTACTTTTAAAACCAGTTACAGCGCGTTTTTAGGTTTAATGAATGATCCATATATTCCCAAAGTGGTTAATCCGCCTCTGAGTGAATTCAGAAAGAATCTCCTAGGAAAATGGGAAGTTGAAATACCAAGAACAATTCCTTCTGAAAACGATGATCTATCAAAATGATTTGCGTTTTTTCAAATCTTATATCCACAGTATTCAGTAATAAAATCAACAGTAACTTTAATTAGGTGATAATCAAGAAATTCCAGTGCTTTTTCAATCATATCACGGGGAATTTCACCAGAATAAAATGCTTCTGAAATTGATCCTGTGATAGCGGCTATTGTATCACTATCACCTCCAATTGAAATTGCACATCTGATAGAATCCTCAAAACCAGTTGAATCGTAGAATGCTCTTATTGCCTGCGGAACACTTCCCTGACAACTTACATCAAAACTGTAATCATGCCTTATTTCATCAATGGATCTACTCAGGTCATATCCAAAAATTGACTCAACAAATGATTTAATTTCATCTTTTGTTGAACCATTTCTGGCCAAAAAAATACAGGCAGAAACACTTTGAGCTCCTTTTATTCCTTCTGGATGGTTATGGGTAACAGATGCATATTCTCTGGCTTTTTTCATAACTTCTTCCATTGAATTATAGGCCCAGCCAACTGGTGAAGTTCTCATAGCTGATCCGTTTCCCCAGCTGTTATATGGAAAACTTTCAATATTTTGAGCCCACATATGAAAATGCCCACCATAGCCTCTGTCAGGATAATCACGATAATATTTTTTCAGATTCTCCACATAGGAAACATCATTCATAATAGAGTCAGCTAGAGCTATACTCAGTACTGAATCATCAGTGAAATCAGCTTCATCATGGAAAATTTTTATCTCTTTACTTTTGCAATTTTGAAATTCGTAAAAACTACCCGCAATATCACCAATAATAGCACCAATCATAATGACTCTCTCCTTGTTTAAAAATTATCCGCCGATGTCAATATCTGTTTTTCCTGTTTTTAATATAAAATCAAACTCTTTAGGAAGAGGAGCTTCAAATTTTATTTTTTCTCCGGTTATGGGATGCATAAGTGTCAGACTTCTTGAATGAAGAAGCAGCCTGCTGATTTTCAGGTTTTCCCTGAAAAGTCTGTTGTGAAAACCATCACCAAATGTTGTATCACCTATCAGCGGATGAAAAATATGTTTGAAGTGCCTTCTAATCTGTCTGTATTTTCCCGTGTGTGGGTGTATTTCACACATACTGTATCTGCATGACGGGAAATCTCCACAGTTCCAGGGAAATTCCAGTAGCCGGAGGGTAGAATATAGAGTAACTGCATCAAGCGACTTCCCATCTTTTATTTTCTGTCCTTTGGAGTCTTCCAGTTTTTTTAATCTGTAATCTATTCTTCCCGATGTTTCTGTCCAACCTCTACAAATTCCGCAATAAACTTTATCAACTGAATGCTCTGAGAACTGCACTGCAACTGCGTTAATATACTTTCTCTCCTTGATAAATACAACAACACCACTTGTTGGACGATCAATTCTGTGAACAGGAACAGCCGATATTTTCAATTCCTGGGCAATATTCGTTTCAAGACTTTCAGTCACCTTTTTATCAAGGGGAGTCAGATGAACAAGAAGCCCGGAAGGTTTGTTTACAACCAGAAAAAGCTCATCTTCAAAGATTATGTCTATATTCATGTAACTCCTCCGTTTATACAGGCATAAACAGGTAAATTTTTGACAAAACAGCGGTTTTATTTCTCATTGAAAAAAAATACCAGTATTTATTTGTAACTCAAATTCCATGAATGTATTGTCTCAGAGGCGTTTTTATAGTTCCTGACTTCATTCCGGGAGTATAATTAAATGAAATTGAAATTACTGATTTCTCCTTTTTCAAAAACAGCCTATTACGATGATTATCTGAATGTTTCCAGACTTGAACTTTTAGAGTATTTTCCAGAAAGTTCATTTGAATTAAATCACTTCGGTGGCATGGATTTTATCGAAACTGAGTTACCCGGGGATGTGTTGCCACAACTGGCAAATCTTTCCACGATACAGGGTATTTTCGAGGACAACGGTGATTCTGGCCTTGTTCCCCTTGATGCTGTTCCCACTTTTAAACTGCCTGAATCCATTGTCTTCGGATCAAAATATCAGGGTAAAACCAATGAAACGGTAAGTCAGATGGCTTTAAATCTCGCGGTGTTGTACTGTAAAACAAACAGAGAAAAGAAATCACTGATGGATCCCCTGGCCGGAAGAGGGACAAGTCTTTTATGGGCTTTGAGATATGGAATAAATTCCGTTGGAATTGAAATTGATCCCAAAGCTCTGGATGGATTACATAACCACGTAAAAAAACAGACAAAGCTCCATCACATAAAGCATCAGCACTCATACGGTTCAGTGGGTAAATCAAGAAAAGACGGAGTTGGAAAATTTACACAGTACAGGTTTGATGAAACTACCCTGAAATTAATCACTGGTGACAGTAGAAGCACTCCGGAACTCGTTGCAAAACAGCAATTCGATATGATAGTAACTGATCTTCCATACGGCATCCAGTTCAAACCTGAAGGAGGCTATAAAATAGTTGAACTTGTAAATCAGTGCGCCCAGGGCTGGATAAACAGTCTTCGTCCCGGAGGCAGTATGGTTATTGTATTCAACAGCTTTCAACCAAGAAGAAAAGAACTCTCTGATATTTTCCAGCGCCCTGACTGCATAGTGCACCCGTTTAAGGCTCCACACAGAATGAGCGAATCCATCATCAGGGATTTTCTGGTTGTTACAAAACACTGAAAGCAACCGCAGTCCAACCCCCTTTTGTCTTCACTTTTCGGCAGATTTTAATTATTTGTTATTAAGTGTATATGTTTCCACTTCAAAAGTTACACCATCTACATGAGCCTCAATTTCAAAACTGTCAACACCGCAAAAATAAGTCAGTTCCTCCTCACCTGGTGTAAAATTCCATGAAACGCTGCAGTTACCGGGTTTAATCTGGTGTTCCCACAGAAAATCCTGAATATCAGAAACGAGCCAGATACTTTCAAATCCTCTGGTAAGCCATGGCTGCCTGTCCGGTCTGGGGAAAAAACCAAACCAGACATCGGGGTTATCTTCTGACTGAATCATTCTGACATTCACACTCTCTCCGTTCATAGTGGTGTCATAGCCAGGTTCCAGATCATGCATGGAAAAAGTCGTATTCCATCTTCCGATTGTCTGGGAAAGTTGAAGTGTGACATTTTCTCTGGTGTCATAAAAATTACCAATACGCCACATAAGTATCTGATCCGTAAGGGTCATCCATATATCCGGATCAAAGGCTATAAGTGTAAGAGCCATCCTTGAATTGCTCAGGATACATTCTGCGGTGTGTGGAAGATGACATATCCCCCAGTGCATATCCCATTTTGCAACCTCTCTTGAGGTATGCCCTGAACCCATATACTGAAAATATATTCCATCCTCATGATTTATATTTTCACCAACTGCGTTGAGAGCCGCATTACAGTATGAAACATTGGTGAGATCACCGGAAATACCTGTTACCTCAAAACCCAGTTGAGTGGTCCTGGTTGCATCAAGCAAAGGGGAGCCGTTATCTTCAATTCCAAGACCAGTAATATCCCATCCGTCAGATTCAATATCCATCATAAGCTGCATATTAAGGTCCTGTTCATCGGTGGAACCGTGGGACTCACCAAACAATACTGCAGCAAGTCTTTCCTCCTGATGAAGTCTGGTTTTCACGGCCATCAGAAAATCATCATATTTAAGTGCCGAACTGTCCATAACGGTGTCCATAAGACTGAAATACCAGTCAAGTTCCCTGTCCATCGGAAGAAGATAGGCTTCTCTTTCGCTATCCAGTTCATTCTGGGAGTAGCAGACATCATGTACACATTGCATATCATTGTCACATCCGCATTCTCCACAGTTGTATTCAGGTAAATCGCTTCCATTACATTCCCATGGCTGCTCAGTGGAGCAGCTTATTCCTCCATCACAGTCTATTTCCCACTGGGGAACACATCCGTTTTCGGTACAGATTCCTGAAATGCAACCGGTATCTTCACAACAGTTTTCCTCGGTCTCTCCTTCATTCACAACACCATCCCCACATCGCCCTGCATCTTCACACTCTGAAAAATCAATCCGGCATGTATCGGAACATTTGATAACACCACCATAATATCCCAGGGAAAGACATGTATCATCTCCCTCGTAGTTTGTGTCACATTCCTCAGAATTGTCATTTATCAGTCCGTCTCCGCAATAAATCTCAGGTTCCGGCCCTGCATCGTCACAACCCCAGAGTAAAACAACAGTAAAAACCAATAAGAATTTTTTCATATGATATTATCTCCTGACTCTTAAATTGAGCATAATTCAGTTATAAAGTCCAGTTCGCATTAAACACTGATCCCCAAAAATACTGAATTTTCAATCACCACAGCCAATAGTTTCTTTCAATTTTCCGGGAAGGTAAACATACAGCAGATTATCAGGGTAAAGGATTCTACAATTGAAAAAGATCTGCCCCTTCACGGTAAAGATAATACTGCCTGGCAAGATATGGCTCCTTATACTTTCTCACATAATGTTTCAGTAAAGTGATAACTGCTGATAACGGTAAAATTCCTTCCCTGTACTGCATAATATTTTCCATCAGTTCCTTTTTTTCATCTGATGTAAGTAACTTTTTGAAATATCCTGCAATATGTTGAAGAACATTCACGTGCTGCCCCTTTGTTGGAATCTTTTTCAGACCATCTAGGAGCATATGGATGTATTTTTCAAGAAATTCATCAGTAATATTATTCCCCGCACCTGATATAAATCCTCCAAGTTTTTTCAACTGGCCTACATCGGATGCCATCAAAAGATACTTATGAGCAGCATGAAAGTTGTAAAGTCCGTCAGCAGTGGGATTCTCAGATATAAATTTTTTCCATTCGGCAAAAACAAAAACTCTGGTAAGAAAATTTATTCGAATTTCCGGGTCGTTTAGCCTACCCTCTTCTTCCACAGGCATAAAAGGAAAAGTTTGAATGAATTCCTGCGCAAACAGTCCGGAACCCGTACTGTTTGAAAACCCATTTTCGTTATAAATTTTAACCCTTTCCATTCCACAACTTGGACTTTTCTTTTTGAAAATAAAGCCGCATAAATCACTTCCCACAGACTCCTCAATTAATTTTTCCACGGTGGATTTTACAATCTGAGTCATGTTTTTTCCTGTTTTCACAGTTGATAAAATAACTTCTCCGGAAGAATTAACCACAAGATGCATCGATTCTCTGGGAACTCCTAAAACACGTTCAGGACACATACTCACCCATTCAAAATACTTCCCGAGATTATCAGTAAGATATTTATCATGTTTATGACCTCCGTCATAGCGAACCTTTTCTCCTAAAAGACAAGAACTTACCCCAACTTTAATCAAGATATTCCTCCCAAATTTTAAAATTATAAATTAACTTTATGTACCTCATAAATACCCGTCAGATATATATAAATGAACATTTATCATTTTAAATATCGGTAGAAAAATAGAAGTATTAACTTCAATCTGTAACAATTTTCTGTTAACCCACCACTGAAAAAGCATCGGGTATAATATGGTCGAAAAACTAAATATCGGGTAATTTTTCACCTTTTTTTTATTTGATAAATTTTTTTAGTTCTTATTTTCACATTTAATTAAAAAAATATTGACTGTTTTTTTTCTACAATCTAATGTGCCCTCCGTCGCACTATATCAAGATTTATAGTGCATGGAGTTTTTTATGATTCCGCTTTTTAATTCTATTTTCAAAAGTGTGTTTATACAAAATTCTCGCTCACTTATAAATAATTTACTGACGATTTATTACCCATTTTATATACTATAACCACAGATGCATTTTAGCAACTGAACGGAGGAAACAATATGGATATATCGAGTTTCAATACTGGAAACACAGGATTCATGCTTTTGGCTACAAGCCTTGTAATGCTCATGACTCCGGGTCTGGCGTTTTTTTACGGAGGACTTGTGGGGAGAAAAAATGTTTTAAGTATAATGATGCAAAGTTTTGTATCTATGGGAATCACAACAGTTCTTTGGGTAACAGTCGGATATTCACTCTGTTTCAGCGGTGATGTTGGAGGAATAATTGGAAATCTGGATATGGCATTCCTCAGAGGTATAACCCCTGAACAGGCATATTCTGGTGATGGAAGAATCCCTCATCTTGTTTTTGTGGCCTATCAGATGATGTTCGCAATCATTACACCAGCGCTTATTACAGGTGCTTTTGCAAATAGAATTCGTTTCACAGCATATCTCATCTTTTTGGTGGTATGGCAACTTTTCGTATATTTCCCCTTTGTACACATGGTATGGGGCGGAGGAATGCTTCAGAAATGGGGGGTTCTGGATTTCGCAGGTGGTATCGTTGTCCACGCAATAGCTGGTATGGCTGCACTTGCAAGTGTGTTTTATGTTGGGAAAAGGCAGGTGGATGAGCATGGACCTCACAGTATACCACTTGTTGCTCTGGGAACCGGTCTTTTATGGTTCGGCTGGTATGGATTTAATGCTGGAAGTGAACTCAAAGTTGATTCAATCACTGCTCTGGCGTTTGTAAATACGGATATTGCAGCTTCTTTTGCTGCCATGACATGGCTTGTAATTGAGTGGACGCTTAAAAAGAAACCCAAATTCGTCGGGCTCCTCACTGGTGCTGTTGCAGGACTGGCAACCATAACTCCAGCAGCCGGATTTGTCACTCCAACATCTGCCATTTTGATTGGTGTTGTAGCAGGAATTATCTGTTATGCGGCTGTAGCACTAAAAAACAAACTAAAATGGGACGACGCTCTTGATGTATGGGGAGTTCACGGTGTTGGCGGAATCATCGGTGTTATTATGCTGGGACTTTTAGCCACAAAGGGTGTAAACAGTGGAGGAGCTAACGGTCTCTTCTATGGCAATCCCGTATTTTTCGGTAAACAAATGGCGGCTGTTGTTGGTGCATCCATATATGCATTTGCATTTACATACATTATGCTTATAATCATCAACAAACTGACTCCTGTACGGGTTAAAAAAGAAGAGGAAGAAGAAGGTGTGGATGAGGTTTTACATGGTGAGAACGCTTATCTTTAGACTTCTCCTCCAAGGAAAGGTATGAACATCATGAATTTAAATAAATTTGGCATCATCAGTATTTTAAGTGCCGGATTTTTATTTGCCAGTTTGGCAAATGCACAGGACAACACCACTTCAGAGACTTCCACCAGCAAAACCGAAGTAAAAAAACCTGAAGATACAAAAAAAAGTGAAAAACCCGCTGCTGCTTCAGAGGATACAAGTCTTGGAGTTAATTTAGAAGTTACATTTTCCAGTGCATATGTTTTCCGCGGCTATAACATATTCCAAAAAGATTCTCAGATGAATCAGTATGGACTTGTAGCCCCCGGGCTATCATATACATTTCCAGATACCGGTTTATCATTCGGTTACTGGGGTGCTTTTCAGTTAAATGGAGACAATAAAAGTATCAATTCTGACGTGGGTCTTAACCTTGAATCGGATTTCTATCTTTCCTACAGTAGAAAAGTTACAAATAAACTGTATGTGAAAGGTATACTCACCAGTTACGTGTATTTTTTTGCAAAAGATTCAAGACCCACATGGGTTGAGCCCGGCGTTATTGCGTATTCCAACCTAGATGTTGTTAGAGCAAGTATTGGTTTTTATTATCTTCTGGGAACTCAGGAATATATAAGAGATGCAGGGTATCTTTATATCAATCCTTCAGTATCCAAACATTTCAAGATGGGAAAAAAACCTGTCAACCTGACACTGGGATACGGTTATAAACACTACTCAGACGGAAATGAAGGAATGAGTAATGTTCATGATCTGCTGTTGACTGTTGATACATTTATTCAACTTCCTCTTATTTATATCAGACCAGGAATTGGTGTTGCATGGACGAATATCGAAGCTCCGGATTCAACATTCAGCGATGGATTTGTAGTATGGGCCCAACTTATAATGGGTGTAGATAAATAGTTCTGTTTATTCCTGAAATTTCCTGTCATAATCCCACCGGCAAATCGAACTTACAATTCAATGGGAGTAAACATGCTAAAAAACCTGATAATTTTAGTTTATTTTTTATCTGTCTTTCTTCCCTGCGGGTGTGATGACTCCAAAACAACTGAGCCGGTCATTGTGGTCCAGGGAATAACCGATGACCAATGCGGAAGTGTCCGCATGACACATTACACAGCATCGGATAGCGGGTGGTGCGGCTTCAGAACCACCCATGATGTTCTTCCAGAATTTGTAAGACAGCGATATATCGTCGCAATAGCTGAACCATGGAACGGTTCATCATATGGAGGTGAAGTAGGTGAGGCATGTGGAGAATGCTGGGAAATCGATTCCATCTACGGAAAACAGACAGTAATGGTTGCCGACCTTTGTCCGGTGGAAGGAAATCCCGTGTGTGCAGGAGATCATTTTCACTTTGATCTGTCATCAGAAGCATTTCAGATACTGGGTGATGGTGAGGCTTCAGCTCATCGAATACCCTGCCCTGTTTCCGGAAATATTCATATTGAACTCAACAGCAGGAATGAATGGGGATATGTCAGCCTGGCTTTTTTCAACCACCGCTTTCCAATAAGATATGCTGACTACCGGGCTGCAGATTCTGATGAATGGATTCCTCTCACCAGAGAAGGGGGAAGTTGGAGAATTGAAAATGACAATTACACTTTCTCTAAAAACGGCCCAGGTGGAACCTTTCGTTTTACATCCCCATCCGGTGAAATTATCCAAGGGAATCAGGTTCTCACATATGAATACGAAACAGATGATGTTTTTGATACTGGAGTAAATTTTGAAGCAGCGTTGCCGTTGGTGGAAACATGCGAATATTACCCACCTTCTGATGTATATGACGAAGGATATGGAGGTATCGATGGAGCCCGATGGACACCCAATCCGTGGGGAAACGCCACCATGAAGGAAATTAGTACTGACTGTGCTCAGGATAGTGAGTCGTGTATTCTGATTAAAAACATGTCAATGGGAGATGGTTTTCATATTTATTACCGGAATCCGTTTCCTGTGAGTACTTTTAGTACACTGACTTTAAGTTTCAGAGCACAATCAGGTTCAGGAAGTCTGGTGGTGGCGCCATCCAATGGAAGCCGATGTACAGAAACAACTATTGAAGCTAACTCTGAGTGGCAGAGTGTGGTAATTAATGTTCCTGAAAGCTGCAGCGAGTTTTCAGAAATCAATGGTGTTACTTTTTCCAGCCGGACTGATAATATTGATCTTGTTGTTGACGAAATTTATTTCGATTGATTTTCTTCTTTTATTTAACATTCAAGTCAGTGTTTTGTTTGAAACATTTTTTAATTGTGTCCAAATACCAAGGTGTGTTATAGGTTATTTAATGAAATTATTTTTGTATATAGAGGAGGTTTTCAATGAGCAAACGAAAAATAGCAGCAATTATAAGTGCAGTTGCAGGTGTTTTAATTCTTGTGAGTGTATTCAGCAATACACTGCTGACAAAATCCGGTCCTAGAGGTTCCGTAAAAATGGGTTATACTTCAATGGAAGCATGCCGTGGAGATAATTGCAGAACCACTGATATTAAAAAACTTGAGAAGGATCTGGCACCGATAGCCCATGGTCTGAAATACCTTGTCATTCTAATTGGAATCCTGGGACTTATAGTTCCAGCAAGAAGATTTTTGGCTCAGCCGGATACCGAAACACAAAAAAGTCTTGATAAGTATCAGTTGTTTTTTCTCATATTTTCTGTTCTGGGTTTATTGATTCTTTTAGGATGGATTTTTGTAATGCCCAATATGCATGGAATCATCAGATTAAAACTTGAAATTGGCTGGGGTGCAATCATAGGAATTATCGGTTATGTTATTTCCATTGGCGCCTTTATTCTGATGAAACTCGACAGAGAGTAAAACATTACCCTGAATTCATGTCCTGATTCTTCAGATCCCATTTTGTTTGCCACGTTAAAAAACTATTCTCCATTGTGCAGTTTTGTGCATTAAAAATCAGAAAATTAATTTAAAATACTGAAAAACCGGAATCTGATGGTAACTTTTCAGAAACAACAGATATTTTGAGCATATACTCTTTTATTTCTCCCTGTATCTGTTTAATATTTTTTTTAATTATTTATTTGATGGTATTTAATATATTTTGACTTATTGATATTTTTACTGTTTCCTTAAAAGTTCATATGCTCATAACTTCAAACCTGTATACCTCGTATATTTGAGCTGCTTTTTTTAAATATATATTTAATCACTTATAAACTGAACTATTCATATAATAACTAATTTATACGTATTTTCAGAAACTTTTAGATTTCACAATTGAAACCTCCTTAAATTTTTACGGGCATATGCATAAATTAAAAAAAATATTATGTAATCACCACCAACAGCGCTTTCTTGCTAAAATCGAAAAATTTTCAAAAAAATTTAAAATTCTTCTTTACTGGCTTATGCTCATTTCTATTGTCTTTATTTTATTCATAAAAACAAGTACATGTAAAACAGATCTGTTTGATTACTGATTTTTTATTTTTTTCCATGAAAAACATATGGTTTTTATTTTATCCGTATTTTTAAATATTTATGAAATTACTTTCTACTTTCAGATTCTGTAATACAGACATATCTGATAATTTTATTGAATATTTTTTTCATTATATTGTTTGTAATTTTTATTTTCACGATTACGATAAACGCGATTTTGTATCAGGAGTATCCGTTTGAGGGATGCCCTATTCCTTTCAGGATAAGGAGTGAAATGAAAAATCTATTTATTTTCAGCGTGTTGCTGTTTTCTGTGTGGGTTTTACTCAATGCCAGTATCGATAAAAGCATACTGATAGTTGGTGGTTTTTTATCAATTATACTTTCTCTGCTATTTTCTAAAAACAGAAGTATTTTCAGTAGCATAAAGATTTCTCCAAAAAGTTTTTTGTATTTTTTCCTCTACATTTTCGTACTGCTCATAGAAGTGATAAAAGCAAATTTTGATGTGGCTCGTAGAGTGATTATGCCCACAATCCCAATCAATCCAGGAGTGGTGGAAGTTAAAACAAAACTGAAATCCCCCGTTGCGCGATTGATACTGGCCAACTCCATAACCCTCACTCCCGGCACACTCACTGTGGATATAAAAGACGAAACATTACTTGTGCACTGGATTGACGTAAAATCCACGGATCTTGAGAAAACAACAAAATATATAGCAGCTTCATTCGAGAAATATCTGGAGGTTATTTATGGTTGAAACCATCATCAATATTTCAATGGGTCTGATAATACTGGCAGGATTGCTTGGAAGTGTTCGTTTCTTTATTGGGCCGTCCATATATGACCGAGTCATTGCTCTGGATGTTCTTACAATAATTTCCATTTCCCTTATTGCTTTACTTTCCCATGTGGCAGGCCGTGCGCTATTCCTTGATATTGCAATTGTTTACGGTTTGCTGAGCTTCATTGCTGTACTTGCTATCAGCCGCTACCTTGAAAGGGGGCTCTGATGCATATTCTCCATATTTCCGGAGCAATCACACTGCTTGCCGGTTCCATTTTTCTTGTACTTGGTGCCCTTGGTGTAGTGCGCATGCCTGACCCTTTCAACCGCATACAGGCAGGAACCAAGGCAACAACACTTGGCACAATATTAGTAATGTCCGGTCTGGGGATGCTTCATCCCTCCTGGCTGCCCAAACTCTTTATACTGATTTTCTTTATTGTTATCACAAATCCAATCAGTTCTCATGTACTGGCAAGAGTGATGCATAATCTTCAGGTTCCTCTCTGGAGCAAAAAAGATCAATTATCAGAAGAGGAGGAATAATGTTACCTGTATTATTGACTATTCTGGTGATTATCATGCTTTTAGGAGGCCTACTGGCAGTTGAGCATAAAAGTCTTCTCATTGGTGTTATTTCAGCAGGTCTTGTGAGCCTTACTGCTTCTATAATATATGTGATACTCGCTGCCCCAGATGTTGCAATGACAGAGGCAGCCATCGGTTCAGGACTATCAACGGTGATGTTTCTTTATGTTTTAAGACGTATCAAGGGGGACTCCAATGCTTAAAAAATTATTTGCCCTGATACTGATAGGCGGGCTTGGTCTCATATTTTTTCAACTGTATAATCAGCGTTCCCGACGTGAAGGACTCACCAAAACCGCTTCATACTATACAGAGAAAGGTCCGGCAGAAACCAGAAGTGCAAATATTGTCACCTCCGTTGTTGTCACCTACCGTGGGCTGGACACCCTTGGTGAAGTCACCATTTTATTTGCAGCAGCGTCAATTATCGGTTTTTTCCTGAAACGAAGTGAAAAAGGCTCAAAAGATAAAACTATTCGAAATCAAAGCAGTGAGCTTCTTCAGACCGGTAGTATGCTTCTGGTACCACTTATTTTCCTTCTGGGTATCTATGTTTTTGTGAATGGACACCTTTCACCCGGAGGAGGATTTCAGGGCGGAGCAATCATTGCATCCGGTACAGTGCTTGCATTCCTTGCCAACCCTTCATTTGAAGGAGGACGTACTTTAATCCATATTCTGGAATCACTTTCGGGAATGTTCTATGTGGGAATTGGAGTGGCAGGAATCTTTCTCGCAGCAGGTTTTCTGGACAATCGCATTTTCCCCACAGGGAATGTCGGGAGTTTTATTTCCGCAGGAGCAATTCCGGTAATCTACAGCATTATAGGTCTCAAAGTGGGAGCTGAACTTTCAGCTATACTTTATTCCTTAAGAGATACAAAGGAGCAGCAGTAATGATCCATATCGCTCTAGCAGGAGGTGCACTTCTCATTTTCATCGGGATCTGGGGAATGCTCACAAAAAAGAATATAATACGGATCATAATCGGATTTTCCCTTTTTGACACCGGGTTGCATGTTGTATTGGTGGGGCTGGGATATCTGAAAAACCGTACAGCTCCGATTGTTGACGCTGATCTTCCGGCAAAAGCAGCATCTTCACAGTCTGTGGATCCGGTTCCTCAGGCTATTGTTCTGACGGCTATCGTTATAGGTCTGGCTGTCACATCGGTGCTACTGGTGTTCGCATTAAAGCTCTACCAGAGTAAAAACACCCTTGATATCAACAAACTCAGGGATAATACCAATGATTAACCCAATATATATTGTCGCTATAGGTCTGGGAACTGCTTTCTCTTTGGGACTCCTGCGAAAGCTGGGAAAAGAATTTTCGTTCTGGGTCACCATATTTGCTCTTGGTGCCATGGCCTTCATTTCAGGGCACTGGCTCAGTGCGTTTCTTTCTCATCAGATTACATCAACGGTTATTACCACTGCTGGAGGTAAAGCCCCATTTGTAATTGTTTTCAATATGGGAATGACTGAAGCACTTTTTTCATTCATGGTCACCATGGGTGCTGTTTTTTCAGGTTTTTACCTTCATGATCGCCTTATTGAGAGCGGGCCATCAGCTATGGCTGTACTTTTAGCCGGAACAATGGGCCTTAATGGAATAATCCTCACTGGGGATATTTTCAATCTGTTCGTATTCATGGAGATTTCAGCTATTGCCACCGCAGGCCTTGTATTACTCGTATCTGATTTTAAAGCATTGCAGGCAGGATTTAAATTCATGCTTGCATCTGGCATTATCTCCGGCCTTCTTTTGCTTGGTATTATTTTTCTGTATAATTCAACGGGAACACTTAATATCAGTGAGCTTCATTCGAAAGCCGGCGTAATCTTAAAGTCAGGGGGTGTTGCCACTTACCTGATAACCATAGCTCTACTTCTTGAATTAAAACCATTTCCCGCAAATGGCTGGGGAGTGGATCTCTACGAGGGCGCTCCATCCGGAGTTAGCGCATTCATTGCATCGTCATCCGCAACAGCCGCTTTTTTTGTGTTCCTTAAGGTTCTTCCCCTTGGCGGTGATATATCCCTCCGGATTGCTGCTGCTGCAGGTATTTCAACATTTGTTTTCTCAAACCTTATGGCGCTGTCATACAAAAACACCTCCAGACTTCTCGGATATTCTTCCATCGGCCAACTGGGGCTTTTAGTTGGCATAGCCGGTCTTTCAAAACATCTTGGTGATAAAACCCTGATGATTATTCTTACTCTTCTTGGAACACATTATCTGGCAAAAGCTGGATTATTCTGGCTTTCCGGGATTGTCAAAAATCCAAACACTGATGAATGGCGCAGTTTGCGTAAATCCCCTGTGCTTTTTGCATTTTTCGGCGTCTTCATATTTGCTTTGCTTGGTTTTCCTCCATTTCCATCATTTTTTGGGAAATGGGAACTCATTATGGGTCTGGTTGCCACAAAAATGTACTGGTGGGCCGGTGCTATTCTTCTGGGAACTATGTTTGAGGGTATTTATCTGTTCCGGTGGTTCAGTCGGGCCCTTAAACTCCAGAACAATGATACAGCCACACCTGCCGTGACCATTTACAGCATATTACCAGTTGTATTCTTTGGCTTTTTCCTGTTCTATGCAGGGTATTACACAAGCACATTCGTGCCAGCTCTGCGGGTCATGTGTCTGGCTCCTCTTTTGTTTATACTTTTACTTGGTCTTTTGGATTTTCTGCCGGCATTTCTTAAAAATATCATCTCTCTTGCAGGTGTAACTGCATATATCGTGTATCTGTGGCCACATATTCAGGGAAATACCTTTAAAATAGTATTTGCCGGAATATTTCTGGGAGGTGCAATTCTTGCGCTAATCGCAGGATTTTACAGACGTGGAAAACATATGGGCTTTTACCCAATGACAATGCTCATGTTTCTGGGTCTGGGAATCCTCGTGGATGCATCAAACCTTCTTGAGCTCTTCTATGGATGGGAACTTATGACCATAGGCAGCTATTTCCTGCTGATTCGCGGGGAACGCTCTCTTCCACACGGTCTCAGTTATCTTCTGTTCTCCCTTGGTGGTTCCCTTGCAATGCTTTTTGGATTTGCTCTTGCTCATGCCAGTTCGGGAAGTGTGGACCTCTCAGCTCTCAATCATATCCGGATAATGCCGGCTCTGGCTTATTCGCTGATGCTGGCGGGTTTCATGACAAAGACCGCTTCTTTGGGTCTTCATATATGGCTTCCCGGTGCCCATGGTGAGGCTGTAGCTGATATTCACTTCATGGCATCTGCAATTTTACTCAAGGCTGGTGTCTTTGGAATTATTCTGGTTCTCGGTGGAATGGGAAATACCCAGCCCTATGCACAAAAAATCCTTTTCGTTCTCGGCTGGATAGGTGCACTGACAGCTCTCATCGGTAACATAGGAGCTGCATTTCAGGAAAGTGCCAAATATCTTCTTGCATGGTCATCCATAGGCCAGTTGGGATATATTGTTTTCGGTCTTGCATCCATGACACATCTGGGATGGCTTGCAGCATACGGATATACAATAACTCATTTCCTTTACAAGGGTATTCTGTTCCTACTCATCGGTGGAGTTGCATTCAGAGTGGGAACTGCCGATATGTATAAAATGGGTGGGTTGATAAAAAGAATGCCTTTCTCATTTTTTGCTGTTCTCATAGCAATTATCACCCTAGCTGGGATACCCCCTCTGGTTGGGTTCACAGGTAAATGGCTAGTATACAACATGATTTTATCAAAACATCTGTTTTATCAGGGTGTGGTGATTATTATTTCCGGAGTTATTGCGTTCCTGTATCTGTTCAGACTCATTCATGTAATTTTTCTGGGTCAACTCAAGGACAGAAACAGAAAGGTCAAAGAGGTTTATGTATGGCTTCTTATTCCTGCCTATCTCATGCTTACAGCCATTTTCGCACTTTCAATGTTCCCGGACATGATGCTGGCCAGACTTGGAAGAATGCTTACACCTTCCTTCCCTGAAGGAGCTCTGGTCTGGGATGGTTTCACCGCAAGCAGCAGATACGGAACCTTTAATCTGCAGATTATAATGGCGGTCATCGGAGCAACCTTCGCAGCTGTCTTTTTATGGCTTGTTTTTGCCAATAGAAAAGCCCAGAAAGTAAAACAGTTCAACATTTTCTACTCCGGTGAAGCACCTTCAAGACCGGAACTGACCCATTATGGATATAATTTCTTTGCTCACTACCGTAAGGCTGTGGGTTTCATGGCAACACCACTGGTCACCCGGTTCTGGGATCAACTTTCTCAGGGACTGCATGGTCTTTCATCTTACGGTCGCGCCATATACACAGGTAACGCCCAAAGCTATCTTTATCATATAGTTGCCTTTGTGGTTGTGGTTTATCTGCTCTCCGCGGGAGGTATCTCATGAACTTCGATCCCATGAAAATTCCCTGGTCACTTCTGGGGTTGGTCATCGTTTTTACAATCGGCATGTTTATCCGCGGGATTGTACCGAAAATAACTGCCCGTGCAGGCATGCGCATTGGAATACGCTTCTATCAGCCATGGATTGACCTGATAAAGCACTTCTCCATCCAGACTTCAATCACTCATGGTGTTATGTTCTATCTGGGACCAGTTTTTCGTCTTACAGGCGGAGTATCCATGATTCTCTTCATGCCACTTATTTATGGCTCATGGTACTTTTCCAACTTCGCATTTGCCGGAGACATGGTGCTTTTTCTTTACATGATGTTTTTTGGAACATTGGGAATGGCTCTGGGAGCCGGAGAGAGTGGACATCCATACAGTGCCATAGGTGTTTCACGTGGTCTTGCTCAGGTAACCGTAGCTGAAATTCCTCTGGTACTTGCTCTTTTATCAGTGGCAGCACAGCACAATACCCTTTCCATCACCGAAATAGTTGCTGCCCAGCAGGGTGGAATATCACACTGGACAATGGTTACAAACCCTGTGGCCACTATGGCGGGAATGCTTGCACTTTTAGGTTCCATGATGAATTCACCCTTCAATGTGGTTCTCGCTCCCCAGGAAATACCCGTGGGTCCTCCCACAGAATATCATGGTACTTTTCTTGGAATCATGAACACCAACCGTTCAATATTTCCTGTGGCAAAAGTCGTGTTTTTTATGAATATATTTTTTGGAGGTGCCACAAACTGGGGCATCCTTATTCTGAAATCATTTATCATTTACATGTGGCCCGTGTTTGTGGGACTGGTTTTCCCGCGGTTCAGGGTAGATCAATCCATTCGCTGGTTTCTCAAGGTGCCGATGCTGCTGGGAATTTTAGCAGTAGCCCTGATTTAAGAGAGTTGAGGTTTCAATGACTGAAAAAAAATATCCACACCATAAAGTAACTGGCCCCGATGGTGCAGAGTTTGTTGTTACACCTATGGAGGATTACTACTGTCAGGAACGTCCTCAGGTACAAAAATCCTCAAATGCAGTTATAGAAAAATTTTATAACTGGGCAAGGGCCAACAGTCTATGGATCGTTGGTTTCGGAACAGGCTGCGGCGCCATTGAAATGAGACCCCTCAGAACCCCAAGATTTGATGCATACAGATATGGCGTCAACTGGAGAGCAACTCCAAGACAGTCAAACCTGTTTATAATTTCCGGTTATCTGAGTGTAAAAACACTTAAACGGGTTATCAGGGTTTATGAACAGATGCAATCTCCAAAGTATGTACTGGGTCTGGGTTCATGCACAATAAACGGGGGAATGTACTGGGACAGCTACAATACAATAAAGCGACTTGATCATTACATTCCTGTGGATGCCTATATCCCCGGTTGTATGCCCCGCCCTGAAGCTCTTCTTGATGGTTTTGAAGAACTGAAAAAAATCATCATTGCCGGAGAAGCCAACGGAGCAAACCTTTATGCGGAAAACTTTGACTGGTATAAGGCCAATCAGAAAAAAATTATTAAAAACTGGGATATGCCTGATTACAGCTGGTAGCACAACATGAAAACATTACTCACAAATTTAAAAAAACGACACGACATAACAGCGAGTAAACTACAGAGAAACAATGAACTGTTTGTCACTGTTCCAAATAATCAGGCTGTTTCTCTGGTTACATATCTGCGTGATCATGAGGGCTTTTCGCATCTTGTTATCCTGAGTGCAGTGGACTGGCTTGAAGAAGAGGTTTTTCAACTTACCTACCTTCTGAACAATCCTGAACTAAAGCAGGATATTGGTGTACGCACTCTGGTTGACAGAAATGAGCCTGTGATGGAATCAATTCATCATTTATGGGAGCACAGTGCAACATATCAGAGAGAACTTTTTGAAATGTTCGGTATTTCCTTTCCAACAAGTCCCCGAATGGAAGAACCCTTCATCCTTGAGGGCTGGGATGGTCCACCTCCGTACCGAAGGGATTTTGACACCCTTAAATATGCAGAGGAAACTTATTTCCCCCGTCCAGGACGTACCACAAATGATGTTGCAGCATACATGAAAGAAAAACTTTATCCGGAGGATGATAATGATTAAGTTCGATGAGGATCGTTCGAGATTCCCCGAAAAAAATCCAGACGGTACCAATATTATAGATCTTGAATCTGGACGTTTTACCCACCTGTGGCAGGGCCCTGTTCACCCCGGAATCACAGGTAATATGTCTCTCGAGCTTATTGTTCAGGGCGATGAGGTGATGAGCTGTAAAACACATGTGGGATACCTGCACAGAGGATTTGAAAAACTGATGGAACGCCGTAGATTCATTCAGTGCCTGCCAATCTGTGTGAGAATCTGTGTACCTGAACCTGATTTTAATGAATACTGCCTCTGTGCAACGGTGGAAGAACTGGCCGGAGTAGAGGTCCCCGATGCCGGGCAGTGGATGCGTACTCTACTTCTGGAAATGGCACGATTGCAGGGATATCTGATGTGGCTGGGAGGAATCTCCGGAGCTCTTGGAATGGGAATCATCGGACAATGGACGAATTATGGCCGGGATCTGATTCTCGATCGTTTTGAGGAAATAACCGGTGGCCGTGTTTATCATATGCATATGATGCCCGGTGGAGTCCGAAGTATGACTCCAGATGGTTTCAACCAGAGAATGGAAGAAAATCTCAGAGAAATTTCTGAAATTTTAAAAGATGTCCATAAAACAATGATTGAAAACACCGTATTCAGAACCAGAACAGTAGGAACCGGCTACATCGATCCGCTTATGGTAAATAAATATGGGATAACAGGACCAAATGCCAGAGCAGCAGGAATCCTCAGAGATGTTCGTATTGAGTATCCGTACCTGAGATACGGTGAGCTTGATTTTGAACCATACCTTGGAAAGGATTCCGATATCTTCACCAGAACACTGGTACGATATAATGATACACTTACCAGTGTGGATCTCATAAGGCAGATTATGTCAAAAATGCCTTCAAAAGGTCCCTTTATGGCTGATATGCCCAATATGCTTCATTTTAAAATACCCAGGGGAGAAACCTATATCCGTGCTGAATGCAGTCGTGGTGAATTCGGATATTACACTGTAACCGACGGTTCAGGTTACCCCAGACGAATTAATGCCCGTGGCCCCTCTTATACTCATGGGGTTTCGCTGATTGAAAAACTTGGTATCAACGCAAATATTGCGGATGTTGCAGCACTGATGGTTTCGCTGCATATATATCCACCCGAGATAGAGAGGTAACAAATGGGAGTAAAGGATCTGCTCAGCCCTTTCATGGCATGGAAAAAAGTTGTTTCCGATCCGGTTACGATTACTGATCCGTTTTCCCGGGAGGCAGCTCCCCGCTACAGAGGGTTTCATAAAAATGAAATAACAACCTGCATCGGGTGCGGAACGTGTGAAGAAATCTGCATGAATAACGCTATAGATATGGTTCCAGTGGATGGAATTGAAACAAAGGACGGAGATAGCGGCCTTAGACCAAAAGTTGATTACGGCCGTTGCTGTTGGTGCGCCCTTTGCGTCGATGTCTGTACTACAAGTTCTCTCACCATGTCCAACAAGTTCCGGTGGGTTGAAAGAGATGCTGACAATTTCCGGTTTGTCATTGGAGCTGAAGATAAATACTGGGATAATGCTGAATTAGGATACACTCGTGACCCTGATTACACACTCAACAGACCTGACCGGACTCATATGGGAGAACTGACTCCAGAAGAAAGAAGTGATTCATTCATTGAAATGATCAAAGGGTTTTCCAAGGAAGAAGCAAGGCGTGAAGCTGACCGATGTATCGAATGCGGCCTTTGTGTTGCCACCTGCCCTGCTCATATGGGTATCCCGCAGTATATCAAAGCCATTCGGGAAGATGATATGAAGGAAGGTCTTCGTATTCTTTATGAAACCAATCCTCTCCCGGAGATTTGCGGACGTGTCTGCACCCATAAATGCGAAAGCGTATGTGCAATGAATCATAAAGGAGATCCCATCTCCATCAGATGGCTAAAACGTTACATAGCTGACCAGATTCCTGAAGAAAGATATGCAGAAATTCTTGGAGGTGAAGTTGACGATAAATCCAATAAAACCGTTGGTATTATTGGTGCAGGGCCATCAGGACTGAGTGCCGCATATTATCTGGCGAGAATGGGTCATGGAGTAACAGTCTATGAAGCCCTCGATAATGCCGGTGGAATGACACGCTACGGAATTCCGGAATACCGCCTTCCCTATGATCAGATTGATAAGGATGTTGCCTACATCCGCTCTCTTGGAGTTGAGTTCAAATTCAATACAAGAATTGGTGAACAGATAACACTTGAAGCTCTGCATGAGAAGCATGATGCAGTATTCGCCGGAACCGGTCTGCATCTTGGAAGGAGCACAAGAGTTGAAAATGTCGATCATCCCATGGTTTTCATGGCTGTTGATCTGCTCCGTCTGTTTACGATGGGAAAACCTATTCATGTGGGCAAAAAAATCCTTGTTATCGGTGGTGGTAACGTTGCCATGGATATTACCCGTACGTTAGCCAGACTTCAGAATCAGAAATATGGTGAAGTTGATGTAACCACCACATGTCTTGAAACGGAAGAAACCATGCCGGCGGACTGTGAAGAAATTTATGAAGCCCGTGGAGAAAATGCTGTAATTAAACCCGGATGGGGTCCCAAAAAGATCGAACTGGATGGAGATGCAATCAAGGGACTGCACGCAGTTAAATGTCTGGCAATTTTCGATGAGAACAGAAATTTCAATCCCAGATTCGATGAAAATGAAAAATTCTTCTTCCCAGCTGACATGATCGTTGAAGCCATAGGTCAGGGAATGGATCTTTCGTGGACCGGATCCCTTAAGGAAACCATCAATTTTACCCAGAGAGGTAGAATTGAAGTTGATGAAACTTTTCAGTCATCTCTGCCATGGCTGTTTGTGGGAGGCGATATCATTCAGGGGCCAGATGTAATCCATGGAATTGCAAATGGGCAAAAGGCTGCCAAAGCCATTGACAACTACATGAGAACACTTCCCTGAACCCCATGTTTTTATTAAAATAATCAAAATCAGTTCATAATTTTGCGGAGGGTGTCTTCCAGAACATCCAGCTGTTTGAATAAATCATGAATCACAAAGTTTCCATCCTTGAACTGAGGACTCTTCCAGAAAAATGAAAGCCATTCCTGTACACCAAACTTTCCAGCTCTCATTGCAAAATCAGTTAAAAGTGCCAGGTCCAGACATACAGGTGCCGCAAGAATAGAGTCTCTGCACAGAAAATTGATTTTTATCTGCATTGGATAACCCATCCATCCCCTGATATCTATATTATCCCAACTTTCCTTGTTATCACCCCTTGGAGGATAATAATTTATTCGAACCTTATGGTAAAGATTTCCATAAAGTTCCGGAAACTCTTCAGAACTGAGAATGGATTCAATAACACTCAGTTTGCTTTTTTCCTTGGTTTTAAAGGAATCCGGATCATCCAGTACCAGACCATCAAGATTTCCCAGTATATTTGATGAAAACCATCCGTCAACTCCAAGCATTCTGGCTCGCAGCCCGGGGGCAATTATTGTTTTCATCAGGGTCTGCCCTGTCTTAAAATCCTTTCCTCCAATGGCAACTTTCTTTTCATGGGATAAAGACACCAAAGCAGGGATATCCACAGTAAGATTAGGAGCACCGTTTAAAAACGGAATATTTTTCATAATGGCTGCATATGCGTATATCATTGAGGGAGAAATTTTTTCATGGCTGTTTCTCAAACCTTCCTCAAAACTTTCAATACTCAGATGCACTTCACTCAATTGCGTAAAGACTTCCGTGGAGCCACACCAGAGCATGACTGTTCTTGAAACCTCTTTTTCTTTCATAAACCTGTCGATGTCATCCATAACCATTTTCGCCAGTTCCATTTTGGATTCACCTGACTTAAGTTTCACAGGTTCAATATTTCTTACCCATGATTTATCAAATACACCATCCATGGGTTTTATTAATTCAAGCTTTTCCTACATCTGCTCCAGAGTGGAACCATCAATTACCGAGCTTTTCAGGGCCACTTCGTAAACATTTTTCCCGTGAACATCCCATCCGCCGAATTCAATATCTTCAAGATTTGCCAGGGGCAGATATTCCCTGAAAAGAGGGTTTTTTACTTCCTGTCTGTCACCTGAAGAAATCCTTCCCATCTGTGTCAGACTACCAATGGGCTCAGCTATTTTCATTCTTGCCGCTTCAACCCCCGCAATAAGAGTAGTAGCCACTGCTCCCATTCCGGGAATAAGAATACCAAGTTTTCCTTCAGGCAGTGGTACTTTGGTCCTGTCATTCATTTCTTTATCAGTTTTAATTCCGGTCATTTTCGGGATTTCCTTCCTTATTCAATCAATCAGAATACATAAAGAATATACACCTAATTTGATGCAGGTTAAGAATAATCTGAAGATTGGTTTTTTTCGCCACATGTGGAGAAATCACTCAGGTATGGTCCAGCACCGGAAGGGAAAATGCCTTTATCCCCTGTCCTGGAACCTTTTCCCGTATTGTTTTAACAATTTTGAAGATAATTTCCTTTTCCGGCTTTTCACACATTACAGCCAGAACATGATTAGTGCCCGGCCACACATGATTATCCATATGGGGATTGGAACTGCTTCCCTGGCCCTGAACCTGTTGCCATTTTGTAAAATACCTGATTGTCGCATCAGCTAGGTATTCCATAACTTCTGATTCCAGAGTGGATTTATAAACTAAAAGAACCATTAATAATTCATGATTTTCTTCGCACATTTTAAAGTACCCTTTTAAGCTGTTATTTCACTTAATTTACTTCTTTTTTTCTTTTCCTTACGGGCTTTTGCTCTTCGTTCGCTACCGCTCTCCATGGCAGTATACATAATAGGGACCAGGAAAAGAGTAACAAAGGTTGAAACTGTGAGACCGCCTATTACCGCTGTGGACATAGCCACCCACATTTCACTTCCCTGACCGGTGGACATCGCAAGGGGAATCATGCCCACAATTGTTGTTATTGTTGTCATTAAAACCGGTCTCAGACGGCTTCGGCCACCTTCTGTAACAGCATCAAGAATTGAATATCCTCTGGCTCTCAGAATTTTCATATAGTCAATCAGAACTATTCCGTTATTTACCACGATACCGACTAACATGATGAGACCAATGAAAGAAAGCATGGAAAGAGTCTGTCCCTTCATTACAAATGCCCATAGTGCTCCCATCATTGCAAATGGAATCGCCGTTATAATTATGAAAGGATCCCTCAGTGATTCAAACTGGGCAGCCATTACAAAATATACCAGAATAATTCCTATTATTAATGCGATAAAGAGCATTCTGAAACTCTTCATCTGCTCCTCTCTTTCACCACTTAGTTTAACTGTAACTTCCGGAGGGGGCTTCAGAGAACTCAGCATTGTATTCACATCCTCACTCACCGCTCCCAAATCTCTCCCTCTAATATCACCTGATACTTTGATGATTCTCTCCTCATTTTTTCTTTCAATTTTAAATGGACCAACACTCTGTTTGATTTTAGCTACGTTTCCCAGTTCAATGAAACTACCGCCCATAGTGGGAATTTTCAGCCGCATGAGATCCTTAAGACTGCTGCGATCACTTTTTCTCATTCTCACAAGAATATCATATTCTTTACCTTCTTCTCTGAATTTACTTACTTTCGCACCATTGAATGCATTTCTCACACTTCGCCCTATTGAGTACATACTGACCCCCATACGGGATGCCTTGTCTCTGTCGGTTTCAACGGAATACTCCGGCAAACCGTCCTTTTGGCTCACCACAACGTTGACAATACCATTTATATTATTGAGCCTGTCTTCTATTGTTCTCGCAATATTGAGGGAAACCTCTTCATTGGAACCGTAAATTTCAATTTCTATAGGTTTTCCACCACCCATGAGGAGTGAAGACATCATGTTGTTTGGTGCTATTTTGATTTTCGCCCCGGGAAACATAGTGGCAACTTCCTGAAAAGTATCACTTATTTCCTGATCGGTTCTTTTTCTGTCTCCCTTGTTGATCAGTGAGATAAGTATCCGGCCCATGTTGTCACCGTATTCAGCTCCTCCCATGGATCCCGCCATCGCGCTGTCATCACTTTTCCCCCAGCTCCCTATTATTGCCTGTTTTTCCGGAACTTCCTTTTCTATTCTGGCCATAAGTTCTCTAACGTATTTACCTGTTTCCTCAGGTCTGGTTCCGGAAGGAAGTTCAATCGCAGCCTCAACAAATCCATTATCCGTAACTGGCATGTAATCGGTACCCATATATGGAATCAGGACAAGGGAAAGCATTGCGGTTCCACCAATTACCGAAAAAGAAACCAGCTTATTGTTCAGGCAGATTTTCAGAAGAAAGAGATAACCACTTTCCAGTTTCAAAAAGGCCCACTCCGAGGAATTGTAGAGAATTTTAAAAATGCCCCAGGGTTTGGCCTTCCGAACCATCAGTGATGACAGTGTCGGAACAAGCACCAGAGCCACAATCAGTGATGCTATCAGAGTTGCACATATTACAAATGCAAGCTGGGAAAAAAGTATCCCGATGATACCGCTGACGTATAGTATGGGAACAAATATAATAACAGTGGTCAGAGTACTGGCTATGATGGATCCCGCCACCTCACTTGAACCCTCCACTGCAGCTTCCGCCGGATTTGTACCTTTCTCAATATGGTGAACAATATTTTCAAGTATAACAATTCCGTTATCAACCACCATACCAATTGCGATGGAAAGTCCCATCAGAGAAATCATATTGAGTGTGTATCCCTTGATGTACATAAAGAGAAACGTGACAATAAGGGATGTGGGAATTGTTATTCCAACGATAAATCCAGCCCTCAGACTTCTCAGGAAAAGCAATATGACCACAATTACAAAAAGAGCCCCGGTAATTACCACATTTGCAAGATTATCAATGGTGTTTTTAATATTCTCCGACATATCACGGATAATGTTGATTTTAATATCATCAGGGAGGGTCTTTTTGATTATTTCAAGTTTCTCGAGAACTCTTTTCGCCACATCCACAGTGTTGGCATTTGACTGTTTATTGACGATCATCATCAATGCCACACCGGTGGATGTTTCACTGAATAGCTCCTGCTCATTCGTTGAGAGTTTCACCTTCGCAACATCAGAAAGTCTTACGGCAGCGCCAGTGCGAGGATTCATACCAACTACCAGCTGCTCAATTTCCCTGATGGAAGTGAATTCCCCAGGGGAGCGCAACTGAAAGGATGTATGATTAATCTTGGCCTTACCGCCGGGAATTGTAAGGTTCGACGCGGAAATAATACCCTGAACTGTTTCCACGGAAATCTTCATTGCCTCCAGTCTGGCACTGTCCATATCCACCTGAATCTGCCGTTTAAGTCCACCCATAATCTGGACCTGACCGACACCATTTATTTTTTTCAACTGATCAACAATATTATCCTCTGCGAACTGCTGGAGAGATGGAAACTTTTCCGGTGTAGTCTCCACAGAGAAAATCAGTATTGGCATCATGGAAAAATCAAATTTAAAAAGAAACGGTTTTTCAGCATCCGATGGAAGATTTCTGGATGCGATATCCAGTTTATCCCTCACATCATTTGTTGCATCTGAAAGTGATGTATCCCAGTCAAAGCTCAATGAAATAACAGATATATTCTCTTCGGATGAAGATGTTATTTTGTCAAGGCCGCTTACTGCACTGAGACCGTTTTCAAGAAGTTTGGTCACATTTGTTTCAACTTCTCTTGGTCCAGCTCCCGGATATGGTGTAATTACTGTGAGCATGGGAACACTCAAATCCGGCATGAGATCCAGTTTCAGAAGATAAAAGGATAACCCTCCAAGTAATGTCAGGGACAAAAATACGATAATTGTAGCAAGGGGCCGTCTTACACTCAAACCGGTGAGGTTCATTTCTTCACCATTTCTTTCTGTTTGATATGAGTGAATGGCGACGTCTTCATCAACCTAACACTCTGTCCATCAAACACTGCTCTGTGGCCGATTGTAATAATCTGTTCGCCCTCTTTCAGTCCTTCTCTGATCTCTGTGATTGAATTGTCCACCATCCCCGGTTTAACAATCTTTCTTCGTGCCAGACCGTTTTCATACGTGAAAACATAGGTGAAACCACCACGACTTATAACAGCATCAGAGGGAACTGCTATTTTATTACCCTTGCTGGAAAGCTTTAGATTTATTCGGGCGAACATCCCTATTTTCAGAGGTCTTTTGATTTCTATTTTCTTCCCATCCAGGATGTAACTTATTGGCTTATTTTGAATAAGAACTGTGGTTTTCAGTGTTCGGGTGACCGGATCCAGAAATTCCCCTATTTTTTCCACCTTTCCGTCAAATTCATGCTCCCATGCATCAACTTTGATTTTTGCAGTGAGTCCCTTATGAAGCCACGGAATAAACTGCTCCCTCACGTGAAATTCAACTTTCATTGTGTCAAGATCAGCTATAACAACCAGGGGTGAATTTTTCATGGCCTGGGCACTGCTCATCAAATCCCCCTCTTCAACATTTTTTACAATAACTGTTCCACCCATTGGAGCCTTTAATGTTGCATCTGACCAGCTTGAGGAAACCAGGGAAACCGAAGCACTTGCCATTTTAACCTGCTGCTGTGCCACTTTGTAACCGATATCGATTTTTTCAAATTCACTTTTTGAAATGGCTTTTTCATCATAAAGAGTTTTCATTCTCTTATAATTTACTTCCATATTCTGAAGATTCAGTTTCGCCTGGCTCAGACCGGCTCGTGCCTGATTATAATTAAGGGCAATTTTGCCTGCATCAAGCCTGGCGATGATATCACCTTTTTTTACATCATCCCCTTCTTTTACTTTTAGAGACCTGATTTCACCAGGAATCATCGAAAAAACTGTCATTTGAGTTTCCGATGCAATTGTACCTGTTGAGTTTATGGAAAAACTCAGATTTTCTCTTTTTACCGTGTCTGTGGCCACCATCATTCGACGATCTATTTTAGAAAGTTTCAACTGGTGTTCTTCCTTTTCCTTCTTCTTCATGATGCCCTTTTGGACATTGCTGTACACCAGAAGACCGATAGAACCGAATATTCCCAGTGAAATTACTACTGATACAAGCTTTTTTACCATTTTATCATGCTCCCTCTTACACTACCGGTGCCCATTGCATACATGAGTCCTGCGAGGTTTTTATAGTATTCATAAATGCTGTTTATAAGATTTACCCTGGCACCATCATATCTTGTCTGTGCATCCAGAAGGGAAATCGCGGTTTTTGTTTTCACTGTGAACTGAAGCTGTTCCAGTCTCAAAGCTTCTTTTGCTTCGGATAATGCAGTTTCAGCTATGGAGATTTTATTCCATGAAGTGCGAAGTTGGGATAATTTAGTTTTAACATTCAGACGAAGAGCCAGAGTAATCTGTCTTTTGGCGGCTTCCAGCTGCAACATCTGAGCCTGAATAACATCAGTTTCAATGTGTTTTTTGTTCCACTCCCACTGGAAGGATACATTCAGACCCACAAACCATGAATTGGCCGGTTGCAAAGTCCCCAAACCCTCATTGTGTTCGTACTGCAGTATAACATTGGCACTTGGTAAAAGCATTGTGGATGAAGCTTTATAGGATAGTTTCAGCATTTCCTTCTTTTTATTCAGAGATGCAATTTCCTTCCTGTTCTTTTCCATGATCCGATACGCCTGATCCAGTGACAGGTTTAAAAGTCCTGATGGTCTTGATAGCTTTTCAGTAAGACGATAAGTCACACTGTTGCTTTCCCCCATCTGCATTTTCAGAAGATCCATAGTGATGGTCACACCGGCTTCACTTTCAATTCTCTGATGTATGGCCTTCCCTAAAGCTGTATTCAGCCTCAATATTTCTGATTTTGCCAGTAGCCCGCTTTTATAGAATTTCTGAGCTCTGGCCAGATGAGCTTTCAGAAGTTTTTCAGATTTCAGCGAAATATCCCTGTATTCCTCAGCCTGTAAAACCTGAATATAGGCATTAACTGTTTTGAATTTTATACTCAGTTCTTTGAGTTCCTTTTCGATTTCCTTTACATCCACATCAACTTTTCTGGCCTTGATAACATTCAGGAGTGCAAAAGCTCCGGTAATCGGCTGAGCAACAGTAACCTTGTATGACTGAGTATACAGCTCTCTCAGATTTCCCATATTGGAAAACATTCCCGAAAGAAAAGTGAGGCAGCCAATGGGACAGTCCTCGGGAGGAGCAATGTCACTACTGGTACCCAGATCAAATTTCAAAGGTGAATCCCAGCGAAGAAACGTAGCCTCAAGTTTCAATTTTGGAAGAATATTTCTTTTTTCCCCCTTCAGTCTCAATCTGGATTCACTGATTTTCAAATCCTCTATCTTTATTTCAGGATTATTTATCATTGATTTTTTAAGTGATTCCCTGAGTGAAAGAGTTTTCACCACAGCAGACTTTATGGTTTTAAAGGTTTCATACTTTCTTGACACAACTTCAGGTTCAGAAACCTTTTTAATAACTGATTTTTCATGTCCGGTTTCTCTTGTGGACAGCGAATCAGAACCCGATGATTTTTCGTCTCCTGATTTATCTGATTTTTTTATATTTCCTGATGGTTTTTCAGTATTTTTTATGGTCTGGGCATGTGCAGTACCACTACTCATGTATACAACTGCAAATAAAAATACTATGAATTTATTTCTCATTTTACATCATGGCCTTTCGGATAATATTCTTGAATTCATTAACGATATCCTCCTGTGAGCATTTTATCCGCGTGTTTTCAAACTCTTCAAAATATTTGAGATGAAAAATATGATGAGAGAACTCGAAGAAAGCTGAAAAAGCCACCGGAGAAACAGGATAATTTCCATCGGGATATTCCAGTTCAAACTGCTCGGAAATCAACTGAATACTCATAGCAGTATGTTCAAATATCCTCTTTCTCAGAATCGGAATTACTTCAAACATATCATCAAGCATATGAGTATACTGAGAGAGCATTGAATCCGTAAATTCATTTCGGTAATCAACAAGTTGAAGTAATCTGTCAACAAGGGGAATCTTCTGTTCCATCACTTCCTTTTGCTGTTTTGTGAACATCAGAAGAATTTCCTCGGTAAGTTCAAAAATTATGTCTTCCTTGGATTTGAAATAGTAATAAACAGCGGTTTTGGATAACCCGATTTCCTTTGCGATGTCATCAAGAGTAAGTTTTCTATAACCATTGGTTATAATACATTTTAGAGCCGCCTCCATGATCATCTTTTTCTTCTTACTGGCTCTACTGGTCATTTCTAACTCCATTTCCAGCTCCATTTTCAGTTATGATACCTTGTCGGATTACTGCGCACAGCTATCCTTATTCTCCACCCCTATGGTGAAAGCAACCATCATTTCTTTTCTTCTTTCGTAAATTTCATCGAGTGTCCGATTTAATGATTCGATGAAAAGACGGTTCCTGAATGTCATAATCAGGAACCTCATACAAGTGGTTATAACCCATTTCTCATATCTGTAAACACTTATTTTGAATATTTTAACAAATTGTTCAAATTTTAAGTAAAACTAAAAAGAAATAATCAGCATTCGCCAGTCTGAAGTTTCAATATATTTTTCAACCCTTTGTTTTTTCTATCATTTTGTCGTGAAATCGTGAAAACAAAAGAAGGGCACTTATTGCGCCCAAAAAAGCCAGAAGCATATCCTTCTGGGCATCCCATATATCTCCCTGGGAACCCAAAAATGCATCAGCATCAGCTCCCTGAACAGCAGCAGTCCACCACTCGATAAGTTCATAAAACGCACTGAAACCAAGACACATCCATACAATGATGGTAAAGAGCCATTTTCCGCTTACCAGAGGGGATTTTCGAATAAGGAGTTCTCTTAAAACCAGTGCAGGCACAAATCCCTGAAAAAAATGACCAATACGATCATAGTGATTTCGTGAGAAACCAAACCAGTCCTGCATCCAAAAGCCAAGGGGTACTTTTGCATATGTGTAAATACCACCAACTGCCAGAATCACAAAATGCAGCAGTAAAAGTGAATATACCAGTCCGGTGAACTGAAACCTGCCATAGGTAAAGAACAGCAGGGGCAAAGCAATAATTATTGGAGCAACTTCTAAAACCCATGTAAACCTATCCCTTGCAGCAATAAATGACAAAGCAAGAATAAGAAGCGAAGCAACAGTAAAAAATAAAATAAATCTTTTCGTTTCCATTATCATCCTTTTCCCTTATACAATGATTCCCTGATTCCCTGCTCCTGCCCCTGATTCCCTGCTCCTGCTCCAGTTCCCTGCTCCTGCCCCTGATTCCCTGCTCCTGCTCCAGTTCCCTGCTCCTGCCCCTGATTCCCTGCTCCCCAGCATTGCCTTATCCTCCTGAGCACATTTTTATTTTTATGTGTTTCTTATTTTATTACTAGATTTTTTATTACAGTTTTTTTAACCTTAA
>JAFGWM010000026.1 GCA_016937155.1 Deltaproteobacteria bacterium
GATTCCGTCACCGCATGTGATGCATGAGCCGCAATCAGATGGACATGAAGAACAAGTTTCAGAGCTGCTGCAGATTCCGTCACCGCAAGTTTCTGAAACTTCAGAACTGCATACGTCATCTACACCCTGCACCATTGAGCTGCAGGATGTACAGGACATGAGATCTATAATCTCATCATTAAAACTTGAAGACTGAACTGAACACTGATAAAGGGTATCAGGCTCAAGAGATCTGATCCAGGGAAGACTCTTGCCGCAGTATTTACCTGATTCCTGGCATCTTTCAGGGACTGTTTTTGTGTCCGGTTTTACATAAAAGTGAAGACCGGATTTAGACACATACCCTGCGTAATAATTGTATGTAGAATCATAGACAAAAGAGCTGACGGCAAAATGTAGGTGGCTCCAGTCCCCACCTGTGGGTCCGGCATAAAAAATTGTGTTTCCAAGGTAGGCGCCTCGTTCGACCGTACTTCCGGTTCCGTAACCGCTGAGAGTAACATGACCAACACTTACAGTAAGTGGCCAAGCATGATCTGTGCACTGCATAACAAAAAATGGCCCAGGGGCTCCATTGTAGCTGCCGTATCCGCCAACGGACGTATTATAAAGTTTGATTTCTCCCGAGCACGGTGCAAAAACCTGATGAAAACCTGGATAATCCTCACCGACATGATACCCTGAGAAACTTTGATCCGAAACGTAGTCCCCAAATCCTCTTGAGACAGTGATGGTTTCTGCAACTGGACTGGAAAGAAGAGAACCCTCAAAGGTAACCTGAGATCCTCCAGCTCCAGATTCCTGAGCCGGTTCCTGACAGCCAGAAAAAAGAGCTAATACCATAGAAAAAGCCATAATTTTCCGGTATAACTTTGATTTGTAGTGGACAGGTAGGTGTCCGGTTTGTTGTTTTCTTAAAAACATCTGAATACTCCTTTCTGCATATGCAGGTGATGATGTTGCTTTTAAGAACAGCAAGATTTTGGCCAACGGTGATTTTTTTTGAATAATTTTTTATATTGTTGTTATTATATAATTTTCTGGAAGTATCAAATTTTTTGACTTCACTTATCTGGATTTTGTATCCAATTTTTTGAATTTTTATCCCAAATTTTGAATTTTTGGTTGAAAGTGTTTTTCCGGGGAAAAAATAATGATCTATTTCATTATTTGAAACTGTATGCTTTTTAATTTGATTTTATATCTTTGATAATAATATCAATTAGTTCATCGAAATTATCAAGATTGAAATTATCAAGTTCGATCCCAAGGTTAGTTAATAGTGTTTGAGTATTGTTGCTTCTGAGAATTGAGTAATTTCCATTATTTATATCTATTGGAGCTTTAAAAAAGGCGGCGATATTGTTATAACTCGTTTGTGATATTGGTTCAATGTGATTGTGCATTAATGCATGGCGGTGTTCGCGCAAGGTAATTTCTCCATAATCGGAATTAAGAATTGTAGTTATACTGTTTCTGTAATTATTTACCACATCTCTGGGTTCAATCTTCAACTGGTTAAGAAAATCTGCTTTATTTAGCTGTTCTTCAAGAGTATAAAGTTCTACCAGTGTTTGAAAATAATTTCTATGTTTCAAAGATATTTCGATGTGAAGCAAATGTCTTGATATAAATGAAAATTCATTCTGAGACAGTAGTAAAAGTGGCTGCCAATTCAGGTTAACTGGAATTTGCCCCTTTATAAACTGATGCACATTGCTGATTTTTAATGCCCATGGTGGTAAATTTCCTGATGGAAAGAAAATATTTACGATGGACTGGGCTCCTGAAATGTCATAGTTTTTCAAAAGCTTAACAATATAATATTTAAGTATTAAATTTTCTTCAATTTGTAGTCGATGGGGAATTGAAACAGTTTGAAAAATATTGTCCTGGTTTCCAATGAGATTGAGTTGATTATTTCGCAGATTTCTTTCCATTAGTTTCCAGTTTCTATCTTCCATATATAGTCTGATTGAATTAATAAGATGAGTCGAAACCTCTGGCATACCACCCTTTTGATAAGCAAATACTTCCTGTTTGCTCTGTGAAATTGAACTCAATATTTTATTTATACGGGATCTCCAGTCTGTATTTTCAAGTAAATCCTGTCCTGAAAGAAAATTGTAAAAAAGAACATGTGGAGAACCAGTCTGGTTAATAGCTCGTGATAAAAATTCCTGAGCATCATTAATATTTGACGTTTCAAGAATATTTTGAAGGTTATTATTAAATCTCTGTGAGAGAGCTCTTTTAAAAACTTCATTAACGGCAATAGGTTCGTTTGAAGTCTCCTTCATTTTATCTCTCATAGTTGAAAGAATAATAAATATTGTTGGATAATTGTTTCTATTATCATTATAGAATTGCTCAAGAGTTTCTATGAAAATTTTTGGATAAACAATGTAGGGAGGAGTAATGTAGGGTGGAGTAATGATATTATTATTTTTTGTCAAGTCATATCCAGTTAAAACAACTTTTTCAGTCTGAGTTTGAATATCCGGCAGAATCTCACTTTGAACTTTTATATTTTTTGAATCTGCTGTAATTTTCTGAAGTTCTGGATCGTTTCCATCGAGCTCTGTTTGCAGTATATGGATATCTTCATTAAGCATGCTTAAAAGCAAAGCATGATATTTTCTTACTTCTCTTCCAAATTCATACTCTTCGTAAATATTCTGTTCA
The DNA here is from genome assembly GCA_016937155.1 of Deltaproteobacteria bacterium. Taxonomy (GTDB): domain Bacteria; phylum Myxococcota_A; class Polyangia; order HGW-17; family HGW-17; genus JAHJMN01. The sequence goes on from JAFGWM010000026.1 coordinate 2,686, forward strand.
TTTTCTAACAATAGACTGACGTCTCTTGATCCTGTTTGAAATACAAAAATTGCCATTTAAAACTCCATAAATTTTTAAAAGATGGAACTCAGTTAAGTTTACAAACTATCTATTCCTTGCAAAGTCCGATTTATCGTAAGCACCTCTGCCGGCAGCCGGGTATGTGATAACACCGCGATTTGAAAGCACTATGTCATTAATAATTTCAGATAAATGCTTATTGGGGGAAAGAAGATCGTTGAGAGTTTCTTCACCGTTTCCGGGTGTAAAGGTATACTCTTTATATGGAAGAGCAAGCCATCCTCCGGAAGGCGGGTTTTCGAGGGAGGACATTTCCATTTTATTACTAAGAAATGCTGCGGATTTAATCTCCATTTTAACACTCCCCATGCCGAGGGGGCGTCCGTGTCCTATTTTATGATGGTATTTGGAATCGCATGTACCGTATTTGAGTTCGATGGATGTAATAAGGTATGCAAGTTCTCCGGGGGTCAGGTTGCGGAACCGCACCCGGAAACGGAATTTGCGGCCGCTTTTAGTTATATAAGCAGCAATCTGGGAAACATGCTCTGTTTTATTGTCAGCGGGGACATAATGAAAATGCGGTTTACTTTGAACCATCGGATTGAAATGGATATAGAATTTTCTACCGGCCAGATCGCCGCCGGGTTCTTTATTCGGGTGCATGGTATCTCCCCAGGTGGGTTTATTAAATGTTCTTCCGGGAATTTGTGGTCTGGTTCCTGATTTTTTCAGGTAACCGAAATAGGAGGGTTTGGGGGAGCCGAGGATTTTCAGGTGAACATGCCATGGCGGCATATTTGATGAATTACCCTCAAAACGATCCTGGGGTTTATCATCCGGTTGAATTACTTCAACGGCATGGTTGAATGATACTCTGCCCGCAATTTCAATTTTATCCTTTCCGGTTTTCTTATCGTCTTCCTGAACATGACCGAAGAGGTTCATGGCCATGTCATCTTTTTTAATTTTTAATTCTTCCCGGGGTTTCGTATCTTTAAAATGCACACTGTCCCGGAATCGCCATAAATACCGGAAGTGATGCCCGAAGGAATCAATCTCCTCACGCCCGTTAACTGTACGGATATTAACAAAGAAAGCTGTGTACCTGTGTGCAGAATAGAATGTTTCCAAATCTTTACAGTTATTTTTAATATTATTTATATTTTGTATAACCGCAGTTTTATCAAATGTAAGGGGATGATCAGCCAGGTGACCTTTCATAGAATCTGACATTATATCAAGTGATTCCCGATAGTTATTTAGAATATCTTGAGAAAATTCCAAGGGTATATTATCTGCATCAATATTAATAACAATTTTTGAATACCCTGGGCTAGGATGATCAAATTCGCTTCCGAGAGTACCATGACCATCAATTCCAGTATGTGAATCCAATATTAAGTATTTTCCGGGAGCGAGTGGTTCATCCCAGTTTCTGTTTACTAATTTTGCTGCAATTCTTCTAACTCCTGCTTTTTTATATTTAATACCTTTATTTGCAATATCTAAAAACTCTCCAGGGTTGAGTCGAAGATTAGAAAAAAATATATTTTCAGGAGTTACCCTCCAGGCCCTTATAGAATAAGGGTTGTCATGATCTTTTGTCTTTATAAGTTTACAGCAATAAAATGGAGTATTATTATTCACTTGAGCATTAGGGCGGAAGAGGAATTTGCGCTCGCCTGCCCGCAACATGGGAGATCCCGTGAGAGCTGAGAATGCAGACCGGATACAGCCTTTGAGTGTTGAACCCGGAATGAGGACAGGAGATTTTATATCCTGGCAGGCATCTGCAAACATGGGAACAATTATGTTACGCTCTTTATCTACCTCACTAAAATTATTTTTTTCGACGGATTCTTCTGCACTGTACTGATAGGCCCCGAACAGAGAAGGTGTTTCAGTGGTGAGTTCCACATTGAGGTAACCCGTAAGTGTATCGGATTTGAAAGTATCAAAATGAGATTCGGTATCGGTGGTTACTGAATCAGGATATACAGCCACATGATGATAGGGAAGCTTATCGTTGTTTGAAGTGGATGGTTGCTGAGTGTGATCACTGCCATGATTATTGCTTTGCTCTGTTCGCTTTCCTCGGCCATGATTATTGCTTTGCCCGTAACCTTGCCCCTTGAACTTCCTGATCCTTTATTGTCCTGATTATATGAACTTTTTTTTGTATATTTGGGTTTTCTCATTTGCAGCCTCCCGTGATGCGGTGGATAAGAAGTTTCCCGTTGTGGAAGTATTCGGTGACTTCAAGTTTTGAAAAGGGAGTTGGACTATTTGAAAATGTCCTCTGCTTTGCTGTCAGGTAAGAACGATCATTTTTCACAACATCCTCAAAAGTTTCAGTTTTAAAACCTTTCGCAGCTACCGGGGGAGTACTTTCAGTCCATATGGCGATGGTTCTGCCTTCAAACACTGCATTCCAGTTGTCTGCATGAAGCTGTATTGATTCGGTTGTAATTTCAGCAGAATCAAAATCACCCAGTTTTTCTTTTTCCAGAAAAACTGGAGCTGGATCAGTTCGCGGTACCGGAAGCGGTTCAACAACTGCAAAATCAGCTTTAGCTTTAAGTGAGTTGAAAAATTCGACTGCAGCTCCGGAATCATCGAAGGATTTATAATATACTGTTAATTTACAACAGTTCAGTTTTTCATTGCAGGTCATCTGGTCACCTCCCCGAAATGTGTGGATTGGGAAACAGTAAATTTCCATGAAGGCCAGCCATGTCCACGGGCGGTTCCACCCCCGAGGGGAAGGAGATTGTTTTTAGAAAGCACGTTCAGTTTTTCAAAAAGGTTTGCGTATTTTATCAGTTCGTCACTGTCAGGTGCTTCAATAATAATGTCTGTTGAAAAGCGGCCTGACATGATTACTTCACGGTTGAAAAGTGCGCTACCAAATGACCCTGCAGTGAATTCATCCTCCGCATGGTTCTGGAAAAGTGCCGACTCGACATCACTGGAAACGGCATCGGGTATCAGCAAGTGGCCATCGTGTTCATTGAATCCGAAAAGCCGGGCAATATCATCGGGGAGATCTTCTCGTAGTTTCTTTATATGATTATCATCACGGCATGAAAATTCAGAAACTGCAGGATCCTCGATATTAACTCGTGAGCTGCGCTCGATTGCACTGAGCATGTGGCGCAGAATACCGCGAATGGATGAACCGGGAATTATAACCGAGCCTTTTCCGTCAGTGGGAAGAAGATGATCAGGAAGATTGGATTTACTTTCATCGTCTTCGTCTGAACTGGTTACAAAATACGTGTAATCCTGACCGGTGCCTGCAAATTTCCATCTGGTATTTGTATCGGGTTTATCATTTATATCAAACCTGAGTTTTTCCCAGTCCCCGCTTGCAACTGCAATGGAATCCCAGCCCCATTCTGTTTTACCCGCCGTAATGGAAATATTTATTTTAATGCGGTGCCAGCTGTTATTGAAATCTGATTTAAGGTTACTTTTCCAGTCTTTACAAATCCAGTCTTTACCGTTTGAGGCTTCTTCAATTGTTTTACCAGTATCGGGCCAGTGCATAACATCAGAAGCAGGAATATCAAATACTTTGATTTCTGCAGGAGTTATTCTGCCAAGCCCCCGGGAAACCTGACCCCCTAGAAAACCATAACCGTTCTGCCATTCCCTGAGGGAAAGCAAAAGAAGATCACGTGCAAGTTTTGCACTGTTATGACTATCGGGATTGTGAAAATTACCTGTATCCACCTCAAATTCAAAAGGGAAAACAGTTCCCGGTGGAATGAACTCAAAATTGTAAAGGGCATGTTCTTTTTTTGTAGAAGATTTTTGAATAATTGAAACACCCTGTCTTATCCACGGTTCAATATTTTTATTTTCAGGGTAGCAGGAGGAAATTTTCCAGCGGCTGTTTCTGAACTTATCTTTGGAATTATCTTCTGGCGATTTGCCATTTGTTTTCATTGTAATCTGATTGAACTTCTCACTGTTACTGAAAAGATCCGGGCAGATACGGGCTGCTGTCTGGAGTAGCGCCCCCGCAATGGAAGAACCCGGGAGGAAAATAGCACCGGAACCATCACGCTGAATAAATTTATCAATACTTCCATCGGATCGGCCATCGGAAATGAGTAGAGGTGAATCAGTGATAAATTTTCCTGTAATAACTGTAATATATCCCGTGCTCATCGGTTACCTCCTTTTTCTTTTTTGGAATTTCTCAGGAGATATCCGGTGAAATATTCATAGAATATCTTTTTATCCTCAATGGATGTGAAATCTTTGGAAACTTCTTTTAAATGTTTGATATTATTTGTTGTATAACCTGATTTTTGTCCGGCTTTTATCTGGCCATGTCTGCTGAATTTATTGAAGGTATTATTTATATTTTCTTCTGTTTTCCAGATGGACGCTTCGTAGCGAAGATTTTGAAGCAGGTTTTTAAATTGAGAAAGAGATTTAAGTTCACCTGCTTTATTTATTGAAGTGCGGATGATTTTTTCGATGGCTGGTTCAGGGTAGGGTTGTATGCCGTTCTCATTTGTGATGGGGTTTTCATCAAAACCTGTGGCAGGAAACTGGAAATAATATCTGCCGTAACCTTCGACGGTTCGTTCTCCAGCATTTTTACACTGGGTAATTACTGCAGGATTCACTTCTTTTTCAAACTTAAGAAGGAATGTACTACCTGCTATTATTGCAAGAACCGGCATTCTAGGAAGAGATGATGATGCATTATATCCGTGAATTCGCACAGTTTCCTGAATGCTGTCAACGAGTTCAAAGGGATCAGCAATGTTAAAAACTCTTTTGATATCCTTTGCATCGAGTTCAGTACAGAAAGTGAGCCATGGTTTTTTAGCGATTAAATGGGAGGTCAGTACTAACTGAATGTAATTATTTTTACTTTGTGAATCTATTACAATTGAATCAGCATAGGTTTTATTCCCTGCAACCCACGTTGGATACGGAGGGGGATACAGGGCATCTTCACCTTGTTGGATTTTTTCAATTTTTGCGATGGTAACTGGAGTTCGCCCGCGTCCCATGAATAGCGGCTGTCGGGATGACGCAACGGATTCAAACCAATTTGCTGATTGAGCAGGAACCTCGACAATCGATAGAAAGAGCTGCTTTTCAAGACTTATAGTCGTAAAAAGATCAATGGTGTGTGTATTATTACGCATTGCTGTAACCATCGGTATTTTATGCCATTTCCATTTTTCTGAACTGCTGTCAAAAACCATGGTCAGGTCTTTTTTAATTCTTTTAAATTTAAGGTTTTGCGGGTTTTTATAAAACACCTGGTTATTATCAGATGGAGTAAAGCCCTTTTCGTACATACAGTTAAGAGCAAACGGATAAACAGCAGTATCATCAGTTGATGAGACGCCATAACCATTTCCAAAGGAAATCATATGGCTCTCAGTGGATTTTTCTTTGTGGATTTTTTCCGCTGTTGAAAGAAATGCCCCGCGGATGGAAACTCCATTTATAAAGCCCAGACCTTCCATTAAATTTGTTGCTGAAGGATATTTTACAATGAGTAAGGGAGAAGTGTTTTTCAGATACATCCTGTATTTGACTGTGTATGCTGAAACTGTGCTTCCCGGTGAAAGGGGCTTGGGTTGTTTAAATTTAGTTACAGATTTTACTTCAATTTTTATTTTCCCGGTTCCCCGGTTTTTTGAACTGCCCAGATGAGTCATTCTTGAAAGAAGTAATTTTATGAAATATTCAGTTTCATCAGAATCGGGAAAGAATATTGAGCCGCTGAAAGTGGTACCAGCGGGGGTAAGTTCAATGGTACGGAGAGAATCATCAAGTGGAGAACGGGAAAATCCGTCCCGGCTTGACTGCATGCGAAGTATGGTACTATTTGTATCTGCAGATATTGTTGTGATTTTAAGGGTACCGGCTTTTTTCTTAGTTGAGCCAAAAAGGTCAAGATAATAAGAAAGTTTTGTACTGTAATCTTGTGATTTTGATTGGTTAAGGTACCAGAGGATTTCTTCAGTTTTCTCCCTCATAAGACCTTTGAATGAGGTCGGTGTAATTATAATGTTTCCGCTTGAATCACGGGAAACCATATTGTCCGCAACTTTATCACCCATACCGCTGCCCGGCATTATGTCTTCAAGGCAGGTGATGGTGAATTTCATCTCTGAAAAAGCAGAAGAAACAATTTCTGTTTTAGATTTAGCCTCGAATAAAGTATTCTTACGGAAATAGACTTTAGGAAGTTCGGTTTTGGTTTGAGGTGTTTTTTCTTTTTCAGAAGAATCGGATCCGTGATGGTTATTTTGTCGATTATCAGCAGTTTTATTCAAACTGGTTGAGTTATTATGCTTAATTGAAGAATTATCTTTGTTTGCATGCTGAGATTCATATTCTTTATTGCTGTTATCCTTGGTTTGCTGAGATTCAGATTTAGAATCATCACTATCAGTATTAATATTTTTAATATTCTGCTCGGTTTCAAATAGAAAATCAGCCAGTTCAAAGATATCACATGCCGGAGAAGTAAAAAAGCCTGTATGCTCATTTTTTAACCATGGCAATTTGCTGTTTTCATCAGTAATGTTGAAAATCAAATCTGCAAGGGCAATTCTGGTAGTTTTTTCCAGAGTTTCATATGCATGCACTGCAGCCCAGTATCCTGACTGAATGCGGGAAGCAAGAAATTTTACCTGTCCGTGGGATACGGTTTTTTTAACTTTATTATCAGGCGTAATATCAACGGAGTAATGTGTCTTCAGTTGATGTGCTTTTCCAAGGAATTCCGTGAAATCAAAAAAACTGCCTGTTTTGACCGGGAGTGGTCTGCTTGCAGGGCGGTAGTTTATTGTATTGTTCTCAGGGATGATTGTTGTTTTTTTAATGCGTTCAATGTTTTCCCCCATGCGGCTTTCTTTGATAATGTTCCAGTCCATCACGCTTGAATCAATGTACTTATCTCTGCGGAAAGCTTTTGCAGAACTCAGTGTGTCTTCTGCATTGGAATGCAGTTCATGGAAGGGATATTTTTGGTGCGCAATGGCGATACCATAACCCATGGTAATTTGATTGCCGTTTTGACTGCTGGAAAATTTTTCATCAAACTTTTCCACAAAGGTGAATAATTCACCCGGATCCCCCGCAATAAGAAGATCATCCCCCCCGATCATGAGTGGGATAATATATTTGAAATCATTAGCTTTATAAACAGAGACTACTGATTCTCTAACTTTTGAACGAAGATTGTAGAAGAATTGTTCACGTTTTAATTCTTTAAAGAAATAGTTTCCATTCTCATTATCAGCAGAAGATGTGCTTTTATTGCCTATATCGTTTCCATCAGCTGCCATGATGCCTGTGAATGTTGATTTTTCATTAAATTTAACAAGAGTATCATAATTAAATCTGTCTTTCGATAATTTACTTTTTATTACTCCAATTACATCTTTGGATTTACCACTTCTGAAACGTTCATATGCATCACTTTTTTTGTTTGATTGATTTCCGTAATACCTTTCTTTTCGTTTATTAGTTGCAGGGAATTCAGGGTCTTCATATCCCGGCTGGAAGAGAAAGGATGGAAGAACATCACATCCTGATTTATTGCTCTCAGGCGATTTGTAAGGGCTGAAATTGTAATTATCATCCGATATTTTTATTTTTATATCAATATCAAGGGATGGATAGTCAATGAGTAGTTCACGGCATTTCTTTATAAAACACAGTGCTTTATCCTCACTGCAAAAAACAACAATGATGTGACCTCCATCCCTTGCCATAATACCGTTTTTCCAGTTTTTATTGGGATCATCATATGTTAAATCATAACTATCTGTCTGTTTGGTTTGTGGGTATAAAGGATCATTAATATTTAATTCAAATTGTTTAGATTTGTTATCAGTGGCGAGATTAAGCAGATTTATTTTTTTTTCACCCATGCATTCAAGTGCACATTCAGGTATTTTAATTCTGGTAAGTTCACCAAGAAGAACATTAGCTCCAATAATATGTTTGAGTTCAATGGAATCAAAAATAAATGTTTGAATTCTTTTTATTTCAACTTCAACTTTGAATAGATTTTCTGCCATTGTTTTGTATCCCTTAACTGAATTGAATATATCCTATAATTATAAAAATCATGGTCAATACCTTTTTGTAAAAATATTAGTAATAAAACACAATTAATCAGATTATTGAACAACTTATCAGCAGATAAATCCTAAATTTAAGAGGTTTTTTAGTGATTAACATTTTTTAAAGATTATAGTTATTTTGAGTGGGATTATTCAGTTAAAAAGGGGATGTATAATGAAAAAAAATGTTGTTTTTGCAGCTGTTTTTATGATTTCAAGTGTTTTCAACTGGTGTGTGACTCATAAAGCTAAAATGATAAAGCAGGCGTCCTATGATTTCGGGTGCCCTGTGGATAAAAATAACGGAGAATAATAGAAAAGTCAGTGGATGTGGAAAACAAGCGGAATACGATACTAAATGCAGTGGTGGATGGGAATTTGATTTCGCATGCATGGCGATTCCTAAAAAGTGGATAGTACCTGCTCCGGTTCCACCACAAGCAATTCAGCCTCCGGGGTCCGAACTGGAGACATAGGTTACAAAAAGGCATAGAGACATAGGTAACACATAATGCGGCATCTGGAGGAAAAGTGATGCCCTGGAAAGTGAAATACCTGATGGAAACGAAAGTAGAGTTTATAAAAAAAGTCGAAGCTGGTTAATGTGTAACAAGTTTATGTAATGAGTATGGAATTTCGAGAAAGACTGCATATAAATACATAAATCGGTATAAAGAAGAAGGCATAAGCGGTCTTGAAGAAAGAAGTCGCAAGCCAATGACAAATCCTAATAAAATTCCAAGAGAAATTAAGGATTACATTAGAGAACTATGTCTAAAACATAAAACATGGGGACCTAAAAAGATAATAAGTATTTTGAAACGAGAAGGACACGAATGGAAAATACCTTCAGCAGATACGATCAGTCTGATTCGAAAAAATGCTGGACTGGTACAGCCACTGAAACGAAGATATAAATCGATTCTTAGTAAGCCAGCGATAGGGAAAGAATGTACAAAAAACATCTGGACCATTGATTATAATGGTGAATTTCAGACTGGTGATGGAAATTATTGTTATCCATTAACAATAACAGATTACAAATCACGATAAATAGTTTCGCTTGAATGCCATAATCGAGTTGATCTGGAATTAACAAGACGAGATCTAAAAAGGAGTTTCATTGAGTATGGTGTTCCCGACATAATAATAAGCGATAATGGAAGCCCATTTGCGAATCCACAGTCACTAATTGGATTAACAAGATTATCAATATGGCTTATCGGGCAGAAAGTAAAGATTGGCAGAATAGAAAACCAGGTCATCCCGAGCAGAATGGCCGACATGAACGAATGCATTTGACGCTGAAAAAGGAAACTACACGTCCTTGCGCAGCCAATATACTCGCACAACAGGAGAGATTCGATAAGTTTAAATCCGAATTTAACTTTATCAGACCTCATGAAGCGATTAATATGAGCACTCCATCAGAAGTATTTATAAGTCCTGAAAAAAATATAATGAAACAATTCCTTATGAAAACTATTACAAATGCTTTGATTTTATTGAGAAAGTCGGTCACAATGGAATGGTTAGAATTAGAGGAACTGGAAAAAAATATTCCTTGTCGAGTATCCTTGCAGAACAATATGTAGGTCTCACTGAACTTGAAGATAACAAATGGGAAATTCAGTTTCTTGATTTAAAGATTGGGGAAATTGATAAAAGCAAAGGAAAATTTATAGACAGAGTAATTAAAAAAGATGAAGGGATAATGTTCATTTGATTAGGATTTTTATTATTAATACAACTTATAACGAGAATATGCTTTCACAGATTCTCGAGGTTTTTCGCTTTGTTTGGTTCCGGAAGGGCTTTAGCAAAAGGGCAGAATTATCTCCTGCCCTTCCGTTTACCAGTGCTTCAGGCGCTCGGGTTGCTCCTCAGTATTGCCTTATCCTCCTGAGCACATTTTTATTTTTATGTGTTTCTTATTTTATTACTAGATTTTTTATTACAGTTTTTTTAACCTTAA
>JAFGWM010000027.1 GCA_016937155.1 Deltaproteobacteria bacterium
AAGGCAAACGGAACTAATTTTTCAAAACGCAACCCTGGGAGGGAGGAAAAATATGGGAAATGGTGAAACCTAACCCGGGTGGGTGGTTAAAAACGATATTCAAGACCGAGGGAAAAAATGTAGCTGGCTGAGTTTTTGAACATTGAGAGGATGTGGGCTCCAAAATTGATGTTTATAAAGAGGGAGTTGGGACCACTGTTTCCAAAAATCAGTATTCGATCTCCAGCTTTTATTGTGAAAGATAAAAATTCGTCTGTGGTATCATCAAATTGGCTGGAAGAATCATTGATGTTTTTTTCCATGGCAGACAAATCAAGTTCGAAATACGGGAAATGGCTGGAGTACCCCTTTTGACCTTTAAGCCAGAAACCTCTGAACTCACGGGAGGATGCCCTGATTCCCAGCTCAAGACTATTTCCGTCTATGCTGCCCAGCCTGGCAAAAGTTTCCATCATAAACCCGTTGAGTTCAGCTAGTGTATCCCCAGGATTAAGTATAGTTTTCTGGACGCCGGATGAAGAATAAAGACTTCTAAAACTCTGGTATCCTATACCTATTCCAACCTCAAAAATTCCACCTGTAAAAGCCCCATGAATATGACCATGGTATGAGTCGCCGCCTTTAAAAACATGTGCATCAACTCCAGTCCTGAAACTAAAATATCCACCCGAATCATATCTGTAGCGAAGACTTGTAAATATACTAAGGTCACCTAAAACAATCCCCGGTCCGATTTCAAAATAGAACTGATTCAGATTCTTCCATCTTCTATTTTCCGGTGGTAGGGTAACTTTTTTATCAGTAATCCTAACAATATCCCCGGGTTTGATATCCTGATTCAAACCAATTTTTACGAATGAAAAACTTTTCCCTATTCTTATAATTTTTAAAACCCCTTCAGACCTGGAAACACTTAAAGTTATAGATTTTCCTGAAATCGGGTCATACTCCTCTTGCTTACGCAGTGCAAATATTTCCACTCTGTCTGTTCCACTGAGTCCATCTTTTTCTCCTAGGGAAATTTTTGCTTCTCCACCAATGACACTAACAACATTTCCAGATGTTTTTTCAATAGATTTGGTTTTTGATTTCGTTATGTATTTTCCGGTGTTCTGAGCGACAAATCCCTTTTCGGTCTCCTTCCATATCGAAGCTTTTACATCGGCTCGTAATATAAAAAGATATGGCTTCAGGTACTGTATCCTTGAAATAAAACCTTTTACATTTATCTTTCCGAATGGTTTAAAATAGCCATAATCCTCCTGTTTGAATATTCTCACACCTTCTTCCTTAATAGCTACGATTAAAAACTGATTTTCTATACAGACAGCTGTAGGAACCCCCAATAAGTATATTTTTCCTACTGGAGAACCGTTGCCGTTAAAAACGTGTATTGTACTACCCAAACACTTAACTGAAAGAGAACCATTCCGGCTTGATGCTTTGCAGTCAATCGATTCTTTTTTATCCGTTCCCCCCTGGACATTCAGAATCAAAATCACAACTGAAAATAAAATTGAAGTCATGTTTCCCTCAAAATATATATTCAAATCCCACGCTGAAAGAAGAACCGGCCACTTTATATTTTGAAGTTTCATCAACATACGGATTTATTGAGGTATATCCAATTGTTATTGGAATAATAATACTACCTGCTCCCCCCTGTCCTCTCAGAAAAGTTTTAAGCCCTCCAGCAAAATTGGTCAGCGTACGACCATCCCCAAGATATCTGAAAAATAAACCGGTTTTTTCTATTAATGGAACAGTTAACTCAAGTCTCAGCATTCCAAACATCGCCCTGATACTGTTGTCTTTATTATCATCGCTGTACACACCATGAAATTCCCCCTTAAGATTCAAACCATCAATGGAACCAAGTCTTACATATTGAACGATGGTCATCCCCTGCCTGTTATGTGCACTTTGTTGACTCATCAGAGGTCTTAAATATCCAGTCCCCATACCAATTGCAAAATAGTCCGAATCATAAAGTAAAACCCCAAATACATTAAAACCCGTGCTTGAAGAAAATCCATATTCCCTGTTACCAAGATACAACGCCGGAGACAAACCAGCCTTTAAAGTGAGCGGAGAATCCGTCCTCCATATGACATCAATCAGTGTAATAGCTGAAAAATAGGAATGGTCATCGCTGGAAGATGACCCAAATACAGGAATCAACTCCAATGATGCACTCAGACTTGATGGAATTCGTCGAGGAAAATATTTTGAAACAGTTAGCTCCCTTTGTGATGTGAATACGGCATCACCCACCATTGCATATTCACCTTTTCCCAACTCTAAGACGGCCCGGTTACCTTTTATCTGACTAACCACGGCCACACAGGAAATAACACGATTAGAACTGTCCTGATTAACGCCTGAAAAAATGTTGTTTATTTTGCTTCCATGAGTTGATCTCACCTCGACAACATCACCAACTCTAAGAGCCACATTTTTTGAAACTGAAAAAACAACAAAACCTCTTCCGGTAGAAACAACAGAGCCTATTTTAGTTCCCGGGTTAAGATTATTTAACTTCTGGCCCTCACCACGCCTGATTATTTCAATCATATCCACTGCACTGCTTTTTCCATCGAATGAATATGATTTCAAGTTATAGTCAACAGTTATTGAGATAACTCCATCAGAAGTAATTCTGAAGCCCTTCACTTCTTTTCCAGCATCCAGAACACTTATTTTCTTAAAAGGAACATGCTCTACATTTATTATAAAAAGACCATGCTTTCCACACGCACCATAGAATCGGCCATTTTTAACTTTATATTTGTAAGGAACCGAAGGCAGAGTGAAGCCTTCCGATAAACTGCCTCGTAGTCGAATAGTTCTGCCATCCAGGTAAACACCAGTATTGTCACCATCCACACCGGTAGAAACACTGGACTCCTTTTCCCTCGGCTTTGCCTTTTCCTCCATTTTCAGTCCACCAGTTTTATTGCTTTTCTTAATATTTTCTCCAACGGAAGCAGTCTCAGAAAAAGATTTTTTACCCCCGGTTCTGCAGTTACCTTTACATTTTAATTTCTCATCTGCGGCAGCTGGATCAACCAAAAAAGATAGAATAAAAAAAACGGCAATCCTATTCATATTTTCTATCTCCCTGGCATGGATTTCACAGCTTCAATAAAGCGTACATTTACAGCTGGGGATTGAGGTGTAACCCTTAAATGCTTTCCGAAGGAGGGATGACCACCCACCAGTCTCAGAGCAAAATCTCTGGATTTTAGATACTCAAACATCTGAACAGTTTTATACCCTGCGTTGAAAGGAATGAAGTTTGTAAATGTCTCATGAGCGGTAATACCTTCAATACTTTCCAGACCTGTAAATATTTTATTTTTTTCCTCTATCGTCTTTTTAACAAGAACCTCAAAAACCTGACGATTTTTAAGAATTGTGAGCGCAAATGATTGCACCAGAAGACTTGAGTGGAAGGCCGTTCTGGTTTTCATAAGATGAGAAATATTTTGTTCAGAAGAAATCATATACCCAAACCGCAGCCCGGCACCAGCAAATGCCTTTGAAAATGATCTTACGATAATGAGATTCGGATAATTATCCAGTTCATCAACCAGAGAAATTTTACTGAATTCAAAATAAGTTTCATCCAGAAGTACAGGTTTTTCTGTATTTTCTAACACAAATTTTATTTTCTCAATATCAAACAGATTACCTGTAGGATTATTCGGATTGCACAAAATGCAGAGTTTACAATGTGGATCCTTTGATTTTTCAACATATCTTTCCACATCAAAGTCAAAATTTTCATCAAGATCACAGTACTGAATATTCAGCCCTATACTTTTAGAATATGTGGAATAATCAAAATAAGACGGATTAAGACTAAGTGCGAAATCATTCTTTTCCTCACGAACAGCAACGAATACAAAATAGAGCATTTCATCTGCGCCATTTCCATAAATCAACTGCTTTGGAGAAACATTGCTACCTGCATATTTTGAAAGCATTTCTTTTAGATTTAAACTGACATCATCATAATATCTGTTTAGAGACACCTGATCCAGCTCTCTGATGAAAGCTGACCGTAAAAGCTGCCAGGGATTCTCCCAGCTTTCATTCAAACACATCATATGCTTCAGATGAGGCACATCCAGATCCACCGAATAATCTGATTCTTCCAGGTCTGTTCTAAACATCGTAAATCCCTCCCACAGAGAACTATTGAAGTCCTGATGTACAACCGATTTCAGGATACTTCCAGAATTTCACAAACAAAAGAATTTATCTTTGTCAAAGATGAACAAAAAAACATTAATTTACAATCGGAATAATGTCGAAATTTATTTCCTGTTAATAAAACTGGTGCGTCAACTACACCAGTGCTCTGAAATCTATCAACTATCTGTTTGAAAACATTGAAATACAGCTTCAAGGAAAGTATACATAATCCTTGCAGTTGCTCCCCATATTTTATTTCCTTCAACGGGATAAATAAGTTCTTCGATTGAAGGTACCTTACCCAAATACTCCTGATGCTGCTCCAACAATATGGATAGAGGTACTTCAAGAACTCTGGAAATTTCCGATTTCAGAAAAAAATCTGTTGGTTCCGTCGAGGAAACACCTAAAAACGAATGGATAAGAACATTTCCAAGTGTTCTGAAAGCACCTATCTTTCCGATCACTTCAATATTTTCCGCCACCAGACCCACTTCCTCATCCATTTCCCGGAGAGCAGTTTCAACGTTTGATGCATCAATAGGCTCCCTCCTGCCTCCAGGCAAGGCAATCTGCCCTGACCATGGATATGATGAACTTTTTCTTTTTTCAACCAGCAAAACTGTTGGGCCACTTTGGTGAATTATGAGGGGCAGAATAACTCCGGCATGATGATAATTATCAGTAGGGTATTCACTCCACGGATTATTAAATACAAGGGAATTAAGAAATTCAGGAGTCAGTTTTATTTCCAGGATACAATCTCTCCTTTGACAATAAGATGCCTGCGATGGGAAGTTTCAAGCTTCACATTATACTTGAAGGATTTTACTGCACCGGAAACAAGTTTTTTACCATCACCACCTGGAACAACTTTGAATTTCCGATCGGTGAGTTGATGACCACATCGGGTTGTCCATGAAACTTTTATAACAACTTCCCTAAGCTCCTTACCTGAATTGTTGGTTATCTTTCCTGTTAATGTATTTTCTGAAAACTCCAGTGAATACAGTGATGCCGGAGCATTTTTTTTGCCAGCATTTACACCTGCAGATGTACCACTTGAGTTACTGCCAGCGCAACTGGAAAAAGATAAAATTATAAAAAGTAACAGTGCATTCCTCATAAAACTCTCCTAAAATCTGAATCCTGCCATTATTGAGCAGCCATTATGAGTGCACAAAGGCATAAAGGAAGCAGATTTTTCATCTGTTTTTTTACCGTTTTTATCCATAAGAACTACAGCAACAGTAATTCCGATGGAAACTACACCTGCTCCCAGAAGAATGTCTGTGGCAAGAGCATAGTTTTTTCCTGTGGATTTTAAATCTTCCCTATTCATCGGATTCGTTTCTGCTTTGAAATCATCTTCATATCCCAGTGCTGTAACACCGGTATAAACAGCCCCAAGTATCAGGACTGCAGATAAGGATGCCCCGGTAATAAATTTCCAACTGGTAAAAACACTCTTCTTCCCTTTTGGGATAATAATCTCATCGGGTTTGGACTTTCCATCAGGAGATAATGCTTCCAGTTTTATATCCATTGTAACCAGCGCCCCCTGAGTAACCGTCACTTTTTTCTGAATTTCTGAAAATCCCTTTTTTCTGATTATCACAAGATGCTCTCCCGGAGTAAGATTGATAACTTTGGGAGTAACACCGACCCGTTTTCCACTAAAAGCATCAATAAAAATACTGGCCCCCCTAGGCTGGGTCACAATACTGAGTCGACCTGAATTACCCGCAGGCAGAGATTTCAGTATTTTATTCATTTCGGATATATGTTTTTCAACTTCAGACTTCAGAGCAGTATGAGGAAGTCTGCTTAAAAAGAGTCTGTAGAAAAATATGGACTTTTCATACTGTTTCAATTGACGGTGGCACTGAGCTATATTAAATAAAAGCTCCGGTTTGTCACTGAGATCGAATGATGACTTGTAATTTTCCAGAGCCTCTGAAAATTCTCCAACACTGTAGTGTTTTTCTGCTGTCTCATAGTGAGTTTTCGCCTTTTGCAGGTTTTTAGCATCCACCGGAGTAATAAAAACCATAAAAAACAAAAATTTAATAAACACCGTCTGACTAAATATCTTTCTCATATCAGAACATCACCTTTAGTGTATCCTCCCCCACCATGGTTCGGATTTTTTTCTTCATTGACCCTCTCATACCTGAGGAATACTTTCTACCTGAACTAACTTTTCGAGGTACAAATTTTACGTCAAGATTTTCACTTACATTAATAATTTTTTCCTGTCCCTTAAAGAGTTTTCCCTGTGGAACAAGTTTTATCAGCGAACCTTTTTCAGCATTAAGGTTAAAAGGAGTTTTCTTGAAATAAGGTTCCTTGAACTTTTCAGTAATTTCAACCAGAGTAGGCTTTACAGATGTAATTTTTATATGAAAAACAGTGTTTATTTCTTTTTCTTCAGAAACAGTGTTTATTTTAGTACTATCTGAAGTTTTTCCTTGAAGAACCAGATCCTTATCAGATTTTTTATTACCCTCTGTACTTTTACTTATCTTATTTATCACCTGTTCCTGCTGTGTGGAGGATTTTCCGGATGCCTCATTACCATTTCCCGACAGAAGGGTTTTCCAAAGTGAAAATACAATAACCACTGTAATTATCAGTCCAAGTGAAATAATCAGTCCTTTATGTGATGATTTTTTATCCTGAGAAGCTACACCCATGGGAGACTTAATACCAGCAAGTGTTGCATCAAGCCCATGTGCATCTATCCGGGTAAAGGGAATTGCCTTCATATTAACAGGCAGAGCTTCACAGACTTTACTAAAATCTTCACTGAACTCACCAGCAGTTTTATATCGATCCTCAGGTTTTTTCTCAAGAGCCTTCCCAATAACTGACCAAAGTTCCTGAGGGAACCCTGGCAGATAATCCATGATGGGCACAGGGGGCTCGCTGATATGTTTCATAAGCACTTTGGGAACGATATCCCCATCAATGGGAAGCTGGCCTGAAAGCATCTGATAAATAATGATAGCCAGTGAATAAATATCACTGGCAGGACCAATAAGATGAATACTCCCAGCCGCCTGCTCAGGACACATATAACTTGGTGTCCCCATAATCAGACCGGTGGCGGTTTTATGTTTCGCCCCCATATCCGGCTCCATAAGTTTGGCAACCCCAAAATCAAGAATTTTAGCCTGAATAACACCACTATCCACAGTAATGAAAATATTGTCCGGTTTGAGGTCTCTATGTATAATTCCAACCTCATGAGCAGCATCAAGGGCGCTTGCCATCTGATTCAGGAGGTCCAGAGTATCAGCTATGCTCATTTCTCCCTGATTCATCATGTAAACTGAAAGATCCACACCTTCAAGATACTCCATTGTAAGATATAGTCTTCCATCAGGAAGTTGACCAAAGTCAAATACCTGAATAATATTTCGATGACTTATTCTGTTTACAGCTTTTGCCTCTGATAAAAACCTGTCCGCCATTTCAGGGTTTGCACTGAATGATGCAATGAGTACCTTTATCGCCACTTTTCTGCCAATCTGGGGATGTTCCCCCAGATAAACCTGCCCCATAGCGCCCTCTCCAAGCAGCTCTCTTACTTCATAATTTCCTACAGTAGTACCAATTAAAGGATCATTCAGTTCCTGGCCTTCCAACGACGGACTCCTTTTATTCAAGCTGCGGCTGCCTTCAGTGGCAACAATTTCTTAAATCGGAAACCTCGCAGATTATATTAGAAAAGCCTTGTGAATCAACCATTAACTTAACCTATTATTTCAGAAAATAAGTTATTTAGCTCTATAGATAGCCCATCTGCTTAAATCCTTTTGGTTGACAGGGATGGATAAATTTATTTTTATCAAGTGCGGAGGTATACACATGAAACGCTATTTTACCTTTTTCTTAATCACTTTATTTCTGGTTTCCTGCTCTGGAAAAGAAGACAAAAAAACTGAATCTGAAAAAAATCAGGATAACAAAAAAGTCCATAAATCCACTACCAATAAAAAGAAAACTGAAAGTGAAGTAAAAAAGAACTCAAATATTAAAAATCAGCCGGATGATATAAAAAAGAAAACAGTTGAGAAGAAAGAGCCAAAATATTTCTCTTCATCCTTACTGAGTGGAAAAGAAACTGTAAATGATAAACCGGTGAAGCATTATAAAATAAAACTTTCCGGAAAGGATGCAGTGGTCCTAATCAGCACCAGTTTTCCTGAGTTAAACTCAATAAAGGGATACACCGGCTCATTTGAAGTTCAGGGAGCTTTTGACAAGGATGGCAACCTGATTGCCGCAGGTTTCGGAAAGAATGCGGAGACCCCTGAATTTATGGAGAGAATCAAGAAAGAATGGCTTGGTAAACTTGAAAACACATCTGTAAAAAAACCCCTGACAGGTAAAGGTTCTCTTGACGCATTATCTGAAGCAACCATAAGTACAATGGCTATAAAAAATTCACTTGATGCTATGCGGAAATTATATCTGAAGAATTTTAAATCATCCAAAACCGGGAAATAATCTGATATTCAGAAAATCATTTTACAACTTTAAATTTAAGCTTTGTTCCATGTTTTCCAGATTTTGAACATACTCTCCACATTTCGATCATCGCCTTGGCATTCAGTATTTTAACTTTAATTTCACTTAAGTATTTACCTTTTCCTTTTTTCTTCCATTTGCTCATTGAAAGTTTTTTTACCCCGGTAAATTTCAGTTTAATATCATCAGTATCAAGTTCACATGGATGATGTATCCATTTTATGGATGCACTGATCTTTACCGTCTCACCAACCTTCACAGTTGATTTCTCCGGTTTAAGTTTCTGAATACATGCATCAGCAGATGGGGAAACAAGCAGAAAAAAAAGTCCAAGCATCGCAGACAAAATATATCCTGATTTCATAACAAACTCCTTTTAAAGTAAGATAAAAGTCCCTATGCATCCTTGTGTATACACAAAAAAAGAGAAAAAATTCAGAAAATAATTAAAAAACTATTCTGGCAACAGCTCTAATTCCATGGCTGACAGGCAAATCACCTGCAGCTATGTTGATGCCGGAATAAATGAGTCGTAACTGATATTTGGATTTATTACCTATAAACCATGTTACTCCTGCTTCCAGTTCATCATCAACAACTTCACTTAAGACTTTTGCAAGATGATAATGATAGGCAGTATGAAGCCTGAAAGAATGAATTTTATACCTGACAGCAAAACTGTACACATGGCCGTCATAAAGACCGTATCTCTGTCTGGATCCCAGATCAAAGCTCTCAAATATACTGGCGAAATGAAGGTTGTCCTCAGTCAGAAAACTTCCACTGTACCTGGGATTAAGTACAATATGACCACCAGGGGCATTTATTTTATACTGAAAACCGCCAACCACTCCAAACATTGGTTTCATACCATCAATTCTGAGAGCACCAATAAGTTCTGTCTCGTAATATAATTTCTCCGTAAAAAACGGCCCTATCGCGTATACACTGAGGAAATCAGTTGTAAGTTTCTCAGGATATTCCGGGTTGAGTTCAGTCATATCCCGATCCCTTAGGGAGAGTTGAAGAAGGTTCATTACACTGATCTGATGAGGTTTTGCGAATTTAAATCTGGCAACTGCCCCTGTGGCAATGTAATCACCATAGTTAGCTGTACACAGCCTTTTCCAGGCGCGTCGATTTTCGTAATACTGTTCATATCCGCAACCCAGAGTTTCTCTGGCCAGTTCATTCGCAAAAACACCTGAAAATAATTGAAATGATGTTTTAAGGGTTTCACTTTTGTATTCAAGCTTGAATGCATCAAAAAAGTTATCAATAAGAGCCTGAGTTCCGTAGGTGAAATTCTGGCGACCCACACTGATTTTAGTGTTCTCACCTTCCCAGCTGCCATACAGTTTTCGCAACTGGGGTATGAGTTCAAAATCCTTGAAGGTCGGAACTGCCCATGAGTTGCAGTTTTCAACTGATTTCCTCTGTTTCAGTTCACCTTCAAACACAAGGTTCAGTGAACCACCAAAAGTCTCCTCAATGGTATAGTCAACCACCCCTCTGACGGCTGCGAAACCATTTTTAAGCAGCTCAGCAGAGGAATCAGAAGCTGTTGCGTCCTTTTCCCAGATAAAATAATTTGCAAGCCTGAGTTCCATCCCCCAGTAGAGTTCCTTTTCCCCAACCTGATGGAGATTTTCATTGAGACGGGATGGACAATTCTTGGCGTAAACATTAAATGGAATATTTAAAATGAAAAAACCAAGAAAAGAAACTTTTAGAAATTCAGTTATTTTCATGAATAGCTCCAAATGGACAGAACTGAAGTTCAACACATTCTCCACAGTGACTGCATTTCAGTTGATTAATACGACTCCGGTTCGGATTTGACTGATAAATAGCCCCTGGCCTCTCCTCATCAAGACATACGTAATAACATTCAAGACACTGTACACATTTATCCTGATCAATGGCGTAATTGACATTAAAACCATCTGTCCCTTCAGACTCAATGACAGATTCATATGAACAGCTCAGTGCACAGGCGGCACAGTGGATACACAGATCCTGATCTATATTTACGGTGTTAGGTTCACCTGAGAGTTCAATAGCATTCTTTCCACACTGCGGAAGGCATGTTCCACAGGCAGTACATAGATCTGTTACAATAGAATAGCGGTAAAGTTCCTCACAGTTTTCACTGCACTCCCCAGAAAGGTTCTCACAGGATGCTGCGAAACCCGCTATCCCCACAGTTGCTACTGTATTTGATATCTTTTTAAAGAATTCCCTTCTGTCCATTTATTTTTCCTTCGGATTTATTCAGAATCTGCGAACAGAGTCTGGATCAGCAACTGGGTATTTACAACATACTCAAGACAGGTGTAAGTGGTATAGGCAGCATCCGCAACAACACTGCCCACATAAGCCTCAAAAGTTGCTCCGGTTAAATCATCAACCATATCCAGTCTGTCATCAAGATTCAGAAGAAGTGATGGCGGATTGGCCATAAAACCTTTAAGAGCAGTCATATCATCTTCGGTAAAGGGTATGGAATCTGATGTATTATCAGGGATCCCCTTCATAAACGGGGCAGTGGTGCCTTCCTCATGGAAAATATCAAGAAATTCACCCTGAGAATCAAAAACTATATCAAACTGGATAGCACTGCACTGCTTATCATGGCATCCAACACCGGTTTTAACATGGCGTACATACCCCATAACATTTTCAAATTCATCATAAATACAAACAATGGATGCATCCTTCGGCTCAATTATATTCTCCTCAAGACTTTCAGCCGGTACAGGAATCTCTTTTTTAAGCTGCATATCGGGAAAATATGAAGAAAAAAGAGCTTTATCATCATCGTCTACACTTACAATTTTCGGTCCTGAACTTGAGGAATCATCGCACCCCTGAAAGATAAATGCTACAACCAGAACCAGTTGCCATACCGTAAGTCTAAATAAATGCCTCATTTTTGCAGCCTCCATTTGCATCAGAATGCATATTAGCATCAAACTTAAAAAGTTCAACTGAACTGATAATGGAACGAATATGTTATTGCAAGGTTTTTCTCCAGTAAATATTAATCTTTGGATTTTTTACAAATTATTTCCTAAACCATGAATTTGTTGTAGAATCCGGTAAATCTAAAACTACTGAATAAGAAACTGATTACTTTTTCAGGGACTTGGATATCAATATTTTTCGGTGCATCAACTGATGAGGATGTGAGCAAAACCATGGAACAGCACGATAACAACTGGGAGTGCAGAATTTGCGGTTTCACAATTGACGGAGGTAAACCCCCTGTGGAATGCCCCTTGTGTAAAGCCCCGGAATCAGATTTTTTCAGAACCATCGCCAAACAGCGAACCACGGTTCAAAGACTGCCTGTGAATAACAAAAACAGAGAAACCGGCCAATTCAGAGAAACAGATAAAGCTCCTCAGTCTAATATAATTTCAGAGGTGAATCCCGATAATCGTTTTACCAGTGGTATTCCGCTTTCAAGAACAGCAGTCTCCAACACACAGGATTCCGAACAGACTGATTTTAGTGCATTAAGACGCATAACCACCGACATGCTGATACTGGTTCCTGTATTGGAAGCATCAGGATATCCTGAAATTGCAGATTCACTCAAAAAAATCATAACTGAAATTCTTGTGGAAACATACAGGGAAGACAGTAAAAAAACACATAAACTATTGAATGCAATATCAACATTCAACAACCGGCATATTTCATCAGGAGATATTGAGAGTAACATTTCCCGGAAACTTAAAGATCTCGAAACATTTCTGGGTAGAGTAAAATCCATGATCTAGTCTTTTCAGTTCCGGAAGTTCACTGCCTTACCCGTACTCCTCAAACTATTCATAATTCCAATGAAATCATATTTCCGCAATAAATCAGATGGAATTTGAAGATTGCAGATCTTGGGATATATGCTATAAGACAATGAATCCAAATGGAGACAGTTCATTATGAAGACATTATTTAAATTTTCGTTCTTGGTTATTTTCTTTGCTTTATCCGGATGTGCCGGTGGGGGAACTTCCACCAACAACACTAATACTGAAACCATCTGTAACGACGGAATGGACAACGACAGCGACGGTGATACAGATTGCGATGATTCCGACTGCGCTGATGATTCCTATTGTCAGACATCCAATCCGGAGCTCAACTGTACTGACGGTATCGATAATGACAGCGATGGCGCAATTGACTGTGCAGATTCCGACTGCGTAAGCTCATCAACTATTTGTGGAGCCGAAATTTGTAATGATGGCTTTGATAACGATGGCGATGGGCTTAAGGACTGTGCAGATTCCGACTGTACAGGCAATCCGTTATGTCCAACCGCAGAAATATGCAACAATAACATTGATGATGATTTGAACAATCTGAAAGACTGTGCGGATCCTGCCTGTGTTGGTTCAACCGGCCCGGGAGGCATCACCTGTGAATCACAGGAAATTACGTGCAATGATAACGGCGATAATGACGGCGATGGTCTTGCTGATTGTCAGGATCCGAACTGTTCCACAAGCACCTACTGTGATGGACCTCAGGAAATCTGTGATGATGGGAATGACAACGACAGTGACGGTTACGCTGACTGCAGAGATCTCGACTGTAATGGACAGGTAGGCCCTGGCGGTATAGCCTGTCAGAATCCCGAGACAAGCTGTGGAGATAGTCAGGATAATGATCAGGACGGATATACCGACTGTGATGATCCCGATTGCTTTGCTGATGAAAACTGTATAGAACCTGAAGACTGCACTGATGGAATTGATAATGATGGTGATGGAGCAACCGATTGTGATGATTCTGACTGTAACGGACATACAAACTGCACCACCACATCTGAAAACTGTACTAACGGTGTTGATGATGATGGTGATTTGCTTATAGACTGTGCTGATCCAAACTGCGTTGGAAGTCTGGGACCCGGGGGAATTACCTGCCAGACCACCGAAACAAACTGTGTGGATGGAGGCGATAACGACGGTGATAACTTAACCGATTGTGATGATCCAAACTGCTCATCAAACAGTGCATGTATAACAGGAACCTGTGATTTTGAAGACATGTTCTATGACAGTACAAATCCATGCGGCTCATCAGCTGGATGTTTCCTTTCTGATACTTCCACTGATCCCGATACTCTGGAATGTATTGACAGTTCAAACTTTGGCGGTTCATTTTTCGATAACTGTACATTCACTAACCTTTGCCCCATGGGTTCCATCTGTGCAGGAGACACAACAGCCAGTTACTGTTACCCATTATGTGATTTTGAAACCTCCCAGACTACATGCCCTACAACTGATTCAGAATGTGTAGGCGGTCTAACTAATTCCGATTTTGAATTATGCCACCAGAGTGATGGCTGTGACCTGAACCTTCAGGACTGTACTGACAGTGCTGACGCATGTTATCTGGTAGGGGAAAATGATAACACATTCTGTTTCACAGAGGGTACCTTGGGTGCTGAAGCAGCATGTACTTACCTTAATGACTGTGCAAATGGTTACATATGTACTGGTGTAGGCTGTCTACAGGCATGCAGAATGGATGGAACAGGTATCGCCTGTACCAGTGGTTCATGTACAGATGTTTCATTTTCTGAAACCTGGGGTGTGTGTTATTAGCATATCCTGTTCTGATAAATTATTCTTTCCTTATCCATTCTCTGGAGCCTGATAATGAAAAAAATATTACTGTTTTTAATGATAATTTCCCTTGGTTACTCCTGCGATGATGATTCTTCAGGTGGGGACTCTCCGGTAATAATACAGGGACAGGGAACTTTCGAAGCATATGTGGGTGTGCAGTTCTCATCACAGATAATTGCAACGGACGAGGATTCTTCAACACTTTCGTTTTCATTCGAAAGTGACATCGAAAATATTTCCACCAGAACCCACCCGCCGCAGTTAATCGCAGCCGGGGCTAAAAGTGTATATTTTCAGTGGACCCCTCTGGCCAGTGATATTGGAGAGCATCACGTTGATATTATTGTTTCCGATGGAAAAAATCAGGCTATTGCAGCAATGGTTATCAATGTTAAATCCACAACAGGAACAAATGTTTATCCGGTTTTTATCAATCCTCTGGGCAGCGGAACCACACTGGATCTTTCGTCTTCATCCTGTGTTGATGTGGAAATCGAAGTGGAGGACAGTGATTCCACACAAATGGACATTTACATTGAAGATCCGATAATTGAAGGTTACGAACTTCAGCATGACCCGGGAGAATTTACAGCATCCTTTTCTTGGTGCCCCACTGATAAGCAGATTAATCAGTCGGATCGTTACACCCTTAATCTGGCTGCAAATGACAGAGAGGATCATATCACCCGAAAAAGATATGTGATAATACTCCGAAGGGATCTGGAAAATAACTGCCCCGGAGATGCACCAGTTATTTCATTCACGGAACCTGATGCAATGGAAACACTGTCTGATATTACACTCCAGTTTGGCGTCACAGATGATCTCGGTGTTGCATCAGCGCCTGTTGTTTATTACAGGACCACGCCTCCTGCTGATACACTCAATCCTGATTTTTCAACCTTTATCCCCATCAGTGCCTCGAAAATTTCAGGTACTGTGACTGATGGAATCTATACTGTAACCATCCCTAATCCGGTGGTAAATCTGAACCCTGGTGACAAATCCACAATTTATTATGCAATTGAAGCTGAAGACAATGATGATGCGGAGGGAAGCTGCGATCACCGTACAACTATGCCACTATCTGGCACTTACAATCTCAACATCACCTACCCGGAGGGAACAGTTACAGGTTATCCTATCTGCACACCATGCCAGACGGATAATCAGTGCGGTGGTTCAAATGATGCATGTGTATATCTTAACAGCACCTACTACTGCCTGCAGGATTGTCACGATGATCCAGCGGTATGTCCAGAAAATACAACCTGCAGTGATACAGCTTTCAGTGGTACAAGTGGAATTAACCGCAAACAGTGTGTACCAGTAACCGGAACCTGTGTGTCATCAAACTGCATTGATGATGATGAGGAAGACAACGACTATCCCAGTGCATTTTTACCGGAAACATCATCTGGCCAGATCAATGACCTCATGATGTGCTCTGATCCCGATACAGGCTATGCTGATGAGGACTGGTTCCGTTTTTCACTTGATGAAACCACACTGGGACTGTTTGAAATTTTCTTTCAGCACAGCGACGGCGATCTGGATATTTCCCTCAGTGATCTTGACGGAAATGAAATTGGTTACAGTTTCAGTGTGACTGATAATGAGTCCATTGTTGAATGTCTTCCTTCTGGTGATTATTTTCTTCAGGTTGTTGGCTGGAATAATAACCTGAATGTTCCATATTCACTGAATGTTGAACTTCTGTCAGGAGGATGCTGCACTGATGATGATCTGGAATCAAATGACAACTACATGGAAGCTCTGCCTGTAGTATCCGATGACACAATAAGTGGCCTTTCAATATGTTCAGGAGATCAGGACTGGTTTTCCATCGACGTGGACGCCGGGCAGACCATCTGGGTTGATATGGTTTTTGAACAGAATAATGACCTTCAAGATCTTGATGTCTACATAGTGGATACTGACGGAACAACTATTCTCACACCCTGTTGTGATCCTGATAATGGACAGAGTAGTACAAGCAATGAGGAGCTCACCTTCCAGGCTCCTGAATCCGGGACCTATTATATCTTTGTCGAGGGTTTTGATGATGCTCAGAACACTTATGATGTAGCCTTCTATGTATTTGATCTCTAAGTTTCATTTCATAATTCATGTAATTTACAATTCAAAAAACTTGACTAATCCCTTTCACCTGATATGAGAAATAAAACCTTCCATGGGGGAAGGTTAAGGAGGATCCATGAAAACCTTAAGACTTTTATTTTCCCTTGTTTTTTTACTGAGCGTAGGTGCCATCGCGTGTGATGATGATAGCAGCTCAAATAACGGCACACAGGAAATCTGTGACAACCATGCAGACGACGATGGCGACAACCTCGTGGACTGTGCTGACCCTGACTGCGTAGGAACAGCAGCATGCGCTAACAACAATACTACAAATAACACTACAAATAACACCACCAACAACACAACTGTTGAAACCATTTGTAATGACGGTCAGGATAACGACAATGATGGTCAGACCGACTGTTCAGATTCTGATTGTGCAAACGCAGCAGATTGCAGCACCACAACAACCTGCGACTGGGATCATATTTTCTATGATGTAACTGACGACGGTTGTGATGATGGACAGGTTTGTGCTCCAGTTATGACCGAATCAAGCACAGATGTTGGATGTGTAGCTGGTACAAACTATGGAACACAGGATTTCTATTCTTCATGTGACGCACTTGGTCAGTGCCCGGTTGGTTCTGATTGCGTTGGTGACGGCACCACTTTTGAGTGTCTCCCCTTCTGTAGCGCAGATCACACAGATTGTCCCGATGGCGGACTGTGCAACAGTGGTTTCCAGGGTGTGGATGAATTCAGGCTTTGTACACTGCCCGATACATGTGATCCTGTTGCCAACACAGGTTGTGATGCAGGAGGCTGCTATATAGTGGATCAATCTGGTACCACTCAGTGTATCTCTCCTGCGGGAACCGGAGAGCTTGGCTCAAGTTGTACATACCTGAATGACTGTGCCCCCACAACGCTTTGCGCAGGGGACCCCGGCACATGTATGCAGCTTTGTGACACCAGCAATGATACCTGCCCAGACGGCGAAACCTGCCAGAGTCTTGGTATTGATACAATTGGTGTTTGTGCTGCTTCTGCAAAATAATATCTGGATTTCTCTTTCTCCAAATCTGAATTTAGTATTCATCACATCATACACAGTTGGATAAACTAACCGGTATTTCCATACACTGTGTTTATGAAGGCTATCCGTTATCAGTTATTCTTTCAGCAGAAAATATTCGTAAATATTCCCCGATGATAGCACAAAACACTCTCCATCGGAGTATTTTTTTGTTGAATTATTCGTCACTTATTGTACTTCTTTTAAGCGGAGGTGCTTAATGAGAGTTCAGTTAAGTGACAGAGCAGTAAATATTCCATACAGTCCCATTCGCAAGCTGCTACCCTTTGAGGTTGAAGCCACAAAAAGAGGAACAAAAATATATAAATTGAATATCGGTCAGCCTGATATTGAAACCCCTGCTCCTTTTTTCAAAGCTCTGGGCAATGATCTTCCTGAAGTTCTGGGATATGGACCTTCACAGGGAATTCCAGAATTCAGAAAAGCTGTTTCTGATTATTACAGATCACTTGATATTCCATTTGAGCCGGATGAAATCATGGCAACCATTGGTGGCAGTGAGGCCCTATTCTTTGCATTTCTTTCCGTCGCAAATCCCGGCGATGAAATAATTGTTTTTGAACCTTTTTATACCAACTACTCCGGATTTGCAGTTTATGCCGGAATCAATCTGGTTCCATACACACTGAAACCTGAAAACGGATTTCATCTTCCTGCGCGTTCGGAAATTGAAAGATTAATAACTCCTTCAACAAAAGCTATTCTAAGCTGCAGTCCAAATAATCCCACAGGGACTGTTTTTTCAGTTGAAGAAATGCAGATACTTGCTTCAATAGCAAATGATAATAATCTGTTCATTATCAGCGATGAAGTTTACAGAGAGTTTTCCTATTCCGGGGAAATTCCCCCAAGCATAATGTCTCAACAATCTGTCTGGGACAGGGCAATAGTCATTGACAGTATTTCAAAAAGATACAGTGCCTGTGGTGCACGAATCGGTAACCTTGCAACAAAAAACAAGGATATTTATGATGCAGTTTTAAGATTTGGTCAGGCCCGGCTCTGCCCTGCAACTGCAGAGCAGATGGGGGCTGTTACACTCTATGAGATGAATCATGAATACTTCGACACCGTAAGGAAGGAATACAGTATTCGCAGAGATGCTATCTATGAAGGTCTCATGAAAATTCCCAATGTGGTCTGCCAAAAACCAAGTGGTGCATTTTATATTATGGCTCAGCTTCCAATTGATGACGGAGACAGTTTTGCAAAGTGGCTGCTTACGGATTTTTCATTTGAAGGTGAAACAGTTATGGTTTCTCCAGGTGCCGGTTTTTATGCAACACCGGGAATGGGAAAACAGGAGATTCGCCTAGCCTACGTTCTGGAGGAGGAAAAATGTACACGGGCGATGGAACTCCTTGCCATAGCTGTTGAAAAATACCGGACTGAGGTAATGAAATGATGTACGGCAATGAAAGGGATATCCTTCTCAGGCTGCTTGTTGAACTCAGTTATGTGGAAGGAGAAGTCCTTCTGGCTTCTGGAAAGAAAAGTACATTTTACGTTGATTGCAGAAAAACAGCTCTAACCTCTGAAGGACATTACCTGATTGGAAAAATCATGCTTTCTCTGATCAGGGAACATTTTCCGGAGGCTGAAGCTGTGGGTGGGGTGGCACTGGGAGGCTGTTCTTTGGCAAGTTCAGTATCTCTTATCAGCCATATTGATTTATATCCCCTTGATGCTTTTTATCTTCGCAAGGAGGCAAAAAGCCATGGAATGGGAAAAATTCTGGAGGGAAATATTCCTCCAGGCACAAAATGTGTACTGGTGGAGGATGTCGTAACAAGTGGTGCAAGTACCCTTGATGCAATACAAAAAGCTGAAAATGAAGGTATTGAAGTTATTGGAGTTGTAGTTCTTGTTGACCGAGAAGAACAACATGGTATGGCAAAGATAGCCCAAAAAGTTCCTGTAATTCAGGTGTTTAAAAAATCTGATATACTGGCGGCAATAAAATGAAACTGATTTCATCTCTGATAATAGTCACCGGGCTACTCATTTCATGCACAACAGAAAAGACACTTGTTAATATAAGTCATGCTCTTGTTCATATTAATCCCGGTGATTATCCCAAAGTTCTTAAACGCTGGACAAGAAAAACCACTATCATCAGAAAATTTGATACAACCCTTGATGTTGAAGCAACCCTTCTCTCCTGGGAGTTCCGATGGGGGTATACTGTTAAATATTCCCGTGATTTCAACCTTTCCGAAACTGAAAAGAAGAATCTCTGGTCTCTCCAGCAAAGCGAGCTGGAATCCGGAATCGAGTTTGTTTTAGTGGTTGCAACTACTGTTTCAGCATGGAATGATCTTGAGAAAGGAACTCCAAAGTTAGCAGGGCCTGGGAAAAAAGCCAAAGGTTCCCATTGGAGAATCAGCCTCAGAGTTGATAAAAGTCATGATGAAATCCTTCCTGAATATGTAAAAGTAATAGACCCAGTTACTCAGATACACACAAATATGTTTCCATCTATAGGCCATTTTCACAGACTGTATCTGGTAAGGTTTCCAGCTAAATCAGGAAACAAAAAAGTACTCCCTGACAATGCAAAACTTATCCAGTTGAAATTTACCGGACCACTGGGAAAAACCAGTCTGAAGTGGTATACAACAAACACTCAAATTCAGTCTTCTCAGGAATAAAATGAAAAAAATCATAATACTGTTCTCGTTATTTTTCACTGTATCTAATATCTCATGCTCAGAAAAAAAATCCGTAACAGAAAAATCGCCTGCACCATCTCAATTCAATTTTACAACTACAACTCAGGAGAACCTTTCACTGGTTATTGAAAATGTTGGAGATGTTACTGTAAAGAGCAGTATTCCCGGAAAAGCAGTTGTCACAGTGGAAAAAGTTGCTGTTTCTCATTCCCGGAAAAAAGCAGCTGAACTCCTTGACAAAATAATTTCAACCCCGGAGAAGACCAGGGAAGGAATCATTAAATACAGACCAAAGTTCCCTGAAATTTCCTCATCTGAAAAGGTAACTACAAATGCATCTTTCCTGGTTCCTCTTAATCGCAGCATTCCTGTCAATGTAGCAATGGCAAAGGGAAAACTCACTGTGAGAGGTATTATCGGCACTTTAAGTGCGGTTTTGACAAAAGACTCTTCAGCTGAAATCAATTCCTTTTCAGGCTCTATCGAACTATCCTGCCAAAATGGAAATGTATTCGCAGGAAATAAAATATCATCTGGAAAAATATCCACGCTGAAAGGAAATATCACCCTCAAGCTCAGGGAGAAAAGTCTTAAAGGGGATATCGAGCTTAAAAGCACCACTGGAGACATCTCACTGCAGCTACTTAACAATCCGGAGTATTCAATAGAGATAAATTCCAAGGCTAAAATAGTAAACAAATCAAGTACGATAAAATTGCCCAATGGCAGGAAATCCGGAAATAAATTCTTCCTGAAGGTAACAACATCCGGAACAGTAACCATAATGCCTGACCTGTGGTAGTCTCAAAAATGCGCAAATCATTTCTTCAGGTAGGCAAAACAAGGTTCGCGTTTATAACCACCTGTTATAACTCAAAACCAACTGCTAACTCGGGAATTTCTTCCAGCACCATGGATTCCGGCTCCAAAGACTTCTCAAAATCCATTCCACTGTTCTTTTTACACGGGTTTCCAACCACCAGTGCTTTGTGGAGCAGTGTTATAAGCGAGCTGGAAAATGATTTTCCATGTGTTGCACTTGATATTCCCGGATTCGGAGATACAACAATCCCCCTTGACATGGAACGGGATATAGAAAGTAATTCTGAAGCAATACACAGATTTGCATCCGCCCTTTCCCTTGAAACAGCCCATATCGTAGCACATGGAAGCGGCTGCGCAAATGCTCTGGCTCTGGCTCTTCAGAGACCCGGATTTGTGAAATCACTCTTTCTGATTAATCCACAGTTTGGTGACAATCTTCCCGGTCTTTTCATGAGATCCATTAAAATTATCGCAAAAAATAATTTTTCCTGGAATCTGGCCTTTAAAACAAAAAGCATCTATTTCCTTCTGGAAAAGGGACTCAGAAAAACAATGGTGAGAAATGAATTGTCTGATCAGATTATGCAGGAATTTTTAAGACCGCTGAAAAATTCACCAAGTGCAAGACTGAGATTTCAAAAATTTCTTAATGATTTTAATCCCCGTCTCACATCAACCCTTACAGGCCATCTTAAGAAGATTAAAATTCCTGTGACAATAGTATCAGGTGAAAATGATAAAATATCCACTTCTGAATGGGGAAGTAATTTTTCAAAAAAATTCACTAACGCCAGGCATCATATTATTGAAAACACAGGAAATGTTCTGCCCCTGGAATCTCCATTGCAACTATCAGATATCATTTTGCAATCAATGGATTCAGTTTTCTAGATTTTTTCAGATTCTTTATTCTATTTATCTTCGTATTCAAAGGAGATTGGAGCATCCTCTGTACTAAGATTCTCCCATGAGGACTCATCTCCACTGAGGCTGCCTCTGAAGAATCCTACAAGTTCCCCAGCAACAAATTTTCTCATGAGAGAGTGATCACCTTCTCCTGAAACGCAGGTACTGCAGATTGTGCAGCTCTCAAGATCATCAAGCATATCAAGATGCCCGTATTCAAGTGCGAGCACATGAAATGCAACTGATGCACTCGCTTCATAAAACTGTACATGATTATCGCCTTCAGGAGCACACGCACTAGAAAACATGTTCACTGACTCAGTACTGAGTTCAGCACCAATGACAAGGGATGGAAAATCAAAATCAAATGGACCGTCCACAACCCTTTCTTCACCGCCAAGGGGTCCGCCTGTGCCATCCACCGGATCAATTCCAGCAACAGCCTGAGCACAATCAGGACAATCGCTGAGAAGCAGCCAGGTAACTTTTCCTCCCCTGCTGTGTCCTGCAATACCCAAAAGCTCAGTTGATACATCACATGACGTGATATCCTGAAGGTTTTCCACAATCCAGTCTCTGAATTCACCAGCTGTAATCGCTTCTTCAGCAGCATTTGGTTTTCCCAATGGATTACTGTCAGCACTATACATCTGTGGAGCGACCACTGCGAATCCATGGGAGGCTATATGTGTAAGTATCCCGGAAAACCATGTGGCATCAAGTAAAAAACCATGCTGAAAAATAACAGTGGGATAAATCCCACCGTCTGATGGAACATACAGAGTGAAATCTACGGGACTGCCTGTAACTTCAGCAGTAAAACTTTCCACAGTTACAGTGAGCTCTCCTTCATTCCAGATATCCGAATCCGAAACATAAACACCACTGGTTGTGTTGTTGGTGGTATTATTAGTTGTGTTATTGGTCATATTGTTTGTGGTGTTATTTGTAGTATTGTTAGTCTGGTTGTTTATAGCATTATTTGATGAGTTGTTAGTGGAAGTGTTATTATTGGTTGAATTATTCATGTTATTGATGTTGCAGTCAGAACAGGTCTCGGTGTCATCACATGCAGTCAGGCTAAGTGAAAAAAACAGTCCCAACAGAAAAAATAATCGGTACATAGCTTCCTCCTCAGGTTTTTAAGCAGTGGAAGAAATATACCTTCTATTTATTACTTTTCAAATAATTTTTTACAGATAGTATTAATGTCAGAATTTTTTCGCTGTGGTCCCTTTTACTGCCTTGAATGGCTCAACATGCCCACCGATATGTTTTGCAAGGAATTCTTCAGATCTGGCTATGAAATCCATCCTGTTGGATTCTCTTCTGAACCCGTGGCCTTCATCTGAATATACTATATAAAGAACCTCATTACCTGATTTTCTCACAGCCTTAACAATCTGATCACTTTCAGAAATCTTAACTCTCGGGTCATTGGCACCCTGAAAGACCGCAAGTGGCCTTACAATTTTATGAGCACTGTACAAAGGACTGCGTTCCCTTATCATTGCTGCATCCTTGGTAAGATCTCCCACTCTGGTTGAAAAAACTGCCATCATGGGTTTCCAGTAGGGAGGAATTGTCTTTAAAAGTGTCTCAATAGAGGATGGACCTACAATATCAACGCCTGCAGCATACAGTTCAGGAGTGAATGCCATTCCTGCAAGAACTGCATATCCGCCATAGGAACCACCCATTATTGCAACCCTTTTGGCATCAACATCAGCCTTATTAATGGCCCATTTTACAGCATCAGTAAGATCATGCTGCATTTTTCTTCCCCATTCCTTGTTTCCCGCATTCAGAAATGCCTTTCCAAATCCTGTGCTTCCACGAAAATTTACCTGAAGGACAACATATCCCCTATTAGCAAGCCACTGAACCATGGGATCATATGACCAGCTGTCGCGATGCCACGGACCACCGTGAACCAGAAGTACCATAGGTAATTTTCCACTTGTTTTCCCCGTTGGAACTGTAAGATATGAAACAAGTTCAAGACCATCTCTGGATTTAATGCTAACGGGATTCATCGGGCTTAACTTGTATTTGGAAAGTTCCATTCTTGTTTCCACTAAGAGCGTGAAATTATCGGCCTTTCTGTCATAGAGATAATACTTGACGGGAGATACAGGACCGGCAGTTGCCACAATCCATCTGGAATTGTCATGGCTGCGATTGATGATTCCGTATCTGAGATTTCCGGCAATATTCCTGATAGCTTCAATATCCTTTCCGAATGAACTGTCCACAACCACCAGTTCCTTTTTGAAGTACTCAAACTCAACGGCTTCCACATGATTGTCATCGGGATTCAAAATAACTCCACTAAGGTCAGCCTTTTTACTTTTGAAAATATCTGTGATTTTGCGTGTTTTCAAATCCATCGAATAAAGTCGCGATTTATCTGAGCCTTTATTTCCCATCACAAGAAGGGATTTCCCATCCTTTGAAAAAGCCAGTGGGCCACCACTCTCCAGATAGTCCCAGGTGCGATATGTTTTCCATGGAGATTTAACACTGTTTCTCACTAGCAGACTTTTTTTTGCATCCTTGTCCATTGCTATGGCAGCTCTGATTTTCAGATTATAATCAGCTACCCAGCCAAGAATATTTCCAGGATTTTTTGTATCCAGTTTTATTTTTCCTGTTTTAAGATCAAGCATGTAAACATCAAAAACTTTATTATCCCTCATGTTCAGAGAAATCAGCATCTTCCCCGGAATATGCTTTCTCATGGCGATAACGCCAGCTCTCACGCCCTTTTCCGGGGTCAGAAGCTTTTCCTTAAGTGTTTCCAGATCAACCTGGTACAGCCTGTAATTTTCATTTCCGTCCTTGTCCTGAAGATAAAACATGGATTTTGAATCATGGTTCCAGAAATAGGCTGTAATTCCCCTGTGTGTATCAGCAGTTACTGCTTTTTCATCATCCTTACCCAGTGTTTTAACATGGATATTTTTCACTCCATTCAGCGGAGCAATGTAGGCCAGAAGTCTACCATCGGGTGAAATCTGGAGACCGCTCTTCTTTGCATTTCCGAAAAGGAGTTTTCTCGGTATAAGAACATGCTTTTCAATTGCTTTTTGGGGTTCATGAATTTTCGCTTTCTTTTTTACAGTTGTTTTTTCCTGCTCTTTTTTACACCCGGAAAAAACAAAACTCAGAATAATTAACAGCACTACAGAATTTCTCATACTCACCTCCTGGAAGTGTTTGATGGAAGTCGCCTTCCAGATAAAATGTGAAAAAAACAACCGGAGTAGTCCGATCTATATTCCGCCATTTTAACAATGAAAAACAACATCATTATTTAATTGGATTATAAAGTAAACTTATAATTATATATTTTCAACCATGAATATAACATTTCAGTTAAAAAAATGTGCCTAGTGAAATTGCACAGGTGAAATTTCGTGGGATTATCCTCTTATCACAAGGATTCCAAGATCTTATCAACTGAGTGTTTATGATCACATGGATTCAAACAAGTTAACTTTTTGGGGAATTTCAGTAGGTTTTTACGGAATCAGCTTTTCTGTCTCTTAAGGCTTTCATTCTTGCAACAACTTCCTCAGGACAGTGTTTTTCCATTTCGGATAGTATTTCATCCATTTCAGCTACATCAACTTTAATTCTTCCGGCAACCGCTTTATACGCATTGGAAAACTTCTCATAAAAGTCCTGAAGCTGGTCGCCTTTTCTTAATGGCCATATAGGACCATAAGTGGCATTCTCCATCTTTTTCAGATAGAGGGTAACCTTGAAAAGTGGCCCCGCAACCTTGTGGGTGAGTACAATTGTGTAAAGGAAGATGATAATAATAAAAATTGCAGAAAATATTATTACACCGATGAAAATTCTCTGATTATTACTCTTGCGGACTTTGGAGGCTTTTGCCTTGTCACTCTGCAGCTTACCAAGAGCCTGTTTCAGTTGTTTTTCCTTCTGGGTGATACCCTTGTTTATTTCCTTTTTGAGACTTTCCTTGTTTGCAGCTATTTTCTTTTCCATCTCCTTGATGGCTTTGGCATCATCCTGCTTCATTTTCTTAAGATTTTCCTCAGCCATAGCCTTGAGATCTTCAACAGTCATCATCAGTTGGAGTATTTCTGTTGCAACCTTCGTCTTATTCTTGAAGATGGTTTTGGTTTCACCACTCTGGGAAGTGAAAACACTTTCGGTTTTGTCCGAAGCTTCCTTGAAAACCTTAAGTGTTTCACCGGACTGAGTCTTAAAAATAGAAATATTTTCATTTGCCTGCTTTTCCTGAAGCTCAGTGGACTCACTGACCTGCCTGAACATGAGATATCCCAGCAGGGATGTCAGTAAAAGAGCAATGGCAACCATTATTAAAGCGTAGGTCAACTGAAACTTCTTATCCAGAAGATAGTTTTTCAGATGTCTTTTGGGTTTTGCGGGAGCGTTCATATATTGTCCTCCGTATATCTGATATTACATGTTGTTTGCCAGAAACCGCTTTACGTTCGGCACCACAGCAGGAATAGTTGCTTCGTAACACTGTCTTATGGTTGCCTCGTTCAGATCCCCGGAAAGTGATGCACCGGCACTGGTCATCATTTTTATGGCTTTTCTGGGGAAAGTAGTAACAAAAACCTTTAACTGGCAGGATAATTCTCCACCACCATGACTTAGTATTAAAGTTCCATCAAGCATATAGCCCTTAAGTCTCTTTTTCTTAAGGTCTTTTTTCGACGGCACCTTACACTTGGGCCAATATGGAGTCACATAACTTACTCTTGAAAAAGACCCGGAAAGCATATCTCTCATGGATGAGAGAATCCTAGCCTTCCCGCTTTTGTAACCGGTAAGGCCGAAGGGACCGATGTTTAAATAAATTTTCTTACCCTTGAAATTGACAGGTGGGCAGTTGTTTTCAAGCAGTTTCAATGCCTGCTTTGCCATTTTCCTGACATAACTTTTGTCTTTTTTAGAGGCTTTCTTCAGGGAAGGAATAGCTTTGTTGTTTCCAAGTTTTCCAAGGGATAACGCCGCTGTACCCCTCACCGTGGGATGCTTATCATGATTCAGAGAATATAATAGTGCACTGAAAGCTTTCCCCACACCCTTGTGACGCGATAGAAGCATTGCCGCAGTAACTCTGACCTTGTAATTATCACTGGTTCGCAGCGTTTTTATAAGAACATCCACACTGTCAGCTCTGGCATTGGTGGTTATGAATGAAGATAAAACGATTGAAGTTATTATTATAATAAATATTCTCATTGAGCCGCCCTCGCCGGATAATTAACCGACGAAAAAAATCAGGATTCATTCAATGATAGTATCCCATGTTGAATATCGTCCCTAATTATAGGTTTCTAAAACTCCCTTGCCAAGTGTTTTGTTAATTTAAATCCCATAATCAGAAGGAAAAGCTTTTTGCTGTTTACCACCAGTGACAAATGTTTTACCTTTGCCCACTGGAACCTGATTGGAATGCGATGGCTATTGTACCCTGCAGCATTCCAAAATGGCATTATCAGAATAGTGCCCGTATGTTCCGGATATTTCAGGAAAATGATATGAAGAAGAAAAGAAATATTAAAGTCACCGACAGGGAAAAAATTCCTTTTCCCTCAGGGGCATTTTCAGTTTTGGGTGCCTTTATAATTATTGTGGCTATAGCAGGTATTCTCCCTGACAGCATGAATCTGTTTCCTTCAGTTAAGGGTTTTATCAGAAAACTCAAATCGTCAGACGGGATCTCGACATACTCGAAACTTCCTCCGGACCATAAAAAAGTGGTTTCTGAAATTGACGATATTGAAAAAAATCTGAAGGAGGAAATCGATTCAACTGAAAATAACCCCGTAGGCAATAAGGATCCTTTGCCGAAACGCAATCTCGAAAATATTCCTTCAGGGACGCTTAAAAAGAGTGTTGCCCTCGATTATCTGGAAATACCCTGCACCAGGGGCGGAGCCGGTTGTGAATTATGGGGTCTTGATAACTTCTTTAAAAGTCTGTCGAATACCAGAAAAAAAGGAAAATCCATCATCACATGGTATGGGGATTCAATCACAAGTAATGACAAAATAATTTCCGAAGTAAGAAGACGCTTTCAGAAGCATTTCGGTGATGGTGGCCCCGGATTCATGTTCATGAAAAACTTATGGCTCTGGCAGACTCATTCCCAGATGCTGTTCAAATGGGGACGCTGGGTGTCACATGATATTCTGAAGGGTAAACTTAAACACCGCAGATACGGCCTGGGTGGCATACTTGTGGAGAAAATCGGTCCCGGAGGCTATACAGAATTTTACCCAAGGAGCACGTATGAAACACCCTTTGCCTCAATCAGTGTTCATTATGTAACCAATAAGGAGGGTGGAAATTTTGAAATCAAATCCGGTGATAAAATATTAAAAACAGTAAATACCAGAAGTGATACAAGAAAAGATTCCTATGTCACAGCAGATGGTTTTTCCAGCACAAACCTCAGAGTTGAAACAACAGGTGGAGGTATCGTACAGATTGGCGGTGTGGTAATTGAGTCCGCATTACCGGGAGTTGAAGTGGACACAATAAGTCTCACGGGAGGAAGATTTGTCCATTTTAAACCAATGAAACGTGAAAGTCTGCTATCCAATCTTCGCTGGAGAGGTACAAATCTTGTAGTCTTCCAGTTCGGGCTGAATGAAAGTGATACCGGAATAGAGGATGATTATGCAGCATCAGTGGAATCCCTTCTACGGGATGTGAGAAAAAGTTCCGACTCCTTATCCTGTATTGTTATCGGCCCCACTGACAAGGTTAAAAAGGTGTATGGTGAATATCAGACGAAAAAAATTATTCACCGAATCATACGAGAGCAGAAAAAAGCTGCATTCAGGGCAGGATGCGCATATTTCAATGCATGGAAAGCAATGGGTGGCAATGCATCAATTGTGAAGTGGTATCATTCCACTCCGCGTCTGGCAAATGGTGATCTGACACATATTTCAGACAGTGGAGGCAATCTGATGGGTAGTCTTATCTACCGTGAATTGCTCAAGGCCTACAGTGCATACCTTAAGGAAAGGAGAACACGCTGATGTTATTCAACAGTATCTCCTTTATAATATTTTTCTTTGTGGTTTTCTCAGTATCCTGGCTTGCGGCAAACAGACGTTCACTGAAACATCTCCTGTTATTCCTGTCATCACTTTTTTTCTATGGTATGTGGAATCCCTGGTATCTGCCCCTTATCCTTTTCACTACTTGGATTTCCTGGGAAAGTGCCCGAATACTTCACAGAAAAACCCTGGCTTCAAAAAGAAAGTTCTGGCTGGGAGTCAGTGTTGTTTCATCCCTTGGTGTACTGGGTGTATTCAAGTATGCCCTTTTTGCGAAGAGTTCCATGGAGCTTTTATTAGGATATGCCGGAATTTCCATACCTGAGATTGCTTTTCTGAATAAAATCGTTCTCCCGGTGGGTATCTCTTTTTATACTTTCCAGACAATGAGTTATACCATTGATGTCTACAGAGGTTCCCTGAAACCTGAACCATCACTTTTGAACTACTCTCTTTATGTGAGTTTCTTTCCTCAACTGGTGGCTGGACCAATTGTCAGAGCATCTGATTTTCTGCCCCAGCTGCATAAATCAACCCACTTATCCGATGAGAACTTCTCCCGTGGTGTGTTTCTTGTTATGGCAGGTCTGTTTAAAAAGGTCGTAATAGCTGACTTTATTGCAATAAATCTGGTGGATCGGGTATTTCTTTCACCTGACATGATGTCCTCGGTTGAAGTTTTAATGGGTATATATGGCTATACAGCACAGATTTACTGTGATTTTTCCGGTTACAGTGATGTGGCAATCGGAAGTGCACTTTTGCTGGGGTTCAAACTTGGTGAAAACTTCAATCAGCCATTTCGCAGCGCATCCCTTAGTGAATTCTGGAAAAGATGGCATATCAGCCTCAGTTCATGGCTCCGAGATTATCTTTACATACCCCTTGGTGGTTCCCGCACAAAAACTGTAACCGGAACTCAGATTAATCTTATGATTACAATGCTTCTCGGTGGATTATGGCACGGAAGCGCATGGAAATTTGTTTTCTGGGGAGCACTTCATGGAGCGGGTCTTGTACTTTTCAGAATAACAGGCTTCAACAGACTGATTAAGCGTAACGCCGGCTGGAGGATTCTGGGGACCATCATAACCTTAAACTTTGTTGTGTTCGCATTTTTATTTTTCAGGGCATCAAGTTTTTCAAATGCACTGCATGTACTTTCAAGAATCAAGGCCTTTACACTGACCACGGCGAATCTTCCCTGGAAAGTCTCCCTCCTGATTTTTACAGCTTATTTTATTAACTTTATTCCTGTTTCATTTGGTGAAACCGCAACCTTTATCTTCCAGAAACGCCACACCCTGATTAAGATTGCAGTTCTTGTTTTATTTGCCTTCCTTATCCAGAAAGTATCCACTGCAGAAACTGCCCCGTTTATTTATTTCCGGTTTTAGGAAGAGGAATTTTCAGTTAGACATTTATGATTTAACAGATGTCTGCCTCAGCGGTAGAATTTTTTATCACTGATTCCCATCCTTGTAAAAACAGCCAAAAGCAGATCATTCATTATAATTATCAGTTTGTCGATTTTTGTACTGGAATCTGCTGCACATCTGAATCCGAAATGATGATACGGATTAGAATTTCTGGTATTCTGGGAACGTCTGTAGCTGCTGTAATTGTGACTTGCTCCCCAGTACCATGAACCTCCCTTTACAACCTTCTCATGTCCGCTGCATCGTTTACGGCCTTCACAGGGACCCTTTGGATTAATCCCCCTGCAGTTTCTTCCACACTGTCTGTAATTAACTGCGTACCAGTCATGAACATACTCATCAGCATTTCCAATCATATCGTAAAGACCGAATCTTCCCGGAGCTTTACTGCCCACATCCCAGGTAACCCCTTTTCCCGGTTTGAATCCTTTGCGACCACATCCCCTACCCCTTGCATCCATAATTACAGCGTGTTTGCAGCTTACAGGATCATTGCCCCACGGATAGATATCTCCATCATATCCCCTCGCTGCAAGTTCCCACTCAGCTTCTGTGGGGAGTCTTTTACCATGAGCTCTGCAGTATATATTTGCCGCATTCCAGCTCAATCCAACCTTTGGCTGCTTCGGACCGCTGTATCCCTTGTACCATGTTTTCTGATACGGGCATTTTTTTGCAGCCACACAGCTATCATAGGCCTGCGCTGTAACTTCAGTGGTATCCATAAAAAATGTATCAACATACACCATGTGGGATGGTTTCTGGTTTCGGTTTTTATGATCACTTCCCATTGTGAAGAAACCACCGCGAACACATTTCATGTCCGAAGGAATATTTCCACATGGTTTTGGAAGTCTTACATCACATCTGGAAAAGACAAAGGCACTGGCAAGGACCAGTGGATAAACATACATATACATTTTATGCTCCTGACAGGTGTCATACACCTGATGCACAAAGAACTACTAGAAAAACAAAAATAGTTAAACACTTTTTCCTGGCACTTTTTTCTTCGGTATTCAGATCTCAACTACAGGAGGAAATTTCTCATAATTTTCGTCGATTTTTTTGACATAATTCCACATGAGGTGTTAATAAGGATATCGCAAAATGGAGGAAATAAATGATAATTTCTCAACTGGCACTTATAATTGACAATGACGAAAGATATGCCGATGATTTTTCAGGAATTTTAGGGTCCTGGGTTAGATATCTGGAAAAAAACAGCATAAATTATGTGGTTGCATATCCCGACAGCGAACTTATACCCGCTCTGCTGGATATAAGAGTTGATGCGGTTTTGCTTCTTATGAATGAAACATCAATGGCCAGTGGAAAAATTCAGGGACTCCTTGAAATCATGGACATTCCATGTCTTACTCCTGTGACAGGAGCTTCAAACTGGCTCTCATCGCGAGTCAATCTGAAGGATTTCCTCGGTGTGAATAATCTCAGTCATCTTCCTTCAGTAACTGTTTCCCATGGAGATTCTCTTCCTGAGAACATGATTCCCTGCATTGTAAAACCGGAATATGGAAGCCTTGAAAAGGGTGTTACCCGTGTCGAAAAAAGTTCTGAATTATCCATGGCTGTTGAGGAAGCCCTTAAATGGTCATCCAGAGCTGTTATTGAACGTTTTGAAGCTGGAACAACAGTCACTTGTGGAATCTATAACGGTGAAGTTCTCGGAATAGCTGAAATAACACCAACTGATGAAGGAACCAGACTCACCATTCCGCCTGAAATGAATCTTTCGCGAATAAGTTCCCTCAAGGCAACCGCCGCAGGGCTTGTGAACCGCGCCCAGGTAAAGGGAATGGTTACAGTTGACTTTATCTGTACACCAGACGGAAGAGATTTTGTCATTGATCTTAACTCCTTTCCGATTCTCGATGCATCAGGTGTTTTCAGCAGAATTGCACTCAGTGCCGGAATAAGACATGAAGACCTGTTAGCAACGGTTCTGAGCTCCGGTCAGTCAACTGCACGCAGAAGTTCTGTTCAGAGCCTGCCTGATATCACCTTTTAAGGTTCCATGCGAACTCTGCTGCTTTTGCTTATGCTTCCATCCGTCTGGGGTGGAATGTATTTTTTCAATTCCTGGTTTGAACACAGCCTGGCATCGCGACTTTCCAGAGATATTTCCAAAAAAATATTCCGCACCGGAAATGGAACCATAACCCCGGAAATTGAGATTTTCCTTGGGGGAAGAATGGAAGTGAGGAATCTGGGTGTTCGATTAGG
Source organism: Deltaproteobacteria bacterium (assembly GCA_016937155.1). Taxonomy (GTDB): domain Bacteria; phylum Myxococcota_A; class Polyangia; order HGW-17; family HGW-17; genus JAHJMN01. The sequence goes on from JAFGWM010000027.1 coordinate 32,737, forward strand.
GCGCTTTGATGCATTTTTACCACGTGCACAAATCAGACCCACCTGGATTAATCTTTTTAATTCCCGTTCCATTTTAAATGCCCATCTGTATGAGCCCGTTATGAAAGTGGACTTCGCTTACTTCAGTGGCCCTTCAATGGCGTCCCGCTCCAGCAGAAATGCCCTTAAGTTTTTGTTAAGCAAAATATCCATCCATTACCACAATGGTAATATTTCCATAAAACGCGGTGGTCATGAATTTCACCTGCTTTCATTCAATGGAAGAAGCGACCTGCATGGGAATCTGTTTCTGGATGTACCCGCTGTGAAATATCTGGGAAAACGCGGTGCATGGGCAGGGAAAAAACTGAAAGCTGAAATAAGAGGAACAAGCCTTGAAAAGTTGAAAATTGACTATCTGGCAGTCTACACGCCGTCTGGAGATAATTATAATTTTTCCGGACAGATTGAAAAACTCACCAGTGATGTTTTTTCCTATTCCCTTGAATGTTTCCGCCAGGATGAATACTTTAAAATGAAAGGTGCAGGAAGCATCTGGGGAAAACGTTTTAATATGGATATAGAGGGTGTTTCATCCATGAAGTACATGGAAAAATATTTCCGGATACTTGCGCCGTCTCTGGATATTCCGCCATTTTTAACAGGGCAACTGAAGGGCAAAGCTGAGATAAAATACCGCAGGGGAATTGAGTCCATCAGGGGCAGCGTGAAACTCCCCAGACTTGTTACTGTTCCCGGTCCACTGGCCAAAAACCGCATTGTCTGGCCGGAAATAGATGCGGTATTCAGTATGAAACATAAAAACGGTGAAAAAAAGGGTACATTAAAGATTAAAACCGGAGAAATCAATTCCATGGTAAGTGCCACCCAAAAAAGCAGCGGGTTATGGATGGTGAAAGCTCAGGTGAATGAAACATCCTGTGAAAACTTAATATCATGGATTCCACAGGGCTTTATGCCAGTTCTTGGTGGTCTCAGACTCAGCGGAGAAACCGGCTACACAGGAGGGTTTTCCCTGGATATGAAAAACCCTGAAGGATTTAACGCGTCCGGCCGTTTCACAGGCAATTGCAATATTGAAAAGTACCCGAAAAATGCCGATGTCCGGATGCTTAAGAATCCGGTTAAAGTTATTCTCAGGGATGATTTCGGCAGAGAGATTCCAAGAATTCTGGGGCCCGATGATCCATCATTCACTCCCCTCAGAAAAGTTCCGTCACATCTTTTCGGCTCATATATAGTCCTTGAAGACAGGCGTTTTATGACTCACAGCGGCTTTGACTGGCCTCTTATTGTGAAAGCTGTGGGTTACAACATTGCCAGAAGGCAGTTCAGAAAAGGCGCATCCAGTATTTCCCAGCAGCTTGTAAAAAATCTTTACCTGACGGGAGACCGGACTGTATCCCGAAAATTTGAGGAAAGCATCATCACCTGGATGCTTGAAAAAAACATAAGTAAGAAGCGTATTTTTGAATTATATCTTAATGTTCTGGAAATGGGACCAAATATTAGGGGTATCAGGGATGGATCAATGGTTTATTTTTCCCGTGAGCCGTCTAATCTTGCTCCCCGAATGAGTGTGCATCTGGCAAGTATCACACCGGCACCTAGATATTACTGGAAAAAATTCCGAAAAACCGCTGTACCAGATGAATGGACAAAAATTCTGAGGAAAAACCTTTATAAGCTGTACAAACTTGGTTCCATCAAGAGATCTGAATTTGAGGAAGAAATAAAAAGAGAACTCATTATTTCCGATTATTAGGAACTTTTTAGCGTTGAATCAGCATGATAAATATGCTAATCATCTGAGCTGAGAGCGCGAGAATGGCGGAATTGGCAGACGCGCTGGATTTAGGTTCCAGTGTCTTAGACGTGGGGGTTCAAGTCCCCCTTCTCGCACAATATCCCTTAAAATCCTGTTGTACCTGAAGCCCTATCCGGTTATCTTCCTTACTCTGAGGATATGGCAGGATTTTCTGATTGCTCATTTTCTGAAAATACTTTTCATACTTCCTGATAATTATACTTTTGCAGAAATCTGCATGAAAACCGGTCAGTGATATGGATTTTTTAACAAGCCTTCTTGGGATTCTGGTCTTTATTGGAATTGCATGGCTCTTATCGGAGCATAAAAAGAATATTCGATGGAAAACGGTCCTTTATGGTTTGCTTACCCAGTTTGTGTTCGCATTATTCATTCTGAAAACTGGCCCCGGGAAATATGTTTTTGCATCCATGAAGGATGGAGTAAACACATTGATGAAATTCACTGCCGCAGGAAGTGAGTTTGTTTTCGGGGATCTTATGAAAACCGGATTCAGTTTTGCCCTTTTGGTACTGCCAACTATAATTTTCTTCTCATCCCTTTTTGCAGTTCTTTATTATTTCAGAGTGCTGCAGTTATTCGTCAGGATTTTCACTGTATTACTTTCGAAAATTCTCGGAACAAGTGGAGCTGAATCTCTCAGTGCCGCAGCAAATATATTCATGGGACAGACCGAAGCGCCACTGATGGTAAAACCATATGTTGAAAAAATGACCCGCAGTGAACTGATGACACTGATGACAGGGGGCATGGCAACAGTCTCCGGTGGTGTTCTGGCAGCCTATGTGGGAATGGGTGTTGACGCCGGTCATCTGATTGCTGCTTCTGTCATGAGTGCCCCTGCTGCAATCATTTTTGCGAAAATAATTGTTCCCGAAACCGAAACACCCCTCACGGTAAATGTCACAAACATTGAAATTGAGATCACGGATCAAAACCCCCTTGATGCAGCAGCAAGGGGAGCACATGAGGGTATGTTTCTTGCTCTGAATGTCGCTGCAATGCTTATAGCCTTCATTGCATTTGTAGCAATGTTCAATTATTTTCTCGCCCTTGCGGGTACATCCATGGAACAGATTCTTGGTTTCATTATGCGGCCATTTGCCTTTCTCATGGGTGTTCCATGGGAAGAAGCCGGAAAAGTGGGAACACTTCTGGGTGAAAAAACAGTTCTTAACGAGTTTGTAGCCTATAAGCATCTGGGAGAACTAAGTGCCTCAAATACACCTCTGAGTTCAAAATCAACTGTCATTGCAACATATGCACTGTGCGGGTTTGCCAACTTTGCATCAATTGCCATTCAACTGGGTGGAATCAGTGGAATTGCCCCATCACGCAGAGGCGAAATAGCATCTCTTGGACTCAAGGCAATGATTGCAGGAACATTCGCCTCATTCATCACCGCAAACATAGCCGCGTTGCTACTATAACCCCAAATTTACCTCAATAAACTGAAAAGGGCTCCCTCACCTTAGATTAATCACATCTTAACTCCCTTTCTATATCTCTTCGTCAAACCAGTCGGTGTCTATTTTCTTTACGGGGTAAACGGCGACGGTTGAGACACCGAGGTTGTATTCAATCATGAGGTCGCAAAGTTCACGTCCATCAATGAGAACAATCCGTGTATCAATCTAAGAAACATAGTTTCTGATTTCCTGATAATCTGGAATCGACATGGATTACTCCTTAACGCGAATATTGAAAAATGAAATTATGCAATTTCGACGAAAACACCATGGCCGAGGATTGTCAATGTATAAAGAGGGAATGAAGTTGAAGGTGAGTAAAGAAATAATTCACCGCGGGGATACCCACCATTATCAGACTCTTCACCAACATCAACTATGCCATTTCCACAGGTATTTAGCTCTTCAGTAGAATCATCACACCCAAAAGTATATACAGCACCAATCAATAATAAATATTTACAGGTTTTAATTAATAATATCCTTTATTTTATGGAATTTAGTATTTCAGCTAAAAGGCGTCCCTATACCCTGAATTTGTATATCCTGGGAAACCATCTAATGTCATGCCACTGATATATAACCTGCCGGTTTCCCGGTTTCGCGGTTTCCTGTGTCCTGTTTTTCTGTTTTCCTGTTTCCTGATCTCTCTGTTTCCTGTTTCACGCCTTTGCGGGCACGGCAGGCCGTGCACATACGAAATCCTGTACCATCACCCATGATTCCGGTTTCCCTGGCTCCCTGTTTTATCATTATTATTTCAGTGTTTTTATGATCTCTTCTGATAATCCTGTAAGTTCGATTATATCTTCAATACTGAAACCTTTACCAAGAAGGTTTTTCGCAATATTTACTGCTCCCTTCTCCATTCCCCTCTCCATTCCGGCTCTCATCCCTTCATTACGACCCTTCTCCATTCCCCTCTCCATTCCGGCTCTCATCCCTTCATTACGACCCTTCTCCATTCCCTTCTCCATTCCTTCCTTTAGACCTTCCTCTATCCCTTTCTCAAAACCCCTCTCGAACCCCTCTTCCTTCATGTAATCCATTTGATTTTTCGTATCACGGTACGCCTTCAGCGAGCGTATGTACCACAGTCTCTCATCTGCATTCATATTGGCTAAATCTGCTTCATCAAGGAACTTCATGAATATCTCCTCAGTGTAGCCTTCTGGCACTCCATTTAATTTAGCCAGATTTTTCAGAAGATAAAGCCATTTTTCCCGATGGGACTTCAACTCACTTGTCTCGTATTCTATTTTTGGTATCTCAAGATATATGTAATTCAGAACGTGACTGAATTCCTTTTTGCTTTTTGTAGTATGCAGTTTTACACAGGTGATAACATCATCCTCAGCTATTTCTTCCGGTAGTAAAAAATTCAGAATACTTATGACATAAACTGCTTTCAGTGAATAATTCCAGTCTCCTCTGTGTGACTGTTCCTGAACTGCATGCATTGAGTAATATATCGATCTTTCAACATATTTCTGTTGTTTTGTGTTTTGAAGTTCTACTATTATTCTGCTTCCGTCTGAAGTCGTGCAGTAAAGATCAAATACTGCTTTTCGATCTGATTTGGATTCCCCCAGTTGTTCAGTATTTAGATATTCCAGATCGGTGATTGTGTTTTCGTATCCTTCAAGGATTGCATTCAGAAAATCAATAAGTATCTCTCTGGAAGGGGGTCCGAAAAGTTTCTTGAAACTGAAATCCGTAAAAAAGTTAATGTATTTTCCTTCAATTATTTCCTGACCCATATTCAGATTTCTCCTTTTGTTAAAACTTAAAAAGTATGCTGAATATGTTTTCGCCGAATTTCACAAAATGTTTCACTTTTCCAGATTTTTTCTTTCCCCCGGTTTCCTCTCGCACCTTTGCGGGCAAATGCAATATTGCCCCAACGGGATGCCGGGTTTGCTGGTGTTTTGGGGGGATTTTTGGGAAAAAAAAAGCTCCATGTACTGGACATGGAACTTTTATCAGTTCTTTTTACTGTCATTTTTGACAGAAAAAGAGATGGTGGCGATGCAGAGACTTGAACTCCGGACACAACGGATATGAGCCGTTTGCTCTGACCTGCTGAGCTACATCGCCCCAAGCGAATATGGTTTATAAAGAATTGAATTATTTTGTCAAGTATTTTTATTTCAATTTTTAAAGGGATTCAGAATAATTGATATTCAATGATATTTTTCAATCCGAATTATTTAATGCCAGTATTTCATGTACATAATTTTTCATATATATATATATTACCTGTGCCTTCAGGATTTCAGACAGGAGTTACGAATAAATGCATGCTAATATTTTTGAACAGATTGCAGATGGAATTAAAGACCATGAAACCTTTGTAGTTGCCACTGTAGTTGGAACAACAGGATCCAGCCCTGCTAAAACATCATTCAGACTGATGGTCAAATCAGATGGAACTTCCCATGGAACCGTGGGGGGTGGAGCTCTGGAAAACGAAGTCATTAAAAAAGCCATGACCATAATGGGGCAGGAAAGCAGCTTTATTGAAAGTTTCAGTCTTGAAAGTGATCTTCACATGGCCTGTGGAGGAAATGTCACCGTTCTGCTGGAAAGTTTTTCACCTAGCGTACTGCATATCTTCGGCGCCGGTCACGTGTGTCAGGCACTTATAAGAGTTGTTCAGAATGCCGGTTTTACCGTAATTGTATATGATGACAGAGAAGAATTCCGTTATATCGGGGAAAAATTCAATGTTAAATTTGTCCATGGAGACATGGCAACATCCGCATCGAGAATCAAGGGTGGCAAAAACGCATATGCTCTGGTGACGACTTATGATCATCTCCACGATGAAGCAGTTGGTATGGCTCTGGTGGACAAAGATCTTGGTTTTCTGGGAATAATTGGCAGTTCAAGGAAATCAGTAAAATACAGGAATAATTTTCTTCAGGCTGGTGTGGCAAAGGAAAAGGTTGATTCAATAATATGCCCTGTGGGCCTTCCCATAGGAGGATCAACACCGGGAGAAATCGCTGTTTCCATTGCAAGCCAGTTGATAGCTGTAAGATCAGGTAAAATCAGCAATTTTAAATAAAATGAAACTCTGCGCAATTGTTACAGCAGCCGGTCAGGGAAAAAGATACGGGGGTCCCAAAGTATTCGGGATAAGAGACGGAGCAGTTTTTCACGAAATTATCGCCGATAAACTTCAAAGTCACGACATCGACACTGTCTGGGTTGTTTCAGGGGAAAATATTTCTAATGAACTGAAAAAATTCCCTGTTCATCAATCGGATATTTTTGCATATAACACAAATCCATCTTCAGATATGTTTGCAAGTATACTGGCTGCCACACAGTTTGTATCAGCTCACTACACCCATATCATGCTGTGGCCTGTTGATTTTCCCGATGTCACCGAGGAAAGTATAAATAAGATTATAGCCAGCTTTACATCTGAAAAAAATCATTATGATGTAATTAAACCCTTTTGTGATAATAAAGGCGGACACCCTGTTATCTTTTCAAAGAGAGCATTCACTCTGGCAGTTTCCACAAACTCCGGTGGAGGACTGAGAGATTATTTTCGCAATTCGCGCCCCATTACAATTGCTGTACAAACCAAATCTGATGTTCTGAGAAACATTAATTTCAAAACCAGAGAAAAATAATTGTTTTCTCATGATACCGAACGATAAACAGCCTTAACTTCAGTAATATACTGGCTTTTCAGTTTTTCGTTTTTTTCTTCCAGAAGCATGATTTTTTTATCAATATCCACCATAATGTGATCCATGCGTCTTGAAGCTGTGAGGTACACAGGAACCGCTGCCACAATGCTCAAAACCGCAAGGGCTACAATGGCTCGAAAAAGTGAAACGTACTGAAAATCACGAAAGGTTATGGGGATAAAAAACAGTGTCAGAAAAGCAATGAGAATTATAAATCCCGAAAGTTTTTCCCTTCTTAAAAAATCTCCGGTAAGTGCCCGCTTTTTAAAGAGATAGTTATCACGCTTTTTTGCATTATCAGTGAGTTTTTCCTTCAGGTTTACCTCAGCAGGAAGACTTCCGACACCATAGATCGTCTGGTGATCGTCAAAATACAGGGAATATGTTTTACCCTCATACCCAAAAACCACATTTTTAAGTTCAAGTTGAATGGAAACTTTTTTTGATTCAACATCTATAATTTCATCAAGAATTTCAAGTTCAGGCTGACGATGGCAGTTTAATGCAACTTTTTCAAATAACTTCTTTTTTGAGGCATCAGTAATGGCTTTTTCTCCTTGTTCATCAAGAACTGATTCATCATACTCATCATCAGTAATATAACTCTGAAAATTCTCAAAAACAGTAACAGGAGGCTTTGAAGTGTTTAGAGGATGAAGAAAGGAAACTGCCTCTATGGTATATCTGCTTTCTCTTGTATAAGTATCCTCAAATTCAGTATTTTTTCGCAAAAGTGCTTCACATGCACCTCCAGAATCCCTGTATTCAAGCGTCTCGTACTCAAATCCTTCCCTGAACTGGGTGGTTTTTTCACATCTCGATACATCCGCTGTAAGTTTAACACCTGCAGTTTTTATAACCTCGTGTGAAACACTTTCAACAGTGCAGTTTTTTATAAAATCAGTTGAAACCGGGGTAAGATTCTCCAGTGCATCCCTGATAAAAAACTCTAAAATCAAATGGTTTTCAGAACTGGAAAGAACACCCGAGGACTTCATCCATATATCTCCATTGCCAGAGGCAGCAGTGAATATAAAGGATTGATAATCTTATCCACAGCATGTCTCAGTTATTAACCACAAGTCTGTACATTCTGGAGGATTTCAGGAAATTATGAAATCTTTCGTCCAGAATCATGTTATATACATCCTTAATCACTGATTCACGCCGGTCAACTACTTCAGTGCACACCAGAAAACCAATACGGTTCACCATGCACTGGCGGACTTTATTTATTCCACCCGCATGAATTCTCCAGTTGGAAAGAGTTTCAGCTAAAACAGTCTTCAAATGACTGCCTCCTGTTTCAAGTGCTCTGCTGGCGGTCAGTTGCATCGAGGGAGAAGCACTGCCCCCCTCACTTGCATCACTTTCAGGAAATAATAATCCTAAAACTGCGGAGAAAAGACCTGATATCTCTTCATCGGACATACCATCAAAACGGTCGAAACCAAGAATATGAACAAAAAGATGTCCCGCAACAGCACCACTTAAAGCATGGGGAGTCAGTTGAGAGTAGAGATATGATGGCACGTAAACTGTAAAAGCATCATGTCCTGTGATTACAAATCTGTCAGTTTTTGAACTAAACAAAGTGCAATCAAGGCCTGTGGTGTTTCTGATTATCTGACTGAGGGGAATTTCCTCTATGATTTCAGGTGTCAGATAACTGAGTTGTGGAAAATACTTAAGGACTGAATAAAATCCCTGACTATCCTTGGCAGGATAAAGCATTCCGGGAAATTCTCCCGTTGTAAGAGCCCTAAAATCAAAACCCGAAAACACCGGTGGAGAACTATTGGTTAATGTATTCTCAAGGTTCTTCAGATATTCCAGAGAATCATCCATATGAAGGGTTTTCAGGACAAGTTCAGTTGCTTCCAGAAGAGATTTGCCGACTTTTAAATCATCACTGTGGTATTTGCCCAGCATTGACTTCAGATGAAGCCTGAGAAAAACCTCATCATGGTCTCTGCGGGTGAAATCAATAAAGGATTGAATCAACTGTGCATCTTCAGGATTAATATCCAGCATTGCGATGTAATACCTGCGCGCCAGATGCATATCCTTAAGATAGTTTTCAGATGTCAGAGCAGCATTTTTCAGTACTTCAGTTGTAAAAAACTTATTGTATTCAATCTTTAGTGCCTTATCAAAACACTTTATTGCTTTTTCCGGGTTTGATGAACCAGACTTTTCACCTGAAAGTCTGAGGGCAAATATATTTTCACTCCAGACCTTTAGAGCTTTGTCAAGGATCTCATCAACTGCCGGGCTTTTCTCAATCCCTGTATCAACGGGATTGAGAGCTGAAAGATATAACAGCATGGATACTTCAACAGGATACCTGAGAGCATCCACTGTGTTCATATCTGATTTCAGGCCACACACCACCTTTATCATTGAATTCAGAAGTGCTGCTTGAGAGGATATTTTCTCCAGATCCGAAGACGTAATCACTTCTATAAACTTCAGACCGTCACCCTTTTTACCGTGTGAAACCGCAATATTCCACTCAAGTATCCGTCGATGGTATTCATCAGTCTCCCCGGGAAAGCGGTATTCCATAATCTCCACAGTGTCCTCATCGCATTTTTTCATGGAATACATCGCCCTTTTAAAGGCTGTTTCATCAGATGGATTTTGTCTGATAAGACTGGTGAATATTTCTCCAGCGGTTTTGTAATCACCACTTTTAAGAAGCAAAATCCCATAAATATGCTTAACAGTTTCAGCATCATAGCGATCATTAAACCAGCTTTCCGGATACTTACCGCTTACCCTTCCAGCCAGAATTTCAGTCAGTTCAGTTAGCTTTTTATTACGACACAGATGACAGCACAGACTGTACAGAGAGGACGCATGATGTTTACCAAGAGGCAACAATACATCACTCAAATCGTCTGTGGTATCAGTCTTCTTTGCAACACTGTATTCTGCTGCAAACTGATTATGCCATCTGGAAAAGTCCGGATTCTCCTGAAGGTACTCAAGTAAAACACCGGAATTAAGCGGTGGAGTTGTTGATAAAAACGCGAAAATCCCGGTGAAGAAATCCTTTTTTAAATCCGGAAAGGGAACTTCAGTATTAGGCCAGGCTTTTTTATCTCTGAATTTGATTCGCTCCATTTCTTTTCTGAATGACTGCCTGTTTTTATCACTCTGAATCCTGGCAATTGCCTTCTCAAGGTGCTTTTTTAAAAGAGAACTGCTGCTGCTGGAGAAAATCATCTCAAAGCTGTATTCCTCACCTGAATATTTTCTCTCTGTGGCATCGTCCGGAAGACTCAGTACAAATGAATCCAGCCATCGACTGAAATGAAGTGATAACGGACTCTTTTCCTTTCTTAAATAGTCAATCACCCGCTCTATCTTCTGATTTCTGAAAAGATCATCCCTTAAGATACGTGAATTCCTCCTTAATACATCGGGGATATCCATAAAACGCCCCAGACTTATGGAGGCACTGTAAAACATGATATCGGCGAATTCGCCCCTGACATAAGTGGTATCAGCAGACAGTATTTCCTCCGATTTTCCTCCTCTCAGAGCCTGTCTGAAACGGGAAATTTCAACTGTTTTTTCCGGTATGAACTGGTAATACATCGAAGGATCCCTTCTCATCAGTTCATTTCTCCACATTCCGAAAAGAGCCCCCAGATATCCATGTTCACTGTCTGAATTACCACAGTATTCAAGCAGCGAATTATCATCACTGCTGAAAAACCATCGAATGAATGGAGCGCTTCCATTTCCTGAACTTCCTGGAAATACAATTTGTGTAAGAACATCACATGAGTCACCGAGGGAGGGATTTTTTTCGGTAAAGGAAATAATATCTGCAGGATTCCTGAAATGATGCTCTCCTATGGTTGCTTCAGAAACATCCATGTTATCAAATGATTTTGAAATTGCAGATATCGACTCAAGAACCCCATAGAGGTCATGGGGTATAAAATCAACTCCGGTGGAAATATCCATTGACCTGAGAGCGCTTGCATCCTTCAGGAAATCATCCAGTATAAAGAGAAATGAATAATCATCATCAAAAGTTTCTTCATCACCTGAAATATTATTCATCCACTTCAGAAGTCCTGTACTGTCACATGCACTCCTTATCAACTGAAGTTTCCGGCGAGTTTCAGTATCAGAGCGCTGCTGCTGCATTCTCGCGGCGAGATCCACAAAGGGGTAAAGATCCCTCGAATCCGGAACCTGAGGCAGTGAGTCTGTATTCCCTCTGATGGAATCCATTAAGTGTATTAAACTATTCAACTCATCTGAATCAGTACTGATTTTAGAGAATTTCCCCCTCCCTGAAAATGCATCAAGCCACAATGTACAGAAATCATCTGAATCACCTGAGAACTCACCATCATCAGTAAATCTGATACCTAGCGAAATTGAATCATCTGCAGAAATATTATCCAGTTCACTCCACTGCCTGTTTTTTCGGAAAATATGATGCTTATAGTTTATCGTGAAGCGTCCAAAATCAACTGATTCAAAAATAGCCGCTGCATTGCAGTTGGTATATTCGCTGTAAAAGTAAGCGAGATAACAGTCTCCAGCTGAATCTTCAGATATCAGTTGATTGCATAGTTTTGAGTGTTCTGATACCGCAGCATACCAGTCAGTGAGGAAAACACCCTCTGAAAGCTCCTCAGACAGTTGTGAAGCTCTTCCGGTTACAAGTTTCCAGAAAACACTGAGAGTTCTGAATGCAGCTGTCTGGTCGTGGGGTTTTAAAGTAAATGCATCATCGCATAGAACATCACTTCCCAGATGCAGACCACAACTGAGAGAAAGAAGTCTCGTTACTATATCCGAATCACCATCACATCCCCCGATTAGAGTTGAAACCTTCTCATACTCACCTGCTGCAAGAAGCATTGTAAGAACATAAGTTTTTGGCACATGAGAATTTTCAAGCGCTCTGTTGCATTCAGAGATGAGTTTTTCAGTAATATCCATAGCTATCCCAAGGGGGGGAATCAGCACATTGATGTTCGTAGTCAACGGTTCATGTTCAGAGAAAAAGGAAAATGGAGGTTCAGTTGGAGGATTTTCACTCATATACGCGATTGTTTCAGGGGGTAAAAGATCCTTCAGGAGAGTCAATCCCTCTTCGCTTTCACTCTTTTTCAGTATTTCAATAAGCCAGGAAGTTACAGCTTCATTATTCATGTAAAGACTTACATTTATTGCACCGATCAGAGCAGAAATCTCATCCTTAAAATCAGCGTAAATATACCAGAAGGCTTTCAGACTTGTGTAGTGGTCTCCACTTTCAAATGCCATATTTGCGGTTTTGTACAGATGCTCCTTCCTAGGTTCATCATTATTGCTCAGCGTGTCACACTGTATCGCGCTTCCCAGATATTCCAGAGATGGGCTTGAAATATATTCATTTAACCGCTCCACAAAGAACGCCCCTTCAGGGGTGATTAATTTCATATTCTGTCGCCGAAAATCCCAGGCCTGCTGAAGATTTCCGGATAATTCCAGTTCTATTGCCCTTAATTCCACACCATCAATGAGAGGATTCCTCTCATCCCCGGTGAGCGCCTGAGCCCATAACGAAGACATCCGGTGAGGATAAAGAATTGAATACAGAAGTTCACTCTCATGCGATAGCGAAACTGAATTTCCGAACATGCCGGTGAAAGCTCTGTACTCTGTACTCAGATCGATTCCCGTAGTGCTGATATCCAAACACCTGACCCACAGGGAATAATTTTCTTTTTCAATGGCTCTCAATCTTACCGCATTCAGGATCAGTCTGTGGTATTCATCATCTGAAAATGGATTTTCACTGCTGTAAAATTCAGGATTCTCAAAATATCTATGGAGTAATATTTCTGCTTTCTGCCAGTCACAAAAAGAAGGAGATTTGATTTTTTCCTGATTTCCCGTGAGAAATCCACTGAGCCACAGAAGACTGCGAGCAACACTGTAATCAGGAGAACTGTCATATATATCCTGACACCACTCAACAAATCCTTCAGGTATATACTCCACATTCTGGAATAGATATCTCAGAGCGTTCACCGTACCCATAAGAAACTGATTATGATGAAAATACCTGGAATTTTCATATGTTCTGCTTTTATATTCAGAAAAGCCCAGAGAGACCGGGGCAAGTACACTCTGAAACCATCGGGATACTCCTGATTCAAGGGAATCAAGGAGATAATAACTGTCGGGATCCCTCAAAACCTTTTCAACTGCATCAGTTTCATTACTCTGAAACTCGTCCAGAATGGATACTATTGATTCCTCATCAGATTCATATACTCTTTTGTATTCCAGTTTGATTTTATGTATCAGTTCAAAATGGCTGAAGTTTTCACATAACATTCCCGCTTCAGTCAGTTTTCCGTTTTGAAGAAGTTTCCTGATGGTGAAAGCAGCAATAAATGGTTGTTGCTCAGTTCCCCCATTGCTTTCCAGAAGGTTCATCCATACTTCATCTGCCGGTTCAAATTTGGATAAAGTGCAGATACACGCTCCCAGAAAAAGTTCCTCTCTATCCAGTTCGCATTTACTCATGGTTGAGACGAAAAGTGATGCGGCCTCTGTGTATCTTCCCACGGAAACAAGCATTTTCATGGTGGTTTCCAGTACCAAAGCTCTTTCTCGATCGTCATCAAGGGTATCCATTATGGCACTGTAGGGAGCATCAATGGATTTATTCAGTATATGCATCCACCAGGACAGATAAACTGATTCAATTTCAGATTCAGTGTAATCAGGAGTATATGAAATTCCGTTCCATCCTAACGCCTGTATTTCATACAGTTTTTCCACATACTCAAGAAATGCTGATTCTTTTTTTCCAAATTTATTCAGATGAATTCCGTTTCTGCTCATTTCGGATGCCAGAATTGAAACTTCCGGATATTCCCTGTATACATCATCGATATTTTCCGGAATTTCTCCACTGCTCATCATAGCCAGTGGAGTTGAAAACAGATCCACAGACTGAATCCCTTTAACATACTTCCTTTCCTGAAAAGCCTTTCTCATAAGCAGAGAATTCACGATAACTGATTCTGATTTATCAACTGCAAGTTCTCTGAGTTCTGAAATTCCATAATCTGAATTATCTGCATCATTCCGGAGCGCATCATATTCAAGCAGCAGAGCATCCATAAGTTCACTGTCAGGCTCATCCTTAAGGTGCACTGCAAGATGCTTCAACAAAAGTGATGAGTCAGCTGAATATCTGGATACAAACAATGAAAGCTCACGAGCAAGAAACTGTAAATCCTCCGGTGGATTGTTCATTTCTGATATTTCGTCAAGAATTTCAGAATACTGCCCCAGCATGAAACCGTATCCTGCTTTCTGAAGTCTGCAGAAATATTCACCAGAAGAATCCTCCAGTTGGGGAATTATATCTGTAAGAATTTTTCGGATCTCAGATGGTCTGTTTTCACCCATAGTATGTAAAAGCCCCAGATAATATTCAAGGGAGGGTGATTTTTCACATGCATTTCTCAGGGATGTCTCGGTACTGCCTCCGGTGATAATATCAAGCCACGATTTCAGGTATAAAAGAACACCTGAAAAGGAACTGTTTTCAGATCTTTTCACAAGAGAATCGATAAGGACCGATGCTTCAATAAAATTTCGCTGTCTGATTTCAAGCCAGAAAACCTGAAACAGTATGTATACAGGATATTCTTCAGACGAAATTTCCGATAGTGGCTTCTTTAATAAGACATAGGCGTCCCTCAGGGCACCAGTGGCAAGCTCCTGAAGACCCCTGAAGAAATAAGCCAGTGCCCTGTCCTTTTCACTGATTTCAGCGTCAGAAAGTACTTTGTCATAATATTTTTTAAGATGACTGGTGTTCCCTTGTCGTGAATAAAAATCGGTAAATCCATCAAGTTCGGATTCAGGAGGTAGAGATATTATAGTATCTATATGTGGCACCTCACTAATTTCATCTGAAAATCCCGATAAAAAGGATATCTTCTGTTGGGTATCCAGTGATAGGTAACCATCCAGAAGTTCAAAAAGTTCATAGCGTGATCCACATTTTTTATTGAAAAATTTATATCCGGTATCTGCCATAACTATCCTGCCACATTTCAGGACCCCTAATTTCTACCACAGGGTCTTAAAACAGTTTATTCAGATTTCTCTAAATTATTACCGACTTATTTAATATCAGAACAGTTACATTTATTCAAATTTACGATGCTTTTATTAAATCAGGTTTATCCAGATTCGTAATATAAACTCACAAAACTGAAGATACTAAATTCACCACATAAAACAGACCATCAGACATTATCGTTTTCATTGACAACATTATCCCCTTATAATACATGAATATGCTGGAGAATTTTTTCTTATGAGCCTTGCATACAGGGATGTATCCCACAGTGAACTGAAAGAAGTGGTGGTATCAGGAAATACAACTGAATTGAATATCCTTCTGAAGAGGCTGGTTATTGCTGATGAATCCAGCTTCAGATGGATTAAATCTGATGTACGCTTATTCATTCTGGGAACCAGCCATGCCGCAGTACTGGATTTTCCCAATGGAATATCAGTGGCTCATATTGTCAGTTGCAGCGATATTGAATCCTCAGGAACTTCACTTTCAGTTTCAGACTGTGGCAAGGAACTGATCTTGGATGATATATTGTCAGAATATTCAGACAGTTTTCCTCATTTCTCCCTTAACTGCACCAGCACCATTGAAAAACTGGAAAACTCCAGACTGTATAATACTTCGCTTCCTCCGGCAGTACTCACTTATACATACCCAGGCCCCGGGAAACCTTCTACAACTATTTATATAAAGAAACCTGAAACGGGACTGGAGATAACCGGTGTTCATACCTACCCTGCTGAAAACGTCAGTGTTCATTCCGAACTCATACTGAAAATTACAGGCTGATTCTTTTCCTTATGCTCCTTCTCAGGAAATAGCCCAGGCCAAGTAAAAGAAAAACAACTGAAAAAGGTGATGATTTTCCGGAATAGTGTGTGCAACTACATCCAGAGGCATCTGAATCATCTGAAAAACCGGCATCGTCCGATGTATCATTTTCGGGGCCGGCATCACTATTTTCAACACACACACCATCTGAACACACCTGCAGTCCCGGACAGTATTCAGGAGTGCCGTATTCCAGACATGAATCCTGATCAAAATTCCCACAGTACTGCAGACCCACGTTGGAGAAACAGGAATATCCCTCTGATGAGCACTCATCAACACAGCTTTCAGTATTAAACTGGCATACGCCATCTATGCAGATATCCTCGTTTGAACAGAATTCCACAGTTGACCACTCAAGACAGTCATCCCCATCATAGTTTCCACATGTCCGGAAACCTGTATCCCCTTCGCAGACAACTTCACCAACTGAACATTCATCACTGCACTCCACTACAGTGGAAAGAGAAACTGCATCATACATAAGAACTCTTCTAAGATCATATTCCTCTCCGGTGTTATCATTCAGCCTCAGGTTCTGAATTGTACCGACATCAAGCCAGAAGCTACCAAGTGAAACCCATTCATTTTCATGCTGGCTCTGATCCACAGCAATGTCAGTCTCTCCATTTGAGTGGGTTACTGTGTATACACTCTGAACTGTTAGTGCATTTTCAGATGATGGAATAAAAACACTAATTTCATAATTACCGGCTTCCACAACATTGAAACGCCAGCTTCCCCAGCTGTCAGGGCCGGCATCGTCCGTTGCATAGGTATAATAACTGTGACCATCTGTGCCGGAAGTGTCGTCCCACCAGTACTGTCCATGATGTTCAAAACAATCGGAAAGATCATCTATCACTGCTCCCGAATGATTTATCTCCACTGTACATTCAGGTGGAACAACACCACCAAGGGGAATTATAAAACCCGCATCAAAATAGGAAGAGTCATAGGTCCATGTTCTCACCCCGGCCGCACATGTACTGCAGCAGTTTTCCTCCTCAACTGTGATCTGGGTTCCTGAAACATCTATCACAAAGGCCACATGACCATAAGTACCCAAAGTACGGGCTGCGATGGAACCAACAACCGGATAATCGAGAACTTCGTAGTTTGCATTTGCCTGGGCATACTGAGCCCATGTATTGGCATTTCCCCATCCGGGAAGCGCCATTTCCCAGTTACAGCATGCGCTGTGCCATGCATACCATGTACAGTTTCCGCCATTGTCACAGCATGGATAAGGGTTGGAAGCACCACAGGGGCATGTATCTTCAACTCCTCCACAGCTATAAACAGCTTTTGAAACGGAAGGGAAAACAGTTATCGTGAGCGCCATGAGAAGGAGTGGAAATAATTTCATTGGGTAAATCCTCAGAGTAATAGGGTTCTTCCTGAATTTTAGTTGAAATTTTCGCTGTATTCAACATATACTTTTGCTATGTATTCACACTATATAACATTAACGTGCAGGAATACACATTTAACAGTTTCTCAGACTTTTCCCGGGGTGATATCATGAAAAACCATACATTATTTTTTGTCATTCTTTTGGGATCAAGCGGCTGTTACAAAAAAAATACCACCGAAACAAGATATGCACCACTTCCTGCGACAATCAGAATAGAATCATTAAAAACCGCAGGAAAACCCTCATCTGCAGCTTTGTATCATCAGTATTTCAATTCCCTCCCGGGTGCAGCTGTTCCCTCATCACTGGCCAGTCTCATAATGGAGGGTTCATCATCCATCAGACCTCAGCAAAATGATTTAATAGAATATCTGCCGGGGATACTTAATAGAACAAGCATCTCAGAAAGCTGGAGAATTGAATTTCCCCGGGCTGTTTCTGTACCGGTCATCTTTGAATATATGCTGTACACCACTTCGGATGGAACTCTTTACGCCATTGATTATATTGACCGAAAAATTGTCTTCAGAATGAATATCTCCGGATGCGGTTCATGCCGCGTAACAGGTGGTAAAACACTGAAACTGATGTCACGAGACAAAACTCAGAAGGAAATAATCTGGAAAACACTGGATCCATTCAGTGGTAGGGAAGTTCCTTCTCCGGCAATATCCATCCCCCTGAAATGGGGTGAGTATGAAATCAGACAGCAGAAAATCCCGAAGCAGGGATGTGAGGTGATGGTTGCACTGAAGGGGAAAAAAATATGGACCCATCGCTCCACAAGCTGCAACTGGCAACTGACAAATCATTCGGTAATCTTTATTGAAAACGAAAAAATATTATCCAGATCAATCCACAATGAAACAGAAATTATCGGGATACCTAAAAAATCTGAGTCCACAGTTTTTGTGGCTGGAGGACATCTTTGGGTGTCAGAAAAAGATAAAATAAGCATTCTGAATACTAAAACTCTTGCTCAAAAAAGTGTTAGTCCACTAAAAGGCATGAAAAATCTTCGTTCTGTTGAATATACAGGAAAAAATGTATTCATTTTTCAGGGGGAGAAAGTTACTTCTGTTGGAATTTTAAATCCGGATGGTCTGAAAATTATTAAAGTATCACATTTTGCTGTCAGGCGTTTTTTCCGCCTTGATGGAAAGCTTATGGGAATATCTTCAGGGGGGCTGGTTTCATTTTCAGAAACAGGGGCAGTATCCCATTTCAGGCTCGATGAAAATGCAGTTGTACTGCCGGCAGCAGGGTATGCAGCGGTGGGGATTTCTGATTTCATATTTCTCATTGATAAAAACTTCAGTATTCTCCTTGCCCGAAGAGTTAAAACCGGAAATATCATCAAACTGGCAGCTGAACGACAGTTGATATATGCATTCACTGATAATGGAATTGATATTTTCGATGTTTCAAGAGGGAAAAACATTTTTCACAGCAATCGCAAAAATGGATTTACTCACATGTTCCATATTTTTCACGGAAGGCTTTTTGGGAAAAAACAAAATACGCTGGAAATATTTCAAACGGTTGATTTCAGACAAATCCAGACCCTGCATCTGAAAAATCATGCAATCATAAAAAAAACAACTGAGCTTAAAGACTCGGTGATGGGAAAAAATGCAGTACTGCGTGCACACCAACTGTTTCCACATGACTCATTTGAAAAACTTTTCGGGAAATCAGAATTTGGTATTTTCATAAGAAACTCTGGTTCTATGGCACCAGAAAAATGTATCCAGGAAGCTGAGGGATATTACGGAATCCTCACAGCACTGGAAAAAATATCTGAAAAATGCTCCCTAAAGAAGGATGTTTCATCTGAACTTAAAAAGGCCATTCACACTTATCGATGGAAAATGTACAAAAAATCAGGAGTTAAAAACCACAGTCAAAAAAAAATCAGTTCTGATATCACCGAATTAAGGAAACATCTTGAGTCTCTAAACCAGAGATTTAAAATTAAACTCCCCATCCCTCAGGATTAATAAAAAAAACATGCCCCGTAACACTGAACTCTTTTCAATCATTGTGATATCTACCCTTTACAACTGGAGATAAAAATACTAAAGGAGTTAGCATCTGAAATTTTTCAGGTAACTGCCGGAGAATCCGGAAAAGGAGTATTCATGATAATCGAAAAAGACAGAGTCGTTGAAATGCACTACACACTTACTGATAAAAGCGGTGAAGTGCTGGATAGCAGCCGGGATGATGAGCCTTTGGCGTTTCTTTGTGGCTATTCCAATATTATCCCCGGACTTGAAAAAGCTCTGGAGGGACTTAAAAAAGGTGATAAGAAAGTTGTCAGTGTTGAAGCAAAAGATGCTTATGGTGACTATGATGAAACACTCTCACAAACCGTAGAACGTAAAATAATAGATGATGACGTTGAACTTGAAACCGGTATGGTACTTTATCTTATGGCTCCCCACGGACCTGAGCAGGTTGTGGTGAAATCCTTTGATGCTGATACAGTAACCCTCGACCTGAATCATCCCCTCGCTGGTATGGATCTCGAATTTGACGTGGAAATAATGAACGTTCGTGAAGGAACTCAAGAAGAACTCCTCCATGGTCATGTTCACTCCGGGGATCATCATCACCACTGATTATTTTAAGATCCCGATATTTAACTTTATCCCCACTTATTGTTTTAACTTTACTTAAAACAACTTATTCAGATTGAGACAAGTTCCTCAAGGGAGCATATTGTACCCGTCCAGTTGGATTTTCCCTTTACAACATTTTTCAGCCATGGAAATGCTCTTGTAAGTTTATTCAGGTCTTTTCTGACTGCAGCAGGAGCCTCATCCCATAGCCGCCTTACTGTTTTTGTATATTCTTCAGGAGAGTAACCGGATCTTAAAATCATAACAAGATCCATAAAGAGGGAGAGTTCATTTTTTCCTGGCATTTTTTCAAGTGGGCATTCCACCACCAGAATTTCATCAATATCATCTGAAGGGAACACATCTTTCAAGACGGTGTTATCAAGTTGATGCCACGAAACACTGTCACTTTTCCTGTGTAAATAACCCTGACGGGAAGGAATGAATGTTCCGTGGGAATCATGTCGATAATCAAGTATTTCTCCTGCAGGAGAAACTTCCATAATCCGGTGATTTCCTGTGATAATGACATTTCCCGTTATGGTACTGGCCATCTCACGTGCTTTTACCAGCAGATAGTAGTCACTTCGAACAAATTCCTTGATAAATGAAATCCTTCTGCCGTTTCCCCATAAAACTGCCAGCTCATCGTCATTCAGCCATTCAATGCATTTTATATCCTGAAATGCAAAAACTTCTGTATTTTCAGCATAATCCGTTATCAGAAGAGTATTATCACTGAATGAAACCGCCGCCATTTTGGAATTTACCCTCAGATGATTTACGTCTCCTGGTATTTTCATGGAATCGGTAACCATCATTACAGGTTTTTCCGAGCCCCATAAAAAACGACCTTTTTGCAGCAGATAATTACCCTTACGTTCCACCAGCCAACTGAAGGTTTCCAGAGTTTTGTCTGTTGTCCATGGTTGTGGAAATGGGCCTATTGTAACCTTTGAAAGATCACCGGGATCAAGAATTACAAAATTGGTGGCTTCATTAAGATTGAAATGTGGCTGAATTATAATCCGTCCATCAGAAGTCCTTGCTGTACTTCTGGCTCTGGGCCACGAAGCAACTTTTTTGTTCTGTGGCATTATAATCAGATTGTCATCCACACTTATGAGTTCATGCTCTCCAACTACTGTTCCCCACTGAGCACCAGGCCCAAGATAACTTGTTTCTATGGCTTCATATTTCAAATCTTCAGTTGCCGGCTTGATGTGTGACCAGTTACCTTCAGAATCCAGAAGCAAACGCCCTTCCCTAAGGGCAATCTGAACGTCACTTGCAAAATGAGCCCATGGAATGTCCTCTGGAAAAACCTTTACAGTCATCATACTGAGAAGACTGCGGTAGACCGGACACATTAATACATCCTCATTACTGACGATATCTGCAATAAATAGCCTCAAAAGAGCGCCATCCGGTATTTCTTCCGCAATATCAATTAAATTACCGTTCTCATCTCTGTATATGTATGAAAGTATATCTGCAGGTTTTTTTATAAGTGAAAAAATTGGAAACGGACTGAAGGGACACTCGGATTTTTCATTACAGGGACTCTGATTTTCAGTCATAAGCCGGACAAAGCAATTGTATGGTCCGGAAGTTGAATCAAACTCTTTTCCAGAATTAATCTTAAGATTAGTCTCTTTCCATTTCAGGGTTTTATCATATTTTTTAAGCTTTGATCTGACATCATCCATAGAATACAGTGGAATGGAATGAATAACTTCCTCCCCAAGCTCACGATAGGAATATCCCTCTTCCCCTTCAAACTCAGCTAGGACTTTTTCAAAAGCTCTGCTTCTTGACCATCCCAGAGTCAGATAAAACATAGGAGCACTGTCACCAGGTTTCCGGGAACACTGACCACAGAAAGTATCAACTTCAAGTGACAGGCACCAGGGGCATATTTTTAGCAATAGAAAGTCTCCTGACTTCGGGAAATAAATTTCAGGCATTCTATGGCCAAATGTCACAGAGTGGAAACTGTCTCATAAAACAGCCCTGCCCTCCCGATAAACGCAAAAGAGAATATTCTAAAAAGTGTTTTTCTGCAACCCCGGTTTAGCTCTCTACAATGATGCCCAAAGCGATATTTTCATCGCTGTTCATAATTACCTGAGCCTTGCTCCCCGGAAAGACAGTTCCGACATCAACTACACTTACAACATGTGAATATTCCCTGTATCTTGGTAGAACCGTGGAAAGCGAATTATTGTCAAAACATAGTTTTCTGTTGAAGCAGTTTCCTTCATCATCAGGATAAATTGGAAGATATCTGATATTGCTTTCAACCAGATCCTGAAAAAAATGAGTCCCGAAACTTAAGTCAGGAACGTAATCGCCTTTTTTCTCTGCCACCTCAATGAGCATAAGAGTATTACTTATATCACTGTATGTAACCGGCACACCAAGTTTTATATCTCCACGGCTACCCCATCTTCCAGGACCCATTAGTATAAAACTTCTTGGTGGTAGAGTATCATTGAGAACTGATATAACTTCACCAATTTTCTGCATGCTTTCAATGTCCGGAAGATTCCCGTACTCCTGTGCATCCACATAAACCAGATACCTGATATCATTCACAAAACCTGGTGTAATATACTTATCCGTCCGGAAGAATACTGATTCCTCAGGCAGATTAAGAGGAATACTTATATTCTGCTCCTCATCCCAACTTCCCTGAGGACGACACTGCAGTATATAAATGTTTTCACCATCAGAAGCGAATTCCACATCCACAGGAGCATCAAAAGCCTTTGCTAGTACATTTAAGATAGTGTTCATCTGCTTCATAAAGTGAGTATTTTCAGTAAGGCCTTGGAACGTAATAACCATTTCTGAGCTGGCAGGATCCCACAACGCACTCATCGGAGGTTTAAGATGACCTCCGGTGTCTATACTGACTACATTCTCAAGCCCCTTTATTCCATCGCCATACTGTTTAAACAGAGACTCCATCTCCACTGACTCAAAGGAACCTGTCTCAAGGTTCAGTACATCAATATATTTCTGTGAATATTTAACCTGATCCATATATGTCTGATTCACACGCAGACCTGGTTTTCCTGGACTTCCCAGAAAAGGATAATCTGAAGTCAGACGGTCAACAGCTCTGGTCCCTAATCCGGCCACCAGCCTTACCATTCCATCTTTTCTATCAATTCGCGGAGTCCATCGGAATTCATTTAGACTGAAAGCTACACCGGCAAAAGTCGGGAAAAAGTACTTCCCTATTTTGTGGCCAATAACTTCCTGCACAAGAATCCCCATCTGCTCTGAAAAATCCAGAAGTCTTTTTCGTTTTCTGTATTCAATCGGATCAGGACCGAAAACACTTGCCATTATTTCAGATACCGCATCAAGCAAAGCACCAAGACGCTTTTCAAAACTGCCGGTATTGGGCAGAAACAGACTTTTATACTTCCCTGCGAAAGTAGCCTCAAAACTATCCTCTAAAAGACTTGAGCTGCGACATATAATTGGACGCTCCCCAATTTCCTCAAGCATGAAAGTCAACTGCTCAATGATCTCTCCGGGGAAAAAGCTGTTCTTAAACATCTGTTTTAGAATAGGATAGCCGGCTCTTATCTGCTCTGTATCCATATATTTCAGCCCGGTGATTTCCTCTAGGGCATTGTAATGAATGAAGTCCATAGTGGTGTCTGAAGCAATAAACCAGCTTTGAGGAAACTGAACATTTGAAAGTTCCGGATAATTTCTCTTCACATTTTTCAGTACTCTGTGAGCAAGTACAACCCCGGCACTTTTTCCTCCCAGCCTTCCATTACCCTTACCTGGGCCAATCACCTTCTTTGAAATCCCGTGAAAATCCCTGACAGTAATATAATGCTTGGCTATGTTTATATAGGGAAGATGTGAAGAAAGAAATCTTCGGATAAGGGAAACCCTTATATTCATAAAATCATTGGGAGACATATGAAGTTCATGTCTTGGAATAGTGAAAAAACGACTCAGAGCATCCTTAACTTCAGCTAAAGAGACATTTGAATTTTCCATTGTAATCGAAAGAAACCGGCTTCTCTCCTGAGAAAGCCAGATTGTCATGAGCCGTGTTATTTCCGAATTGGGTAAATTTTCCCCGGCAACATGAAAAACTCTATCCAGAATTGAACGAAGCCGACTTCTTTCAATTTTGGGAAACGGAATATTTGCATATAATCTTGAGGCATTTGAATCTTCTGTAGGCTCAAGCTCAGCCATTAAATCCAGAACTTCTGTAACATTATTTCGATAAAGATGAATAAACATCCTTCTGATAATCCGGTTCAGAAGAACTAGATCGAATTTCTCAAGCATATCAAGGATTACACGCCATTCCGGCTTCAGATTTCTTGAGCTTCCATCAGCATTCTGGCGGGAAAGTATCTTATCAATTTCCATTTTCTGCCTCTTTTTCCAGATTAATGTACCCGAAAATGAGAAAATAATCCCCAGAAAAAATGAAAATTTTTCTATTTTTGTTCAGATTTTATAAAAATACGGGGAGTTTTTACTCGAATTAAACCCAGCCTCTGTTTTTGCTGGCTTCAGCTACTCTTGATATGGAGATCATATATGCAGCATCTCTCATGAAAAGATTTTTGCGTTTTGAAAGATCGTAAACGGCGGTGAATGCTTTTGTCATTGCATCATCAAGTTTTGAGAGAACTTCTTCCTTGCTCCAGAAATAGTTCATATTACCCTGAACTTGCTCGAAATAACTGCATGTAACGCCACCGGCATTTGCCAGAAAATCAGGAATTACAAAAATTCCTCTTTCATGAATAACTTTGTCAGCTTCAGGAGTTGTCGGTCCATTTGCACCCTCAGCTATGAGTTTAACCCTCTTAGAAATACTGTTCACATTTTCACCGTGAATCTGGTTTTCAAGGGCTGCGGGAACAAGTATGTCTACATCCTGAATAAGCCAGTCGTTACCATCAGAAACTTTATATCCCAATTCAACAGCTTTGGCTTTATTGATTCCACCAAATTTATCTGTAATTTTCAGGAGTTCCTGCAAGTTAATCCCGGATTCTTTAATAAATGAATAGGATTTCTGATCAGCCTGATCCCAACAACTTACGCATACCGCTTTACCACCATACTGCTGGAAAAGGTCGATGGCATACTGACTTACGTTTCCAAAGCCCTGGAAAGATGCTGTTGTAGTTTTAATATCGATGCCCATAGCTTTCAGAGCTTCTCTCACTGTGTACATTACACCATACCCGGTGGCTTCTGTTCTGCCAAGGCTTCCGCCCATACCAACCGGTTTCCCTGTAATAACGCCGGGGAATTTTCCGCCCATGATTTTTTCGTATTCATCCATCATCCAGACCATATGCTGGGGATTTGTCATTACATCCGGAGCCGGGACATCAACCAAAGGACCAATATCTTTTGCAATTGCCCGAATAAAACCTCTACAGATCTGTTCCTGCTCACGATTTGAAAGATTGTGGGGATCACAAATAACCCCGCCCTTTCCTCCACCGAGAGGAATGTCTACCACTGCACATTTCCATGTCATCCACGTGGAAAGTGCACGAACTGTATCAACAGTCTCCTGAGGATGAAATCTTATTCCACCCTTATGGGGACCCCGAGCACTGTTGTGCTGGATTCTAAAACCCTGAAACACCTGAGTGGTACCATCATCCATCTTTACAGGGATGGAAAAATGCATTTCCTTCTGAGGATTTCTCAGGAACTGACGAGTGCCCTGATCAAGACTCAGTTTTTCAGCTATCTCGTCAAACTGTTGTTGTGCCATTTTAAAGGGATTGAATTTTTTATCCATTAGCGTAACCTCCGTTTCAGCTAATTTCGTATTAGAATATTGAAATAAGAAATGCAAGCACGAAGTGATAAATTTCACGGTAAAATAATTTATATATATATTTCAATATGTTACCTGCTGTTTTTTATTTATTTTTACGACTTTTTTTTCATAAAATAAAAAAAAATATTCAGATTTATTCTCACCTCTCAAATTAGTGATCTGCAAAGATAAATTTGCTGTAACAATCCATGCTTGGCCTGAAAATAAAAGTTGCTTATTTTTCAAATACTTTCCAGTCTCATGGTCATTATTTCATTCAAACTGGATTTTCTGAAAATTTCCTGAAAATAATTAGATCTGGAATTTGTGCCAAACCAATCTATAATGTTTATCGCAGGAGAAAAAACATGCACGTTTTACACGCCCAAATATTATCAATTTTTATACTTTTGCTGGCATCATGCTCCGGAGAAGCTGGAAATTATAATACAGATGGTTCCCTCCCTGATGGAGATACCGATAATATTGAATGCCCTCAGGAGAATGTCTGTGGCATGGAATGCTGCAGTGAAAATCAGGAATGTGTAAACGGAACATACTGTGATGAAATCTGTGAAACAGAAAGATGCAGGGGTATCTGTTGCGGTGATGGGGAAGAATGTGTAAATGAAATGGAATGTCTCCCTGTATGTGACACAGTCAGATGCGGTGACAACCTGAGAATATGCTGCAATGATGGGGAAATCTGTCTTGATGGTGTTCAGTGTGCATCAGACTGTGCTCAGGATGAAGCACTCTGTGGTGAAAATCTTGATATTTGCTGCAATTCCGGTGAAGTTTGCCTCAGAAATGAATGTGTAATTCCCGGTAGCAACTGCACTGATAACTTCGACTGCCCCGATGACACCTGGTACTGTGAAGAATATCTTGGAAAATGCCTCCCGCTGGGAGATGAAGAAATCTGTCAGGGTGAAGCTGAATTCAATGAAATCCAGCCGGTTCTGGAATGGTACTGGCCGGGAGTGACGTACGGCAGCAGTAATTATCGGTGGATAATTGCAGCTCCGGCAGTTGGAGATGTAAATGGAGACGGTATTCCCGATATCGTTGTTCCGGCATATGCAAATACAGCAATCTCCGATACTTTGCTCGTTGTTCTTGACGGAAGAGGCGATGGTGCAGGAAACGGTCTGGTTCTATTTACTATACCAAGTGCAGATGATCCTTCTGCTCCAAGACCTTATGCTCAGGCTACAGTGGCACTGGCTAACTTTGATGATGATCCCGGTCTTGAAATTGTTTACAACACAATAGGCGGCGGTTTACGAATAGCTGATAATGACGGCATCGGAACTGTCTGCGACAGTGTTCAGTATCCCGGATGTACAGGAGAACGGCATAGCGGATATTCCAACGTTGTTGTTGAAGGTGGACCGGTAGTTACAGACTTCGATCATGATGGAATGCCTGATGTTGTCTTGAGGTGTCACGCAATGAACGGACGCAACATTTCAGACGCTGCTCTTGATTTCGCGAATGTTTCCGGATGTGCTGTTGACACTGTTGTCGCAGATTTAAATCTGGATGGTAACTATGAAATGATTGATGGCAACCACGCCATCACTGTTGATCCTGCAACCCCTGGTGGAAGTAACATGTGGGATGGAACTACTGCAGTTACAGCAGGATATGTGGCTGTAGCTGATCTTTTTCCTGATACTCCAGCTCCTGAAGTCATTAACATACGCACCGTGGTTACTATCAGAGACGGAATTACCGGAGAAATTCTTGTGGGAGCCGGTGGTTCCATTGTTAATCAGGCAATTCCGATTCCCGGTTCAGGACTTGGTGGAGCACCTACAGTAGCTGATTTTGACGGAGACGGTCTCCCGGAATTCAGTACCGCAGGAACTGCAGCATATGTAGTATACGATCCCGATTGCTGGGAACCGGCATTGAGAGCCGGTGGTCTTTGTGCAAGTAACCGCACTGATTTTATTTTGTGGTCAACGGCAACTCAGGACATCTCTTCATCAAGAACAGGGTCTAGTGTATTTGACTTTCAGGGAGATGGCCCTGCAGAAGTTTTATATAACGATGAGTGTTTCCTTCATATTTTCGATGGAACAGATGGAAGTGAAGTTGTTCAGCCGGTTATTCCAAGTTCTTCAAGAACAGGAAGTGAATATCCCCTTGTTGCAGATGTTGATGGCGACGGCAATGCGGAAATGGTTGTGATCAGCAATGGTGATCAGGCTATAAGTCGTGATCACTGTGATGTATCATGGAAAGCAGCGGAAGTCGACATCAACTACCTGTGTGAATTCACCACTTGCACTTCCGGTGCTGCATGTCCTGATGGAGTAACCTGCCCTGACGGCTATATGTGTGACTCATCACTGGTTTGTCAGCGTCCCGGTGGGTTTACAGGAATCAGAATATTTGGGGATGCCTATGACAGATGGGTTCGCACCAGACCTGTATGGAATCAGTTTTCATATCATGTGACTAATTTTGAAAAGGATTTTGGTTTCTGGAGTGTTCCGGACTGGGAATATCCAAACTGGACAGATTACAACAACTACCGACAGAATGTTCAGGGTGGAG
This sequence comes from Deltaproteobacteria bacterium, assembly GCA_016937155.1. Lineage (GTDB taxonomy): Bacteria > Myxococcota_A > Polyangia > HGW-17 > HGW-17 > JAHJMN01. The sequence goes on from JAFGWM010000027.1 coordinate 61,148, forward strand.
TTCTATTTCCCGTTCCTGACCTCACTGCCGAACTTACATCCACCCCTATCTGCCCCGATGAAGTTCGTCTTCTCGCTACAGTTAGAAATGCTGGCAGCGCAGGAGCTGCTCCTGGTATAAACGTTGATTTTTATCGTACTGATGTCGATCCTCCTGAGTTTATTGAAAGAATAACTACTCAGACAACAATACTCACTGGAGGGTTTGAAAGAATTCTGGCGGTTTATACCGGTGTACAGAATGATGTTGATATGACTTTCAGTGTTGTGATTGATAATGATGAAATTGTGGAAGAATGCATGACCTCCAACAACATAGCTGACAGTGAAACAGTAAGATGTGTGGGTATTGAATAACGGAATTTGTTTTCCTTTTTTTCATCACACCTGAATTTCATCAGTATTTCCAAGTATGTTACAACTAATTTGTGTTTTCCAAGAAAATTCTTGACAGAATATACTTGTTGAAGTATTTAGGTGTTCAGCTGACTGCGGGGCGTAGCGCAGTCTGGTAGCGCGCCTGCTTTGGGAGCAGGATGCCGGGGGTTCAAATCCCTCCGCCCCGACAGCAATCTTTTGAGCGCCTGTAGCTCAGTAGGACAGAGCAGTGGCCTTCTAAGCCATTGGTCACAGGTTCGAATCCTGTCAGGCGTGCCAATCTTTTCAATACAAAAAACCACCAACTTACTCCATTCGATCCTCTTTCCCCTCTTTTATCCCATCAGCAGTCCCTTCCGTAAATCCCTCTTCTCATATTGTTTTCATTATGTATTTCAACTGATTTTTCATATCACGATATTCCTTCAACGACCGGATGTAATACAGCCTCTCATCTTCATTGATGTTGGGGCGAAACCACCCTTCTTCAAGGAACTTCATATTTCCTCAGTATAACCCTCAGGCACTCCATTTAATTTAGCCAGATTTTCAGAAGAAAGCGATTTCACCCGATGGGATTTCAACTCACTTGTATGATATTTAAATTCTGGCAGATCTAAGTATGTATAATTCAGTACATCACTAAATACCTTTTTACTTTTCGAGGTGGTGAGCTTTACATAAGTTCTCACCCCAGCCTGGGATATTTATTTCGGCAGTAAAAAGTTCAGCATATTGATGACATAGCATTCAGTGAATAATCCCACTCTCCCTTAATAGACTGGATACAAATTTTCCATTTTTTAACAAAGCAGAAATACCATGATCATGGTATTTACAATCAACATCTGTAAAGTAAAATAACATAAATATAAGTATGCAATTTAACACTTAAAACTTAAGGCGTTTATAAAAATGAAATATAAATCCATACTTTTCTCCGTATTTGCGGTCTTTGCCTTTATTTCATGTGACGATGATTCAAACAAAGCTGGATATGAAATCTGTAATAATGAAATTGATGACGATGAGAACGGATTGACAGACTGCAACGATCCAGTGTGCACGTTAAATCCACTATGCATGAGTAGCACTTTTTGTGGTGATGGTTCCTGCAACGGTTCTGAAAATTCGACAAGTTGCCCGGATGACTGCGGAACCAATTGCGGTGATGGGGTCTGCAATGGTTCTGAAAACACTACTAATTGTATAGATGACTGTGGAACCAATTGTGGTGATGGGGTCTGCAACGGTTCTGAAAACACTACTAATTGTATAGATGACTGCGGAACCAATTGCGGTGATGGGGTCTGCAACGGTTTTGAAGGAGCCGGGTTTTGCTACTTAGATTGTGGTTACTGTGGTGATGGAATTTGTACTCGAAATTGGCAGGATTATGAATACATTGAAGAGGATTACATAAACTGCCCTGCGGATTGTCCCGCTACTTGCGGAGATGACAGATGCAGCGATCAATATGGGGAAACAGGTGATAACTGTAGTGACGATTGTTGGAAATGTGGGATCCCTGATCAAACATACATTGTTGCTTTTCCCTGCGATAATGGACATGAAATAAATTCTATTTGTGTTGATGATGGGGATTGTGACTGTAGTGATTGCAGCGATGAACAAAAATAATATAAGGAGAAACATCATGACTCGACCATATAATATCATATTATTACTAGTTTTTTTAACATTTACAATGGGTGTTGATGACTGCGAACCTGAAACAGAGAATAATGACATGTATTGTGAAGATCACTCGGAAATGTGGTCTTCAGGTCCATGCTCTATTCGTTATGAAGCATGCGCAGGTCCTATTATTAATAATTTCCATCATGTAATCTGGTATTTGGGATATGAAAAAGTTGAATGCTACAACTATTCTGAAAATTATGAGGATGGAACTCTAGGATATTGTTATGACACTAATCCCCCTTATTTTTTGGGTGATTTCTTTTTGGTTGAATATTGCTCAGATGATGTAAACACAAACAATACAACCAATAATACAACCAATAATACAACAGACTCATGCACAAACGGTATGTGCAATATGACCTGGACTTTCAAGGATAACTGCAATGACAACACAGGACCGGAAATTGAACTCTATGATGTAACTGCTGGCGGTTACTGGGGAACTTATTTCCTGCAATATTACAATACTCCTTTAAATGTAAACATTTCCTGCGATGAAGGGCACAAAATTTGTTATGGAGCATGCAATCAGGACTTTATTGGGGGGTTGGTGAAGACCTTGAACACGACTGTGATAACTGTTGCTACACCTGCAGTGCAACAACTGTAGGGTTTACTTTATCCTGTAATAAATAAATTAGGTATTTTTTTATAAACAAAACGGCAAACTTGTATTTCTATTAGGATATTCAGAGGTTCCCAGCTAGAGAAAATTGATCAAAATTTAATGAAATAAATCTGGTATGAAAAATATTTTCTAAGAGATATAAAGATACGCAATTAAAATTTTGAAAACAAGAAGTTGAATTAAACAATTTTTATTGTTTTTGTTTCCTTTTTCATAGTAACAAAGTTGAAAGAAATCATTTCGGAAGGGATGTAAAAAGAATATTGATATGAGGCGCATCTTCAACAATTGGTAAGGTTCCCCTTCCATTATATATATGTAAAACAACATACAGGCAGACTGCAATGTAAAACCTAGAACTCAATATTTTGTATAACCATTCAATTTTTTTCAGAAAAAACAACTTGGCCATCACCACCATTACCGCCATTAGCTCCAGAACATGGACATGTTCCTCCTCTTCCACCTGTGAATGAATATTTTTCAAAATCTGTCTGAAATGGGGATACATCTGGACTGACTATCATTATTGTTCCTCCAGCTCCTGCACCTGAAGCAAAATTGTAATCAGACTGACAGAGGCAAGAATAGCCATCAAAACCATCACTAATAATTTCACCGTTTAATGAAGTCAACTCATTCGCTAAAATGAGTACAATTCCACCGCCATTTCCGCCTGTTATCAGTCCGCCATCCCTATCAATTGAAGTTCCTCCACCAGAACCAAATAATAGCCTATCTTCAGTTGAAAATGGAGCAGCCTCACCACCAGTTCCATATCCACACCTGAGATCAGTATACGTTGTTCTGTCTGTCCCATCTGAACCTGATGTAATATTTCCACCACCACCTGCTCCATTACCAGCACAGCAAAAATCACATCCCATTCCACCATTTCCAAATTCTGAGAAATCAGAACAAGACATTTGATTTTCCGGCCATCCTGATAGTCTGCCCTCGCCGGATTCAGATACAAAAGATTCCGCTGGACATGACCCAGGACTTTGGACTTGACTCCCTCCTCTTAAGCCTTTACCTGATAGATCTATTTTTCCATCAATATATAGTGGACCGCTGACCATAATTGCTAAAATTCCTCCAGTTTCACCATCCCAATCTGGTACAGTGAGAATCCCACCAGAGGTAATTCGAAGTTCACCCAATTGAGTTATTCTGACAATAGTAGTAATTTCATTTGAGAGTGTATAAGTATTTTCAAGATATGAATCAAGATTCAGTGTATTTCCATCAATCGTTTGAATTGTTCGTATTTCAAATTTTCCAACGTTATCCTGATTAAAAATGCCTTTTACTACCAGAATTAAAATTTTGTCACCTGAGAAAAATCCATACGAATCAAAAACAGGCACTGATTTTGTAGCATTGGAAAATAAATCACCCGTTGGAGAAGTTGTAAGAGGACGTGGCAATTCTAAACTAGTTGTAACAGGATCCAATGAATCCCGGGCATCACCATAAGTACCAAGATTGACTCCACAGTCATCGGAGCAATTAGTAGTGTTTTCAGAACCATTACATGCCCCGTCACCACACAAAGTTCCACAGTCATCGGAACAATTAGTAGTGTTTTCAGAACCATTACATGTTCCATCACCACACAAAGTTCCACAGTCATCGGAGCAATTAGTAGTGTTTTCAGAACCATTACATGTTCCGTCACCACAATAAATAGCCGTATTTTGACATAATGGATTCAACGAACATGCGGGATCATCGCAATCTGTATATCCGTTTTCATCATCATCAATTTTGTTATTACATATTTCATAGATTTCATTCGAATTATCATCATTACATGTGATACATGAGAACATAATAACAAAAATAAGAAGTGCTTGTTTGATTTTCATTTTGCTTCCTACAATTTCGGTTGGAAATTCAATTCGTAATTAGTAAATCCTCAGTTTTAAAAAAACTTCAGCTTCATGAACCCATAACGATTAACCATTTATGTATTATATTCTTTGAAGGATTTTATTTAAATACCATGATCATGGTATTTTTAAACTCAAGATTTCGAAAAAGAGTTACAAAAATAAAGTAGTATAGAAAGAAGCGACACCCGGGCAACTACTGGTCAGCTCCTGGGAATTCACCGGTGTTTGATTCTCCGTCAATATCGAATTCACAAATACCACTTTCCAGCTGTGTAGTGGAATTTACAGTGCATTCCCCTGAAATATGGAGGTCTGCATCTGAAATAGAAGTAAAACATTGCATTTCAGCATTCTCTGTATTTCCTTCAAGAGTTGCACTCCCCCCGCGATCTCTCAGATTGTGTGTTACCAGATTGTTGTATATAAATACGAGAGTTTCATCCCATCTCCATTCTATGGAAGAAAAAGGCGCCTGAGTACTAGCCACAGTATTGTGAACAATATATGCGCCGTGAGCCTGTTCAAGACAGATGCCACAGTCAAAACTGCTGGATGTACCAAAGAGAGTTTCAGATGACGCTGCAATAAAGTTGTTGCGAATAGTTCCGTCAATATGTCCTGCATTCACAACATCGGGATATGGATTATTTTCCCAGACTCTGGAATCAACCGTTTCGCCAAGACCAAAGCCTATTCCCCGTGCACAATTATTTATTACATTCCGTTCCACAAGCGTATCACGACAGTTCTGCCAGAAATGGATTGCATGCTCTGAAAGTCCTTCACTACAGTAAAATCCTTCGATATAGTTGTCAGAAATTTCCCAGCCCCAGGACTTGTGTGCATCAATACCTCCGGTATAACAGTTATTACGAACATGAGAACGACCTTCATCCGAAAGAGAAATGTGACTGCATCTTACTGCACTGAAATCCACATAGCCGTCATCCACAGGATTTATTTTAATTGCCTGCTCACCTGGATCCTCAATACGGACATTATAAATCAGGATCCCTGAAATAGGATTTCCGGTACTTCCCGATGCATGAATAGGATGATTGTATGCTCTGCTGAGGGTAATATCTGCTACAGTCACATCTGATGCATAGATTGAAATCAGTTCGTCAGTGGCATAATTACCATCAAGAACAACATTCTCACGAATTCCTGAGACACTCCTCAATGTTACCCCTGGAGTTGACATTACTAATCTTGAAATGGAGTCACCACCGCTCATATCATAAAAACCGTCTTCAAGTTCAACAGTTGAACCTTCAGGGGCATTTGCAACTATCTCACGAAGTTCTCCTGCCTGTTCCTCTGTAACTGTAATTATTGTTCCCTCAGATGAAGGCAGGGGTTCACAAAAGTCCCCCTGATTTGTGTTATTGTTGGTCTGATTATTTGAAGTGTTTGTGTTGTTGTTGGTCTGGTTGTTAGTCAGGTTGTTGGTCTGATTATTTGTCTGATTATTTGAAGTGTTTGTGTTGTTGTTGGTCTGGTTGTTTGAAATACTGTTGTTGGATGCGGTATCATCATCACAGGAAACAGCAATTAGGCCTATAAAGGCAGCGATAAGTAAAATCCTTTTATGCATAGTTGAAATCCTTTCACCTGCTAGGTCGGTATGGCAACGACAAACCATCTTCCACTTTGAAATATTACTGTTGCTTCATCAGTCCCTGTTTCCGGTCGTGGTTTTCCCGTGTTTATCTTCATGAATACCTTGATATACATTTTATCATCCACCATTTTCCGTCCCACCAGTTTCACTTCCAGATATTTCCAGTCTTTTGATTTACCTAATTTTCTTAAAAGTCTGCGGCAGTATTTGCTGATACCTTTTTCGCAGCCGTTTTCGATTAAGGATTTCTTCCAGTTTTCTGTTCCAGCCATTTTAGAAGTGTAAAAATAAAGAACAGCTCCTTCCGGTGTTGAAAAACCGGGATTAAAATCAGCAGAATTTCCTGGAGTATAGGAATCAGCAGATTCGTAAAGCTCCCAGCCGTTATCTGACAGTCTCACTTTTGGCGGGGTATATTTGCTCACCGAATTTGTTTCAGAGGATTTTCCCGGTGAAGTGGATGATTCAACCGGAGTTGAGGTTTCACCACCACCGGTGTTCATCTGTTTTTTCCCCGTTTCAGTGCATCCTGTTATTATGAAAATAGCTAATAAAATAAATACTTTCAATTTGTATACTCCCTTGAAGAAAATTACTGTTCAAATCTGAAACCTTACAAAAAATGCAAAAAAGTCTGTTCCTTGTTCTGTTTTCAAAGTTATCCTTTGTTTTCCATTCGATACTATAGTGACATGATTTGAAAAAAATGCCAAAAGAGATTTATTATAATTACTGTCTTGAGAATGTTCCCCGAACTGATGAAACTATGGGAACACCACTTCCATAAAGAGTAAGTTCTGCGCGGGTGATATCTCCATCCTGAGTGTTTTGTCCATAAATAACGAAACGACCACCGGCAAATGCGCCTGAAACCAGATTATAATGTAGTCTGCCATCATCTGAGGGAATAATTTCCCCCGTATAAAGATTTTCATCAATTATCAGAGCTGTCCAGCTGTCAGTAATACTTATAATATTAATTTCACCGTCGGTGATGGGTTCATAGTCATATTCCGGTATTTCATCATCAGAAGACGAAATCTGAGTTTCACCATTCCATTGTGAATCCACTGTGAAAACATATTCTCCATCATCGAAATCCTCTATTCCGTTACACAGACAATCGATTTCAATGTTAAAATCACCACTTGCCCCATCATATCCATCCACTGCAATCAACTTTAGAGAGTTATTAAAAAAAGCGACGGATTCAACACTCTGAATATCCAGTGGTGTTGAAGCGAAACCCTCAGCATCATCAGGATCACAGGTATTCAGAACAAAAAGGTCAAGATCAGTTGTAATATCAGTCAGCCTCGCAACCACACGACAATCAGGGGGCTGCATGTCATAATTACCAACCTCCATCACGAATACCTGCTCCGGTCCTGTTTCAGCACGGGCAGATACACTGTAGCCGTTCCATTCATTTGCTTCCCCAACCGTTGAAGATGTATATCTTGCTCCGCATTCCAGTTTTTCACCGGCATAACACTTAATATACTCTTCGGGATACATACATAATCCTGAAGTATCATCAACTTCAAACCCTGATAAACATTCACAGGTGTTTAGCTGAGTACAAATCCCAGCATTAAATGAATAGTCCTGATCATAATTGCAAAGTGAATCATCACCGTAAATACAAGGGCCATCAATCAACTGGCACTTACCGTCAGCTGGATTTACTTCATATCCGGGATTACAGTTACAGGTATTTTGTTCTGTACAAGAACCTGCAAGAGAAGATTGAAGCATATCACTATTGCAGGTCTGATCCTGTCCAAAAATACAGTATTCAGGATCATCACTGCAGTCAGTGCACTCACACCCTGCCATCATAACCATAGAAATAATAATAAAAGTGGAAATTATACTTTTCATTTCTACCTCCAGTGTGCCTGTTAAAGTGTACAACCGGTTTTAGTTTTTTCCACTTTCATTTTTAAATACTATGAAGCTATTTTTTTATCAGACGTTTTCGAATCCTAAGGAATTCCATAAAACTGACAATTCAACCAAAATATCTTATCGGACTTTTTTTGGTTTTTGAGAGTGGAGGTTAATCCAGCGGCGGAATATTGTCAGATTGGGAAAATCTGCAATATTTTGCGCGAGGTCATTTAGTGAAGGGGATTTAACCCTTTTTCCTGATTTGAATTTATCCATGGGTATTGTAATCAGAAAGTTATCCACAATTCTCAAACTGTTTATTCCGACAACAGCTCTTATGTTGAATAATTTCTTTTTCGTAATTGCATTCACTCTAAAATAAACTGTCATGTCTACCTGAGGAACACTTTCAGGTTTGTGTCTACGGTACTTTCTGTATCCTGAAGATGCTGTTACTTTTCTTCCATCTGGTAACTTTATGAAAGCTGGTTTTGTGAACATTGATACAACTTTAATATTCTTATTTTTTATAAATTTACCCTCAACGACAGAGATTATTTTTCGGATTTCTTCCTTGGTTAAATCCTTATAACCGTTAGTATTAATAGAATAATAATAGTGAATTCTTATTTTTTTGTTGTTATACAATCTATCAAGTAAATCCACTGTTTTTCTTATTTCTGGCTTATTGATTTTACTATATATTTTCATTCTTCGGAGAAACTCATTCCTGTCTGTATTAGCGAGATAATAAAGCGAAGTTTTAAAAAACTTTTCCTTATCCAGAGAAAGTCCAAAAAGTCTGGTTGCACGTTTGTTATTATTGGATATTGCAGCAAAAAATCCACTCTGCTGATACTTTCCGGATTTCTCCAGATTTTCACTTCTCTCAACCAGATGTTTTGAATACAAATGGAAATTCCGCTCTATTATTCTCAGGGCAAAACTTGAGTTTCCATTGTGGAAAAGATTCCAGATCATAAAGACAGAACCTTTCAACGCTGTACCCTTTAATGCTGGAACACTCTCAGTTTTCTCAGGTTTTCCCCTCCATTGAGCATATAAATTATCCATTTCGGATTTTGACCTTCCACTCAGAAGAAACCATGTGGATAATTGATGATATTGCCGTCGCTCAGCAGCAAGCGCTGCCATAAACCATTGGATATCTACCTTACTCATTCCCTTTTTGTGCAAATGAATCATAAGTGCGTGGTCTTTTTTTTCTCTGATGAATTTCTGAATAATCAATGCACTCATCCGATCTTTCATGTGAGCCATTCCAGCTAATTCATAGTATCTGAAAGCACTTTCAAAATCGCCTGCTGCATTAAATTCCGAAGCAATTTTTCTGTATAATTTTAATGCTTTTTCTTTTGACCCTGTTTTTTCAAGATAGGATGCAGCAAAAATGCGCTCGCCTCTGGAAACAGCATCCTTAATTATTTTTCCCTGAACCCGGGTAAGGGCCTCTGGATTTTTTGCATACCTGTAATATTCTAGCGCCTGAAAGAATTTTTTTATTGATTCCGCGGCTTTTCCCATCTCATACCAGCACTCGGACTGTTCTGACTTTTTAAGTGAATTACAGTGCCTAGCTGCTTTTTCAAAATTTCCGGATTGGAGATAATCTCCAACATTCATACATGAAACGGCTATACCAAATACAATTACTGATACAAATATTTTACTGGTCATATCATTCCTCTCCGGTGAGATACTACTCCTGTAAAAAATTTTTTAAACGTTTAACAGCTTTGCACATATCTGCACAATATTTCATCAAACAGCAGTACTGACTCTACGCGTTATAAGACTATGAATTATTAACATTTTTCTCTGGACTCATTATGAATTCATGAATAGGAAGTATACTTCAGGGAGGCAGTAATGAAAATACTTTAAAACTGTTATCAGTTTTTGTATATTTTTATAGTAAATTAGAAAACAGTTCCAAGGAGAAAGAATTTCAAAGAAGTAAAATTATAAAACCTGTGGAAAACGAATACTCTGACAATACTTTTGACTGGTACACGAAAGGAACATGATGAAACATTTGTTTTTTTGTTTACTTCTACCGCTATTTTCAGGCTGCCTGATTACACAAGGGTATAAAAAGAATATGAAAAAGAGTTTCGAACTGGAAAGGGAATATTCAAAAACTCACGAAAATATTATTATTGGTAGAGTTATCGGGACAAGAAAAATCAAGGGGCAGTTGTATCATCACATTCAGTTTGGTAAACTGCTTTGTGGCTCCAACCGTTATCTTGATATATTTATCCCGGATGGTGATTCACTGATTGATCATAGAGTATTTGCTGTTGAGTCTTCTAAACGCAAAAAAGGAAGAAAAACGGCTGTTTTATTGTATGAGGATAGTGTGAATCTTAAAAACCTTGAAAATTTACTTCACAAAAAGGGCACAGTTGAGGATCCATTTGTATTGTTCAATAAGGAGCTGTCAGGAGTTACTCCCGGCTATCCGTTTTTTATAGTTACTTTGGGAAAAGACAACCTGCGAAGTGCCGGATGGTTTAAAAACAACCGGGGAGAAACACAAAAGACCGTATACAGTTCAGCTAACTGGACTTTTAGCACTGAAGCCAGACAGAAATATCTTAAAATTAAATGGATAAAAAGAAGCAGGGTTAAATATTTTATGTACCCCCTCGGATATATTTTTACAGTTCCTCTGGATATTATCACCTCACCATTCCAGATTTTCATGGCAATGGGAGCCTGGCAATAATTTTAGTTCATTTTCTTCTTTAACTCATTCAGTTGAAACTGAAGATTTCCTACTCTTTTTCTCACTCGAATATATCTGAATATATTAAATAATGTCCATAATGTTGAAAGAAAAATAACACCGCCACCCGGTCCATATAGAAACATTTTACCATCAAGAGAATGATTCACCCCATTTTTTATGCAGTGAAATTTTATTGATGTACTTCCACCACTTGAATGTGTCGTCCGTTTATACTCTCCATCACAAATTCTGGTTCCTACTATTTTACTGAGTGGTGAAATAAAGATAACAGGAAATCCGATTAAAAAAATACCCAGCATCAGGCTCGCAAAATAACCCCCAAAAAGAATTGCTTTCCATCCCCGGCGTTCAGAGTTTATCTGAATAATGAGATTGGCAAAAGTCCGTGCCATCTCATCTTCCCTGTCTTTGAGTGCTTTCTTTCTGTTGTATTCAGCTTTTTCTCTTTTTTTAATTTCTCTGCGTTTTTCCTCTTCAATAAGCCAACCTGGCTTGCCCTTAAAACTTAAGTACCATGTATTTGCCACATTTACCGGGTGTAGATGGTTCCATATTGGATCCGGAATATAAAATTCACCTGAACAGAACTCGCAAACAGTAATCCTGTCAAGACTTTGAGAAATTTTTAGTGAACCACTACAGTTTGGGCAGTTCATTGAAACAGGATTAATCTGCCGAATACCAGCGGATTCAATTTCCTCATCCTCACCGCCTATTATTTTTATATTCTCACTGTTTTTTATCCAGGATGGAGCATTTTGTATGCTGTGCTTTTCACCACAGTTTGAACAGGCTATCTCTTCAGAAAAGGAACTCACCAGATTCATAGGAAGAGGAGCGGCACATTTTCTGCAATGAGGTTCGGATTTTCCTTTTGATATTTTAAGCGTTACGCCATCAATTTCCAGAGATGAATTTTCAATGGAATTATTTTCTTTTGAGTAAATGAATTTATCCAGAGCCAGAATCAGTGAATTCCACAATTTTTCATCAACCACCAGATAATTCTGACATGAACTGCAAAGCTTTTTTCTCAAAACACCATTGATAACCAAAGGAGAGCCACAGCTCATACAGTTAGTCAGAATTTTAAGACTGCCATATCTCACTGTATCCATTTTTTTAACCTCAATGATTAACTTATCAAGTATTCAGGGATCCTCAAGAATATTAGTGAGGCACAAAGTTCAGATAAAATTTTAGAATTAATTTCCAGAGCTCATACTCTGAGAGGACATAAAAAGCCTGAGAAGTACTACATCTCACTGAGAATTGAATAGACATCAAAGGGGATTTTCGCAGAAGAATATGATAAATCGGAACTTAACTGAGCAAGAAAATTACGAAAATTCAAACCATAATCACGGGGGAAAATATCCATGTTTATTGTGGAAATGAGTGGTGCCCCTCCCAGAGTTCCCCAGGGTGTTTTTTTTGAAAATGCATAAGCAAGGCACAGTGCAAAACTGTAATTGTCATCACATATGCTCTCATTTATTCCCTTCAACTGATTTATTGAAGCATATCTGAGAACTGTATGACTGGGATCCACTTTATCCCCCCTTGATTCAATCGTACGGGTCAATCCAAAATCAATCAGACAGAATTTATGGTGTTTAGTCACTAAATTTCCTGGCTGAATGTCACGATGAAGGTAACCGTCGGAGTGCAAAACATCCAGAAAACCGGCCACTTCATCAAACTGCTGGTAAGTAATCAGCATTTCAGGGTGGTTAACACATTCACCCAGATTTTTTCCACCTTTTTCAAGTACAAGACCACCCTGATAAAAGCCAATAAGACTCATCATTCCTTTACGATTATAATATTTTTTATAAATATCTCCTTCTATACTTCCAGTTGGTGGAATCCTGTATATAACATCTCTACCATCAAGAACAGCTTCGTAAACTTCACCATTCAGACTTTCACTGAGACAGTTACCTATAGCAAGATCATTGATTTCTGAAAAATTCAACTTTCATCCTTTTCCAGCAGTTTTTTTCCCATACTGGTGCTGTTAAAATTACGGACAGTTTCTTTCCAGATGATTTTCGGGTTTTCGGATTCCCATGAGGCTGTTAGACCAGAAAAATCCCATAATCCTTGGTCCATCATGTTGGATGATTTTATGTTGGATAGTGATTTGATCAGATGATTTGCGGTATCAGGGTATGAAAGTTCAAAATCACTCACGAGTTTCTTCATAAAAGCTCTCTGACCTGATTCGAGAAAATCAACCCCGGGGCAGTTACAACCTGAAACCACCGGAGCGTCAATTGCTGACGCATATTCAGCTAGTTCGAATTCCCTTACATAAAGCATTGGACGTATCAGTCTGTTTCTTTTATCATCACTTACAAGTACCGGTGGCATTGACTGAATTTTTCCAGTGAAAAAAATATTCATCAGAAGAGTTTCCACAGCGTCATCACCATGGTGCCCTAAAGCTAGCACTGCCCTGTTCTCCCATGCATAGTCATATAAAATACCTCTTCTGAATCTGGAACAGGCGCTGCAGGGTTGTTTTCCTTCCGGAACAACACTTTCAACTGTTGAGCGTATGTTGGTTTCCTGAATTCTGAAATCAATGTTATATGATGACATAAATTTTTTAAGAGCATCTTTTGAGTCAGAAGACAAGCCGGTATCAAGAGTCAGTGCACTGAAATTAAAAACAAAAGGGGCTCTTTCTTTCAATTTTTGTAAAAGAACGCTGAGTGCCAGAGAATCTTTTCCTCCACTCACCCCTAAAACAACGTTATCTCCAGGTCTTATGAGGTTATACTCTCTATTGAGATTACCTATTTTCCTTAGAATTCTTTTTTCAAGCTTTTTAAATCCCTGAGATTTATTCAACTGAACACCATAACTATTATCTGGGAGAAAATTACAGGAGCCATTATTCCCATAGGATAAATACTTGCATAGATAACTGCACTGTCATCATTTTTCATCTGATTGTTTGAAAGTTCAAGCGCGGGGGTACATGCTATACTTCCTGCTACAATAGCCATTGTTTCCACAATATTCTTTTTGAGAATTTTCCTGGCTGTGAAAGCGGCCACCGACAACGCGGTAATCATCGTGAGAACACCTGCAAGTATCAGAAAAATTCCGTTTTTAGCAAGTCCATTAACCAGACCAACACCACTCATAGTACCAAGAGCAGCCATGGATAGCATCAGACCGAGCCTTTTTAGTACATGATTAGCCTGAGCCGTGATAGTAAATACAACGGGACCGACTTTTCCCAGTCTTCCTGCTACAATACCGGCAATGAGAATTCCACCGGAAATTCCAATTTTAAAATTACCAATATGAATCAGACCAAGCAACGCACCTATTGAAAGGCCAAGGGCAACAGGATAAAGCTCCTGTTTGGTAAATGTCTGCAAATCGTTTCCCATAATGCTTTGAAGTGCATTCATACTCTGTTTTTTCACAACAACAGTAATTCTGTCACCATACACAAGTTTAGTGTTCCTGCTAACAGGAATTTCCACCTCACCTCGACGAATTCTGGTGACCATAGCGCCGTATCTTTCCTGTAAATGCAGCTCACTTAATCGCTTTCCAACTATAGCCTTATTGGTAATCAGAAATCGTCGATCAACCAGAATTGAAGTCCTGCTCTTCCATGGAATACGATTTTTCCACAATTCACCCATTATAGTTTCCAGATGAGATAATGCGGCAGGCTGCCCTGTTGCTTCAATAATATCATTTTCAAGGATTTCCGTATTCTGTCCCGGAACAACAGTTTTACCATTTCTGTATATTCGACTTACTGTGACACCCACAAGCCCCGGAAGATTCAGAACACTGAGATCCTTACCTATTACTCCAGGGTTGACAGCCTTGAAACATTTTATTTCCGGGGCCGGATTCTGGGAATGCTGAAATTCCACATAGTCATCCACCTCTTTTTTGACATTCACCCTCATCAACTTAGGCAATACTGCGATGAAAATCATTGCAGTGGCAAAGGAAAACGGAAAAACAGTACCAAAACTTCTGGAAACACTTGCAACATCAAAAAACTTAAGAAGGGGTGCCAAAGACAGTGCATTGTTATAGGTTCCGGAAAAAAGCCCTGCACTTTCAGGTATGGAAAGCCCGGCTAATCTTCCGAGAACAATAAGAGCACTTCCCATGGATAAAGTCACAACCAGAGCTATTATACTCAGTTTTATCCCTTCCTTTTTAAAATTTTCTATAAAACCAGGACCTATCTGAAGGGCAATGCCGTAAATGAAAAGAGCCAGCCCGAATTCCATTATCACAGGTTCAATTGTATATCCAAAATGGCCAAAAACCATTCCGACCATTAATATACCTAAGCTTTCAAGATAAAAACCCCTGAAAGGAATACTTCCAAGTGCACTACCGAGGGAAAGAACAAATAAGAGTATAAGAATCTGAGTCATATCTCACCAGAGAATCTGAATGAAGGATATGAGATAAATTGTCAAGTTGTTTCATCTGGATTTAAATGTTTGTCTTACAAAATCCGGAAGACCCTTGAACTCCAGTTTACCGTTTTTCAAAGGAACCCGGATGAAATATATACTGCCATCCGGAATTATCAGAAGTGACCTGACACCTTTTTTGTTTACGAAATTATCAGCGTCACCAGTTATGGGTTTTCTAACCTTATTTGAATATTCAACCCAGATTTCCCCAGTTTTTTTATGTTTCAATCCATTTGAAATGAAACTGTTTATCAGATTATTCGGGGTATTCATGGATGATGGCATTGATGCATAGGCCCCAAGGTGGAAAAATGCGATCCCCATGTATGTTTCTCTTGTTAAAGCTGTGGTTCCTTTAATTGCCATCCGAAACAGCTTCGTCAGATGTTCTGTGGTAACAGCTAAACTTCCTGGGTGATAGCGGGTATAAAGTGCCCCTGCCAGAGCAAGAGAGATAAGTCTCATTTTACCACTGGTCATTTCAATTCCATTCATTTTAAGTCCGGATGCACTTATTCTGGAAACAAGCCAAGGGCTGTTGGATACGCTGATATTTTCAAAAACTCCTAGTTCCATCTGAAAAACGGATTTTATAAACTCATGAAGTTTCCTGTTCATGAAAAGCCTTACAAAACGCTCGGGGAATGTCTCATCAGTACTGTTATCAGTAAAATCCATCCCATCTGTTAACTGGACAGCACCTTTTTTAAGACCGCTGGTCAGTCTCTTTAATGCGTGCCTCATGAGAGAATTAATCACAGTGTTTGAACATAGTCTCAGCTGACAGCCGATGGTGATGATATGTCCGGATTCAGATGACTGCGCAATACTTATACGATATCCTTCACTTGTACCTGTATTTACAGTTTTTCCGAAAATTACAGTTTTTTTCTTGTCATCAAGAGCAGAGATCAGACCTTTTGCAATTTCCGATGTCTGAGTTTCGGAAACAGCCCATACCTTCCATGAGACACGGTTTCCATTATCAAACAACAGCTCCCAGGCACTTTCATCAGGAGTGGAAACCCTTTCGGTTATCAGTGGAAAAGAACTGTCCCTGATTGCATTCTGAACATAAGAAATATTCAGAAGATTTCCCGCTGTGAGATTAATCGGAGATTTTTTAGTGATCTCACTGGCAGCCTTGTAGTATACAAAGGAGCTGTCACCCCCCAGATTTCCGTGAGTAAGCATGTCAATAGCTCTGCTTCGGTTTTCAGCCATTGAACTTTTTTGAAGGAGAACAAAGTTCTCCAGTTGCGTGAAATTCTGTGTCCATGCACCATTTATGGAGACATTCCCCCAATTGGAACTTGAACTGTGGTAATAACCTGGAAAAGCAACAACCAGTTGAACTCCTGTAAGTTCAAGTCCTGGAGACCACACAGGAAAATGGATCAGTGCAGGTATTTCAAATTCACCATTACTGAGGGTTTTCACTGTTTTTGTGACAACTCTTTCACTGCGACCATGTCCTGAAAAAACATAGTATGCTCTTACCTTCGCACCGCTCAGTGCTTTTTTGGTAGCTGAATCGTAAACAGTTCCAGTAAATGGCCCCTGAAGATTTCCAGGACGTACACTGTCAGGAGATTTCCTGAAAATATAAGCATTCTGCCCTGTTCCTATCTTCACCAGAGGTTTAATCCCTGCTCCGCAACCAGAGTAGTTGAAAAATATTGTACTTAATAAAAGAATTTGAATTTTAAAATGTCCGAAAATGTTTGACCACATAAGTGGAAACATCTATCTTATATTTTCATCAAAGTAAATAACTTTGTTATTTCTTGAGACATGTGATTAACAGGAATTTATCATGAGATGTCCCAACTGCGGAACCGAAATTAAATCTGACTCTATTTTTTGTATGGAGTGTGGTCATAAACTTTTTCTGGCAATGGATTCAGGAACAGTTCCCCCAGCAAATAAAACAGATTCTGAAAAGGACAAGGTCACTGAAATGGCAACCCCCATAATCTATTGTCCTACATGCGGAATTGATAACAAAGGATCGGACACGATGTGCAGGATGTGTGGAGGCAAACTGCATCTGGAAGAAACCGTCAGATGTGCCAAGTGCGGAAATATTGTCAGTTCCAAAAACAGTTTTTGTCCAGGATGTGGCTCTAAACTTCAAACGCCAAGGCAGCCTACACCACCAGGCGGACTTCCAGCAATTGTAGCACCTCCACCGGTAGTGGCAAATGCTCCCGTTATGGCACCTCCGGTTGCGAACAGAATACCCACTGGAGCTATTGAACCAGTACCAAAAATCAATCCGGTTCCGCCTCCTGCAGTGTCATCTCCTGAGCCTTTAGTAATGGCGGCAAAACCGGATTTTTCAACTGCGGGCAAGGGAGCCAATGCCAAAACCATATATCAGTTTAACCAGCCGGCGGCAGCGCCCACTCCACTCTCAGGAAAAGTGCTTTCTGTTATTTCAGGGTTCCACTGTGGAGAAAAATTCCCGTTTACTGACACTATTTCTCTGGGTAAAACCTCTGGTGATATAACTTTTCCTTCTGACGATCTTCTGGACAGCAGGCAGGCACAAATAAAGAGTACACCCCATGGAATTCAGGTAATTGACATGTCGAGTGTAAACGGCATATATTACAAACTTGCTCTCAGCGTGGAAATTACTCAGGGTACTTTTTTCTGTCTTGGGCCTTATCTGTTTGAATTCGAGAACATTCTGCCTAAGGAGTGGTCACTGAATTCAATCTGGGAACGGGGTGTTAAGCTTAATGGAACATCCAGAAACATGTCTCCCTGGGGACGCTTAAAATTCTATTCTCCGGTGGGCATCTGTGCTGGTGTATACCTTTTATGGAATGACTCTGAAATCATTGGAAATTCATATCTACCCGAACCTGAAAAAGAAAACGCTCCAACTTGTCGGATTTCAAGAAAACGAAACAGTATCTCCATGGAGAGTCTAACAGGAGATACCTATATCAGAATAGACGGTGAAAAGGATTTCTCGTTACCAGTACATTTGAAAATCGGAGGACAAATCATTGAAGTCACACCCGCCTGATAAAAACACTCCGGAGCGTGAAAAACCTGCTCCCTCTGCTGCTGAACTACAGAAACTCGCGGCTACACTTGAAATGCTTCAGGAGGTATGGATCCACACTCAGCAGATGGCAATGATTATTTCTTTTATAGGTCTTGTTCTTGCGGCTATGCTTGGTGGAGCGGGTTATCTGGTAAGTAATAAAATTGCAAGACTTCTCCACATGAGTGGAGCCATGGGCTGCCTTGTTGGCAGTGCTGTAGGAATAAATGTTATCGACAGAGTACGCAAAAAAGGGAAAATCCCATGGTTTGGTGTTTTGATTTTCCTCGGTGTGGTAATCAGCGGTCTTCTGGCGACGCATATAAAAGCAAGAGAATTCGGAGTAACCACACTATGGCCTCCCCTGGCCGGTGCGGCTTTTGCCAGCGTCATGGCAGGAGTTATCTGGCGCCTCAGAGCAAGCAGCCGGGAATTCGAAAAATTAAAAAATCTGGTATCAGAACTGGAAAGTTGATTTGAAGAGAGCTAAATCAATATAAACCCAGTCCATCTAGAATCTCAGATGTATCCTCGAACCAGAATTTATTGGCTCTGGGGTTGGCAGGACTGGGGTGTGGTATTTTTAGCAGAGTTTTCTCACTTGGGTTAAGCATGGTTAATCTTTCAAATGCAAAATTTCCTATTCCAATCAGATATTCAGGATCCAGCATTTTAAAAGTTTCAAGAATCAATTCATCACATATTTCAAAGAGTGATTCCCTTTCAGATTTCTTAAGTTTGTCCGGGGTTATATTACTTCCTCTTTCAGATAAAAAAGCCAGGGGACAATAATTGGCAATAAATACTCTTCCTTTCATGTAAGAGCAGTCTCCAAAACGATCTTTCATAAATTCCCAGAGTCGCCTTCCACTTACTTCAGATCGTTTACATTCAAATCCCTCAACAGAGCGTTTCGGGTGCTGAGAATACGGTCTGCCGGTTTGATCTGGTATTTTTAGAAAATCTCTCACAGCAGCGATTTCACCAAATGGAACACCCGTTTGAACCATTCCAAAAGGGCCAGGATTCATGCCAAGAAAAACCGCCTTTACTTTTTCGGAACCGAATTTTTCGCTGTAATCAAGAGCCATTTTAAACGAATAGCTCAATGGATTATAGGTATGAGCTACAGGAGAAGAAAACTGCAATTTTTCAAGTTTTTTATTAGTTTTTTCAATAAGTTGTTTCCATTTCATTTTAATATCCAAATCCTGGTTGTATTTTTACATTTAACAATTATATTCTAAACAGAAGGAGATAATATGCAATTCGATACCAAACGCTCTCTGGAATATATCCGTCAGCAGACAATTTTTCTGAGTGTAAGTCTTTCAATGAGAGAAATGACCAGCACCCTTAGCGAATCTATAATTTCATATATTGAGGATATAGACAAGCACCTGATGATCAGAAGTTCACTTCAGGAAGAACATACAACATCTCTGGCAATTCTTCACTGTGCAGTGGCTGATCTTCAAATGATAGTATCCTCACTGGCAAATCATGCCAGGATGCATGAACGATTAAACCCCGGAACAGATTGCAGGAAGGTTTTACTACCGGATGGAGCAACACCTTTTCTGAGGCGCTCCGGAAAAGGCATTCGGGAATTGTTTTCTGTTCTTGAAAATACTGTAGAAAAATTAAATGACTTTATTCCAATCGATGAAACATTCGGCATATTCAGGGATCGGATTCATCAGAGTCTGGAATTAATTTCAGTTCAAATGGAAACGGTGGAAAAACTGGAGCGGCAGCTTAATTCAAACCAGAATGATGCTTCCCTGTTAAAAGAACAGATAAAAAAAACTTTCTTTGAAATGGAAGCCAGTCTTGATAAAATCTATAAAAACAACCGGAAACTGGTGATTTCACATTTTCTTTAGGGCTACCTGGAGAGTCTTTTCTTCTTTCGGGAGCGAATCAGCCTTGAATTGGCTCTTCGTCTGCTTCGAACAACCTGCCACACTCTCGAAATTGAAGGCCTGTATCTTGCCCCCATGGACAGCACCCATCTTTTTCGGTAATTTTGTGGTTCAACAAGTGACGTTCTATGCTTTCTGTTTTTCTTTTCAAAACCACCGAAAACATGAATATGGAAATGGTCTCTGTGCTCCCTGTCAGCATCCGGTGTAAGTATTGCTGCAAAATAATGGCTTGCATCCAAATCACACGCCAGTTGCCTAAGAAGCCTTGCACCCCTTCTCTTTGTCGGTCCGGCACAAATTTTATCAGTACTTGTACCCCTTCGGTAATCAGATGTGACATCATAGGTTTTACCATCCCGTGTATGTATTCCATAGATATCTATTGCCAGACCATATGAATGATGACTCAAACGGGATGTATTCTTTACAAAACGCCTTGAATAAACCTTTCCAACTGAGAGGCGGTCAATATCTCCATTAACTGAAAAAATTGGACCCACACGATAAAGAGCCAGAGCCAGACGGCAGTCCATTACAGGGCGTGCTTTTTTTGACCCGTTCATCAACTGAATCTTACCGATTTTCCCCGATGGAATAGTTACAGGGGTTTTTATGCCCTTATGCCATGGTCCTAATATGTATCCAACCCGCGCTCTCCTTAAATCACTGAGGCATTTCCGATCAGGATTTCTGGCAGTTTTTTTAGCACATTCACCTGAATTTATCTGCAATATTGAAAAAACTGAAAAAATAAAAAATATGTATAAACGCATCATTACCGGATATATACGTCATCTGACTCTATTCATTCAAGCTGAATAAATATTTATCTGGTAAAATCATTCCAATATCAGTTAAACTGACTCTGATAACAAGGGAGATATCAGAGTTATGCGTATTGATTTTTTAAAGTTTTTCATTATTTTCCTCATTCCGTTTTCCTGTTCTCAAAGCGATAAAAAAAACTGCCCGGAGAATTCCGCGCAAGTTAAACAAGCCAAAACAGTTAAGGCCAAAACTCCTGAGAAATTACCCCAACCCCGGAAGTACAGTAAAATTTCTTATCCGTCACCTGAGGCAATCAGAGAAATTCCATCAGGGGAAGGACAGTGGCCATGGAATGATCTGGACAAGCTTGATGTGAATACTCTCAAAAACAGAGGGTTTGAATTACTTCCAGAAAAAATCTGGAAAAAGGGTAAAGGTCTTGCCAAAGCCGCTGTGGGTCTTCCGGGATGCAGTGGGAGTTTTATTTCTCCTGATGGCCTTATTATAACCAACCATCATTGTGCATTTGGAATGATTCAGAAAAACTCCACTGCTGATAATAATATTCTGGAAAAAGGTTTTTCAGCTGCTTCCCGAAAAGATGAACTGGACGGAAAGGGTATGAAAATATGGGTTTTTGGCCCGCAAAAGGATGTCACTAAAACCATACGGGAAAATCTGGATTCAATAAAATCTGATTATAAGAGAGGACTTGAAATAGAAAAACGAATCAGCAAAATCCTGGCGGAATGTGAAAAAGATGGTGTCCATAGATGCTCTGTCAGCCGGGAAAACAGCGGTCTCAGATACCTCCTGCTAAAAAACTTCCTTATTCGTGATGTTCGACTAGTTGCTGCACCTCCAAAAAGTATCGGAGAATACGGCGGAGAAGTAGATAACTGGCAGTGGCCACGACACACTCTGGATTTTTCAGTAATGCGAGCTTATGTTTCCCCTGACGGGAAAGGAAAATCCTATGATAAGAACAATGTACCATTTAAACCTGAAGTGTTTTTTAAGATAAGCACAAAAGGTTTGAAAACCGGTGATGCTGTCATGGTACTGGGAACTCCATATCACACAAACAGATACGCAACATCCTATGAAATAGCCAGAGCGTTGAATGAATACTATCCTTTCAGAGTGAAACTGTTTGAAGACTGGATACTTACTCTGGAGAAAAATTCCAGAGATCCTTCGTCAAAGTTGTTGTCTTCCACATGGATAAAAAGACTGAATAACGGGCTGACAAATTCGAAAGGTATGATTCGCGGGATAGAACGGAACAACCTTATCATGAACAAAAAACGTCAGGAGAAAGACTGGAAAAAATGGGTTGCAGGTAAAAATAATAAAAGAT
Source organism: Deltaproteobacteria bacterium (assembly GCA_016937155.1). GTDB lineage: Bacteria > Myxococcota_A > Polyangia > HGW-17 > HGW-17 > JAHJMN01. The sequence goes on from JAFGWM010000027.1 coordinate 83,643, forward strand.
GGACAGATTCTTACGATAACTTATTAAAATATTTGATGAATGACACTGCGACCTGGAAGTCGGACATGATTCTCTCATATATGTTCAGGGGACTTTCCCTTTACCGGATTGCCATGACTGCCATTATTGCATCTGAAGAGTTGCCCAAAAAGGATCAGGACAGACTCAGAGGATATCAGAAGCGGGATCACAACTCTGTTATTTCAAGCCTTAAAATGGAACTGAAAAATTTTAATCCCGAAGTTGAAATTCAGGTATTCGGCATGTTTTTAAGATATCTAAAGGCTTCTAAACAGGATCTGGATCCTTTATGGAAGCAACTGAATATAAACAAACTTGAAAACCTTTATAAAACTACAAAACTTAATAATCCCAAGGCACTAGAGAATATATTCAAGGGCGATTATCTTAAGCAATTTTCAAGTGATCCGTATATAAAACTCGTGGATTTAATGAAATCGCCATTCATGAACACCCTAAAAAGAAACCTTCAGAATAAAGGAGCAATGCAGAATCTGAGAGTACCTTATCTGGAAAGCCTGATATCCTTTTTAGGGCAAAAATTTTACCCGGATGCAAATGCCAGTCCAAGAATCAGTTTTGCCCATGTTGCCCCTTATTATCCACAACAGGGAGAACTTCATACACCCTTCACAACTATCACCGGTATGATTGCTAAGAAAACCGGCAAATGGCCTTTTGTTCTACCTGAGGGTTTCATAGACATGCATTCCAAAACGCATTTATCCAGCAGATTTTCTGATAAAACACTCAAAGATATTCCAGCATGTTTCCTTTCCAATGCGGACACCACAGGAGGAAACAGTGGCAGTGCAGTACTTAACAGCAAAGGAGAACTTGTCGGGTTAAACTTTGATAGAGTATTCAGCAATATTGCAGGAGACTATGGATACAATAAGGATGTCAGCAGAAACGTTATGACAGATATTCGTGCAGTCCTGTGGTATATGGAGAACATGCTAAAGAGCAATATCCTGCATGAAACTGTCTTTTCGAAAATCTAGCTGCCGGTTTTTAAATTTCTGTAAAGTACATCAAGTAAATTCGAGGATTTAACAGGTTTTGAGATATAATCATCCATGCCGGCCTGAAGAAACCGCTCCCTGTCCCCAACAACTGCATGTGCAGTAAGAGCAATAATAAGTGGCTGCTGTACATCCATATTTCTTATAATACCGGTTGCCCTGATTCCATCCATTTCAGGCATTTGAATATCCATCAGGATCAACTTAATCTGAGGATTTTTCCTGAATATTTCCACAGCTTCGTTACCATCAAATGCTGTATATACTTTAAGACCTTTTCTCTTTAAAAGAATTTCAGCATACCGGCTGTTTACAATGTTGTCTTCTGCTATTAGAACACTAACTCCTTCAAAATTATATAATTCTTCATTTTCATTACTATTATCAGTTTTCCTGGATAATGGAGCGGGCAAATCCATGTTAAAAACTAGATTTACAGTAGTACCTTCTCCTGGAGAAGACTCAATATTTATGTCACCGCCCATTGCAGACATAAGCCTTTTACAAATACTGAGGCCTAGTCCTGTTCCCCCGTATTTTCTGGAATATGAACTGTCTACCTGAGTAAAACTTTCAAAAATGGATTCAATTTTGCTCTGCTCAATACCAATTCCGGAATCCTTTACGGATACTTTCAGTACAGCGCTTTTTTCTGAAACAGATATGTCTGTACTTATCAGTACAGTTCCGTTTTCAGTAAATTTAATGCTGTTTCCTATAATATTTACCAGAACCTGACGAACTCTCACGGGATCCCCGGATACACTTGAATTATTATGTCCTGAGAATTTGACTTTTATATCAATTCCCTTCTTGACAGCTGAATTTTCCAGGATCTTTATTACCTTGCCAAGTTCCTTCATGAAATCAAACGGAATAGAGTATATTTCCATTCTGCCTGCTTCGATCTTACTGAAGTCAAGAATATCATTAATTATTCTCAAAAGAGAATCCGCACTGTCTTCAATAATATCAAGATATGAACTCAATTCACCTGCAAAACTGTATTTTCTTGAGAGTTCAGTCATTCCCACAATACCGTTAAGAGGTGTTCTCAGTTCATGACTTACATTCGCCAAAAACTCTCCTTTTGCCTTGTTTGCTGCTTCTGCGGCATCCCTTGCAACCTTTAGTTCATCAATGACGATTCTTCTATGAAGAGCAATTGTTGCCTGATACATGAATGTTTCTATAATATCAACACCTGTTGTTGATATTTCTGAAACAGGAACCAGAAAGAGCGCTCCGAAAAAATTTCCGTTTTTAATAAGACCAATTGCATAACCTTTTTCTGGAAATTGTGAACTCAGAGACTCACTCCACTGAGAATCTTTTATTAAATCAGTTCTGATTTCAATAAGATGTCCATTTCCAAGTTTATTCAGCATTTCTGTATCAAGTTGATATTCTTTACTTATATCTGCACTGAAATTTTCTGGGAAAACCCCTCCATAATCTTCAACAGTGAATGAATCTCCAGAAATTCTTCCAATAAGAATAAGAGATGACTGAAGGTAATTCGATAGACTCGAAATCACATACCTGTAAATCTGACTGTTTGTATCCAGCTCCAGAAATTTTAATGCGCTACCTGTTATAAATTCCAGATTTGCATTGCTTCTTATCTGGATAAGACTCTGTGCAATATTCTCCCGCTCCAGACTAATTTTTTCTGTATTATCCCTGAATACACCTTCAATGCCAGCTATTTTACCATTCTGATACCAGTATGAACTTGAGGTTTCACCATATATTTTCCCCCCCTGACTGTCCTTCATTATCAGCGGATAATTTGTAATTCTGCCTTTTTTATTGAGTTCAGAGAGAAAAACTTCTCTTTCAGAGGGATCAAAGTAAAAATCCCTTGAAAGATTTTTACCGATAATATCATCCATTGATTCATATTTAAATATTTTAAGAGCACTTGGAGATGCCAGAACAAGATTACCTTCCATATCTGTCTGGTAAAGTACATCCTGCATATTATTAAATATTTTAAAATACTTTTCTTTCTCTGTTTCCAGTTCTTTTCTCGCCTGATATAAATCAGAAATATCCAGAATTGTTGAAAGAATATGCTTTATACCCCTGTACTGAATAAGCTCCCCGAAATAGATACAGTGCTTTATTTCGCCTTTTTTTGTATAAAAATCTGTCTCCATTCCCTTAACTCTGCCGGCCACTTCAAGTTCATTTCGGATGGTTGAATGGACTTCAGGATTTGTGAAAAAAGAAATATCAAATACTGAGGAATTCAGAAGTTCATCTCGGGAATATCCGGTAACAGATTCATATGAATTGTTGAGTTCAATATATCGACCAGTTTCAAATTCAGTCAGCCCCATCATCACTGGAGCATTCCTAAAACTCTTGGAAAAAATTTCTTCTGCCAGTTTCTCCCTCGTCACATCAAGCAGAACACCCAAAACCCTTTTCCCTGACTCCGGAGTATCAATAACAACACTGTATACGAGAGCAGGAATCTCTTTCCCGTCACTACCCATAAGAAGATATTCCTCAGGGGGGTAAATACCTTCGGCAGCTTCATACAGCCTCTTTTCAAACATGGGAACCTGAGCAGGAATAAGCATCGATCTGATATTTAGCTCTTTGGAATTACCTCGAACCGATGGTTGGGGAATCAGTTCAGTTGCTCTTCTGTTGAAAAACAGAAGATTCCCATCAAGATCACATTCAAAAACCACAAGAGGAAGATTATGAATAAGATTTTCAAGAGTTTTTAATCTGGAAAAATCCAGTTTGCTGAATGCCTCTGAAATTTTATCAGGGGGCTCAAGAATAGTAACTGTCAGTTTTTGAACATCCTTATCCGTCGGAAAAACAGAAAGAGTAACAACTTTTTTCATCAGATACTTCGCATCTGGTACAATCCTCACATGGTTCCGAATCACATCGGGATTCCTTAATAAAATGCTCAAGATTTGCACTGGAAAGAGTTTTTTCAAGTATGGTTTTGAGGAAAGAGCTGTTCATTGTAAAACTCCGACGGGTGTCTGTAACACAAAATTAATCTGGTATTGTCCTTCATGAAATTCGCCTATAATATAACATCTATCCAGTCGAATTTACAAACAACAATTGAAATAATTTTATTTTTCAGTGAGTAAAGAAATTGCATCATCCATAATGATATTAAGAAGAGATTCATCAGCTAGAGTACATTTAAATTCACGACATGTCCTGGGTCTGTAATTATATATCCTGCAGTAACTTTTTCCGTCTTTTTTTATAAGGAAAACACAGCCTTTGTCATCCGGATGTATCATAAAGACTTGATTATCTTTTCTTTTTTCCTCGACAAGCTGTTCCATGGTCTTATCGCGCAATTCATTGAGACCCACCATAACACCTACGTTCCCCCCCATTTTCCTGATAAAATCTACTTCATCATCATGAAGTAGAATCTTTCTGTAATGCCTGCAGCATTGTCCGCATTGACGACATTCCTGAAAAAGCGTATTCATTTCCCCGGGGGAAACATGAAATTTCTGCATCATCAGCCTCCCTTCAAATACTCCAGTATCTGCTTATTTCAGGCCTTACCTCGTCTTCAAGAAACTTCTCAGCCCTCGGGCTGAAACCAAAGCCTTCCATTTCAGTTTCCGATGATGACAATGTATCCAGACTTGAAATAATACATTCCCTGAGGGAAAGAAGATTATATCCGCCCTCAAGAATATAAAGCATTGGAATCGGGCCATATTTTTTACCGAAACTTTTCAGAATAGAAATTATTCCCTGATAGCCGGAAGTTGTAAGCTTTAATTCACTGATGGAGTCATTTTCATGGCCATCAAATCCCATACTGATAATTACAAACTGTGGAAGAAACTGTTCAAAAATATTCTGAATCACTTTCCCCATTATGTACGTATATTCTGAATCTCCATAGCCTGCATATACAGGAATGTTCACGTTATACCCTATACCAACAGCGTTGCCAACTTCAGTTACACTACCTGTAAAGGGGAAAATATTTTTCTGATGAATTGAACAATACAGAACCTGATTGGATTCATAAAAAATGTCCTGAGTTCCATTACCATGATGTGCATCTAGATCCAGTATAAGAATTTTATTCAGTCTATGATGCTCAATCAGATGCTTTGCACACAATGCAGCGTTATTGAAAATACAAAAGCCCATTCCTCTCCCGGTTTCAGCATGGTGTCCCGGAGGTCTTATAAGTGAAAATGCATTATTACATTCCTCCCACATCAAACCTTCAACCAGTGCGAGACTTCCACTTGCTGCACAAAGCGCACTTTCAAGACTTTGAGGCATAAGATATGTATCCCTGTCATAACAGTATGGATTTTCTGCATACATGTACTTGTGTATTTGGTCAAGATAAGGTCTGGAGTGCACTCTTAATATAAAATATTCATCAATTTCATAAGGTTCAAAAAACCTGTATCGATCCCTGAATAGGGTTTTCTGGTATTCTTCAAACCAGGAAATTCGCTGTGGATTTTCCGCTGAATCTGTCTCCACTTTATGCAGCAGAGTGTTTTTATGGAAAAAAATACCCGTGATATTACTCATAATGGAACCTGTAAACTGCCAAAGAATTATAATTCTCTCTGCACAGCCTGTATAACAGTCCTGTTCTGAGCTTATCCTTATCCTGATAATTCACACTATCAGCGCAGTCAAAACCGAGTTTGTTCAAACACTTCTGCTGGGGAAGATTATCGATATCTGTATACATTTCAACCGCTGTTATATTTAAATTACTGAAAAGTGAAATAATCAGAGACTTCTGTGCTTCAGTACCAAACCCCCTACTCCTGATATTTTTATCACTTATAAGTACACTGATAGCTGCAACATCTCTGTTGTGATTTGTTACCCAGTATCTGATAACCCCCACAGGATCCGTTGTATCCTTCAGCAGAATTACATAAGTGTTTGACCGCTCGTTCCAGAAATAATCAGATGAGAACCGCTGTTCAAACTCATTTATTGAAACTTTTTCGGTACTCAGATATTCCCCCTTGATCTCTTCACTGGTATGGCAGGTATATAGATAGTCCTTATATGAAATATCCGGTTTCCTGAGGATCAGTCTTCTCGAAAATATCTGAGTCTGTTTAAACATTTTTCAGTTCCTGAGCTTATCCACTGCTTCCCTTAACTGATCACTTGATGTCATAAGTCCCTCAAGAGCCTCAGTTGTGTCACCAATGGAATCATTGATGTTTACGGCACTTTTCTGATTTTTCATTGATGTTTCCACAACACCATGAATGTGTGTTGAAACAGTTTTGCCTTCATTGGCCAGAGAAACAGCCTGAGTAGACATATTCTCAACTGATTCGGAAATTGCCTGCATTCCGGTTGAAATTTTATCAAGGGCTCCAAGGGCGTTCTGGATAACCTCAGCACCTTCGTCAAGCATAACTACTCCTGATTTCATTGAATCAATGGTCTCGTTACTCTCTTTTTCAATTATTCTAACAATCTTCGAGATATCCACCGCATTTTTAGAACTGTTTTCAGCCAGTTTACGCACTTCATCGGCAACAACTGCAAATCCTCGTCCCGCATCCCCTGCCCTTGCTGCTTCAATTGCAGCATTAAAAGCAAGCAGGTTTGTCTGACTGGCTATTTCCTTAATAATATCCACAAAACCACTGATTTTTTCCAGTTCCTCCACAAGTTTCACAACCATCTGATGATTTTTACTCATACTCTGGTTGATAGCGCCGAGTTTTCTCTTGGCTTCTTCTCCAGCCCCTTTACCGGTATCAGCATCTTTTTGAACATCCCTGCTAAGAGAGACTGACTCCGAACTGAGTTTTTCCATAAAGATACTGCTTTCAAGCATTTTCTCAAGTTTATCAGACGATTCACCAAGTAAGTGCACCTGATTATCAATCTCCCTGTTGATTCCTTCCATTTGCGTGGAAATTTCGTCAATTTTCTGCCTACTGGTATCAACCAGTTCCACTACATTAACAGTAGATTCCTCAATCATCTTTTCAACTACTACCTGTGCGGTAATATTCTGGATATATTCAAGCGCTCCCTTGATGTTACCCTTGGCGTCCTTTATAGGGGAACAGGTATATATAATATCCATATGTGTTCCATTTGGAGACGCAGTAGTTTTATCATCCACAATGGAATCCGTTTTCATTGCTCTCATTGCAGCACAGTTTTCAGTCCGGCAGTGTCCGGTTCTGAAAAGATCATAGCATTTTTTACCAATTGCTTTATCAGGGGTAGTCCCTGCTACGGAAGCACCTGTGGGATTTATATAAATTACGTTATAGTCCCTATCAATGCTCATAATTGGAGTTGGAATAGTGTTCAGATTATTGATTTTCTCCTCTGCCGCCTGCTTCTGTTGTGTTTCCTCTGTGATGTCCAGCATATACTCCAGAGCGCCCTTAATATTCCCCTTGGCGTCCTTTATGGGACTTCCGGTGTATTTGATGGGGATAATTGTATTCGGTCTTGGACGTGCAATAGTATTTTCTGTGATAACAGTATCGGTTTTCATCGCCCGCAGGCAGGCACATTTTTCTGTCCGGCAGTGGGGTGTTTTAAACAGATCGTAGCACTTTTTACCAACCAGTTCCTCAGGGCGACTTTCCAGTACCCTTGCACCTTCAGGATTAATAAACGTAATATTGTAGTCTGCATCAATACTCATAATTGGAGTAGGAATGGTATTCAGATTATTTATCTTCTCCTCTGCAGCCTGCCTCTGTTTAGCTTCATCAGTTATATCGAGGATGTATTCAAGCGCTCCCTTGATATTTCCTTTGGCATCTTTTATGGGACTTCC
>JAFGWM010000028.1 GCA_016937155.1 Deltaproteobacteria bacterium
AACTTCATATCAAACCCTTTTTACGCAAAAGATTTCTCTCACATTATAATAATGGTTTATGCCTTCAGGTCAACTGATGGATTTTAATCACCGGAATTGAAGAAACAATTTTATTTTATTACCAATTTTCCGGCCGAAAACAGGACAAATTCAAGGCAGGCAACTTTCACTTTTGTTGACACCTTTAACAACAGAATAACCAACTGCGGTTAGTTTTTTAACCCCGGTCAGTTTTTAGGATAGCAAAAATATTCATTTAAATCAGCCAGTCATAGTTTTTTATAAATCCTGTTGCATAGAGAGGAATTGAATAAATATTTCCATCCTTTGAAAAATTATCAGCACTCAATCTGATTCCATATTTGCTGTTTTTTTCTTCAAGGAAAATTCGCATGCTTTTCATTTTTCTTCCCGATGCAGTTTTAACTTCAATGGGAACAACTTCTCCATTTTTCACAATTAAATAATCCACTTCGGCTAAGCTTGATTTGGATTCACGGTGCCAATAATAAAGATTTTCCATTCCATAAGGATCATGAGATTTTTTCAATTCAGTTCCGGCAAAAATCTCAGTAAGTTCACCACGGTTTATTAAAGTATTGAAATCACTGGTTATATAATCAGAAATATTTAAATTCATTATTCTCTGAAAAATACCTGTATCAAACAAAATAACTTTAAACATTTTGGGATTAACTCCACTTCCAAGTGGATTACCAACTGCATTCGAATGAAAAACCCTGTAAACAAGGTCAGATTTTGATAAAAGTTCGAGGGCATCTTTATAAAGATACGAGGACTCAGATCCTACGTTTGTATATTTGAATTTTGAGCAAACCTGAGAGGCCGCGGATTCCAGAGTCTCTGTCAGTCTAGCCGATGGAGATGATTTTATATACTTTTTAAAATCATTATAATAACCCTGCAGGAGAATTTTAATTATCCGCTGGCAACCAGCCATATCTTTTGTATCAATCCAGTATTGTACCACCTCCGGAAGCCCGCCGATAATTTGAAAAATTCTAAGTCCATCCAATAATTTCTTATGAAAAACTGGATTAACAGGCAACTTGAAAGAAGAATCCTTGATCACTTCAATTATTGAGTCACCTTCGTATTCGGAAATGAACTCAAGGAAACTGACGGGGTACATGAACATGGATTCAACTCTTCCAACCCCGAAGGACGGAATATCAGCTAGGGCAAACTCCAGAAGTGAGCCTGCTGCAATTAGATGAAGATTTACATATTTCTCATGAAAATAACGCAGGGAACTTATAGCATTTTTGCATTGCTGGATTTCATCAAAAAAAAGTAATGTTTTCCCCGGCACAATCCTGCAGTTCAGATAAATCTCCAGATTTCTTATGATTTCATGCGGATTTAAATTTTCATTAAAAAATTGATGAACTCTTCTATCCTCATCAAAATTTATTTCTATAAAGGTATCAAACGATTTTCCAAACTCCCTCACAACGTATGTTTTACCAACCTGCCTTGCACCCCTCAATAACAACACTTTCCTGTTTTGCCTTTGCGCCCATTTTATTAATTCATTTTCGATACTTCTTCTCATTTACTTGCCTTTAAATATCGTTTTACAAACATAAATTACCTGAAGAATATCAAAAATACAAACAAACTTTCGCTATTTCCAATCAAAAATACAAACAAACCTTCGCTATTTTACATCAAAAATACAAACAAATGTTCCATACCTTCCCGTAATGCTCATCCATAATTACCGTACCTGCAGTATTAAAAACTTCATATCAAGCCTTTTCTATGCAACAGATTTCTTCATAATTATAATGTTGCTTCACTTCTTCTCGTCAAAATATGGATTTGAATCCCGGTCTGCAAAGCCTAGATTGGTTGTTATCATTATACTTCCCTTCTCATGGCGCTCAGTAAGCACCTGAAACAACAGCTCTACGCCCTCTCTGGTAAACGGTATGTAACCGAGTTCATCAAGGATTGAGGCAAATCTATCTGCAAAAGGATAGGTATATCTATAACATGCTGTTTTTACTAAGATTTACGGTTTTTTACAGCCCATATTTAATATCAAATTTTAACAACTGAGCAAAAAATACTTGTATTGGGTTATAAAACACTCGATATTTAATTTGCCATTATTTTTTATATGAGACTCATAACTTACAATATTGCCATTAAACAATATTCTCTTTTTCAGTTCATCATTCCATAGTTTTTCAATAGCATATCTCTGTTTTGATTATACTTGCACCTATAAAAGTATAATCCTTTCCATATAACGACTTCATTATTTATAACACATCTTATATCCCCACAAAACCTGCACAATTTGAGAGTTTATCAATATTTATTTTACTGACCAGTTCCCTTCCCCTTCAACACACATCTTTTTCAAAAGTTTGACATCTCCCTCGTAACCTTTGTAATAAAAATCCTTGTGGGTTTTCTTGGTACATTTTCCGATGATATTTTCATGAGAGCAGGCCTTCTCATAAAATTTTCCGGAAATCGAACACAGATCCTTCAGCCCATCGGTTCCCAGTGCCAGATTTGCCCCGCTGTATTCACGACAGGATGACGTTTTCTCCATATTGCATGATGCGTATTTTTCATTTTTTTCAGGTTTTGGAACATCATTTTCCTGTTTCTTTTCAGATGATTTACAGCCTGAGACAAGTAAAAGAACTGCGAGGGCACTAAAAATATTTTTCTTCATTTTTTCACCACTTTCCAATTGATCTCGCAACTCTGAACCCGATTGTTCCATATTTATGGCCGGGGAGTGCCGAAGACCGATAACTGTAATTAATTGAATAGGGAGAACTCAGATAACTTCCTCCCCTGAATATTCTTTCAGAGCCTGGTTTTAACAAATGAACGGGATCAGTCTGAGGAGTGAGGAAACTCTGGCCGTTAATAGAAACGGTCCACTCAAAAACGTTACCAAGCATGTCATAAATACCCCAGGCATTGGGTAATTTTGATTTAACCGTTTTTAGAGCCTCAGACCTGTACTGGTGTGTGCCGGAATTAGATGCACTCCAGACCTGCTGACTGAAATTCGCAGATTTCAGAGAAGTATCCCCTGCTCTTGCGGCAAACTCCCACTCAGCTTCCGTGGGAAGTCTGTACCCTGTACACTTGCGATTCCATTTTACTTCAAGACTTTTGGAAATAGCATAGCACTCACTGAATTTGTATTTTTTACTGAGTTTATTACAAAACTTCACTGCATCTATAAACGTTACATTTTCAACGGGACATTTATCTCCACAGGTCTGATTAAAGGAAGGATTTGAACCCATAATTTTCTTATAAAGCTTCTGAGTAATCTCATGAACTGAAATATAATAAGCTTTTGTAATTTTAACTTTTACCTTAGGGAAATATCCTCTGTTCTTATGATTTTTTGCAGGCCACCCCATAGTAAAATCCCCTGGGGAGACTTTTACCATTTCAACACCTTCCCTTCTGACCCTTCGGTTGGTATTTTTTTTCCGGCACCTCAGAGTCTTCTTATCCCATCTGCTCCCCAAGGGACATTTTGACGCCTGAGCTACTGCTGTATATGAAAAAACAAGGAAAAATGACAATGCTCTAACCATTTCAAAGCCTCTATGCATAAATTTCGAGTGCATAGAATATCCCCACATATCTAATTGCTTGTCAATCTCAAAAAGAACTGAGTTTTTACCCTGAAGCAGTTATTCAGAAATGACTGCTCTGTCGGGACTGGAAATTCCAAAGACTTCGGGAGTATACATTTCACTGATTTTAGCACCTGGTATTTTAAAACTGCCTGGAGTCACTGCTCTCACCAGGTAAAAATATTTGTGTTTTCCAGATGGCATTTTATCAATGAAGAAAAGTGTTTTTGAATCCCTGAGTTCACGATGATCATAAGAATCAGCATGTGAGATATTTAAACTCCGCAGTGCAGGGGATGAATTTGCAAGTGTTGTATCAATAGCCTCAAAGCCAGATGCTACAGGATCATCAATAACGGTATAGTACCGGTTTTTATCAGTGCTGACAGTCAGGACAACCACGGCAACAGTGCCTCTTCTGACTCTGGAGCCCTTGCTGAGAACTTTACCTGCATTACTGAGATAAATAATTTCTCTTTTAATATCCATCCCCTGACTCAATGCAGTGGACAGTTCTTTCTTTCTGAAATAATTTAAACGGGCGGTGTAATATAGCCAACCTGTTCCGTTTTTTGTAAAGGAAAGTGAGGTTCCTGACTTTCTCAGACTTGAAGCAATGGATTTTAATTTAATCCTGCGGCTCAGGGGAGTAAATGTTCTCCTGGAGATGTTTTCTGAAAAAACAATTTCCTTTCCCAGCTTAACGGTTGCCTTGTATGATGGAGTAACTTTTTCAAATTTATCAGAATAATCCAGGATAGCCATCAAAGACCACGCTGCCTCCTGAGTGTTTCTGAAATCAGTTCTCTGCCTTCCCTGCACCAGATATTTAACCATTTTGAGTGCCATCGGATTTTGTGGTTGGGCGTCTAAAACAGCTGAAAGAACCATAGCGGTGGTTCTCACCGGGGATGTCATATAGTAATTCCAAAGGTTGCCATAAGTAGTATTAACATATGCATACTCCGATTCAACCTTCAGTGAATTCATGAGTTCTTTTACCATCAAGGCAGTTTTTTTCTTATCAAAGTTGCTTTTTACCAGGTATTTAATGGCCAGTGCCCGGGCAAATATTGGCGCATATTTCCTTTTCTGAAAAAGATTTTCAGCTAGGTTTTTCAACTTCCGTCCGTGCATTGCAAGAGCATGAGCAGCAAAGGCACGGTCTGTATATGAATAATTACTTGCACTATCCATGGCATCCAGTACACCACTCTCCAAAAAGGATAAAGCATCATTTAAACCCTTTTTAGGAACTTTAATATTTGCTTTCTTAACATACCCAAGGACAATCAGCGCATAAGAAGTTGTCCAGAAACGGCTTCCGGTTCCTGGCCAGTACCCGAATCCACCATCGACGTTCTGCATTGAGAAAATTCTTTTTACACCTGATTCTGCAAATTTAACCGGATCCTTTTTCAGTTTAAGACCCATGTTATTTTTCATCCTTATCACTGATGTGAGTGGAAGCAGTCTTGAAGAAGTCTGTTCCAGACAACCATAAGGATATTTTATCAACTGCTCCATTCCATGTCTTGCGCCTCCGGTAATTGTGGAAGTGACTGTTATTTCAAGATCCCCCTTGTCGAATCTGGCCTTTTTTAGTGCTCCAATACCAATTGTACTGGTTTTCCCTGTCATTCCGGCTCCGGATACCGTTTCAGAAATAAGTGTTTCTTCAACTGAAAGAGTTCTCTGAAGTTCATCGCTGAATTCCTTTCCCCGTACTGAAAAAAGGATATCAGTTGTCCCTACGTTGTTTCCCTTAAAATCATATAAAACTGATTCCTGACTCCCTGGTTTAATGGTTATGCTTCGTGGACGGACATTTACAGTCCCAAGGTGATCAGATGTGGTTTTCACGGAAACATCAAAACTGCGTTTTTCGGAAGTATTATTGTAAATACTTACACCTCCTCTGAAGCTGTCACCCTTTCGCACAAATCTGGGAAGAAGCGGATAAGCCATAACCGGAGCACTGACTGTGATTCTTCCAGAACCTGAAACTGTCCTGATTCCCTTATCAACCACAAAACCCATTATTCTGAAGGCTGTCAGATTATCAGGAAGTTTAAATTTAACTTCTCCATTTCCCTCTGAGTCCGTAGCTATTTTTCCATGCCACGCAGCAGTTCTGAAATCCTTTCTCGGGATATTTCGTGGAGGAACATTTTTCTTGTTACCCTGACGCACAAATCCCATTGATCTGCGCATAACCCGACTTCTTCCAAATGAACCATATCCCATACTGCCTCCTCCTCCCATACCGTATCCACAACCCATCAGTGTGAATGGAGAAAGGAAAAGTTTCGGCATATCCAGTTTATTGAATCTGTTTGCATTGGATGAAATCTGCATGTTGCGCGAAGTATTCCATGTAATATAGGAAATAATATCCTTCTGATAATATCCGGTGAGTTTCAGAACACTCTCATCCACTGCCATGACAACAGCTTCACTTTTTACCCCTTTTCCGTGAACATCCGTAACTTTTATCCTGAGCCTGACATAAGCCCCCGGAGCATAACCGGACTTATCAGTTCTCATAGACAGTGAAATTTTTTTCCCGGGATCATAAACCAGCAGTTTTTCTGAAACAGCTTCACTGGACAGGTAGTAGGGATTTTTCTTTTCTTTTGTTATTCCAAAAAGGCTTACAGTTATATCCCCCTCATAGTCTTTCAGGGCATCAAGTGTAACTACAGATTTATTTCCCCTGAACTTAAGTGGAACAGCCTTGAATATTTTTTCATGTTCAATAAAAAGCCAGACGTTTCTAAGGGGTATTCCTTTTTTTACTTCAGTCTTTATTTTTTCACCTGTTGCATATTCTTCCTTGTCAAAACCTATGGAAAGAGGTTTGATTTCTTCCTTCTTGTTGACTCTGGAACTACTTCCGGAAGCATCCTCTAAGGGATCTTTGACAATGGTAACCAGTTCCCATGTTCTTGATTTCCGGTTTTTTGAATCAACGAAATCGTATGTGATCACATAACGATCACCAAATTTTGCATTCTTTAGAGGAATTACAACTCTGGAGTCCTTGCTGAGACTAACATCTAAACTGGAGGTAAAAACCGGACGCACTACCATTTTGTATGTTCCTAAAGCTCTATCCTTTATTTTCCTGGTATGATGCAGCTCAACATTTACAATACCGCTTCCTCTTTTACCTGAGTAATTTAAAAGCCTTATTTTCCTTGTTATTATGCGGGAATTCGTCTTTTCCTTTTTGAATGCCGGTATATATTCACCTGGCATAAGATAATTCCAACTGGAAGTCACAGCAGTGGAAAAACTCGGGGAGAAAACTTCAAATACAGTATTTACAGCAAGTGGAAAAAGACTCCTCAGTCTTTTTTTATCCATTGTTTTCAGTATAAATCTTCCACCTGAGTCTGTCTGGCTTTCTCCATGTTGCTTCACATAACATCCATTTTCTATCCCATCCCATACATACCCGGCATGATAACCTGCATTCTTTCCGAAGTAATCCACCGGTGAGCATCTTGATGTCCATGTATAGTTAACTCTTGCATCGGGCAACTGACCACCGCTGAAATATCTTACAAATACACCGGGAGCAGGTAATTCATCATAGACAGTATGATATTTTCCTCCTATCGAAAAAGCTTCTATCTCCGGTGGACGATAATTTTTTACATTGAAACTGAACCTGCCTACAATTACATTTTTTACCCTTGCGATAATAGTCTGTCTTCCAAGTGAAATATTACCGGGTATTAGAGTTTTTCCCAGGAAAACACCAAATTCGTCAGTTTTAAGTCGGGTGGTAAACCAGACATCCCCGGATCGCCCTCTGATCTCAATTTTAACCTCGGATGGATGCTTCTGAATTATTCTGTCCCGAAAGGCCCTTGCAACACCGTGAAAATAGATTTGCTCGGAAGGTTTATACAAATCCCTCTCAGTTGAGACAAAAGCTGTACTTGCAATTCCATAGCTCCAGTCTCTGTCAGCAGTCTCGGTGTCCCCTTCATTGCTCTCATACCATTTATCATCATGTCTGCGGCACGAGTGATCACTGAAATATGTTTCATTGGAGTCAAACGGAGTATGATATGTCCAAATATCTCCCTTTGACGCAGTTACCGTATAGATTTTTCCCCAGACAGCACCTGAAACTTTCCTCTGTAAAAGGAGATGCCCATCCTGACTGGTTATACCGGATTGAATAAGTTCGCCGTTTTTATCATAAAATCTGATAGTTACTTTGCCGGGACTCATCGCATTTTTAATGCCATAGACCAGAATAAAAGCATTATCCTTTGAAATTCTGGCTTTAATAACCCATGGAGTAACGTTGATAAGCCTTATATATTCATTATTTGAAAACTCCATTCTGGAAAATTCAGGAGAACTGAAAACCACCAGATGGCTACCGGGAGCGAATTTAATATTTCGCTTTTTGAGAGTGTTTATTCCACCAGGATATTTCAGAGTACGTCTGGACTGCCATTTGAACTGCCCCTCCCAGTTAACATTCAGGGATGGCATATAACTCTTTCCAAGCAATGATGTCAGACATTTTCTATCAGTGAAACCCTTGTCCCTCATACAATAAAGAGACTTCACAAACTGGGATTCACTAATCTTCAGACTGTTGACCACCACCTTACGCAGATTAACTGCTCCCACAGTGTATGACTTATCAGAACCTATAAATCCCTCCTCCCCGTATGGAAGATGAATCAGTTTGGGAATCCTTAAAGTGGAGAACCGGACTCTCTTCCTCCCCCGCCAGGATTTCCCGTTAACATCTGAAATCTCACCCTCCATTAGAAATACGAATTTTTTGTCCGGTGGAAAGCTCTGTTTCATATAAAAATATCTCGAACACGGGTCCTTGGGCGTATTGCAGTTATCCCCCACATTGCTGAAAACAACTTTCCTGCCATTCAGTCTGACTGCTCTGGAAATCTGTGATAAATGAACATATTCAGATGCAACAATCCTCACAGGACTTGAACTCAGCATCCGATCCGAAGGAATTTTTGTATTATCAGTAATGAGGGTTCCACCATGCTCAAACCTGAATCTTACAGGGGAAATCACTCTGAAACTGCACTTGTGAGGTTTTTGCGATTTTAATGAACCTTCAAGGGGGGAAATACCTTCAGACACATCAATACTTACAAGGGCACCATCATTAAAAATCTTATCAGGAATGATTCTGACCACTGATTTATTTATTCGCTCAAGTTTTTCCCCCTGCGAATTTTTAGTCATATATTTCTGATACTGGAGTCTGAAGCTGCTTTTTTTCCCTCCCGATGATAGAGAAATAAAATTATTCAATTCCTTATCTGAAACATCCTGAGAAAAAGTAAGTTGAATTTTTCCATCGGGCAGCAAAAGTCCGCTTTTACTTTCGGATCCCCTTTCGGGATAACAGTAAGTTACTGTTGGTCTTGGAGTTTCAAACTTCCATGACACCGCACCATCAACTTTTTCTCCGGGTTTTCCAAGCATTTCGGGTTTAAAAACCACCTGATACTCTGTAGCCCCAACAAGACCTTTTGGGAAAAAAACCTCTATTGTATCAACCCCAATCCACCGGGCCACATAGGGTGCATCAGGAATCAGTTTTACAGGTTTAAATCCATTCTCATCAATGACATCCAGAGGTTTTATTCCGTTACTGAAGGTGATGATAAGTGATTCAACTTTTTGCTGCAGTCCCGAAGGAGAGTAATGAATAACCCTTGCACGTTCATTTGTCACATCCACTGAGGAGGCTGCACCCTTACCCAGAATCATTCCATGTTTTTTGTTTAATGGCACATTATCAACTCCTGAGGAGCAGGAAAAAATCAGCGCTGACAGAGTAATAAACAATAAAACTTTTTTCATAACATTTCTCCCGTGGTATGGATTGTACCCCCGAAACTGCGGATTCTATCTCCTGAATAATCGTTTTCATCATAACCTTCAAGGTTTTATATAAATTCAAACCGCCATGGGATAAAACACACTCTTTACATACTTATAATTTTTCCTATCCTTTCACCAAAAGACAGTTCAACCCACCCAGGTTAATTTTTTCCACTCTTTTCCCGTCTCTCTTTCAACCCACCCAGGTTAATTTTTTTCACTCTTTTCCCGTCTCTCTTTCAACCCACCCAGGTTAGTTTTTCCCACTCTTTTCCCGTCTCTCTTTCAAACCACCCAGGTTAATTTTTTTCACTCTTTTCCATTTTCCGTGAAACAAATTTTCTTTTCTCAGGATAATTTTGTATGGAGATGTTCCATGGGCAATTTCTCACCTATCTGGAACCAAA
>JAFGWM010000004.1 GCA_016937155.1 Deltaproteobacteria bacterium
ACAAAAAATCAGGCCAGGGAGTAAAACCCAAAGGAATTTATACAACATTTTATAAACTTAACCCAGGAGGGTGGTTGATCTTGTATGATTATTCTGTTTATTGTAGAATGCGCTCAGTTGATTGGAATTTTGGTATCTTATGCGAGATTTTTTTTTAAAAGGAATTTTGTTTTATTTCATACTGTTGTTCGGGTGTACCGAAGAAAACAGTAAAAATACTGGAAGAACTGTTCCTGATAAAAAACCCATCAGGAAGAATATTCCTGATTGTACGAAATCCACTTCCACACAGTTTTCTTATGCTCCAATAAAGACAATGGATTTCTCAATCTTACCTAAATCTCTACTCGGAATCTCCTATACCGAGAATCTGAATCTTCATGACAGAACAATAGACAGACAAAGATATAAGACGGTTATTTATTCAGAAAAAAGAGCAGCAAAAGAGAGATATTTTCTGGCAGTTCTGCTTTGGAGAACTGCCAGTACGTCAAGTGCAGCGATATCTGTTCCACCAGGATCAGATGCAAAACGTGAAGACATTATAGAATACCGAAAAAAGAAACTGGAAATAGCCAACTATCAGAAGGAAAGTCTGTTTCATCTTGAGTACCTTGTGAAAAGAAAAAGAGTTAACCCTGCTATACTGGAAAGATATGCTTACTATACTGCTGTTCTTCATGGAAGTAGAGCAATCCCTATATTTTACAGATTGATAACTTACAGAAAAGTACCGGATATAAGATATTATATAGCAGATTTTACCAGTCTGTTGCTGTCTGACAGTAGATGCGACGAAGCTAGGTCTGTTCTAAAAAAAGGTGTTCCTTTCAAACATCGAAGAAAAAAATATCTGTTAAATTATTATACCTGGCTCTGCGACAGTAAGGGCTTCAAAAAAGATTCCAGAAAAATATGGATAGAGGGCTGCCATAAAACATCTGTTGATGAAGCACATATTTTTTTACCATTGCTCGCCAGATTTTTCCTTCTTGATCAATTAAATTCTACACCCGTTTTTCCAGACCTGAATTCTCTTATCGGGAAATGTCCAATTTTAAAAAAATCTATTTTTTTCAGTCAGTTTAAGTTTATAATAAAACGGTTACAAAAACTGTGGAATAACAAATTACTCTTCAGCAGCGGTGACCAGTTTACAATCAATCCCACAAAAAAGGAAAGCTGGAAACAACTTATTCCAGGAATAACTAAACTGGTAAATTTCATTTCCTGGTATGACGATGCTATTTCAAAAATAGTGCTTGAATCTTCAGAAGGAAAAGTAAAAATTCTTCACCCGGTATTTGAAAAAAATTCTTTAATTGAGGCTATGTTCACAAAACTCCTGAACAGTTTCAGGATCAAGAAAGATCAGTGTACAAGCGGGAAAGTCACTGTAATTTTTCCTATTCTCAGATGAAAGTTTTTTCGATTAAATTTCCATAAGTTATGAGTTTATCTCTTAATTTCAATTAAAAACTGGAAAGTAACAAATATTTAAGTAATATATCTTTCATACCGGAGGTAGGAAGTGAATACACTAAGCAGTCTTAAAAAACAGTTACTATCTTCCATTGATGGAGTTGATTTTCAGATCCTGTCACCAGTGAGAGGGCAAAAGAAAACACCCTTTTACAAACCTGCCGGAAAGGAAGTTCTTCTCTTACTCTCGGGACGAATAATTATAAACACTGAAAAATCAGCATTTGCTGAAATGCCAAAAGATAGGGCTCTTGTAATGGACAAACCATATAGGTTGTCTTGTCCTGATGGGTGCTCATCTGGAAAAATTCTCAGAATACTGACTAATTCCTCAAACTCTTCCGTTGACGCTGAAAATTCTTACCATAAAATAGATGAGATTTTTGGTACAGAATTACAATAACTAAAAAAAATTAATCTGGAGAAAAACGTGAGAATAATCACTGGAGCAGTAGAGCAAGAAAACGGGTATCAGATAAATTTTCTGAAGGAGCCTGAGACAACTCTTGCAGAGGCACTTGCAGGGGAACTTCATCTTTTTACAACATTTGAACGGGGAAATTCAGAGTTTCACCCTACTCTTATCATAAACACCATCAGTGAGCCGGCAATTCTGCTCGGACGATACCAGAATGAAGCATCCACCCTCAAAGAGGAAGCATGGAAGTATCCGGTATTAAGAAGGCTAAGTGGCGGTCAGGCTGTTTTTATGGATAAGGGAAGTGTTTTTATAACCTTTATCCTGCCTGAATATTCAAAATACCTTAAAGCACAGACAATAAGGAGTGTTCCAAAAATCCTTAATGATATTATGCTTAGCGCCTTCCGTACGGAAGGACTCAGCCTGAGTCTCGCAGCTGCAGATGTCCTCACAAAACGTGGTTATGAAGTTGGCGGTGTTGGCTTTGAAATTACTGAAAAAACGGCTGTTTGTGAATGCTGGCTAGGAATGAACAGTTCCCTCAAACTACCTGAAGGCACAAATGCATATCCAGCTCTCTCCGATGAAGCTTTTACAAGGAAACCCATTGCCATCACTGAGATTCTTGATGATTCTACTTTTCCACAGTGGGATCAGACCATGGCCGAAATTATCAGTCTTAAAATGAGGTGGGAGCGCTATAAGGTGGTTGAATCCACATGGAAGTGGCTTGACAGGGAAAGGATTGCCGGACTCAAATCCCGGGTTACTATAGACAAACCAACCTCAGAAAACAGTGAACTCACATTTTCACGGCTGATTGAAGACTACATAGGATTTGTTCAGGCCGCCGTTTCAACTACAGAAGGAAGGATGTTTCAGGAAGTTAAAATCTTCGGAGATTTTCTGGCTGACAGTGCCGGAATTGCCCTGCTGGAAGAAAAACTTCGGTGGTCACCTGTGAAAAAGCGACCTATTGCTTTGATTATTGATGATATCCTTGGCAATCAGGGTCATGTAATTTTAGGACTGAAGCGTCTTGGAACCATCTTAGAGGCAATCATGGACGCCTCGGGAAAAGAAGAAACAGAAACAGAAGGAGATTAGGAAGTTTCCAACCTTCCACATCACAGCAATGAATGAGATAATTAAAAAAAAAATTCTTGAGATAGCACAAAGAGATTCAAACCCCTTTTATGTTTATGATTCTTCTGAAATTGCGAATAACTGCAAGCAGTTCACTCAAATTCCCTGGGAAAAGAAGCTAATTACATTTGCATCAATGGCAAATGCCACCCCCGGGTTTCTCAATATTGTAAAAGACAATGGTCTGGGAATTTTCATCAACTCCAAAGGGCACATGGATATAGCCCATAAATGTGGGTTTAAAGGACATCAGATGGTTTTCACATCATCGGGAATGTCCGAAGCATCCATGAAACAGGTTCATGAATCAGGAGCATACATTAATCTGGATAGTATTTCACAGGTAAAAAAGTGGAAATCACTGTTTCCCAAATCCCCTTTGGGAATTCGCTGTAACATAGGCGATCTTGTAAACCCGGTAAAGACCCGTGGGGGTTATTTTCTTGGAAAATCCAGCCGTCTTGGATTGACACTTGATGAGATTAAATCCCTTTCCGGAGACACTGATATAGAAGGGCTTCATTTGTATCTGGGAACAGATATTCTTGATATAGATTACTATCGACAGTGCTATAACCACATAGCTGAACTGAGTTCCCTTTTTCCACATCTTAAATATCTGGACTTCGGAGGCGGCTTTGGAGTCGAAACACCCGATGGAAACATATTTGATTTTGCGGAATATGGAAAAGCTGTGTCCTCAATAATGAAAGCAGTATCTGAAAGCAGAGGGGAAGAGATTCTACTCATCCTTGAGCCTGGAAGGATTATTGGCGGTCAGAGTGCCTGGTTTGTCGTACAGGTGACTGATGTTAAAAATAGAAACTGCGATCAGTTTGTGGGAGTCAACGCATCAACTGCACAATTCACCAGGCCTCTAATGTACCCTGATGACGCTTATCATCCGGTAACTGTTCTGAGTGAAACACCAGACAAAAAAACTAAAAACACTCATATTTTCGGTTGTTCCACATACTCCCGTGATTTCTTTGCCACTGATATAACTCTACCTGAAGCCCATGAGGGAATGATTCTCGCATTTGGTCATGCCGGGAGCTACTGCGCATCTTCTTACACAACATTTCTTGGTTTTGAAAAGGCCTCTGAATATTTTATATAAGGAGAACTAATGATCCATCTGCAAAGAGTTGAATCATCAAGAGATTTTAAGGAATTCAACAGAGTATTTTCATCCATTTACGAGAATATTCCTGCAGCCAGAAACACTGAAGACTCCATTGTTGGAATGCTTACTAAAAAGAAATCAGCATTTTTCAACCACGCAAAAATTTTCAACTTTCTGATCAGAGATGGAAGTTATACAGCAGGGAGACTTTCTCTGATACATGACAGAAATCTCCCTCAGTACGTTCAGGTAGCATTTTTTGAAGCTCACTGGGGTTTACCCAATCTGACTGAACCTGTTATTCACAAAGCAAAACTTCTTTTCCCCGAGTGTAAAAAAATTGTTTTCGGTCTTTGTGGACACCTAAACTATGCAGCAGGATTCCTTGAAGATAACTTTGATAAACCACCACTTTTCGGACTTCCTTACTCCCCGCCGTGGTATCCGGATTATTTCAAGGACCTGAAGAAGCAAAAAATGGTCAGTTTCCGGTTTGACAATTCTGCATTCTATAATCTTCTGGATGCCGGTAAAATGACAGATTCAATTAAAGACTTCCGTATCAGGCATTTAGAAAAAAAACATCTCCGAAGAGATGTTAAACTGTACACCTACTTAAATAATATTAATTTCAGGGATCATATCTACTGGTCTGACAGAACATGGGAGGAGGATTACGAACTTTTCCATCCTTTCCGTTTTTTCATCAAAGAACAGAATCTTATTTTTGCAGAATACAAAGGAGAAGTCATTGGCTTTCTTTTATGGTATCCGGATTTCAATGAACTTGCTACCGGTATTGAGGATCTTGGACCCAAACACCTGATGAAATTCAAATTCGGACCTAAAATTAAAACTGCCCGGTTCACTGAAATAGCAGTTAAAAAGGAATTCAGAAGAACCGGTGTTGTTGAATTGATGGTGACCGATCTCGCAAAAAGCCTCCGTAGGGACGGTTTTAAATTCACCGAAGGTGGATTCATTTTCGAGGAAAACTCTGCAAGTATAGGTATGACCTTAAGGCTTCTGGAAAATGCTTTTGGTAAAAAACTCGAACCTTACAGAAGATATGCCGTGTTTGAGGAGGGCCTGTGAGCCATTTTCTGAATATTGTAAACCATGTTGATCTGCTAAGCCCGGATTGGGATAAAATTGCAAAGCGGTATTACCAGAAAAAAGAATTCATCAGTCACTGCCATGAATACAATCCTTGCAGTCAAAGATATTACGAGCTTTATAATGGGGATTCACTTGAAGCATGGGCCATCGTATACACTCTTAAACTGAATGTTTTTACCTACGCAGGTATCCCGAGTCCTTTATCAATGAATGTGATTGGCATTCCTGCCAGTGTAGGAGTGGAAGGGGTTGCAGCCAAAACAAATGAGGCCAGAAAATCACTTTTATCGGAGATTATCAGATGCGAGAAAGGATTCATTCTGGGGCTCAATTTTCCTGAAAAATTAAATCATCCCTCAGGGTCTGTCTGGGGCAAAACACTTCCCACCGTTTTGCTCAAAAAAACCTTCAACTCCGCAGATCATTACCTGACTTCATTAAGAAGTGACTACAGAAGAAGAATACGTCTCAGTGCCGAAAAAATGAAGAGTCTGAAGTTACAGTCCATCCGGTGTGCTGACTTTACTCATGATATGTACAGGCTGTACCTTCAGGTTTTTGAAAAATCCGAAGCTAAACTGGAAAAACTCTCCTTTGACTTTTTTAAAAACCTTCCTGCTCCATTTTCTCTCAGGGTAATTTTCGATGAACAGAATTCGCCTCTGGCATTTCACTGCTCACTGGAAAACAATGATGAATTTGATTTTTTTATGGGAGGAGTTGATTACAGCGTTCTTCACAAGTATGATTTATACTTCAATATCACATCCGATGTGGTACAGCAGTACGCTTTGGGTGATGCATCCTATCTGGACATGGGACAGACAGCTGAAACACCCAAATTAAGGCTGGGAGGATTGTGCCAGCCCCTTTATATGTTCGGGTATCACCCCGGAGTGCTTTTCAGGTGGCTTTTTAGAATAGCAAAACCATGGCTGGAATATCGTAATACACCTGACAGGTATCATGTATTTCCAGGGGAGAATGATTAATGAAAATCCTTATGTTCCGTCCGAGTCCTCCCAAAGAAACAATCGGGCTTCAGCATGTGATGGTGGTTGAGCCGCTTGAACTGGAGGTTCTTGGCGCCACAGTCGAAAAAGACGATGAAGTTCAAATAATTGATTTTATTCTGGAGAAACGCTCCCCTGAATATTTCATCAGAAAATTTGCTCCGGATATGCTCTGCGTAACCGGGTATATCACAAACGTACTGCAGATGAAAGAATACTGCACCATTGCTAAATCCATCAATCCATCAATTGTCACCGTGGCGGGGGGGGTTCATCTTGAGGTTAACCCGGCAGATCTTGACGATATTTCAATTGATTTCAGAGTGGTTAGAAATGCAGTAACTGCCTTTCCGGCACTCATAAGACATATCAAATATAATGAGAGTTTACCCCCCGGTGTTTTCCGACCAAGGGAAGCCGTAGAAAATCTACCGGAGTTTGATTTCTCCTTTCCTCATCCGGACAGAACCCTTGTGTCCAGATATAGAAAACATTATTTTTACATATTTCACGATAAAGTTGCTCTTTTAAAAACAGCCTTTGGATGTCCATACAGTTGTAATTTCTGTTTTTGCAGAATAATCACCTCTGATAATTTCGCCCAGAGACCGATAGAGGATGTACTTGATGAACTGGAGACAATAGAAGAAAAGGAAATATATATTGTTGATGATGATTTTCTTGTCAGCCCTTCCAGACTTGAGCAATTCATGGATGGGCTTTTGGCAAGAAATATCAAAAAAAGTTTCCTCATTTATGGCAGATCTGATTTCATTGTTGCTCACGTTGAACTTATTTCCCGGTTTAAAGAACTTGGTCTGAGAACTGTTATAGTTGGATTTGAAAGTTTTGATCCCGACGAACTTGAAAAATACAATAAGATGACAGATCCATTAACAAATGAAAAAGCCATGCAGATTTTGAATTCCCTGGGAATCGACTGCTATGCAACCGTTATTCTGCCACCGGAATGGGGTCATAAGGACTTTGACAGACTTGTTGAGAAGCTCATAGAACTTGATGTAAAATATGTTAATCTTCAGCCACTGACACCTATACCTGGAACAGGTTATCAGGTAGACAAAAATAAGCTTTTAATTCATCCAGGTGATTATCCAAAATGGGATCTTGCCCATGTTGCCATTACTCCTGAAAAAATGTCGGTTGCTGAGTACTACCAGTGTATTATCAAAGCTTATGAAAGAATTCTTTTCAGACCATCTGTGATAAAGAATCATTTGAGATATTCCCCGAAAATGCTTTATAAAATGCTGAAAGGAAGCTGGGCAGTGCATAAACAGTATAAAAAGAAATACAAAGAGGCACTGAAAAATGCCTAAAGTTATTTTTATTCAGCCAACCCAGTATCAGACCGGAGGTAAGGGACTCTGCAAACAGAAAAAAATTCATCTTCCAGGACTGGTCTTTCCTCTTCTGGCTGCGATGACTCCAGATAACTGGGATATAAAAGTAATTATCGAAGTGGTTGATGAAATTGATTTCGATGAACCATGTGATATCGTAGCCATCGGAACAATGGGACACGCTATTTTCAGAGGACTGGAAATCGCTCATGAGTTTCAGAAAAGGGGACGTCTGGTGGTTATGGGGGGATATATGTCCTCCATGGTACCCCAGATGCTTCTTGAGAGAAAAATTGATTCTGTTGTGATAGGAGATGCTGAAATTTCCTGGCCTCAACTAATAAAGGACTACACACTAACTGGAAAAATCAAACCCATTTATGATATCCCGGTAAGCACACTGGATAATCTGCCTCTACCCAGATATGAGCTTCTCACTGAAAAACCAATAGGAAATATGCTACCCGTTCAGGCAGGCCGAGGCTGCCCCCACTTATGCAGTTTCTGTTCTATTGCCTGTATTTACAAGGGTAGATACATTACCAGACCAGTGGATGATGTTATGAGGGACATTCACAGGGTTAAGGAGCTGGGGTTCAAACGGTTTTACCTGATTGATGACAATATTGTGGGGAATCCTTCATATCTTGAAGAACTCGCTTCCCGAATCAAACCTCTGGGGATGAAATGGTCAAGTCAATGCAGTCTTAATCTGGCGAGAAATGATAAACTGTTAAAAACTGTTGCAGACTCAGGATGTGAGATCCTCAGTTTCGGTCTCGAAAGCATAACCCAGGAGGGCCTTGATAAACTAAATAAAAAATGGGTTAAGGTAAATGAACATGAGGAGTTGCTTCGAAAGATAACTGAGGCTGGAATAATGCCAAGTACCGAAATGATGATCGGTACAGACAGTGATACCGTTGAATCAATAATTGAAACTTTCAGATTTGTTGAAAAAGCAAAAATACCAATTCCAAGGTTTTATATTCTGACTCCAATGCCCGGTAGTGAACTTTTTGAGGAATTTAAAAGAAATGGCCGGCTTCTTCATGAAGATTTCAAAATGTATGATGGAACAACATGCGTGCATAAACCTGAAAAGATTGCACCGGAAAAACTTACAGAAATGTACTGGTGGCTGAATTCCAGAGTTTTCAGTATCTCAAGTATCATGAAGCGAACTGTTCTGAACAGAGCTGCACTGAAAAACCCTGGATCTCATCTTTTTGCTCTGGCAGTGAATCTGCACTACAGACATTACATAAGAAGGCATATTACTCCCAATATTTTCTGATTTTATTCATGAACTTGCAATATGTGGAGATTTATGTTGATTTTAATCTTCTAATTAACTATACATTCAATCCTGCTGCGAGTGAGCGCAGTAAATTGAGAGGTAATATTATGAAAAAAAATACACATCCTTTGTATATCAAGGCAAAAGTGGAATGTGCCTGTGGAAATACTTTCGAAACTTTTTCAGTGACCGGTGACTACAAGGTTGATATCTGTAATGAGTGCCATCCGTTCTATACAGGCAAGGTTAAAGTTATGAGAACTGCCGGTAGAGTTGAAAAATTCAATAAGAAATATGGCCTTTCCAACTAGAATTCCAATAAAATGAAAAACTCTGATAACCGGGAAAGCCTTGCAGTGGGCGGTCAGGCTGTTATGGAGGGCGTTATGATGCGCTCCCGCAACGCCCTTGTGCTGGCATGCCGTACTCCGGGCGGTAAAATCGCAGTCTCTGAACAGAAGTGGAAAACTGTTTTTAAAACCCCTTCCCTTTACAAAATCCCATTTATCCGCGGGATACTAATCTTTGCAGAAACCCTTGTAAACGGAATGGGAGCAATAACCCTCAGTGCCAATCTTCAGATCAGGTACAGTGAAGACCCCGACGAAAAAGAGGAAGAAATTTCAGGCGGTTCAATGGTTGCCGTGATTGGTGTAAGCATCCTTTTCGCACTCGGACTGTTTGTTATACTGCCGCATTTTCTGACTGCACTTTTCGGACTGAAGGCCTCTTCTCTGAAATTCCATCTTCTGGATGGTGTATTCAAAATCTCAATACTAATCCTGTATCTTTGGGCCATTGGACTTTTTAAGGATATGAAAAGACTTTTCATGTATCACGGAGCTGAGCATAAAAGTATTTTCACATACGAGAAAGGTCTTGATCTGACAGTGGATAATGCAAAGAAATGCAGCCGGTACCACCCCCGATGCGGTACATCATTTCTTTTTCTGGTACTTTTTATCAGCATATTTGTTTTTCTGATTACCCTGAAACATCAGATTGTTGATAACAAATGGCTTGATCACCTCATTAAAGTAGGAATAAAACTGCCACTTATGTTTCCGATAGCAGGAATCGGCTATGAATTAATACGTCTCAGTGGAAAACATGGAGACAAAGCTATTTTCAAGCCTCTGGTGGCACCAGGATTACTGCTTCAGAGACTGACCACCAGAGAACCGGATGAAGAAATCCTTGAAATAGCTCTGGCTTCATTAAAAAGAACACTTTACAGAGAGGAGCATCCTGAAGAGGAGCCCTCTGATGAAATAGTGCTGTACGACAATCTTTCACAGATTCCTTCACTCTAAGGACCTTTCAAATGGCTAATGAAAAGATACTGGAAAAAGTTAAAGGTGTAGTTGCAAGGTTCAATGAACTTGAAGAACTTCTTGCCTCCCCTGAAGTCACCTCGGACCTTGCAAGACTCACAAAATTAAGCAAGGAAAGATCCGATATTCTTGGACTGAGTCTGGCTTGGGAGGATTATACTAAATCCATGAAACAACTGGAGGACGCTCAAGAAATGGCAAGGGATCCGGATCCTGAAATGAGCGAGCTTGCAAAACTGGAAGTTGATGAACTGAAAGAACATCTTCTTGATCTGGAAGACCAGATGAAAGTAATGCTTCTGCCCAGAGATCCAATGGATGAAAAGAACATCATGCTGGAAATCAGAGCGGGAACCGGTGGGGAAGAAGCGGCCCTTTTTGCAGGGGATCTTTTCAGAATGTATTCAAGATACGCTGAAAGAAAAGGCTGGAAGGTTGAAGTTCTCTCGTCCAGTGCTTCAGGAGGCAGTGGCGGTATCAAGGAAGTCATTGCCATGATAAAAGGTAATGATGTATTTTCAAACCTTCGCTTTGAAAGTGGTGTGCACAGAGTTCAGCGTGTCCCCAGTACCGAGAGTCAGGGACGGATTCATACAAGTGCTGCTACAGTGGCTGTTTTACCTGAGGCTGAAGACATTGATCTTCGAATTGAGGATAAGGAACTCAGAATAGATGTAATGAGAGCAGGCGGACCCGGTGGTCAAAGTGTAAATACAACTGACAGTGCAGTTAGAATAACACATCTTCCCACAGGTATGATTGTAATCTGTCAGGATGAAAAGTCTCAGCATAAAAATAAGGCAAAAGCGATGAGGATTCTCAAAACCCGACTCCTTGAGGCTGAAAGAGAAAAGCAGGATGCTGCAAGAAGGGATGAGCGAAGAAGCATGGTTGGAAGCGGTGATAGAAGTGAAAAAATCCGCACCTATAATTTTCCTCAGGATCGTGTGACTGATCATAGAATCAACTTCACTAGGCATAACCTGCCAGGGGCCATGGATGGGGATATCGAGGATCTCATCTCAAATCTCAGAGCATACAGACAGGCTGAACTTCTTAAATCCGGCATATAAAAGGGAGAACTAGAAATGAAAGCAGGGTACCTCCAGTACACACCAATGCTTGGAGAAATCCGGAAGAATGCCGAAAATATTCTGGAATTCATCAAATCACATAAACCCGACGAAAAAATAGATCTATTGGTATTACCTGAGATGATTCTCACAGGTTACGCTTTTCCTGATAAGGCTTCTCTTTCCAGAGTATGTTCAGAAGAATTCAACGATTTCACACTGGCTTTTTGTAAAGAGGTATCATCCGTTACTGGAGGCTACACCGTTGCCGGTTATCCGGAATTTAAAAACGGATTGTTTTTTAACAGTGCCATGCTTACTGATAAAACCACTCTTGTGGGTAACTATCAGAAATCCCACCTTTTCGGACTTGAAAAGGATGTATTTGAACCCGGAGAATCCGGTTTCAAAGTTTTTAGCACACCGGATTTCAATGTGGGAATCATGATATGTTTTGACTGGGTTTTTCCGGAAAGTGCCAGAACCCTCGCACTTTCCGGAGCTGATATAATAGCTCATCCCGTTAATCTGGTTATGCCATATTGTCAGCGTGCAATGTTTGCCAGAAGCCTTGAAAATGGGGTATTTACAATAAGTGCCAACAGGTGCGGAACTGAAAACTGGGGTTCACCACTTACATTTACCGGGGAAAGTATAATATATGATCCCAGAGGTGAAATGCTGGCCCGTGGTCCTCTGGATGGCCAGGAACTGAAGATTGTTGATATGGATATATCAAAAGCAGCCAATAAAAATCTCAATAGTGTAAATCATCTCTTTAAAAACAGAAGAACCGATCTATATTATTCAGTGTAAAAAAGTTCCGATTTTAAAAAAAACCTAACCCGTACTCTTGATTTGGAGGCTATCGAATGTTCAGATTTGCTTTTACTCTGATATTTGCTCTCACAGCTGTTTTCTCCGCTTGTGACGATGATTCCAGCAAAACAAATAATTCAAACAACACTACAAATAATGGAGATGTCTGCGCTCTTGCTCAATGCACAGAGAATGCACACTGCGAAGATATAGATGGAGAACCTGTATGTATCTGTGACGATGAATTCACTTCAGAAGAAGGAGAATGCATAAATTCTAAAATGGTGGACTGTGACGATATCGCTCCTGAAAATGCAACTTCGATAATTACTCAGGTGCAAATCACCTGGACTGAAACTGGATTATGGAGCTTACCGGAAACATGTGAATGGGAATGCGATACCGGATTTACCGAAGTTGACGGGGGATGTTCAGAGGATACCGTAACAGTGCCTCTTGACGGATTCGGATTAATAACCGGGGAATGCGGTATTCTGGATATAGTTGATATCCAGAGTGCAACACCACTTCTGGTTTACAACACCATTGATTTTTCAGATGATCCATACGATGAATCCGATTTTGATTACCTGACCGTTGGCGGACAGACAATCGCAACTACTGAAAATGCCGGTGGCAGCTCAATATGGTCAGAAGTTTTTGCATATGAAATCCTTGCCCGATGCGAATTAGCCACACTTCTGAAAACT
Organism: Deltaproteobacteria bacterium; assembly: GCA_016937155.1. Lineage (GTDB taxonomy): Bacteria > Myxococcota_A > Polyangia > HGW-17 > HGW-17 > JAHJMN01. The sequence goes on from JAFGWM010000004.1 coordinate 12,908, forward strand.
GAAACTGAGATAATCTATGACATTGAAGGCAAAATAACAGATATTCTCGTTGAAGTTGATGGATTGAAAGTTGGAGTCAGCGTTACCAGAGCCATGACGTGGCCACGTGAAAACGAAATGGATCCAGTAGCTGCTCAGGATCTGCTTGAGGGAAAACTTGATGGAATTCTACAGAGCACCGAAAACGTGAGTTCAGAGGATGCCTGGTCAAAACAGATTCTCAGTGTACTAACGGACCGGCAGGAGCATATCAGTGTGCTGCAGCAGGCATGGAATTCAATAGATGAATCCATTCGCGCTAACACGATTATAGTTTTTACTGTTACTGAAGGTAGCGATGATTTTATTTATACAAATGAGCTATAGGCTGAGAGGTATTAAAGATACGCCTTTATTTTACCCGCAAGCTCTTCAATCTCTTCATCACCGAATTTAACACTGACAACATTTAAAAGAGCCTTTATTGCCCCTGAGCGTTCGGGTCTTTCATCTTTTTCAAGAAGTTCAAGCATTCTTTTTAGCACACTTAAAACATATTCGATTTTCCTTAATTCAAGGCACCTTCCTAAAAATTCAAAGTCACCAACAGCACCATGAGCTTTAATTATTTTTTCAGCTGCTGACAAAAACTTATCGGTGTCTTCTATCCTCAGAGCTCTTTTAACCTTGTTAACCACAGCCTTGTCAGAATCAGATTCGATTTTTTTCTCCTCTTCCTTTTCTCTGACTAAAGCCCCCACTTTCCCGCTTGAAAAAAGTTTTTCAAGATCCGCCTTACTGACACCACTCCTCCTGTTACGGGAACTCTCCCTAGGGGATTTTCCCCCTGTCCCGCCTCTGTCTTTTTTTGCGTCTATTTCTTTCCAAGAAGGTCTGTCACCCATCTGATACTTCCTGCATGGGAGCCTTTATAGCCATTAGTGCACTGAAAACTCCCTGATTAATTGCTATTGCATCATCATCGCTTATATCAAATCTGCGAGCCATCTCACGGGCAAAATCAGGATGCAGATAATGATTTTTAAATGCAAACGCAAAGACCACCCGTCTGTACAGGAACTGTCTTACAGCCCGTTGAATTTCACTGAGTGCCTCGGGACTTAATCTGGACCCCAACAGACCGCTGATCATTTTTCTTTCTGAATCAGCAAAATCTTCATCAGAGTAAGCTGTAATTGTAAGAAAGCCGGCAAAACATTTTACAACTTCATCAGAAGACAGCTCAGCTACCTCCTGAGGAGTAACCTTTACACCCGACAGCTCAGGAGCCAGAGGGTCAACATCAGGCATAAACTCAGATACGAATTTCTTAAGATATTCTCTCTCCCGCGGGTCTATAATACCATCTGCCTCGGAAAGCTGCACTATGCCTTTAAGAATTGTCTGCTTGTCTGTTTCGGAAAAAGGAGTTGTTCTCAAAAGACTTTCTATCAGTATTGTCATATCACACCTTTTTGTAAAAACCTGAAACACTCAGGGCTCAGTTTTAAGATATTCGTTTTAAATATTCCTGCAATAATCTGTGTTCCTTGATTCCCACATTTTTGAATCTGATACCCATTTCAGGGTCTTCATCATTTTTCTTCCAGGCGACCTCACCTTTCAGTTCGATTACTGCATCAAGATCAGGAAAAGAAATAACAAGATCCACTTCCCTTCCCTCTTCTTCAAGTTCACTGGTCTGTAATCTCATTCCACCCAGACTTATATCATATATTCTGCGATTGAGAAGAAATTCCCTACCGGTATAGTCAACATAAGCCTCTAATTCATATCTTGGATGTTTTCGTTGATCCGGAGTGTTTGTCATTTGCCCTATGCCCAATAATTCCACCCAGCCTTAATTGGAGGGTTTTTTGTTTCAGTTAAAAAAACCAGTGCTAAAAAGTACCCGGCCAGATAAGAAAACCATTTTAACGGTAAAATTTCAAGCAGCTAAAATTAAAAAACTCAAATTATAAATTTTTTTAAAAATTAACTGGGCTAAAAGAATACCTTCTACCCCATAGCATCTCTGATTAATTTAGCCAGCTCATTAAAATCATATGGTTTTGAAATAAAAACAGCCCCTTTGTCAAGTACTCCCCGTTTGGAAATAATTTCCTCACTGTGACCGCTGGTAAAGACAGCTTTTATATCCTTGCGTTCCATCCGTATTTTTCTGAAAAGCTCAATACCACTCATTTCAGGCATTACGATATCTGTAACGAGTACAGTACCAATACTACAGTCAAGCAGGTGTTTCAAAGCCTTCCTTGGTTCGGCGAACTGAACGACATTAAATCCCATTTCCAGAAGAATTCTGGCTGTAACCTTTCTCACAGTTTCATCATCCTCAACCAGAACAATATCTCCATTACCCTCCACGGACTCAACAACTGAGTCCTCCCTTTGGGCAATTAAATCATCCTCACTGACGGGGAAATAAACCCTGAAATCGCTCCCTTTTCCTTCTTCACTGTATGCGTTAATAAGACCGCTATTTTGGGTTACAATACCATAAACCGTTGATAACCCCAGACCGGTACCTTTTCCAACTCCCTTTGTGGTGAAAAAGGGTTCAAAAATTTTCTTAAGAACAGGTTCTGGAATTCCACATCCGTCATCACTTACAGAAATCCTAACAAATTTTCCCGGAGTAAAATCTCCCAGCCAGACTCTGTGATTATTGTCAAGCTCCACAATATCAGTTTCAATTATTATATTTCCACCTTCTTCAGAAAATGCGTCTCTTGCATTTACCACAAGGTTTACAATTATCTGATCAAACTGGCCATTATCCATAATTATGCCAGCTCCCTGAGCTCCGTTATTAAACACAAGGTTGATATTCTCACCGATTATTCGCTCAAGGAGATTTCGGCTTCGTTCAAGGGCGATATCAGGTTTAATATAGACAGGAGATATAATCTGCTTTCTTGAGAATGCCAGTAACTGGCTTGTAAGATGAGCAGCTCTCTGTGCAGCCTGCATTATTTCATCAACATCCTTTCTGATCTCCGGCTTGTCTGACAGTTCATCAGACAAAAGATTGCCGTAACCAATTATCGCAGTAAGAAGATTATTGAAATCATGTGCCACTCCACCACTCAACCGGCCGATAGCTTCCATCTTCTGGCTCTGATAAAGCTGTTCCTTGAGCTCTTCGCTTTCGTTTCTTGCATTTACAATATCACTGATATTCCTTGAGACACCAACTATTCCAATTGGTTCGCCTGTTTCATCACGCATCACACTGGCGGTAACCTGAACCCAGATGACAGATCCATCCTTGCGATACTGCTTAATTTCCACCCCCGTTGAGAAATCCACCGGAAGTCTCAACGTTTTTTCCTTGTGTCGCAAGCCTTCGATTAACTTCATCAGTTTATGCAAAGATTCAGACGGCATGGAGTCCTCAACATTTTCCTCCATGGCTTCACTAACTGTGAACCCCCTGAGACGCTGAATTGAAGGGCTGATGTATGTAAACTTTAAATCAGGATCACATGTCCATATGACATCGGACACATTTTCAGTGATCAGCCTGAGTTTTTCCTCACTCTCCCTGAGGGCATTATGTTTGTCATAGTACCTGAGAGCTATATAACCCAGCACAAGCCCTGCTAATAAGGCAAAAACCAGAACAAGCTCATCCCATTTGCTGAAATCCTGTTCTTTCAGTTCCTCAGTGGGTTCTAAATGGAGATGCCACTTTTGATTAATAATTTTAAAGGCATACCATCCTTTCGAAGCAGAAGGGGTAAACTTGTCATCAACATGATGAATTTTAATAACGAAATCTCTGGATAGCTCTTTATCCACAACACCGGAAAACAGTAATTCAAATCTGAAAACAACATTAAGATACCCCTGCCTTCCGGCAGGTGTGTCAACTGGGAGATAAACTGCAAACCCCTTACCTCCCTGCAACAAAGTAATAGGACTGGTCGCAACAATTTTTCCTGATTTTACAGATTCAAGAAAATACTTTCTGGCACTCTTATGCTTTTTAAGATTTTTCCCCAGAGCATTTTTGTTGGGTTCAAATGGATGGACCCACCTAATGTATCCCTCTCTATCTATCCAGTTGATAGCCAGAAGTCCTGGAAAATCCTTGATAATTCTTTTTGCTGTGGAGAAGAACTCCTGTTTGTCAGGAACTGAACTTTTCATCCATGCCTGTTGAAGTCTGGATACCAGTTCTATTCGGATTTTAATGTACTCTTCCAGTCTTAATGCCAATTGTCTGGCGGTGGTTTTGGTTTTTAATTCCAGAAGTTTTTTTTCGTGACTCTCATACTGCCGCCAAAAAACAAGCCCCAGTGATGATATAGACACTACCACCAGTATTGGGAAAAAATATCTTTTTAATGATAGTTCTGGTTTCATAATAATTCTCAGATTAGTGATTGTTTTACATAAAAACTTTTTACTTTGCAAGCTGATACACACTACCTGAATTTTTTGTATCAGAAAAATCAATAAGCATTTCCAATACAAAAAGCATAATTCGGACCTTGTATTCTTCAATAAAAGAGGTAGAATGCTTCCTGTGTGTATAGACGTGCACATATTGGAGAATGGAAAGAAATGACACCGGATCTTGAGATTTCGTTTGAACATGGTCTTTTAAGCAGAGTAACAGATAAACTGTGTCTCGAGGAAAGTTATTCAAGTGTCTATCACAGAACAAACCATGATGTCCCTATGCCATCAAGAGAAAGGCTGGGTAGAGCAGTAGAACTTCTCAGATCTGTTTTATTTCCAGGATACTACGATCACAGCCACCTCAATATTGAGACAATGAAATATTATACCGGCTCTACGCTGGACGAAATCGCCCATATACTAGCTGTTGAAATCAAAAGAGGGTTCTGTTTTGCGTGTGCTGAGGAATTATCAATCTCGTGTACAGACTGCAACACCCAGGCTGTTTCAATTACCAGAGATTTTATTGACAGACTTCCTGAAATACGAAAGTTACTGGCGCAGGATGTTATTGCTGCTTGGGAAGGGGATCCTGCTGCAAAGACACCTGGAGAAGCAATTTTCTGTTATCCGTCCATTCATGCCATGACAAATCATAGGATAGCTCACGAGCTTTACAAACTTGATGTTCCGTTAATTCCACGTCTAATATCCGAGCTTGCCCATAGTAAAACAGGGATAGATATTCATCCCGGTGCAACAATCGGTCCAAGATTCTTCATGGATCACGGAACAGGAATTGTGATTGGAGAAACATCGGTGATTGGCACCGGAGTAAGAATATATCAGGGTGTGACTCTAGGCGCCAGAAGCTTCCCTCTGGATGCTGAAGGCAACCCAATCAAAGGTATTTTACGGCATCCTGTGGTGGAAAATAATGTGATTATATACAGCGGGGCGACTATTCTTGGAAGAGTCACCATTGGAGAAAATGCTGTTATCGGTGGAAATGTCTGGATAACCAGAGATGTGAAAAAGGATGAAAAAGTTCTTCAGGCGCAGCCATCTCATCGTGGATTTATGGATGGGGACGGTATCTAGTAAAGGAGAAAAAAATGGATCAAATCAGGAAAAGACCCAAAATAGCAAAAGACATGACTGAATTGGTGGGATATACACCCCTAGTAGAAATTCTATCCTGGGATGATGAAGTCAAATCCCGGATAATTGCCAAACTTGAATATTTTAATCCACTGTCCAGTGTAAAAGATCGCATTGCTCTTGCAATGATAGAAGGGGCTTTAAAAGATGGAAGTATATCATCTGAGACTACTGTGGTTGAGCCAACAAGTGGTAATACCGGGGTTGGTATAGCCTGGGTATGCGCCGTTAAAGGCCTGAAATGTATTCTGATAATGCCGGATACAATGAGCATCGAACGAAGGAAACTTCTGAAGGCTCTTGGGGCAGAACTTGTTCTTACGCCTGGTTCAGAAGGAATGAAAGGCGCGATAAATAAATCTGAATCGCTCTGCATTGAAAATGAAAAGTATTTTTCTTTAGGCCAGTTCTCCAATCCCGCAAATCCTGGTGTTCACAGACACACCACTGCTGTTGAAATATGGAATGATACTGATGGCAGACTTGATATCCTTGTTGCCGGGGTTGGTACCGGGGGAACAATCACAGGCTGTGGTGAAGCACTCAAACAGTTCAATTCTGATATTAGAGTTTTTGCTGTGGAACCTGATAGCAGTGCTGTATTATCAGGTGAAAATTCAGGACCCCACAAAATTCAGGGTATTGGTGCAGGTTTCATTCCTGAAATCCTCAACACTGATTCATTCGATGGTGTAATAAGAATAAAAGATGAAGACGCAGGTGAAACAGCGCGTCTGCTGGCTAAAACAAATGGAATTTTATGCGGCATCAGTGGAGGAGCTGCAATGCGAGCAGCTATGGAACTGGGAAAAAACCCGGAAAACAACGGAAAAACAATTGTTGTAATAATTCCTGATACCGGTGAAAGGTATCTGAGCACCTGGCTTTACTCATAAAAAATCATAACCCAACATTTTTCCTTGATAAATACCATTTTTTCTTCCAGTTTTCTGCTGAACTTCGCTATAATCAATCCTGCCTAGGGAATCACAATTTCACTTTTGTAATACACTTGTGAAGATTTAATCCGCTCAACCAAGATTTTATAAACTCCCTCCAACTGCGTCAGATGACCCAAAAAGTTTTTACCATTTCTGACCTGCAAATACAAAACTTTCAAACAACCCTAGGTTAGTTTTTTCCCTCTTTCCCCTCCTCTCTTTCAACTCACCCTTGGTTAGTTTTTTTCACCTCTTCCCTCCTCTCTTTCAACCCACCCAGGTTAGTTTTTTTCACCTCTTCCCTCCTCTCTTCTTACACGCCCAGGTTAGTTTTTTCCCCCTTTCCCCTCCTCTCTTTCAACCCACCCTTGGTTAGTTTTTTCCACTCTTTTTCATTTTCCGTGAAA